>JAWVFI010000138.1:0-25723 GCA_033856235.1 Blastocatellia bacterium | reverse complement strand
AATGCCCTGGAAGACGGCGGCGGCTCGGCCGCAGCACAGTGCGGAAAGGCTTTCCCTTTCCGTGAGCGATTTCAGCTTGTCAGCGCATCTGGTGGTCCACCAAGGAAGGCAAGCCTTCCCGCACTGTGCTGCGGCGAAGCCCCTCATTCACCAGGGCCGACTTCGGTGCTACTGCATCATTTTGGTTCCCGGTGCGGGAGGCGATCCTGCTATCGAGCTGCCGTATTTGAGTGTCAGCAAGTCCACTTTCCCATCCGATGTAATAGTCAGCACGTAAAGATTATCGAATTCGGTCTCAGGAATTATCGGCAACTTTGGCCCACCTAAGCCGTTGATGATCTCCGGCACAGTATTGTTATGGCCGGCTACGAAGACAAGTCCGCCGGTATTCTGCGAACGTATCTGGCTGACGACCTCCGCGGACTTCTTCGCGTCCACCTGAGTAACCGCAATTCCCAGTTTGTCGGCCAGAGGTTTCACGGTCTGCTGCGTCCGCTTGTATTGCGTCGCATAGATGGCAGTGATGCCAGAAGCGCCAAACATCCTCGCAATCTCTTGCGCGCGCGTGACTCCCGCGAGGCTGAGATCGGGATCTTTGTTATTTGGGTCGTCCGTCTTCTTCTCGGCATGACGAACCAGGATGACCGTGGTCAGCGGGCGATTGAGCGGGGTGGAATAACCGCTGGTAAGCACGGCCGCCAGGAGCCCTAAGATGACGACACCAAAGAGCGCAGGTTTCATACCGGCGCGTGAATTTGTCCGAAATTTTTGCATAGATTTGGTCGGTGCTTTGACGAATGCGTAATGTCCAGATTGGGCGCCTAAGATAGCACTGGTGCGGTCTTAATTCGAGGATTTTCCACCGCCAGGCTCCTGCTGCGTCTCGATTCCATGCCGGATGCAAACGGGCACGGAAGGTGCTAGTCTATTACTCGAAATCAAGTGTGCCCGGGTTGCGAGTTTTCTTCGTGGGATTCCTTCACGAAGAGGCGGCCGACTTGGGCAAATATTCAGAAACGTTCAATCGAGGTAAGAGTGGCAACCAAGCTGAATCCCGATCTGTCGGAAATCATTGCCGATAACTTTGGTCCGAACGCGACCTATGTCGAAGGACTGTTGGGCCGCTTCCGCAGCGATCCGGCATTGGTGGACGAGTCGTGGCGCGCGTACTTTGCGGAGTTGCTGGGCGATCACGCGCATGAGCCAGCAGCGGCTGTTGCGCCATCTGCTGCCGCGGCGTCGCCTCATGCCGATGGGCGAGGGGAAGGAAACGGTGCCGCCGTTACCCGTCCAGCTCCGGCAAAGGCCGCCCCCGCCGTTCCCGACACGAAGGCCGCGCCGCAAACAGAGCCACTCGCCGAATCGCTTCCAATTCGCGGAGCCGCACTCAAGATCGTCGAAAACATGGAGGCCAGTCTTTCCGTTCCCACGGCGACTTCGCAGCGGCGCATTCCCGTTAAGTTACTGGATGAGAACCGCCGCATCATCAACAAGCACTTGCAGGAAAACCAGGGCGGCAAAGCGTCTTACACCCATCTGATTGCCTGGGCCATCGTGCGCGCCCTCGAGAAATTCCCCCAGCTCAACGACGGTTTTGACGCGAGTGCGGGAAAGCCGGTGCGGGTGAAGCGCGCGACAGTGAATCTCGGTATCGCCATCGATCTGGAGAAGAAAGACGGCACGCGCAGTTTGCTGGTGCCGAACATCAAAGGCGCGGAGCGGATGAGATTTCCCGAGTTCCTTGCGGCCTATGATGAAGTTGTGAGCAAGGCGCGCGAAGGCAAGTTGCAGGTCTCTGATTTTCAGGGCACAACCATCTCTCTCACAAATCCCGGAACTCTCGGCACGGTCGCATCGACGCCGCGTCTGATGGCGGGCCAGTCGGCGATTATCGCCACCGGCGCCATCGAGTATCCGGCTGAGTACCAGGCAATGGCCCCGGAAGCGCTCTCGCAACTGGGTATCAGCAAAGCGCTGACAGTAAGCAGCACCTACGATCACCGGATCATTCAGGGCGCAGAGTCCGGCGCGTTTCTGGCCCGCGTGCACCAGCTGTTGACTGGTAAAGATCGTTTCTATGACGACATCTTCACTGATCTGGGCATCCCGCATCCGCCGCTGCGTTGGGCCATGGATCGCAATCCGTTTCTAGCCGGAGCTGATGAAACGCGCCAGCAGTCGCTCAAACAGGCCGCTGTCATCGAGTTGATTAACGCCTAT
The DNA here is from genome assembly GCA_033856235.1 of Blastocatellia bacterium. Classification (GTDB taxonomy): domain Bacteria; phylum Acidobacteriota; class Blastocatellia; order Pyrinomonadales; family Pyrinomonadaceae; genus DASXRU01. Next base: position 23,503 of record JAWVFI010000138.1, on the reverse strand, counting down.
CGCGTGCGTGGGCACTTGATTGCCGATATCGATCCGCTGCATGCGATGCCGATGCTGGATCATCCCGAACTGGACATTCAAACTTACGGTCTCACTATCTGGGACCTGGACCGCGAGTTTGTTACCGGTGGCCTGGCCGGCATTGAAAGCACTTCCTTGCGCGAGATACTCGACATTCTGCGCCGGGCTTACTGTGGCAAGGTCGGCATCGAGTACCGTCATATTCAAAGCAAAGAAGAAAAGCGCTGGCTCCGGGAGCAGATTCGCCAGGAGTTTGTGGATTCGCAGCCCATCCCGGTCGAGGTTCGCAAGCAAATGCTCTGGAAGCTGATCTCGGCGGAACAGTTCGAACGTTTCCTGCACACGAAATACCTCGGCCAAAAGAGATTTTCCCTCGAAGGAAGCGAAACAATCATTCCCTTGCTCGATCAGTTGATCGAAGGGGCGGCCTCGCGTGGGGTGGAAGACATCACTTTGGGCATGGCCCATCGCGGGCGCTTGAATGTCCTGGCCAATGTGATCGGACATTTTTGCGAGCGCATCTTCACTTCGTTCGAGGGCTCAGTGCATCCCAGCTTCCCCGCCGACGAGGGCGACGTGAAATATCACCAGGGCGCCGTCGGCGAGCGCGAGACCTCCGCTGGCCGCAAAGTTAAGTTGGTGCTGTCGCCCAATCCCAGCCATCTGGAGTTTGTCGATCCGGTTGTGGAAGGGATGGTGCGCGCCCGGCAGGACGATATGATCAGCGGCGCCGGCGTGCCGCGTGAGGAAGCGATTGACCGGGCGCTGCCGGTATTGCTGCACGGCGACGCCGCGTTTGCCGGCCAGGGCATCGTGATGGAGACATTGAACCTGGCGCAGCTCAAAGGCTACCGCACCGGGGGCACGATCCACATCATCATCAACAATCAGATTGGCTTTACCACTTCTCCGGAAGCCGGCCGCTCCACCATCTATTCCACCGACGTCGCCCGCATGACGCAGTTGCCAATCTTCCATGTCAATGGCGACGATCCGGACGCAGCTTACCGTGCCTTGCGCATTGCCCTCGGTTACCGCCAGGAGTTCAACAAAGACGTCGTGCTGGATGTGGTGGGCTTTCGCAAGTTGGGCCATAACGAAACGGACGAGCCCAGCTATACCCAACCGCTGATGTACGCGCGGGTCAAGGCGCACCCGGGGGTGCGCACCAGGTATGCGCAACAATTGATTCGCGAAGGAGTGATTGACGAAGCCGGCGTGCAGCAGTTAATCGACGAACGAATTAAACGATACGAAGCCTCACAGGCGCGGGCCAAGGAGATCGCCGCGCAGCAAAAACCGGCAACGACTCTGGCGCCACCCGTGGCCGAACTTGAAGGCTCAGAAGTAATCCCGACCGGTGTTAGCGCTGAGGTGGTGAAGACGATTGCGCACCAGATCGCTGTGGTGCCGGAGGGTTTCAACATCAACCCCAAGATGGTTGGCCAGCTCGCACGCCGCGCGAAAATGGGCGAAGGTGCATTGCCACTGGATTGGGCGTTTGCCGAAGCTGCGGCTTTCGGCTCTCTGGTTTTGGACGGCACCCATGTGCGACTTAGCGGGCAGGATTCGGGCCGCGGAACGTTCAGCCAACGGCATGCAGTCTTGTACGACACCCAGACCGGAAAGGCGTGGACGCCGCTCTCTGAATTGTCGGCGCCCAAGAAGCCCCGGGCGCGTTTCGAAGTTTTCGACAGCTCGCTTTCGGAAGAAGGCGTGCTCGGGTTTGAATACGGCTACTCGGTCGTGGCCGCCGACGACCTGGTCATGTGGGAAGCGCAGTTTGGAGATTTCGCCAATGGCGCGCAGGTAATCATCGATCAGTACATCGGGGCGAGCGAAGACAAGTGGAAACAGACTTCGCGGCTGACAATGCTGCTGCCGCACGGATATGAAGGTCAGGGCCCGGAACACTCCAGCGCCCGTCTCGAGCGATACCTGCAACTCTGTGCGGAAAACAATTTGCAGGTTTGCTATCCATCTACCCCGGCGCAGTATTTTCACTTGCTGCGTCGCCAGGTGCGCCCCGGATTCGAACGCCCGCTGATTGTGATGACGCCGAAGAGTTTATTGCGCCTGCCGGCGGCAGCCTCAGCGGTTGCGGATCTTACCGAAGGGGGATTTCAACCGCTGATTGATGATGTTGAGATGAAGGATGGCGGACAGGTCAAGCGAATCGTCCTTTGCAGCGGCAAAGTGTTCTACGATCTGAACGAGGCGCGCAAAAAGTCGCGCGCTGATCAGGTTGGCCTGATCCGTCTGGAACAGTTCTATCCATTTCCGCAGATCCGCTTGCAGGAAATCATCGCCAGTTTCCCGAACGCCACGGAATTGATCTGGTGTCAGGAAGAGCCAAAGAACATGGGAGGTTGGGCTTTTGTTGAACCGCGTTTGGAAGACCAGATGGCAGGCCAGACTCGCCCCCGTTATGTAGGACGGGCGGCGTCGGCAAGTCCGGCCACCGGCTCGTACGCGATTTACCTGCTGGAGCAGGAACGCCTGGTCCAGGAAGCGCTGACGATTGATTGATCTGCGTCTAGCCGCGTTCACGCGGCTTTCCCGCAGGTTACTAGCCCGGTCGTTTTACGGCCGGGTTAGGGGCCAGCCAGTTTCATGAAGCCCGTTTTAACGGGCTTTAGGTTGCGGGCTTTAGCCGTGTGCTGAAGCTGTTAGTCGAAGCACGCTGAAGCGTGCTAATGCAGTCAGTAGCGCGACTGACCCAGCGCTCGAAGCGCTGGGCTAGTAACCCTTCGGGGAAGCCGTCTGAAGACGGCTCGCCAAAGAGGTCAGCCCTCAAGAGCCCCCGGAATTTGACCGCAAGATTCGGATAGAACGTAACTCAATTCGGCCCTATCATGTGCCACATGAACTGTCCGACAAACTTCAGTTTGTCGTTACGTTGATAGCCAGTGACGCATCCACGACAAACTGAAGTTTGTCGGACAAGAGGGGACAAGCCGAGATTGAGGAGCTAATAATGACCCAGCAAAACCAAATCACGCCGCGCGTCGAAGAGATGTGGAGTGCCGTGATGGCCAGGGATAATGCCAACGACGGACATTTCGTGTTTGCCGTGCGTTCCACCGGAATCTATTGCCGGCCCTCGTGTCCGGCGCGGCGGCCGCGACGCGATCAGGTGCAGTTCTTCATGGTGCCGGAAGCAGCGGAAAACGCCGGCTTTCGCGCCTGTCGCCGCTGTCGGCCACAGACCACGAAGGTTGCCGATCCGGCCCTGGCGTTGGTGGGCCAGGTGTGTCGCGCTATTGATACCACAGTTGAACTGCCGGTGACCCTGACAATGCTGAGCGCGCAGACCGGCGTCAGTGGGCCCCACCTGCAGCGTACTTTCAAACGCGTAATGGGGATTACGCCGCGGGAGTATGCTGAAGCGGCGCGCCTGGGCCAGTTCAAATCGCATGTCCGCGCGGGAGCTTCAGTGACTACTGCTCTCTATGACGCCGGTTATGGATCGAGTCGCGGTCTTTACGAAAAATCTTCAGCCCAGATGGGGATGACTCCGGCCGTATATCGCCGCGGCGGCCGTGGCATGATTGTCAGTTATACCCTCTGTGATTCGCCCTTGGGACGTTTACTGGTTGCCGCCACGGCGAAAGGGGTGTGCGCCGTCTCTTTGGGCGATTCTGATATCGCACTGGAGCAAAGCCTCAGTGACGAATATCCGGCTGCAGCCATCACCCGCGATGATGATGAACTAAAAACCGCAGTCCACGCCATACTTGAGCATCTGCAAGGGAAGCGCCCTCATTTGCAACTCCCCTTGGATATTCAGGCGACCGCGTTTCAACGACAGGTCTGGCAGGCATTGCAGGAAATTCCTTACGGCAACACAGTTTCGTACGGCGAGATTGCGCAACGCATTGGCCGGCCCACCGCGGTGCGCGCAGTGGCTCGCGCCTGCGCCAGCAATCGAGTAGCCCTCGTAATTCCCTGCCACCGGGTTGTGGGTAAGGATAACAAGCTGACCGGGTATCGTTGGGGAGTTGAGCGAAAGGGCAAGCTACTTGAGCGCGAGGCCGGCAAGAGCAGTTGAGTAAGACAAAGAAGCGGGGGCAGGCCCCCGCTTCTTATTTCCCACATACTTCAACCGAAAAGTTTAGCGGCGGGCTACTGACCGTCGTTGATCGATGTCAGTCCCGGCGGGCAGTAGCCGCCCGCTAACGGAGAGGGCGGAAAGGTTTTGCTTTGGCTCGCAAAGTACTTGACAGAACAGGGAAGTGCGCTATGATTGGCCCGTGACTTCAATTCGACTGATTCAACTGCCTCCGGACGAGCCGCCCGCGTTGCATGCGCGCGCCATGGATAATCTGCGTTACATACGCGAGACCATGGAGCGCGCTTCTGCTTTTACGGCAGTGCCCGGATGGGGACAGGTGGCGATCGGAGCGACTGCCCTGGCCACGACCTGGGTGGCCACCCGCCAAACATCAGGCAGGGCCTGGCTGCAGGTGTGGATTGTCGAGGCCGTGGTCTCACTGTTGATCTCCGGATGGACCATGGACCGTAAAGCAAGGTCCCTGCAGGTGCCGCTGCTTTCCGGCCCCGGCCGCAAAGTCGGCTTCAGCCTGGCGCCGCCAATGTTGGTGGGCGTCCTGCTGACGGTGGCGCTTTATCGCGGCGGGTCAATCGGCCTGATTCCCGGCATGTGGTTGTTACTTTACGGAACCGGGGTGGTCACCGGAGGGATGTTTTCTGTACGCGTAGTCCCAGTGATGGGCTTTTGTTTTATGTCGCTCGGCGCCATTGCGCTGTTCGCTCCAGGTTGGGGAAATATTTTTATGGCGATTGGGTTCGGTGGGCTGCACCTCGTGTTCGGCCTGATCATCGCAAGGAGGCATGGTGGGTAAGTCAGCTCTAAAACACACAAGCCAGCGAAAGACAGCCGTAGCGCCCAACAGGCTGCGCGATGTTCAAGCCGGCAAGACAAGAAATCCGGCGCCCTCGCTGGAGCGCTTAATACATGAACGGCTGCGTCTCGGGATCATCAGTGCCCTGGCGGCAAATGAATCGTTGAGCTTCAACGATCTCAAGGCCCTGCTGCATACGACCGATGGGAACCTGAGTGTGCACGCGCGCAAGTTGGAAGAAGCCGGATACATTGCTTGCTCTAAATACTTCGAAGGCCGCCAGCCGAAAACCGAGTACAAGCTGACGGCGTCGGGCCGGCGAGCCTTGGAGAGTTACATCGGACATATGGAGGCGCTGATACAGCAGACGCGCCGGTAACCTGGCACAGACCTCAGTCTGTGGGCCGGTAATGGGCACAGAAAAAGAGTCTGTGCCATTTCTCGCTCTTGGGGCTTTGTGTGGCAGAGTCCTTTGCCCAAATCGAAGGGAAGACGAATGTATACCAATGTGAATTTCCCCGCCCCACTGGGGGTGATAGCGCTGTTGGGGTTTGGCTTTCTTCTGCTGGTAGTCGGCGCGTTTCTCCTTTACCTGCTGGTGAGAAGAAACTTTGGCCGCGCTCGTCTGGCCGTCCTGGCCGCTATCGTCGTCACCGGCCTCTACCTCGCCGTCATCTTGATCTTCTCTTCTTCCAGCAGCGAACAAGTGCTGGCGCGCGGTGAGGAAAAACATTTCTGCGAGCTCGATTGTCACCTCGCGTATTCGATCGGCGAAGTCACGCAAGCAAAGACCATTGGCAATTCAACGCAGCCAGCCACCGCGGGTGGGATGTTTACCGTCATATCAGTCAAAACTCGCTTTGATGAAAAAACAATTGGTCCCAGCCGCGGAAACAGCGAGCTTTATCCCAACCCCCGTACTCTGACCCTGGTGGACACTCAAGGCCGGAGTTATTCGCCGTCGCCTACAGCACAAGCGGCCTCGCAGTCTGGCACCCCGATCACCACACCGCTGCGGCCGGGGGAGTCGTACACCACTACTTTCATATTTGACCTGCCACCCCAGGCCAAAGCGGCGACGGTTCTGATCAGTGAAAGCGATTGGATTACCCACCTGATTATTGGACATGAAAACAGCCTTTTGCATAAGAAAACGAGGTTTCAGCTTTAAGCCATGGAACACTTTGACGTCGTGTTAGTGGGCGCTGGATTAGCCGGTTTGCAATGCTCCGGATTGTTGGGCCAGCGCGGTTTGCGCGTTCTGCTTATCGATCAGAAACCAGATCTGTCTCAGGCGATCCACACCACCGGAATTTTCGTGCGCCGCACTCTCGAAGATTTTGACCTGCCGGAGGATTGTCTGGGTCCTCCCGTACGCCACGTGACTCTTTATTCACCTGCGCGACGCTCAATGGAATTGATCAGCTCGCACGATGAGTTTCGGGTTGGACGCATGGGCCCGCTCTACCAACGCTACCTGGATGGCGCCCGCCGCGCCGGGGTGGAATGGATGCCGGCGACAAAGTATGCCGGCCATTCATCGAACCACGACGGGCTGATCGTACGAATGGAGAAGAGCGGTGGGGCGCGCTCAGTGAAAACGCGCTACCTGGTCGGAGGTGATGGCGCTGCTTCGCGTGTGGGTGGCGACCTCGGGCTGGATACGAATCGTGAATGGATCGTCGGCGTGGAAGAGGTGCTCGCCGATGTGCCGCTGGACGGGCCGCCGCGGCTTCATTGTTTCCTCGATCCCCGTTTGGCCCCAGGTTATCTGGCCTGGGTGGTTCACGATGGCGCAGAAACGCACATCGGCGTCGCCGGGTATGCGAAGCGATTTGATCCTTTGCGATCACTGCAGGAGTTTCGCGGCAGCCTTGGCGACCTTTTGGATTTGCGCTCAGCTCGCCTAATCGAACGTCGCGGGGGACGCATTCCCGTAGGCGGTGTCCTGCGACGCATCGCCAATGAAAATGGAATGCTGATCGGGGACGCCGCCGGAGCTGTTTCGCCGCTGACCGCCGGAGGCCTCGATCCCTGCATGCGGCTTTCGACACTGGCAGCAAAAGTCATCGCCGACTATCTCGAGAGCAAAGACGTTCGCGCGCTTGATGCCTACTCGGGCAATTCGTTTCGCTCGCGGTTTGTCTCGCGGTTGTGGATGCGTCGCGCCGCGTCCGCAGTTCGCAATCCCTTTCTGTTGGAGTTGGGATGTGCCGCGATGCGTTTGCCGCTGCTGAATTCATTTGCGTGGCATGTGTTTTTTGGCCGGGGCTCATTCCCCGACATGGATGTCGAATTATCACCTGCCGAGGTAGGACAGGCACTCCTGCCTGTCCCTTGATTCCCGGGAAAGCCGGACAGGCAGAAATGCCTGTCCTACTTCGACGCCGGCCGTACCCTGGTACATGCGGTTTCTGTGGCTAGCCACGTTACCGAAAATCTAATTGGGATTGAAAATTAAAAGTAGTTAGGAGAAGAGAAATGTTTCAACGGCCAGTAAATTTTCCCACCGCGAATGCGATCACGAACCCCAGGAGTGTTTCCATGACTCGCAGAATCATCGCCATTGTATTCATCTTTATCTGTACTTCCGTTGCCTGGGCCGTGCTGGGCGGGACTATCTTTTCGCGCACCTACGACTCTGATTCTGTTTCCGGCGAGCGGGTGGCGTCGCTTTGGGGTTCACCGCAAAACCAGGGGCCGCCCGCGGCGCTTTTCACTCAGTACGTTCCCAAGACGGAAGAGAGCACGGAGAACGGCAAAAAAATTGTGCGCACGGTCGATCAGCGTCTTGAGGTGCCTTTGCCTTTGGAGAGCAGTCATCTCGACGTGAATCTCGATTTGGACCACCGGCAAAAAGGCCTGCTCTGGTACAGCACCTATAAAGTCGGCTTCAACAGCCTTTACGGGTTCCGCAACCCGAGTGACAAGGAACAATTAGTCACGTTTACGTTCAACTTTCCCGCGCAACAGGCAATCTACGACGACCTGGTGTTCACCGTTAACGACGTTCCCGTCCAGACCACCAACGAGAAGAGTTCCGCCAGCGGCGTCGCCAAGGTCGCGCCCAACAGCGTGGCCACACTGAAAGTTGCTTATCGTTCGCAGGGATTGAAGGAATGGCGCTACAGCTTTGGCAGCGGTGACGTGGCCCAGGTGAAGGACTTTTCGCTCAACATGAAAACTAATTTCAAAGACATCGACTTTCCCGATAATACTGTGTCGCCGTATGAAAAACATGAAACGGGCAATGGCTGGAACTTGAATTGGACTTATAAGAACCTGATGTCCGGTTACCAGATCGCGATGGTTATGCCGGAGAAGTTGCAGCCCGGACCGTTGGCCGGGCGCATCAGTCTCTTTGCGCCCGTTTCGTTATTTTTCTTTTTCTTTCTCATGCTGATCATCACCACCATGCGAGGCATTGACTTGCATCCGATGAACTACTTTTTTCTGGCGGCGGCCTTCTTCTCATTCCATCTCTTGATGGCCTATCTGGTCGATCACGTTTCAATCCATCTCGCGTTTGTAGTGGCCTCCATAGTCTCGGTGTTCCTGGTGGTCAGTTATTTGCGATTGGTGGTGGGATTACGTTTCGCGACCAGGGAGGCGGCGTTGGCCCAGTTCGTCTACCTGATAATGTTCTCGTACGCATTCTTCCTGCAGGGATTTACCGGACTGGCAATCACCGTGGGCTCGATAGTCTCGCTGTTCGTGGTGATGCAGGTTACGGGACGCGTTCGTTGGGCGGAGAAGTTCTCACTGCGTCCGCCCGCGCAACCAGCGGGAGAGTTGGTCTGAGCCAGGATCGGGTCCTTTGGCACTGAAACAGCACCATGAATAACGAAGCTTTCGTTCGATTTGGCAGCTCTAATTTGGGTGGGCACTCAATTCTGAGACGCCAGTTCGCAGCGGCGCCAACGAGGCCACAACGTACCTTTGATGTGGTGTTTGGATTGTTGGTGCCGGTCCTATGCTTCTACTTTGATCCGATCGTCTTCCAGGGAAATTTCATCGGCGAACCGCTGTACAGCGACTACCAGATGTTCGCTTATATCGTCACTGCGATTGAAGTGCTTGTACTCGCGCTTTGGCTCTTTGGTCCGCGAATGAGGGTCATGGGTGCGCTGCTTGGCGGAGTTCTGATCGCGGGCTCAGCGTTTTCAGCAGTTGTCGGAATCGCAATTCTTCCTTTCAGTTTGCTGGGATTGATGATTCTGATCGGCGTCCTGGGCTTTATTCCATTCCTGACTGCCTTCGTGTATCTACGAAATGGATTGAGAGCGTTGTGGTCTGATGTGGACTATGAGGTCAATCGCTCGTGGCTGACCCAGATGGCAATGGGTATGGTCCTGGCCCTTGGCCTTCCGGGGTTTGTGGGCGTCCAGGTAACGCGAACTCTCAGTACTTCGATCGATGCCATTATCTGCGGCGGGCCGTCGGAAGCGGAAATTGCAGTTCACCGCCTCAAATGGCTGCCCTTTGTGCCCCAGCAGAAACTCAATCAAATAGTGGCGTCCTATCGGAATGATTCAGATGAAAACCGAAAGTCTCGCTTGAAGAGATGTTATAGGGAGATAACCGGCGAGGATATCGAGGACCAAGCGCCCATCTTCAATGATTGAATCTGCGGATAGCACCAGCTGATCGTTAGTTAACCGGCGTAGTGTGCATAGACGGTTTTCACCTTCTGTAGAAAATCGCGGCGATCGACGATGAAATGAAGTTTTACGGGTTCGCTGGTGGGCTCGTCCTCCGAAACCGCAGGGACTCTCACCGCGCCGCGTTTCCCTTTCGCTGCTCCGCTCGCTTTTATCGCCTTCTTCTTTGCCGCAACTTTCGCAACCGGGTTGGCCGTTAAAGGTTTTGCCAATTCATCCCCCGCCAGATGGGCCACCAGCTTCTCAAACAGTTCGCCCGGATCCTGTACCTTGATGCCCAGCGTGTCGAGATAGCCGCCATGGCGCAGCCGCCGCAAGAGGTCCATTAGCGTCAGCCGCCCCTCCATCGTGCGGCCACCGTGCGCATGCGAGCGGCTGACCAGGTATTGAATCAGCAGCACCTCGTAATAGAGCGCCGGCGACAGAAACAATCTCGCGCCATCGCGTTCCCAGCCCTCAGACAAACGGCTGGACCGGCGCAACGCGCGCAGGTTGGCAAAAGCCTCTTGCCAATTCTCTTTTGGATGACGGCGAACTAGGAAAATCCTGGCCGCTTCAATCAACCATGCTTCGTCAGCGAAATCGAAGGTTTGACCCAACGTGTCGAGCCATTCAAAAAAGATTGCGCGGGTGTCGGACTTCGTTTCCAACGTCAGGAACTGATCATCCTTTTGTGGCAGCCTCTTGATTAAGGCGCGGCGGGGAGCATCGGTGGTTTTTCCGCCTTCAATGCGATAAGTATCCAAACGAGCCAGCCAGCGCTTGGCCGCGTTGCAATAGGGGCAGTGCGGGTTTTTTTCTTCGGAATCGAAAAAAGGCCGGACAGCGTTCGGGGCGGTCAACTCGTCGGTGGACGGCGCGTAGCGTTTGATCTCTGAGTAGGCGGCGCGCGGCGCCAGACCGAGTTGTTTGGTGAATATCTTGAAGATACAGGCCAGGCAAACGAGGGTGGAGTATTCCGAGACAGTCCCCGCAGGGAAAGCGCTGAGATCGAGCTCGCTACTCTTTGCCGCCATGTGCGTATTGTCAGAACCACCTGCGGTAGCGGGTGGTTGACCTCTCGGTCATTCTCAACGGTCAACTCCGTAAGTAAAACCGCCCGCTACCGCAGGCGGTTCTGACAAATCAGCCGATCGCTACTAGCGCGGGTTCAGCATCCGTGTGGCCCAGCACGATATCAAGTTCAGCCTCGACATCGCCGGTGCCCGCGTTCAGTTTACGGAAATCAAAAAGTTGAGAGTCGAGCAGATGCGTGGGCACGGCGTTCTGCATCGCCGTCAACATAGAGGCGCGGATATCAGGAATCTCCGCTTCCAGTTCGGTTATCAACCGGTTGATACGGGCCCGTTTAAGATTGGGCTGCGAGCCGCACAAATCGCAGGGGATAATGGGAAACTTCTGCTCCTTCGCAAACTCTGCAATGTCGCGTTCGCGGCAGTATGAGAGCGGGCGGATAATCGTGTTGCGGCCATCGTTGGAACGCAGCACCGGAGGCATTGCTTTCAGTTTGCCCACGTAAAAAAGATTTAGCAGAAAAGTCGTGATGATGTCGTCCGCGTGATGGCCGAGGGCGATTTTGGTGCAGCCTTCCTCCACGGCGATGTCGTAAAGAATGCCCCGGCGTTGCCGCGAGCAGACGGCGCAATAAGTCTTGCCCTCAGGAACGAGTTGCTTAACTACTGAATAGGTATCGCGCTCGACTATGCGCCAAGGGACCTCGAGCTTGCGCAGATACTGCGGCAGGACATGCACCGGAAAGCCCGGCTGCTTTTGGTCCAGATTTACGGCCAGCAGATCGAATTGCACCGGAGCCCGCTGCTGCACGTCGAGAAGCAAATCAAGTAACGTGTAACTGTCTTTGCCGCCAGAGAGGCAGACCATGATCCGGTCGCCGTCGGCAATCATCCCAAAGTCTGCGATTGCCTCGCCCATCCGGCGCAACAGACGGATCTTAGTTTTGCTGTCAGCGATCATCGGTGGGTCTGGCGTCGTCCTTATGACGCGCATAAAAATCTTCGATGTAGTGCTTCATGCCAAACTCAGTCTTCCACATACCGTAGTGGTCGGCTTCTTTCTTTGCTTCGCTGGCCGTCCATCCGTCTTTCAAGATGTGGTAACACGCGATGACGGTGCCGGTGCGATCGGCCCCACGTTTGCAATGCACAAACACCGGCTGGTTTTCGGGAGAATTGATAATCGCCAACGCCCGGTTGATCTGGTCGTCGCTGGGTTTGGACGTTCCGGGCATTCCGACGTTGAAATAGCGCAAGCCTGCCGCTAGGGCTGCTGCAGCTTCCGAACGCGTGTCATCGTCTTCGCGCCGAAGGTTCAAAACCGTCTTGATGCCGAGCGCGGCAAGTTTGTTCATGCCCCCGGCCCTGGGTTGCGCGCCGCGGTAGAGCCGTGAATTGACCTCGTGAAAGTTCGGCAGCTCTTCATAACGAACTTCTGACTGCGCGACGCCGCCCAGCGCGAGGAGCGCGATAACCAGCGAGGCCAGAAATATTCTTCTATCGGTACTTCTCATGTGCCCTAGCCGTTCCGTGCGGGTTGAGTTCCACACCGCTTACTTGTGGCTGACAATTGCCTGCTGCAGAGTGGGAGGCAGCTGGTGCAGGTCGTTGCGGGCAAAGCCGGCGTTTCGCATCATCGTATCCAGTTCGGGAAAAGTGTAGGCATCGCCGCTGGGCGTCGAGGCCAGCATCATCATGCTGAACCCAGCAACCTCGGGAGGAGAAACACGATCTTCGTTGGGGACGAACTCCAGCGTTACCGCGCGACCGCCGGGTGCGAGGGCGGCGTGGGCCTTTCGCAGCAGGACCTCGCAAGTCGGCGGATCGAAGTGATGCAGGAAATTGGTGAACAGCACGAGGTCAAAGTCCTTGCCGTAATCCACGTCAAAAGCGTTACCGGGATTGGTGTGATAACGTTCGCTGACGCCAGCCGCTGCGGCGTTCTCCTTTGCCACTTCTAAAACGTTCGGCCAATCAACCGCAGTCACTTCTGCCTGGGGATTCCGCTTCGCAAAAGCCAAACCGAAGAGGCCATGTCCGGCAGCGAGATCCAGGATCCTTAGCTTGCTGTTCGCCGCGGGATCAACCAGCTCCGCCATCAGGTGTGCCGGCAGCGCCATCATCGGCGCCATCGCCCGCGCGAAGTCCACCCAAACCGGATTGTCGGGAGTCACGGTGCCCTCCTGGTCCATCACGGTTCCGCCTTTGCGGACTGTCGCCGCGATGTCCTTAAAACCACCGGTCAGGACTGGCGACAGCAGGAAATCGATCGTCCCGCCCAGATAGGCGGGAGATTTTCGATCCAGAAACATTGCCGAGTCGGACGTCAAAGCGTAATGGCCAGCCTCTTTGGTTACGAACCCCATGATTGTTAAAAAGTCACAAAGAATTCGCATGCCGCGTTCCGCCGCGCCACAGGCTTGGGCCAATTCCGCAACGGTAGTGTTGCCGTCGCCGATCGTGGAGAACACGTCCAAAACGATCGCGGCCTTTAGCGCCTCAGTACGTTGGTATGAATTGATGGTGTTGAAAAATAGCGCCGGGGAAATCTGCGGGCTCGCTTGTGCTTCAGGCATTCAGTTCTCCTTCTAATACTGTAGGGGCGTCCCTCCGTGGGCGCCCCCTTAGCGGCACGCCGAGGCGTGGTCTGTTGACGAAAAAAGATGGCGTCCGTGGAAGTAGTGCCCTCGGAAACAGTTAGTTGTGATTCTATCAATCGATCTTCAGTTAATCCGAATCTCGGCCGGTTGGCTCAGACCATCGATGGAAAGCACCAGGCCACGCGGCGAAGCCACCGGCGCTTTCTTCGGCGCTTGAAAAATAATGAAGCCATGGCGCCGGCGCTCGGCAGGCGCAAGCGCTGATTTCAAATCCAGCTCGTAGGCGCGAAATTCCTTTTCAAAGGTTTTGCGTGATTGGGGATTGTACGCGTAAATCTGATTGGCCTTAAGAACATGCGAAATGGCCTGCTTCACGGAAATCAACTTCCACTGTTTCCCTTCGCCATCGCGCAGCCGCAAGCGAAGTCGCTTCAGTTCTATTGCCTCGCCCCCGTTGTGAATCATCTCGACGCGCAGCGGTAGCAGGCCGCTCAAAGGCAGGTTGGCTTCAAAGAGTTCCTGACTTTCTTCATCCAGCATGAGCGGCGCCACGCGCACGCTCAAGTTGCCGAAGTTCGTGACCTGAGCGTTCGCCGGCATTGGTGGCAACTCGACCACCGGCTTTACCTTGTAGAGAGAGCCGCAGGCGGAAGTGATGGCGACGCCGGCGAGGGCACAAACAAGGAGAATTCGCCGCAAAATGTTTTCCTGCGCCATTGAATGAATCACGGGCGCAATCTCTCATGCTGGTCGGATGGCTGTCAACTGACCTGCAGGAGGCCTGCATTTTGGAGTGCGGCGACCTGTCGCCGCTTTGGTCCGCGGCGGCTTGACGCCGCATTCGTTAGAAAATCAGCGCCAACAACGGTCGCGACAGGTCGCGACGGCCAAAGCGCTGACAAGTCAGCGCACTCCAAAAAGCCGCTATGCTATATTGCGCAAATCATGATTCGACCATTTCGCGGCGTGCAACCGCAGATCCACGAAACCGCCTACGTCGATCCCAGCGCCCAGGTAATTGGCGACGTGCAGATGGGCGAGGAGTCTTCTGTCTGGTGCAATGCCGTGCTGCGCGGCGACATGTACTACATCCGCATCGGCAATCGCACCAATATTCAGGACAACTCCGTGATTCACACGCGCACGGGCGAAAAACCAACCATCCTGGAAGACGAAGTGACGGTGGGACACAGTGTCACGTTGCATGGCTGTTACGTAGAGCGCGGGTCGCTGATCGGAATCGGCTCAATCGTGCTCGATGATGTCCGCGTCGGAGCGCAATCGCTGGTCGCTGCCGGTTCATTGATATCGCCGGGCACAATCATTCCACCACGCTCCCTGGTGATGGGTCTGCCGGCGCGGGTGAAGCGGCCCTTGACTGATGAAGAAGTAGCGAGTCTCAATCTCTTCTGGCAGAACTACGTCACGTACTCCCGGGAATACTTGCGGGAGAAATAGAAAGTCTGGCGTTTTAGTCGCGCCGTAAGAACTGTCTGGCGAATCCAGGGTCCCTCCTTCTAATCGCCCTCGCCAACCTCGCGCTTGCGCTACATCAACGAATTCAGGTTATGATGACACCTCGCGCTCTATTACTTTCCTACAGGTTCGCTGCTAATGGCCTCAGCCAAAACCCAACCCGCGCGCGGGATGCGTGACTTTTTGCCGGCAGACGTTCGCCGTCGCGATTACGTGATTGGCGTCATAAAAGAGGTGTACGAGCGCTACGGTTTCGAGCCGCTGGAAACACCGGCAGTCGAAAACATCGAAACGCTGCTGGGCAAGTATGGGGAAGAAGGCAATCAACTCATCTTCAAAATTCTCAAGCGCGGCGTGCATGAAAAGACCGGCGAGGCCGACCTGGCCCTGCGCTACGACCTGACCGTGCCGCTGGCGCGAGTGGTGGCGCAGTATCAGAACGAGCTGCCAAAGTTTTTCAAACGCTATCAGATTCAACCCGTCTGGCGCGCAGACCGGCCCGCTCGCGGCAGGTTCCGCGAGTTTTATCAATGCGACGTCGACGTGCTGGGCTCGCGTTCGATGGTGGTTGAAGCCGAACTTTGCGCGGCGGCGAGTGAAGCCCTGACAAAACTGGGGTTCGACGATTTCACGATTCGGCTGAATCACCGGCAGGTGCTCACCGGGGTGCTGGATGCCGCTGGCGTTGCAACCGGGCATCACGAGGCGGCGCTGGTGGCGCTCGACAAGCTCGACAAAATTGGCAGCGAAGGCGTAGCAAAAGAATTGCTGCAGCGCGGAATCCCCACCGAAGTCGGAGCTGGCCTCCTGAAGTTCTTCGCGGAGCTGGCGTCATTGGGGCCCGCTGCCGATATGGCCGCCGGAGACAGACCTCAAGAGAGACAAGAAGCCTTAAATTCCGCCATTCTGGGTCGCCTGATCGAGTTTGCGCAAAACGAGTCCGGCGCGCAGGGGATTGAGGAGCTGAAGTCCATTCTGAATTTGGCCCGAGCATCGGGCACCGCCGCAAAGATCAAAATCGATCCCACCCTCGCGCGTGGGTTGTCGTATTACACCGGCGCGATCATCGAGATCAACGTGCGCGATTTGGCTGGCAGTCTCGGCGGCGGCGGGCGGTACGACAACCTGGTGGGGATGTTTTCCGGACAGGACATTCCCGCTTGTGGTTTGTCCCTGGGCTTGGAGCGCATCATTGTGGTGATGACTGAGCGCGAGATGTTTCCAGCAAAGTTGGGTTTCTCGCCAGCTGATGTGACGGTGACTATCTGGGATGAAGATTCTGTTGGCGAATCGGTGGCCCTCGCGAATGAATTGAGAAGAGGTGGGCTACGCGTAGATATTTATCCGGAAGCCGATAAAATGGGGAAACAGTTCAAATACGCTTCAGCGCGAGGTATTCCATTTGTCGCAATTATCGGCGATGACGAGCGAGCTCGTGGCGAGGTGGCGATCAAGGACATGCGATCAGGTGAACAGCGCAGCGTGAAGCGCGAAGGCGTGACCGAGGCGATCCGCGCTACCTTGAAATCAAACCTCTAGCGGATGATTTCAACCAGCCGGCGCAGCCGGCGGAATACTAGTAGCCCACAGCGCAAGCTGTGGGTTTAGCGATGAAAGAAATTGAACGAGCCCGCTTTAGCGGGCGGCACTGTTTGCATTGGTTTATGTCGCCCCTGTCGGGGCTTATGAATATCTAGTTGCGCATACCCACAGCTTGCGCTGTGGGCTACGGTTATCTCGCCTGCTTCGCAGGCTAATTGGTAAGAAACGATGAGCGAATCACTGGCTGAACATTTCCTGAAGGACGCGATCGCGAGTTTTCGCGCTTACAAGCAGCTCGCGGAAAAAGCGCTGGATCAACTTAAGGACGAAGAATACTTCGCTACTCTCGACGAAGAATCCAACAGCATCGCGGTGATTATGAAGCACATCGCGGGGAACATGTTTTCCCGGTGGACTGATTTCCTGACGACCGACGGCGAAAAGCCTAATCGCCAGCGGGACATGGAATTTGTGATTGCGCCGGAAACGACGAAAGCGGAAATGCGCGCCTATTGGGAAAGCGGTTGGCGATGTCTGTTTGCCGCGCTGGAGCCTTTGCAACCGGGAGATTGCCAGAAGCAAGTCATGATACGCGGCGAAGCGCATACGGTCGTTCAGGCGATCAACCGTCAACTAATGCATTACGCGCAACACATCGGGCAGATCGTTTTTCTGGCGAAGCATTTTCGCTCAGCAGAGTGGAAGTCGCTGAGCATTCCGCGCAATCGATCGGCAGAGTTCAATGCGCATCTGGCGGGCAAGCCACCGGCCGCGACGAGCAAGGCAGACCGTTTGAATGTGGCGGTAAATTTCGGCAGTGATCCTGCGGGGAAGGAATAACCGAAAATGTTTCTGGGATTACGAACCGCCATTTATCACGTTGCGGATATGGTCGGGGCAAAAAGTTGGTACACCTCCGTACTGGGCTTCGAGCCCTATTTCGATGAGCCGTTCTATGTTGGCTTCAATGTGGGTGGGTTCGAACTTGGTTTACACCCGGACGACGGTACCGGAGCCGGCAAGGGTGAAGGTGTCGTTGCCTACTGGGGCGTAGAAAATGCTGAACTCGCCTGGCAAAGAGTGCTTGAGCTAGGCGCCGTCAAACACGAAGACCTGCAGGAGGTGGGCGAGGGAATCAAGGTGGCCACCGTAAAAGACCCGTTTGGAAACCTGTTCGGCATAATCGAGAACCCCCACTTCAAACAGTAGGACAGGCATTCCTGCCTGTCCGATTTCCGGATGATTCGGAAGATCGAATGATCACGCAACTGCATCACGTGAACGTAACCGTTCCGGCTAATCTGGAAACAGCGACCAGGAAGTTTTATGGCGCGGTACTGGGTCTGACGGAATTGCCAAAGCCCAAAGGCACGCGCAACAGCGGGGCGTGGTACCAAATCGGCGCGGTACAGTTGCACTTGTCGATCGAAGAACAACCGGGGAGTTTGAGTTCGCGGCATATCTGCTTCAATGTTTCCGATTTGGCGGTGGCCGAAAAGCGTTTTCGCGAAGCGGGAGTAACCATCATCGCGGACGAAAGACCGATAGCCGGAACGTCGCGGTTCTACGTGCGCGATCCAGGCGGGAACCAAATTGAGATTGTAGAGCGCGGAGAATTACCCTAAACAATAGGGACTTGTTGAACGTTTACGTGCAATCCGAACGTTAAGGCTTAGTATTACTTCAAATCATGCTGGATAACCTGGGAAACTTGCAACGCACACATTCCTGCGGAGCTCTGCGCGCGAGCGATGCGGGGAAGACCGTGACTCTGATGGGCTGGGTGGCGCGGCGCCGGGATTTTGGGCCGCTTACTTTCATCGATCTTCGTGACCGCGACGGCATCACGCAAATTGTTGCTAACGAAGAACGGGCGCCACAGGCCCACGGCAAGACAAAGGATGTGCGTGGCGAGTATGTCATCGCCGTGACGGGCGACGTGGTGCTGCGCGATGCGAGTGCGCGGAATGCCAAAATTGCCACTGGCGAAGTGGAAGTCCACGCCCGTGAGGTTCTGGTGCTGAACGATGCGCGCACCCTTCCATTCCAGTTGGAAAGCCAGAGTTCTGAGGCCTTGGCCAGTGAAGATTTGCGTTTGAAGTATCGCTATTTGGATTTAAGGCGCCCGCAACTCCAGGCAAACCTCCGCTTGCGACACCGGGTATTGGCGGAGATTCGCAGCTATATGGACCAGCAGGGTTTCACTGAGATTGAAACCCCGATTCTGATCAAGTCCACGCCCGAAGGCGCGCGCGACTACATCGTGCCGGCGCGCATTCAGCCGGGAAAATTCTTTGCCCTGCCCCAATCGCCGCAGTTGTTCAAGCAGTTGTGCATGATTGCCGGCTTGGATAAATACTTTCAAATTGCGCGTTGTTTTCGTGATGAAGACTTGCGCGCAGACCGGCAACCGGAATTTACCCAACTCGACCTGGAGATGAGCTTTGCCACCGAGGAGCAGATATATTCGCTGGTCGAGGGATTGTTTGCCCGTCTGTTTAGACTAATCAACGTCGAACTCCCAGTGCCATTTCCGCGCTTCACTTTTGCAGAAGCGATGGCCCGCTTTGGATCCGATAAGCCGGACCTGAGAATTACCGGCATGGAGCTGCAGGACCTTTCTTCAGTTGTGCAAGGAACTGAATTCGCGCCGTATGCAGCGGCGTTGACGGTTGGTGGAGTGGTGAAGGGGATTGTGGTCCCCGGCGGCGGCGATTTTTCGCGCAAGACCCTGGACGAGCTCCAGGAGTTTGCGAAGCGTTACGGCGCCTCTGCCCTGGCTTGGATCAAGCAGGGCGATGAGATTCAGTCATCGCTGTTGAAGGCGTTGGGCGAGAATGTGGTTGCGTCCATGGCCCAACAGGCCGGTTCCGTTAAAGGCGACGCGGTTTTGATTGTTGCCGGCAAACCGAAAATTGTCGCTGCCAGTCTGGGGGCCCTGCGTAATGAAGTGGCTCGGCGCCGGCAGATGATCGGGGAGAATGTCTACGCGCCGCTTTGGATCACGGACTTTCCCATGTTCGAGTTTCACGAAGAAGATGGGCGCTACTATTCAATGCACCATCCTTTCACTTCGCCGGTGGACGAAGATCTGCCGCTCCTCGAGCGCGCTGTGGAAGGCGGGGAAACTGAGTTGCTGGGGATGATTCGCACCCGGGCCTACGACCCGGTAATCAATGGCGTCGAACTGGCAAGTGGCTCAATTCGTATTCACCGCCGCGACGTGCAGCGTTTAGTCTTCAAGGCCCTGGGCATGACAACGGAAGAGGCGCGGGCGCGTTTCGGCTTCTTTCTGGATGCCCTCGAGTTCGGCACTCCGCCGCACGGAGGCATTGCGCCCGGCATTGATCGATTGCTGATGGTGCTCTCCGGCTCTGAGAACATTCGCGATGTCATCGCTTTTCCCAAGACCGCTTCGGCAGCCGACCTGATGATCGATGCTCCGGGTGAAGTTGATCCTAAACAATTGGATGAGCTGCATTTGAAGATTGCGAAGGATTAGCGCCATTTGGAGTGCGCCGGCAGAGCACAGCGGCGACGGCGCTTTGGATCTTGTATTTGACTATTTTCTCTCCCAGTGGGAGGGGATACAGGGGAGGGCTTGCGCAGCAGTCCCTAAGAACAGTTCGTAGCCCTGAAATGGCGAAATCGTTTCACACATCACAACGGAGGTAATGGATATCTATCGATCGTAGATTGAGTGATGATCCAAAAGTATTTTCGCCCTTTCAGGGCTATCGACTTCTTGGGGGGGACCGTTCGGTAGACCCTCCCCTTCATCCCCTCCCAGTGGGAGGGGAAACGAGAAAATCCAAAGCGTTCTGGAATGAGCCACTTCCGCAATAAGTTATTTGTGATCACGCTTCTGCCGGCACAAGTTAATCAGTTATATGCACACGCGCGTGAGGCTGCCCCAGCCGAATGCTGTGGCCTCGTGGGCGGCACCAGCGAAGGCGCGGCGCGAACTGTTTATCCCCTAACGAACCTGGCGGCCGAGCCGCTGGTAGCTTACGAAGCCGCGCCCGAAGAGTTGTTCGCCGCGCAAAAACAAATGCGTACCCAGGGCGAAGAGCTGCTGGCCATCTACCATTCGCATCCGCGCTCGTCCGAACCCGCGCCTTCTGAGTCTGATGTGCGCCTGGCGTTCTACCCTGCCGCCACTTACTTGATCATCGGGTTGGGCCAATCAGGGCCGTTAATGCGCGCCTTTCGCATCCTCGAGCATGAGCAACGCTGGGAACGAGTTGAGTATGAGGTTGTTGACGAGTAAGATTCCCGGACGGTAACCACCAGCCATGAAACCGAAGAAGAGTAAGTACGATACCAATCCGCTGGAAGAAGATGTCGCCCAGCGCGCCGCGGATGATTGGGGTGCGATCCCTTCGGGCAGCCCGACCGCGGACGTAAAGGGCGCCACCCGCGATGTCGGACGCACCGCGAACGAAGCAGCCCGCCTGTATCCGGAATCGGAAGAACAGACGCGCAGGTTGGAGGATCCTTTGGAAGGTTCCTACCCATCGGTTTTTATTCCACCCGCATATCAGACGCCGCCAACTTATCAGCCTCCGCCGGTGCCTTATCAGCCGAGCGTTTACGCTCCCGGACCGCTGGTGCAATCGCCCGGCGACCGTCATGTTGCGGGCCTGGGTTTGCAGGAAAAGTGGGCCACTATCCTGCCCTACCTTCCATTTCACATTGGCGCCGTTGCTGCAGCGGTCGAGCTTTTTGTGTTGCCGCGCCCCGAAGGACGGGCGCGCTTTCATGCAGCGCAGGGGCTCGCACTGCAACTGGCAATTCTGGCGATTGGCGTTCTCTTCGGGCTGGTCTCCATCTTTTCCGGCAGTTCGGTTGGGTCGAATTTGTTTTCAAGTGCGGCGACAATATTCCTCATCATTTCAATGGTTCGAGTTGGGCGCGGAAAGCCGCATCATATCGCGCCGCTGACAGAGCCGGCCAAGTGGCTGGAAGAGCACATAAAACCCCGCAATAAGTGATTGGATTTTAGAGTGTGGCTAATGCCCCAGCCAGCGGGGGCGGTAGCCAGCTTCTAAACGCTATGGTGAATCAGCGCTCGCGGTTTCTCTTGCTAACACCAAACTAAGTCCCATGATGAAGTAGAAGATCATTACGACCTCGGAGTCGCCCCAGTTGTAATGGACCACGCCGCTGGTCATGAAGCCTATCAGCCCGCCCAGTGCACCCAACACAATTCCGCGCTCGATGCCATGCGGTTGGACCACGCCCATTCGCCGAAAAGTACGCCAGAGCACTCGCGCATAAAGAAACATCAGCCACAGCCATAACAACAAAGCGGGAATGCCGCGTTCCAGCGCGATCTGGAGGAAGTTTGAATGCATATGGCCAATCGGCAAACGCCCGTGATCGAACATGTCCCAGATGTGCGCGTAGCGCTTGATCGAGTCCATGCCCACTCCGATCAACAGATGACGCGGCTTGGCCACGAGCAGGTGCAAACCCTCACGCTGCACCGTCTCGCGCCAGCGGATGGAATCGTCTTTCTGATCGAAGAACCCCACGTGTCGCTTTTGCTGCAGCACGAAGAGGCCGCCCAAAATTAGCGGCAGCGCGCAGGCGGCAATGATGATGATGACGCGGCGGCTGGTTCCCAGCACCAGCATCAGCAGCGCGGAGACCAGGAATCCCAGCCACGCCGCTCGCGTCACTGTCAGCACTAATGCAACCCCGAGGCCGGCCAGCGAAATAATCAAAAGGGTTCCCGCCGGGCTGCGCTTTGGCTTTAGACAAATAAATAAGCCGAGCGCCAGCGACGCCAGCAACTGCAAGGCTTCGGCGTAAGTAACGTAGTGTCCAAAGAATCCCATTGCGCGCCAGTCGCGGCCACGGTGCCATCCTGCAATTCCCAGTTTCTCCAAGGGCGTCTGGCCCGGAAGCAAAGCACCGCGCGGCACTTTGAAAATCGGGACCCACTCATATCGATAGAGTTTTACTTCCGCGGGCGGCGACACGCTTCCCGGTAGCGTTTCCAAAGCATCAGCGAGTTGGTCGGCATTGCGCAGCTTCGCGCCGTTAACTTCCAGGAGTGTATCGCTCTCCCGAATGCCGGCGACGAAGAGCGGGCTGCTCTCCGCCATCCCGGAGACTTGCACGCCCCGCCCGATCGCGCGCTCACCGATCGTGTACACAACGTTAACCATTGCGGAGGCCAGCAGTGTCACCGCCAGCAAACGCACCAGGCGGGCTGAGGTAATATTTTCAGCGACCAGATAGACAATCGTGAACAGACAAGCCGCACGCAGTTTGCCGACAGAGATGTCCGGCGCGTAGGACAGAAACGCGGTTAGGCCGGTGAGGATAAAGAATCCCAGGAGCGCGTAGTCCAGCGGCGTCCGATAAAGCCGGGGGCGCGGGCGAAAGATAAAACGCAGCACCCAGAACAGCAAGCCGCAGAGCCATGCAGTCTGGGTCGCAGCGATTGAGTGCGGCGCGGAAACCGCCATCGCGAAGATCCAAAAGATGACCCCGCGGTGCAGCCAGAGACTAATGTTCAAATTTGATGCGTTCGCCTGCGGTCTAACCGGGACTCCGGAGGCCGGCCGGTTCGAAGACGGACCACGACTCTTCGCATCTTTAGTGGAAGTGTTTAGAATCACAGGGTTCCATTATAGGCGACGCTTGAGGAAAAACTGCATGGGAAGATCATTCGCGCTTCTTGCTCTGCTGACGGTTTCGGCTTTTGCGCTTCAGGCCCAGGTACAAACTGTGGCGCAGTACAGCGACCAGGTTAAGGAGTTGCTGGCCCAGCCTCAGATGACGGCCGCGAACGATTATCTCGATCAAAACCATGTCGGCATCCTGCGCGAGTGGAGCGCGATCACGGAAATTAACGCGCCCTCGGGTCAGGAAAAAGCGCGCGCTGCGTTCATCGAAAAACTCTTGCGCAGTTACAGGCTGGATGTCCATTACGACGCGTCAGGCAACCTGATCGGCGTCCGCAAAGGCAGCGGCGGCGGGCCGGTGATTGTTTTTGACGCGCATCTGGACACTGTCTTTCAGCCCGGCCTGAAGATCAAGACTACCATTCGCGATGGCCGGATCTACGCGCCCGGCATTGGCGACGACACCCGTAACATCGAAGCGCTTCTGGCCACCATTCGTGCTCTCAATGCGGGCAAAGTGAAAACCAAAGGCGATCTAATGTTCGTGTTCACCGTCGAAGAGGAGACAACGATGCGCGGCGCGAAGGAGTTTGCGCAAGCGAACAAAGGCAAAGTCGATCACTACGTGGCGCTCGATGGTGGTTACGAAGGATTTACCTACGCCGGCATCGGCATCAACTGGTACCG
>JAWVFI010000137.1:0-33537 GCA_033856235.1 Blastocatellia bacterium | reverse complement strand
TTCCCATCCGAAACGCGGGTCAAGCGAGGCTTAAGAGTGGTTCATGGTGAAAAAGAATTGATTGAGAAGCTCGGCAGGAATGATCTATGTCCGTGTGGTTCCGGGCGTAGATTTCAAACGATGCTGCATGAGTAAAGGTAAATTCGACGGATCACTCCGCGACCATTACTTTTAGAGAGTGAAGGAAAATGAAAAAGCGCGTTCCCATGTGGAGCGCGCTTTTTTAATTGTCTCTAACTAAGAACGATGGAATTCATTCCGCGCTGAGGACCTCACGGATCGTATCTTTGAGCGCTGCTGCCGGTTTGGTTGCTCCCGGAGCTTGCTGCGGGTCGCGCCAGTTGTCGAGGATTGCCACCTGGTGAACGCACTGCAAGGTGCACGTCGGGGCGCACCATTTCTCGGTGTTGTATTCGCGGGAGAAGTCTTCCATCGTATAGTCCGCGAGGGGAATTCCCGGATAGCCGCGCTGCTGGGAACACCAGTGGACCAGGCCTTCTTCGCAAATGTAGAGATAGCGCGCGCCGGCGCGACAGCGCCATTCATAAGACTTGCCTTCAACAATCTTGTCCTGAAACCAGTTCAGGCGGGCATGGTCTTTGTTGCCCAGTTTCTTGACCTGCTGAAAAATATCCTTCTCTTTGTCAGATAGGGGCTTCAAGATGCCGTCATTGTCATGTATCACACCGACCGTGGTGGAAAACCCGAGCTCTACCGCGCGCAACGCAACCTTCAGCGCGTCATCCGGGTTTTTAATTCCGCCGCCAATAACTGAATTGATGTTGACGTGAAACTCGGCGTGCTCTGAAAGGTAACGCAGCTTTTTGTCGAGCACCCGCAGGCTCTTGCGCGACACTGCGTCCGGTTCGACGTTATCGATACTGATTTGCAAATACTCGAGGCCGGCGTTGTTCAGGCGCTTGATGCGATCCGGCGTGAAGTAGTAGCCGTTTGAGATTAAGCCAGCAACCATCCCGTGATGGCGCATGTGCGTGATGATTTCATCCAACTGCGGATGCATCATCGGTTCGCCCCCAGAGATAGTAACCACCGAGGTTTTCAGCTCGGCCAGCTTATCCAACCGACGCTTCATCTCCTCCAGCGGCACGGGAGAAGAGGTGTGATCGTATTCATTGCAATAACCGCAGGCCAGATTGCAGCGCCGCATGGGAATGATGTGCGCCAGCACCACGTGTTTTGAGGAAAGCAGGCCGCGCGAAATAAAAGCCGCCTGGCGGAACTTACGCTGTAGAAACGTACTCTTCTTCATGTCGTGGAACTACTCAGGCGTCTTCAAATCACCTGTGTGGAAAAACGCTCGCCGTGGTTTAGGACGAAGGATATGCGAGGCGGACACTCAAAGGCAAGAACGCGCCGCACTGCAGAAATAGTGAAGGGCTCCGGGTCGTCCAGAGCCCTTCGCTTAACTATTGCGACTGTTGCGTTCTAGGTCTTTACCTTCTTTACGCTTGAATCCAGCTTCAGGTAAAACTCATCCATGGAGATGGGCGTGTTCCTTTGCATGTTGGTCAGGCGCACAGTGGTCGCGTCATCGTTCTTTTCCACCACCTTGGTTTGCACCGGCATCCCGCCTTCGTCAACCCAGATTTCAGCGTACTTGTAGCTGGCGGCCTGCTTAGGGACAACCGTGAGGTGGATAGTCTTCACGTTACCCCACAGAGTCTCCTCGCGCGCGTCATATTGATCGAATCGGGCCCGCAGTTGCGCTCCGGACATGTTCATCATTTCCAACGCACTGCCGGCCTTGTTGCGGCTCGAATTCGCGCTGCCGTAATAAGCTATGTTCAGTCGCGGCCGATAGGCCATATATTGGCCCTTGGCCACAGTTATGATTTCGTGCTGCGGGCTCTGCCATTCAATACGTACGAAAGCATTGCGTCCCACACCTGGAATATAAAGCATGGCGCCTTGCTGCTTATCGCTGTCGCGAAGCTGCGCGTTGTACTTCTCCATCGTGATGTTCGTGCGCAATGACTTAAGACTCTTCCAGTTACCATCCAGCCGGTTCAGCATGGAACTCACCAAACCCGGACTTTGCGCTTTACTGTTGGAGGGGGAACTGAGAGACACCGCAGCGACCGCAAACATCGTTATCAGACTGAGGGAAACTAATCTTTTCATTACCTACTCCTCTATAAAAAAAGGCTCCGAAACCGGAGTCCCCTATGAAACCGTGCAATTATAAGGGATGGTTACCTTATGTCAACCTCATATGCCGCCAAGCGGCCCTGGGAATCCATCCTGCGGCGAACTGCCAGGACTGCTGTATCGGGGTGACCGGTAATCGCCCTCACCTGACGCTCGATATTGCCGCTATCTCCTTCATTTCCAATCGCTTCGGGCGGTAAAAGCAGGGTTGCTGTCACCGTGTTTTGATGCCCGGCAGCCCCCCGGAGTTCGCCGGTTTCAAACCAGGTTTTAGGCGTCAGAAAGATAAATACCAGGATGAGCACGCATAGGAGGTCCCACTGCCAGGTGGTGCGTTCATACGACCACAGGATTATTGCTCTTATGCCTCGAAGAAGGTGCTTCATGGCGCCGCCCGTATCTGTGAGCAAGTTGGGTACCGTGCGGATCGTTACATCAGCCCCCCACGCTCAAACACTTTTTACATTTGTACCGAGGTTGTAGGTTCGACGATCAGGCCATCCCGCATCTGCACTATGCGCCGGCACATGGCTGCCGCTTCCGGATTGTGAGTAATCATTATGATTGTTTGATTGAAACGGAAGTTCAGCTCCTGGAACATGTTCAGCACGATGGTCGAATTTTCCGAGTCCAGGTTTCCCGTAGGCTCATCGGCCAGAATGATCGTCGGCCGCGTAACCACCGCGCGCGCCAGTGCGACTCTCTGTTGTTCGCCTCCGGACAGCTCCAGCGGCTTATGGTGCATTTTATCTTCAAGTCGCAGCAGCCGCAGCACTTCCCGCCGGCGTTCCGGATCGTCCGCCCCATTTCCATGTATACGTTCGGCCAGCAGCAGATTGCCTTCGGCGGTCAGAGTCGGGAAAAGGTTGAAGCGCTGGAACACAAAGCCAATCTTACGCCGCCGAATGTCGGTCCGCTTGGCATCTGAGGCAGCCGTCATGTCTTCACCCTCGATCATGATGCGTCCGCGTGTCGGTGTAAGCAGTCCGCCGATCAAGTGAAGTAACGTCGACTTGCCACACCCGGACGGACCCATGATAGCGACGAATTCCCCTTCCTCCACGTCGAGCGACACACCGCGCAAGGCAGGGACGTCAACCTTGCCGATTTGATAAACCTTTTCCAGGTTCTCAGCTTTAAGAATGGTTTGCATTTACTTGCCTGACAGTCAGAAACAATCAGCGTTCTTCTGTCACTTTTTACCTGCACCGGTTTAGACCGGTCCATTCACCAGATCCTGCGCCACTATTCGTAGGCCAGCGCGCTGACGGCGTCCAAATTGGCGGCGCGCACCGCTGGATACAATGCGCCCACAACTCCACCCAGCAGCCCAATCAGGGCTGCGGTGACGGCCCACTTCCAGCCAAACTCAAATACCAGGCCATAAACCCGATGAATCAGGAACCCGGCAACGATCGCGATTAGAAATCCGGCGATCAGCCCCATGGTACTAATCAGAATTGCTTCCTTTTCAATGACGCCGACTATGTAGCTCCGCGATGCACCCATCGCTTTCAGAATGCCAATCTCGCGAGTGCGTTCAGTGATCGTCGTGTACATTGCCAGCATCACGACCAAGGCGCTAACCACCGCCGCCAGCCCGACCAGCACGCGCAGAAACAATCCGAGGTAAGGAATACTCTTCTCGACACTGGTGAAAACATCCCGGGTGAATTGAATCTTGTTTCCCGGCAGTTCATGGTTGATTCGCTCGGCAACGAAGCCGGCATCAACTCCCTCCTTCACCTTCACCAGGATGTAGGTACACTTGCCAGGAGCCTCCAGCAGATCCTGCATTGCGGCGAGGCTCATCTTTACTCGCGCACCTGACTCCGGGGAATAAACTCCGGAAACGAGATAAGGCTTGTTACCGAACAAGGTCAATTGGCTTCCTGCCCGCAGCTTCCCGTTGCGCGCCTTGGTTACGTCAATTACGACATCGTTAGCACCTTCCGGAGCGCGTCCTTCAACGAGCTGCATCGCGTTCATCTTCGAAAATCCTGGCCAGTCAACGCCTTCAATCTGCTCGAAGCCAAACCCGCGATTGCCCTGAAAGAAATAGAGAATGACTGGGACTGCCGTTTCCACGCCATCGATCGCCTGCAGCCTCTCGACGTACCTGGTGCTGAGATTCGCTGAGGAACTGGTGAGCTCGAGCGCGCCGGGCCTCGTGAAAATGATCTCCGCGCGCAGATTCGACGAGCGGCGCTGCAAATCGTTCGACATCCCGCGCGCCAACCCCGTGAACAACATGACCAGCGCCACACCCAGCGCGACGCCGGCCACGCTCACCATTGAGCGCAGGGGTCGTTGCCGGATGTTAGCTGTTACCAGATTGTCCATGGGAATGAAGCCAGCCTTCGTCGCCAGAGTTTAATATAACCGGCAACGAACATCTAGGCGCTGCATGGACGATGGTGGCTATTTGCTGGTGGCGCCCTTTTCCTTGTCGAGATCGTACTCGGGCAGTTGCCACTTGTTTTCCAGCAGGAAGGTGTCGGCGGGATATTCGTGATCGAGCACTGCGGATTCCGGCGCCTGGTAGGTCAGGCTCAGCTTGTAGTGGTCCTGCGGCCGGGTCAATTCGATGACGGCAGGCAATTGAACACTGGCGTCCGCACCGAAACTCTTCAAGTTGCGGTAAGTAACGTCAGTATTCAAGGCGCCGTTCGCGTCGAAGGTTTGGAGCCGGGCCAGCCGCAGGCCTCCCACCCGATCAAACCAAAACCGGCGCAGCAGGCGCGCTGTCCCCTCTTCTTTTGTCTCCAATTCATCGAGGAAATAATAGCCGCGCATCACCCGCTTATTGTTCGACTGCGGGCGGGTGTCGTTCTCTTCTTCATAAAACTCGCTCTGCGCATAAACCAAACCGGGCCGGTGCTCGATGCCCGAAATCAGCAGGGCTTCAGTCAGATGTTGGGGGCGTAGGTTCGAGAGCGCGTTAACCGTATTTTCTTCCAGGTTGGTTTTCTTCTTCGTGGCCCCGCTTTTGTCCACGGGTGCCTCCGCAGAGAGTTTGCGATAAATGGCATTGTTGGTGCCGAGGATAAACCTCTGATACTTAGCATCGCCCTTGAGGACGGCAACGCGAAAGTGCTCGCCGTCCGAAGTCATCCGCGCGATGTCCGCGGAAATAAAGGGCGCCTGAATGATGAGGAAGATCTTCCCCGGACGTTGCAAGACCACCGTGCCGTCGGCGGCTCGATATTTTTCCGCAATTCCGGAAGTGGCAAACGATGTGTCCTGAAATTCCAGATCTACTTTGCCCCGCAGTGATTGCACCCGCGCCTGCCGGTTGACCTCGGCAATAAGTTGGGTGGCGTTAGCCTCCGTTAGCGGACTGAGAAGCGCAGGAACTGCGATTTCCTTCTTCGTGAATCGATCCAGAATGAAGCAGCCACTGGTTGCCAGCAGACCGGCTACCAGAAGAAAAGTTCCGGTTAGTCTGAAAGTCCTGTTGATAATTGCCGCGCAGGGTCTGTGCATCAAGGAAAGATTCACGATAGAGGTTCAGGAGCCATAACAGCGGTAGTCGGTAACAGGCGTTCACGCTAGCAAACAGGTTTCCAGATGTCAACGGGCCGTAATTTCAGCTGGCGCCTGATCGTGTAACGTAAAAGGCGGCGATGCGAATTGCTCCACATCGCCGCCTGGAAAGGACTCTCTCCGTTTCAGATCTCAAATTTCAAATCTGAATCTCGGTCCTCATGTCTCTGAGCATCAATCTTTTCCCAGAGTCACTGATTGTTTCCTGCTGAAGCTGACTGACTAAGTACCAAGCGAAAAGAAGTTCCCTGCTCTAAACGCAGATTTACGCCGTGTAGTGAGAGGAGCGCGCCGCCCTCCGCGGATGCATCGGTGGACTGTATTATCTGCAGGCCCCCCACGGTTCGGGTAAGACCGCCCGCTGTATTGCCGGCGGCGCCGACAGTATTCCCAACTGTTGTCGTCGTAGCACCGACAACATTGCCGACCGTTGAGGTGGTGGCGTTCACTGTTCCGCCTACTGTGCTTCCTACACCGCCCAACAATCCTCCGCTGTTGCCCCCGGATGGACGGCCGGCAGAGGCGCTTGATCTGGATGATGAGCTGACGTCAGAACTAAACAAATCATCATTGCCACTCTGGGCTCGCGCTCGGGCCTGGGTGATTGAGCTGATGGTTGCCGAGATCGGAGTCTCCAGCGAGCCTTTCTCCAGACGATCGAACACCAGACCGATTTGCGATTCACCGTTAGCTCGCGTCTTCTGTTGTACCTCAGTGACGTGGCCGATCAACTGTGCGCCTTTGCCCACTACCGTTTGGCCGTTTGCCCTGATCGCCTCGGTCGTCTTCAGCACTACTCGATCTCCTACTCGGGCTTTTCGCGCGTCCAAAGTGTTTTGGAGTTGCGCTGCTACTTGAGTTCCGGATTCAATCTGGGCGGCCCCGCCACTGCGGGAGACCGATGTTGCACTGCGCGCGCTTCCCCGGGCGCTTGTTTGTGAACTCTGCGCGGCAACCACGCCGCCGCACACCAGCACCGATAGAAATGTCAGAAAAGTTCTCTTCATAGGAGCCTCATGATGTTAAAACGCTCGTCGAACCAAGCGAGTGAAGGGCTGGGGGCAGTTTGTTTAGGGAGACTTGCGGGTGGCCCACAGCACGTAAAAGAGTTCCCGCGAGTGCGTGTTTCGTCACCAACCTGCGGGCTCGATGCTCGCGAAAAGTTGGTGATAAACTAACTGATGCGGTGGATTGTAAGAGGTGTTGTCAGGCGCGGTGCGCAGTTTTGATTACAAAATTGTTGCAAATTGCCGCGCCCAGATCAGGAGGGTCGGGGGAATAAGGACCTTGGAATGTTCCGGTGCACGCGAATCGGTCCGCAATTTCTGGCGCCGCCATTCGCCCACCCGGTCGCGCAGAACCCTTAGCAGCCGGCGTGCTCGCAACCACATCCAATTTCCATGACGTGCGATTTCTCGGCTTCTTTGCAGTATTCGCTACAGTACTTACTCCCCGCTTCGGGCGGGCAGTCGCAAGCGGGATGTGCGCAGGTTGTTTCGCTTTGTTCCTCGGACATGACTTTCCTCTTTCTGCAGTAGACCGGGGGAGTCTCAGTGATGATTGTTTGAAATCATGCTAAGCCTGGCCAATCATCTGGTCAAGTTGTCGCGCCGGTACTGGCCACGCTAAGGCGCTGCGCGAACAACGATTCTCCTTTGCCGGTTGCCCAGCTTCACGACCAATGGATTGTTCAACTGAATCGGGTGTTCTTCGCCATCAATGGCAATCACCAGATTTGCGGCCGACGCCGGGGTCGCATCCGCGGGCGCGGCCGGTGAACTTGTGCCAGCTTGACTCGCAAGATCGCTGACCCGCGTCAGCAGGTTCGTGGCGACAATCCGCCAGGTTGCGGGAGTACATCTCAGCCGGAGCCCAGGAGTATCAGTTTCGGCGGACTCGCCGGGCGCGAGCGCATCCAGCTTGAACAGGCCTTCGCCACAACGAACACCATCGGCGCCATAAAACGTCGACCAGCCCGTGACGTAGGTGTAGTAATTGGCGCCGGCATTCTTGATCATCAGCCGTACGTTGGTTACGGGCGAGTCCACCGCGCCGTTCAGCATCGTCGTCAACAAACGTCCTTCGAGGGCAACGCCCTCACGCGCATCAAAGGCGCTCGCGGTCGCGGTCAAGGCCGCCGGCGTTTCGTTAGAGCCCGTCGGCGCCTGTTGAGCGCAAACACCAAACGCCGCTGCCAGCGTAATCACGATCGTTCCAGTAACAAGTTTGAGATTCACTGGGTCGCTCCTTTAAGAATCAAGTATTTGACTAGTGGTCTATACTGATTTCAAGTTCTGCCTGGTTTTGAGTCGCCAGACTAACAGCTATTCCGACCGGAAATAAAGATTTAATCAACACAGGGACCAGCATCGCGCGCCTTCCGTTCTAGTTACTGCTCACCGGCAATGTCGATGAACCGCGCGGCATGATAAAGGCTTCGCCCCTGTGAGCCATCCGGCTCAGCGCTGCTTCCAGGGTTCTCGCAGGAATTAATCGCATCTTGCACGCCTCGACATCTCCCAGATTTGAAACGAGATGCACTTGATGATTCTCCGCTTTGGTGAGCAGAGACCAGGCAGTTTGCCCATTAACTTCATAAGCATCCCGCAGTCTCAACTCCAACGCGCGCGAATCAGCAAACTCGAACCACTTAAGAAAGTCCGGCCGCCCGAGCCCGTCCGCACATTCGGCCAGCAGCACAATCGTTCCACCCGGGACACAAGCTTGCGCGGCCATATCCAACGCCTTGTGAGCCTGAATCATGTTGATATCGTAGGGCGCGCCACCGCAGCTGACCACGACGACATCTCGCTTGCTATCAATCTTGAGCGAATGTGTAGCCGCGTATTCTGCGCAAGCCAGTCGATGAGCTGCACGCCAGTGGCCGGCGAATACACGCAGCGCGCGCCCTCGTTCGTCCACAATGGTGTTTACCAGGAACGACGGCTGGATCATCGCGGCGACTTCTTCACATTCCTCGTGCACCGCATTACCGTCAAGCCGGCCGGCGGCCACTCCCGGGCGCCGGCCGCCCTGTTCCAGATCCAGCGCCAGCATGTGGGTCGCCTCGATGGTCTGCGCTGAAGCGAGACCGGGACAGATGGACTTGCGCCCGCCAGTGAAGCCTGCAAAGTAGTGGAAGCCGACTGCCCCCGTCAGGATCACGCGCGAGAAATCTTTAAGCGCGCGATTGACCTCGATCGGAGCGCCGCGCTGAGTTCTTCCCAACGGGATCAGACTGGCCCGGTCATAAGCGTCGTGGTCGAGGGTGCGGATTCTTTGCGCAATGAACGGCGTCAGTAGTTCGCGTTTTTCAACTTCCGTGGGGGCCCGGTGAATTCCAGTGGCAAAGATGATAGCGATGTCCCCGGCACTGATTCCGGATTGAATCAGACGTCGAATCAGAAGGTTTACGATCTGAGCACTGGCGGTGGCGCGCGTCGCGTCTGAGACAACAATCAGCACAGTCTCACCGGGTTGGATTATCTCTTCCAGAGCTGCAGATCCGATGGGCGAGTCCAGGGCTTTGCCAATCTCTACATCTGTGAGCGGCCGGTCCTCCGCTTCGTTCGGAGCGAGTAACAGGTGGCGCGCTTCGTCATATTCGAAGGGCAGGGTGTTAGCACCGTACCCTAGTTGGATCTTCGCCATAAGCTATCTATCGCGAGAGTATTGACTATTCGACTCTGGAGAAATCGCCGCGAGCCTTGCATCTCGATCAAAGGCCAAACTTTACCAGCGAGCGCTCAATTACGTTGAGGGAGGCAAAGTCAGTCTCGCCGGCGATCCGAGCTTCGGCGATCCAGCGGCGCAAGCGTTGAGCTTCGTCCACGGTGAGAATCTTGCAAGTGCCCTTCATGGCCAGTGTCACCAGGCAGTCGGGGGCCCCATGCGTCACCAGGGCCGCCTGCAGAGCAGCCTGCTCACGTTTGTCCAGGTTGATGACGATGGCGATTTCCATAGGAGCCTTGCTACCTCAAAAGGTATTGCTCATTCCCGGGTCGAACGAAAGCAGGCGGTGCCGGCGTGACAAAAGTGGATCGTGTCATCATCAAAGTCCGGGGTTTCCATCTGAATCGTCAGATGGTCCAGCCCAAATCGTTCCTGCAATTTTGCTCGCAACTCTCTCAATAGCTCAGGTGGCGATGTTGCATGTGCATGAATTATGTGCGCGCTGAGGGCTTCGCGACCGGAAGTGATGGTCCAAAGGTGCAGGTCGTGCACGTCATCGACTCCGTGCGTTTCCATGATTGCATCCTCCACCGCGGCCAGGTTTATGTGCGAGGGCGTGCCTTCCAACAGCACGTTAGTCGATTCGCGAATCAGATGCCATGAACTCCATACGATCAGCAGCGCTATGATTCCGCTGAACAGGGGATCGGCCGCGTACCAACCAAACAGCAACATCAGTCCACCGGCGATAATCGCTCCGACCGAACCCAGGGCATCACCGATGACGTGTAACCAGGCGCCGCGGACGTTCAGGTCTTCCTGGTGATCTCGGTGCAGCACCCAGGCGCACACCAGATTCACGATCAGTCCCCCCGCAGCGACTATCATCATCTCCTTACTTCGAACCAACGGGGGATTGGACCAGCGTTGATAGGCTTCATAAATGATCAGAAATGAAACCAGCACCAGGACTACTCCGTTAATCAGAGCGGCGAGAATCTCCAGCCGATAGTATCCAAACGTCTTGCGCGGAGTGGCCGGCCGGGCGCCAAACCAAACCGCGGTTAGAGCGAGTGTCAGCGCCCCCACGTCAGCGAACATGTGGCCCGCATCTGCCAGCAGGGCCAGGGAACCTGTCCACCAGCCGCCGAACGTTTCGGCCACCATATAGATGGAGGTCAAAATAAGAACGATGCTGAGGCGGCGCTGGCTATCAGCGGCGCGCCCGTGACGATGGACGTGCCCCGAGTTCACCGCTGGGATGCCTGGGCTTGCTTCGGCCATGGATCTAGATTCGTTCAAGCGCTTGCGTGACATCGGCAATGATGTCCACGGCAGCTTCGATTCCCACGGCAATACGTATGGTCGCCGCGGACACTCCGGCAGCGCGAAGTTGTTCCTGAGAAAATCCGTAGTGAGAAGAATAGAGGGGGTAACTGACGAGGGATTCCACGCCGCCCAACGACGGCGCGCATCGCACCAGGCGCAGTGCGTCGAAGAAACGTTCCGCAGCGCTCTCGCTTGCTGCCGGATCGCCTTGGCCTGCAACCAGATCGATCGCCACAATACCGCCGAAGGCTTTCATCTGCCGCCGCGCGAGTTGGTGTTGAGGATCGTCTTCGAGGCCCGGATAAAATACGCGTGCGACCTTGTCGTGCCTGCTCAGGGCGGTGGCTAACTGGAAAGCATTCTCGCAGGCTGTTTTAACTCGCACGTCGAGAGTTTTGATTCCGCGCGCCAGCAGATACGCCGCCGCCGGGTCGAGGGTGGAACCGATCCGCAGATTGATGCGGCGCACGCGCTCAATGTACTCGCGAGTTCCAGCGACCGCGCCGGCAGTCAGATCGGAATGTCCTCCCAAATACTTCGTGGCGCTATGGACCACCGCGTCTATTCCCTTACTTAACGGCTGCTGCAGTATCGGAGTGGCAAATGTGTTATCGACGATCGAAAACAGCCTGGCAGCTCGCGCAGCGTTTGCAGTCAGTTCGAGGTCCACCAGTCTGTTATTGGGGTTGGTTGGAGTTTCGAACCAGAAGACCTTGGTACGCTCACTAGCGAGACTGGGCAGATCTGAAATCTCTTCCAAACTAATGAACCGGGACCCAATCGAAAAGCGACTAAAGACCTCGGTCAATATCTTAGTCGTCCCGCCGTAAATTGAATCGCAGGCGATAATCTGATCTCCCGCCTCGCACACCGCCGCTAACGCCGCGAACGTTGCCGCCGAGCCGGAAGAAGTAACGACACACGCTTCGGCCCCTTCCAACTCCGCGATCTTTCTTTCCACTTCGGCAACGGTGGGATTGCCATAGCGCGAATAGAAGTACTCACCCGGCAACTCGCCACGCGCGTAACTTCGCATTTCCGCAAAACTCTTGAAGCTATAAGTTGACGAATGAAAGACTGGCGAAACTATCGCCCCGAATGGCTGCTCCTGGACGAGTTCGCCGCCATGGACCGCCACCGTAGCGGGCGAAAGTTGCGAATCCTTTTTCGAATCGGAGAACGGCATCTCAGCAGTAATGTTTGCTACAGCGGATCAGACGCGGGCAAGAATTCTCAAAGCTAACGTCTTTGACTTATTGAGCTTCGTCTGTTGATTGTCAGAGCCCCCAATGCTTATCCGAAAGAAGATATTCTTCTTCAAGACATACAGCGCGCCGCCGATAGGGCTGCCTACCCAGAAGGCTTCCTCGCCAGTACCTGGAACTTTCTGCGGAGGAGCGCCTTCCTCTTCTTCTTCGCCGCGACCCTCTTTCTTCTCGGTACGACGTTCTTTCTCGTCCTTGGAGCCTTTCTCTTTCTCTCGCTTGCGCTCCCGGTCCTTTTCCTCGGCTTCTTCGCGATGGAACGTTTCTTTCCAGAATTCCCTGACATCACGCGTCCCGGAGCTGGTTATGGACAGGCTCACAGACTTGGAGAACGTGGGCAAAGTATAGAAACACTGCGAGACATTAAAGCCGCCATCCGCTCGATCACTGGCCTTTGTTTCTTTCAGGGCCTCACCTAACACAGACTTCAATTCGTCACTCGTGAGAACCTTGCAAGAATCAACCTTCGAGCCCGGAACCACTGAGGCAGAAGTCCCGGGTGTGCTGGTCGTAGTAGCCGCAGCGCCGCTTGGCGGCGTGGCTGGTTGTGAAGCGAGGGGCTGGGACGTGGAACCTGATTGAGAGCAGCTAAGCGCGAGCCCGCAGGACAGCACCAGAATCAAGCTTTTCGCCTTCACAGAAATACCTCCGCTGGTCTGAATTTGGAGCAGCCGTGATTCTACACGCATTGAGAGCAATTCGAAATTGTCTTCTGGTTGTGTTTGCCTGACGACCAACTGAGATCAGAGAAGGCACAAACCATAAATGAAAACGGCCCCCGAGGAGGAGGCCGTCTTATATCCTGAGTGCGATTGAGACTTATATCAGGCGCGCTGACACTAAAGAGCCGAGGTCCGCGGGACTGCGTTGAACTCGCGGTAGAGTTCGTCAAAATCGCGGATGGCCCTTTCCAATACGCGGGGGAGTTTCTCAACATCCAACGGATTAACGACCAGATTTACATTGTTCAGGAAGGCTGAGTGCGGATCGAAAGTCCGCGCCGACGGTGAAAGAGAAACAAAGAAGAGGCGACGACGGTCGGCCGGCCGCAAAATATTCACTTCTCGTGTAACGAATGCAAAGCCCTGTTCAACCGGATCGAATTGGGGATCCAGGATGACGATGTCCATCCGTTCCTCGCGCATGCTCTCGAGGGCCTGGGGCGTATTCTCAGCCACAAAAACATCGTAGCCATTTGCAGCTAGCAGAGCGGCGGCGGGTTCGCGCATCGTGGGACTGACACAGAGTAGCAGCCTTTTGTCATCACTCCGACGCCGCCCTTTTCGCTCCGGAGAAACGCCGCTGCGATGAAGGATTTCGACCAGAAGCTTTGCGGCATCATCAACGTTACCTATTGGAGCGTCAGCCGGCCCGTTTCCCTCTACGAGCGCCGAGCCGATGGGCTGGTAGCGAGGCGCCGGCAGCGCGCGTTCAAATCGGGGCGATTCCGTGGCAGGCGATTTACTGACGCCGAGACCACTCTGATCGGTGGGTGATTCATTGGGCTGCGCTTCGACCGAAGCGTTGCATTTGGGGCAACGAACTGTGAATGCACTCGACGGAGCCTTAGCGTCGTCGAGTTGCAGGCGGGCAGAACATTTTGGACATACGATATTCATAGGTGAAAGATAATGACCGATCGGTCATGGCTGGTCTTAGTCCATCATACTCAGGAGCGATCCGGAATCGGAAAAGTCCGGAGCGGGCATCCCTGCTGTCTTGGAACGAATAAAGTCTTCCGAAGATGAAAGGCCTTTGAGCGACAGCAACAGATTGTTCTGGTTCGTAGCGAATCCCAATCCATCTTCTACCGAGATTATCTTCCGCTCAATCATCTCGCGGATAACCGTGTCAAAATCCTGCATCCCTTCGAGTTGTCCATCGCGCATGGCGTCAAGCAACGATTTGCCTTCCTGCTCTCCATTCTCGATGTACTCCCTCGTTCGCGGCGTAGATCTTAGGATCTCTACGGCGGCAACTCGACCCCGAAAATCAGCTCGCGGAATCAGTCGCTGGGAAACGATGTAACGAAACGTTTGCGCCAGTCGAGTGCGAATAACAGGCTCTTCGTTCTTGGGGTAAAGGCCAATGATGCGATCGATTGTCTTTGAGGCGTCAATGGTGTGGAGTGTTGACAACACCAGGTGACCAGTCTCAGCTGCTTCGAGCGCGATCTCTGTGGTTTCAAAGTCACGCATTTCGCCGATCAGAATAACTTTCGGCGCCTGCCGTAAGGCCGCTCGAAGTGCTGAGGGAAAGTCCTTGGTGTCATGGCCAACTTCGCGCTGATTGATGGTGGAATTCTTATGAGCGTGAAGGTATTCAATCGGGTCCTCAATGGCCACGATGTGATACTGCTTGGTCTCGTTAATCACGTCGATTAGCGCCGCCAATGTCGAACTCTTACCCGACCCGGTTGGTCCGGTTAACAACACGATGCCATTTCTTAGTTCGGCGATTTCAGCCAACTGTGGCGGAAGAAACAGCGAGCGCAAGGTGGGAATGTCAGTCGGGATCACGCGCATCACGATCGAGTAAACACCGCGCTGCTGAAAAATATTGACACGGAATCTGGCACGCGAGGGCAGGGAATAGCTTAAATCAGCGGTGCCGGTTTGGACCAGACGCTCAGCAGCATCAGGGTTGCCCTGCAGCAGGCTCATGGCAATTATCTCTGTTTGGTACGGCGTCAGTTTCTGCAAGCCCAGGGGCTGGACCGGTGTCAACTTGCCGTTGATTTCGACTTGTGGCAGTTGCCCAACAGAGAAATTGAGATCACTGATCTTGTCAGAGACCAGCAGCATGCGCTCGATGACGGGTGGTAGGTCGAAAAAGCTCACTCCAGGTTAAGCTCCATTTGTTAATGAATTTGCCGGGAAAGACTGAAGGCGGGTTATCCCACTGAGATGCCAACCAAGGTGGTTACCAAGCCGTAGATGGCGAGGCAACGGAGATTCTCGCGTATTGCGATGTCAAACGCAAGCTAAATCTGTTGAACTCTTTAGTTTTTAGAGGTTTCGGAACCCAATTGGCGAATTAGTGCTCTCGTCGTGGCCTCAATCGTGTCGGGGTTCTTAATGAGTTCGCTGAGGAGAGCTACTGTGTCCGCGCCGGATTGTAAGACCGCAATGGCGTTTGCCTGATTGATTCCGCCAATTGCTACAAGCGGTCTTTTC
The DNA here is from genome assembly GCA_033856235.1 of Blastocatellia bacterium. Lineage (GTDB taxonomy): Bacteria > Acidobacteriota > Blastocatellia > Pyrinomonadales > Pyrinomonadaceae > DASXRU01. The sequence goes on along the minus strand of JAWVFI010000137.1, from coordinate 18,380 downwards.
CCCAGGACCCTCCGAATAGCTCGCAGGCCGCTCAGCCCCAGAACTGGATCCGGATTTTCTTTTGAGTCAGTGGTGAAGACCGGGCCTGCCGCCACATAGTCTATGGGAAAACTCAGAGCATTCTGAGCTTGCTCCGCATTATGAACAGAAACGCCGATGATAGCGTTACGACCCAGTAACTTGCGGGCCACTTCAGGAGGCAGGTCCCTTTGGCCCAGATGAACGCCGTCCGCCTGCAAAGCCAGGGCTATATCTACCCGATCATTAATGATGAGTTGGACGCCCAGGCTGCGCGCACTTCTCAGAGCCTCTTCTGCTGCGTCATAAAACGCGCGCGACGACAGATGTTTCTCACGAAGCTGTATTAATGTCGCCCCACCGGCAGCGAGTCGGGTGATTTGTGCGCCGTGCGATAAGCCCGAGAGCCGGGTGTCAGTGATGGCATATAACTGTGGCAATTCGAATAGCATCTTCGGGTATCTTATAATGGGCGAATGGGAGAAGAAGAGAGGAATAGTACCGGAGCACCGGCAGACCCACCCGCGGCTGAAAAGCTTGAGCCCCGCAGCTACTATTATGACGATGCAACTGGTTACGAGGTTTACGATCCGGCAGCAGAGGAAGATGAACTGGAAGAGCCACGGGACACGAGCGATTGAGCCGGCTTGAAAGTTTAGGCGTCCTTTTTCTTGGGTCGTTCATTCGAACGCAAAATACGTTTGCGCAGACGAATATTCTTTGGTGTTACCTCTACTAGCTCATCATCGGCAATGAACTCAAGGGCCTGCTCCAGAGAAAGTTCCTTGACCGGAACCAGACGCATTGCCTCGTCGGCACTCGCTGCTCGCATGTTCGTAAGTTTCTTCTCTTTAATCGCATTGACATCCAAATCGACCGCGCGCGCATTCTCGCCGGCAATCATTCCTTCATAAACTTTCGTTCCCGGCCTGATGAATAGTGAGCCACGCTCCTGAAGATTGAAGAGCGCGTAAGTGGTGGTTTCTCCCATTCGATCGGCCACCAGCGAACCGGTTGCCCGGCCGCGCATCACGCCCTGCCAATCGCCCCACCGAAGAAACAGAGTGTTCAGCAGACCCGTTCCCTTCGTTTCGGTAAGAAACTCATTGCGAAAGCCGATCAATCCTCTTGATGGCGCTTCATACTCCAGACGGACTCGCCCAGTTCCATGGTTCACCATCTTAATCATCTGGCCCTTGCGGCGACCCAGCGCCTCTGTAACGACGCCAATGAACTCTTCGGGACAGTCCACTACCACCTGCTCAATGGGCTCCAAAACCAACCCATCCACCCGCCGCGTTATTACTTCCGGTTTAGAGACCTGCATCTCATAACCCTCACGCCGCATCATCTCAATCAAGATCGCCAACTGTAGTTCACCGCGCCCGGAAACCTTGAACTGGTCCGGCGATCCAGTGTCCTCCACTCTGATAGCAACGTTGCCGAGGATTTCCTTGTCGAGTCTTTCCTTGAGTTGCCGCGAAGTTACAAAACGCCCTTCTTTGCCGGAAAAGGGCGAGTTATTCACGCCAAAAATCATGGAGATAGTTGGTTCATCGACCGCGATCACGGGCAGAGGTTTCGGATTCTCAACGCTGGTTATTGTTTCGCCGATCTGAATGTCTTCCATTCCCGCCAGCGCCACGATTTCGCCGAACCCGGCGCGATCGACTGACTCGCGCTTGAGACCCTCAAAGGCGTAAAGCTGAGAAACGCGGGTTTTTTGCAGCGTGCCATCCCGCTTCACGATAGCAACCTGATCGCCGATCGCAATCTCGCCGGAGTAAATACGGCCGATTGCCAGGCGGCCAACGTATTCACTGTAATCAAGGTTGGCGACTAGTAACTGCAGGCTGTCTTCGCAGCCCTGTTGCGGTGCAGGAATAGTTGCGACTATCTGATCAAACAGCGGGCGGAGATCCGCAGATTCGTCTTCCAACTTCAGTTTGGCAATTCCCTGGCGCGAAACGGCAAACAGAATAGGAAACTCGATCTGTTCATCAGTGGCATCCAGATCGAGAAAGAGTTCGTAAATCTCGTTAACCACTTCGGCTGGCCGAGCGTCGTGCCGGTCGATCTTGTTCACGAGCGCTATCGTGGGCAAACGCGCCTCCAGCGCCTTCCTCAAGACAAAACGCGTCTGTGGCAAGCATCCTTCCGCGGCATCAACCAGAAGCATCACCCCATCGACCATCTGCAGCACGCGTTCAACTTCGCCGCCAAAGTCTGCGTGACCGGGCGTATCCAGAATATTGATCTTGACGTCGCGATAGTGCACCGAGGCGTTCTTGGCCATGATCGTTATGCCGCGCTCGCGTTCCAGATCCATCGAATCCATCACGCGTTCGCGAACCTGCTCGTTGTCTCGGAAGGTGCCTGACTGACGAAGCATCGCATCCACCAGTGTCGTTTTGCCGTGATCGACGTGAGCGATAATAGCTATATTCCGTATGTCTTTTCGTTCCTGAGTCATCTTGTTCCTATAGGGTATGCCAATCCAATTTTTCCGGTCCGAAGTGAAACTATGAATTTTAACATGTATCGCGTTAGAACCCCATTGGAGGCGGCCGCCGCGAACTCAAGGAAGGCATGACGGATTGCGCCGACTCGAAAGCGGATCATTGAATTGGGGGGACTTCGAGGGGCGGTTACGAGAACGCACCGGTTTGTCTGAGCGCTTCGTAAAGGACAATCCCGACTGACGTGGCCAGATTCAGACTGCGGACATTCGAGTTCAGCATTGGGATTGTCAGGCAGCGCTCCCAATTGGTCCTTAGAACGTCTTCCGGCAAACCCCGTGTCTCGCGACCAAAGACCAGGCAGTCTTCATTTTGGAACTTCCAATCGAAGTAGGGCCGTTCGGCCTTTGTAGACAGATAAATGAAACGTGCTTCCGGATAAGACTGATAAAGCGAGGCGAGGTCGGTGTGACGCTGGAGCTGGACCTCAGGCCAGTAATCCAGGCCGGCCCGCTTGACGGCGCGGTCATCCAAACGAAACCCCGCAGCTCCGACAATGTGAAGAGGAACGCGATTCGCCGCACACAACCTTGCAATGTTGCCGGTATTTGGCGGAATCTCCGGCTCTACTAAGGCAACTCGAATCATGAGAGTGGGCTACGCGGCCGGAGTGGAGGGAGGCGCAACCGGTCGTTATCTCTTATAGTCATCTTCCAGCCGGACAATATCGTCTTCGCCAAGATAGTCACCGAGTTGAACCTCAATCAAAACAAGCGGTTCGTCCGAACTATTTCCTAGTCGATGGTTGGTTTCTGTGGGAAGAAAGATATGGGACCCTGTTTCCAACTGGAGTTCACGATCGCCGCAGACCACGTCAGCAACTCCTGCGACTACGACCCAATGTTCACTGCGTCGTGAGTGCCGCTGTAAACTTAAACGAGAGCCGGGGTTCACCTCCAGTCTCTTAACCTTAAAGCCTGTGCTTTCTTCGAGCACTTCGTAGCGACCCCAGGGTCTTTCGTCTTTCTCTCGCACTGTGTTCGCCCTCCCATCAGCGCACGGCTAAGTTCTCAATTGGCGCGCAGCATATCGAAGTAGGGTCGCCCACTGCAAACAAAAGAATAGGAACGGCGTGTTTCTCTTAAAAACATTCGCCGTTCCTTTACATGGCCTCTAGGGCCTTAGATTTTTGTGTGCGCCAGTTGAAGGTTGTGGTTGTACCCTGATTGACCGAGCTATCTCTTCTTGGCTGACTTCTTCGCTGCCTTTTTGGCTCCGCCCTTTTTGGCGCCGCCCTTTTTGGCTGCTTTCTTTTTAGTTGCCATAAGTGTTCTTGCTCCTTTTCGGTTTAGTGGTTGTGACCACAAGATACTGTGTCGAGGTACCTCTTGTGGACTAGTGTAAACGGCGCACAACATCTTGCTATATAAACTTAAAACGAACACTTGTCAACAACTTATTACTTATATGCTGCAATTATTTTGGCGCTCGCAAGTGTGAGCGTGCTGGTCGGAGAGGAGTAAGAAGAATGATCACTCTCATTGGAGGCGAAGGAAGAGGGCTGACTAATGATCTGTGATCGGAAGAAGATCGACCGCAAAAGGTCTCTTGAGTGGAAACTAAGTTCACCTGAACAGAGGTGTGAAGATCCAATGGTCGTGACGATCAATTCCGTAGTAGTTGATCACTGAGTCACGCCGGCTGCGGCTGGCCACGCCGACAAACGGGCCGCTCGAACTTGCCGTTGTGTCCTCGCCCCCCGGCGCTGTTTCTTTTGATTTCGTATTCAGCACATTTGTGATTCGTGGCACAGATGCCTCCTGCAGGCCGGCGATGGCCGTATCGCGCGGACGCGGAGGAAAGCCGCCAGCGAAAATCGCGACCGATTCTTCAAAGTCCAAAAGCTCCTGTGCCTGGGGGGCGATCAGCCGCCATTCACCGGAGCTGGACAGCGCGTCCCGAGCCGCGGAAGGCCTTAGAATCTGCACTTTACGGGTGCCCTGGGGTATCCCTTCCAAGAGCTGTTCGATGGAGGTGGGGAGGCTCTGAGGGACGGTGGTTCCATGCGTTTTGTAATAGATACGAATGGCGTCCGCCACTTGCTCGCCACGAAAGATCTCTTCTTTCTCACGCTCCCGCTGAACTTGTTGGCGCAGTTGGGGCGCGGCCGCGGCCGCAAACAGCGCGATGATGGTCATCACTGCCAGCAGCGCGACCAGTGTGTAACCAGCCTGGTTTTTACGTTGAAGAATCTGGGACATACCTTAAAAGCGAAACGGTGTACTCACAAGTAAAAGTTATCAGTACCTGTCAGGGCTCCTCATCAGTCTCAGCTCGTTGCGGTGGTCGCATCTGATTACCGAGCGATGGGTCGCGAGTAAAGGGAAGGGTGTGCTTGATCTTCAAAGTGGTGTCCATTACCACCAGCTCCCGTTCAGAGATACTAGTCACGCGAAAGCGACCCCCCAGGACGTCGCCTCGCTGAACGTTCACAATATCTTTGCTGTTCTTGTCCTGGAGCACCGCCCAATCATTGAAATGCCGCTTCCCGATGATTCCGACATAGTTGTAATTAGGAATTGGCGGAGTCGCCACATTCAATGTCGCGACGTTGGAGTAAAGCACGCTATCGGAAGTACGGACGACGACTTGGCGGGTACCAGGATTGGCAATCACGGATGCCGGCACCGTGGCCGCTAGTTGCTGTGGACCAATGAACCGCGTCGGCAATTCGCGGTTATCAATCACGATTCGCACGGCGGGCGTAAACTTGTCCCCGGATATCTCCATCGTGAAATCGGCAGTGCGTGCATACACATTCGCCGGCGAGAGTGACGCCAACAGAAGTGGCGGCGTGGGCGTCGGCGAAGGAACTGGAATTGGAACAACCTTCACCGGCGGTGGCAGTGGTTCATAAAAAGCAAAGATATTTCGCCGGGGCTCCGCAACCGCGGGATGGCCCCAGTTGGCAATGATAGGCTGCATCGCGGCTACGTCATCCACCACCAACGGCGCACCAACAGGGCCGCTGGCTGGCTGGCGCTGTGGCGTAGCGGTCTTGCTGACGTTCGGGCCTGGCTTTGCCGGGGCCGAGCCGGATGAGCCGAACAAAGCGTAAGACAGCACGGCCACAGCAATCACCCCGAGCACTATCGCAACGATGAGCTTCTTTCGATCGGCGGGCGAGTTTATTTCTACAAGTGGCATATACAGATTAATGAACCGCTGAATCTGGCGTTCCCGATGATTCTGTTGCTCCGCGCTGAAAGTACGTTGCCATGTCCAGGCGCAGGCTTACTATTCCCTTGCGTGCGCCGGCCCGCGGTTCGCCTTCACTCGGAGGCGCGGCGTTGGATTCAGTAGTACTTTCGAGTTCCACGGCATTGACAATAAGAAACTGCCGGCTGGTTTCAATGTCGCGCAGGAAGTGGCGCAAATTTTGGTACGAGCCCTCAACGGTGACGCTCACACCGATCCCGGGGAAGACGCTTTGCCATCTGGCGTTGCCTTGCTTGGTCGAACTGGTTCCGGCCTGTTTAGTTCCCACGGGCGCCAGCATGCTGTAGGTGGGCCCCGCAGTGTTTCTTAAGCCATTGTTACGAATTAGCTGGTTAAGCTCCGCATAGAGAGCCATGCGCCCCGTGCCGCGGGCCACCAGATGCGCTCGCTCGAAATCTTCCAAACTGGTATTGATAGTATCGACTGTCGTTTTGGTATCGGTGCTGTGCTGGTAGCCTTCCTGCGCCGTGCGTAATTGTTTCTGCAAACCGGCCCGCTCCTGCTGCAGGGCGTCGAGGCGAACGCGCGCCGGAGCCAGGAAATAAAAGTAAGAAACCAGGGCCAGAACCAGCATGAGCGTTGCGCCAGCCAGCCCGGCAATCTCAGCGACCCCTAATACTTTTCGCTGTCTCGATTCCTTGATTTGAGCCAAACGCACGCGAATCTGGTCGCGACGAGCGGGAGTGGCATCTATGACTTCGTTCGTCATCGTTGCCCTCCGTTCACGGCGATGCTCCGCGACTCAACAGCGGCCAGACTGGTGGTACTGCCGGACGTCGTCGGCACTCCGGAGCGCGGCACATACCGCACATTCATGACGTACTCGGTACCAATCTCTCCGCGTCCCTTTTGTAGATTCTGCACCGCCAATTCCGCCTGAAAAATGCCAGCTGCATCCATATCGGAAATCATCTGGGTGATCGTCGTTGGGCTTTTGCTAACAACGGTCAATTCCAAATTGGCGACAGTTTGACTGCCTTGGAGCGCAACATCCTTCACGTTAATGCGAGTGACCCGCACCGATCCGGGGAGCGCCCCCTCAAGATCCGAAAGCAGCAACGACCATGAAAAGCGTTTGCGATCTACGAGGGTATGGGCCGACTGCAACGTCTGAAGTTGGTCCGGAGTGAGCGCGATCTTGACCTCCTCCGCTCGTTCCCTGACGGCGACCATTTGCTGCCTTAGATTGGTTACCTCGCGTTGAGTAACCTCAGTTTTGGAATTGGTTTGACTGGTGGCGCGCAGGATAAATACCAGGGCCAGGAGCGAAACAAAAGCAATTACCGCCGTAATCGTCCACGGTAAGGCCCTATTACCGAAGGGCTCGCTGGCGAGATTTAGTCTGGCGTTCACGGTTTAATGTCGCGGAAAGTTCGGAAACTGCGTTCGCCTAAGAGCATACCGCCCGTCGCGGATGGGCGCAACCAGGCATCCGCGAAGAGACCAGTGACAGGTAGCTTAAACGCCCACCGGGAACATGAGTTGCAAAAAGCGTCAACCGCAACCGGTGGGCTATTGAGGTGGAGCTGGCAACTTCTCGGTCTTCTCAGTTGCCGCCAGCGATAACCGGTAAGCGGCGACGCGGTTACGGCCACTGCGCTTAGCGCGATAGAGCGCCGAATCCGCCAACTCCACCAGTTGAATTGGATCCCGCGCATCATCCGGATAAGAGGCAACTCCGACACTGATTGTGATTCTATGGGTCTTTTCGATCTCTCCGGTACCGCGCCGCGAGGCCGGGAAAATATGCTTCTCAATGGCGGCTCGCACGCGTTCAGCAGCGACCAGCCCCTGAGCGTAATCAGCATCAAGAAGAAAGGCCGCAAACTCCTCCCCCCCGAAACGCGCCGCCACGTCACCGGCGCGGAGGGCGCGCTTGATCACCACACCGATTTCTTCGAGCGTTTGACTCCCCGTCAGATGTCCGTAGGTATCATTCACCTGTTTGAAGTGATCGATGTCCATCATCAACACGCAAAATGGTAAAGACTCGAGCTCGGCACGCGCCGCCTCGCGCCGCAGTTCAGAAAAGAAAGACTTACTGGTGAGCAGGCCGGTCAAATCGTCGTGAACCAGCAGGCGATGAATCTGTTGTTGAAATTCACGATCAATCTCATCGAGCATGTCGAAGCGCAGCATGTGTTCGCCGATGACCAACTTGTCGCCCTCCTGCAGAAAGGCTTCGGTGATCGCGCGTCCGTTGAGGAGAGTGCCATTCGTGGAACCCAGATCAGTAACGCGATAGCGAGTCTCGCCATTGTCTTCGCTACGTTCAGTATTTATCCGAGCGTGCAGGCGCGAAGCTCGAGCGTCGTTAACCCGGACGTCGGCCTCCAAGGCGCGCCCGAGGATTACCTGGTCGCGTTCCAGAGGAATCGGCACCGCCAGCAACTCTCCACGCAGGAACACCAGAGCCGGCCGGCGGTCGCGTCCCGGCTCTGACAACTGGCCTGATTCCAGAGTCAGCTTGGTCCTCTCCTCCGGCTCATCATGTTTATTAATAGGCTCTCGATCCATCGGAACTCACAACGTGAACGCACAAGGCGAAAGTCTTTTCCTTTAAGGCAGGCGGGCTAATCTTAGCGCGCACATGGCTGCGCGGCAATCCTAACTGAGGAACGCACGTGGCGGACTGTCATCCGGCTATACGCTTGTAGGCCTGCGATGTTGCTTCTATAATGCACGTATCGAACATGGCTCTGACTTCACTTCGCTAAAGCTAATAATAGCGTGCGGCATCCTATGTCCGGAGAGAATGTCGAACATTGCTATGGAGTTTTATGACATTAAGTAAAGAAACAACCGAAAGTTGCCCGTGGTCGGCGCAGCCGTTGTCTGTGGCGCAGGTGGCTATTGCCAATCTGCCGACTGCGTGGGGCGACTTCAAGATCGCGGGTTATCGCTCGCTTACTTCAGATGAAGAGTTTGTGGTTTTGTTCAAGGGAGAAATGCGTCGTGAGGTCCCCACGTTGGTTCGCATCCACTCGCAGTGTTTGACCGGCGACGTCTTTGGCTCAAGTAAATGTGACTGTGGGCTGCAACTTCATCGCACCATGGAATTGATCCAGGAGGAAGGCCGGGGAGCCATTGTTTACCAACAACAGGAAGGGCGCGGGATTGGAATCATCAACAAAATTCGCGCGTACGCTTTGCAGGATGAAGGCGCCGATACGGTGGAAGCGAACGAGCAATTAGGGCTGGCAGTGGACCTGCGGGAGTACAAACAGTGTGCCGAAGTGCTGTTCGACCTGGGGCTTTGCAAAGTGCGCGTCCTCTCAAACAATCCCTTGAAGCTGCGCGCGTTGGAAGAAGCAGGACTGGAAATCGTGGAGCGGGTGTCGATCGAAGTGAAGTCGCATGAAACCGCCGCCAGATATCTGCACACCAAGAAAGATAAGATGGGACACCTGCTGGAGTTCAACATCTAGCCAGCAAAGGTGGCAATCAGAATCCGAGCCACCTCGCGTTTTCGGTAGCAGCACTTTATTTGCTGCGCAGATCCTTTATGACCCCGCGTATCTTTTCTGCGTCGGCGGCCTTGGGAACCAGTTTCAGATAGACCTCGAACTCATCTGCCGCTCGGTTATACTCTTTATTGCCCCAGTAGATACCACCAAGATAACGGTGGGCCAGACCTACCTCGTTCTTGCCGGAGATTGCCGCCGCTTCCAGTTCCTTCTGCGCTTCCGCATATTTGTCCGGAAAGAATTCCTTGGTTTTTTCATCTCTGCTAAGACTGAGCAGAGTGATGCCGAGGTACATGTGGGCGGTAGGCGCTGCGTTGTTGAGTGTCAATGCCTCTCGAAGTTGCGGCTCAGCTTCGCCATAACTCTTCTTACCGAACAGCGCAATGCCGTAGTTGAGTCGACTCGTAAAGTCTTTTGGCGAAAGCTCGACGGCCTTCTTCAAGGCTTCAGCCGCTTTGTCCGGCTGGCCGAGTTTTAAATACTGTACGCCTAACTCGCTGAGAGCTTGCGAAAAGTCCGGATAAAGGGCGACCGCATTACTAAATTGTTCGGCGGCCTTCTTGTTGTCATTTTTAGCAGCCGATTCAAGACCCTTGGCGTACAAATCCTGGGCGGGCTTTGGCACTTTAGCGAAGGCTGCATCAGCAGCGGCCTTAGTCCCCTTAAAATTAAGATTGATGGCGATATTCATATTGCGCGAGCTGAGGCTAGCCTCGCGATCTATCGACACCTGCTCAACGGCCGAGTCAAATTCTTTGCCACCGTCCACCATGATCGTGTAATGGCCGGCTGAAAGGCCGTTAAAAACGAACGCCCCGTCCTCGTCCGTGACCGCCGACTGATCCATCATATCGGTGCTCGTCAATCTGACTTTGACTCGTTGTTTACTCGAGGTGGATGTATCGGGGAAATAGATGCGGCCTCTGATAATGTTGTTTCCGCCACTATTGCTCGGAAGGCCCCTGGAACTACCTACCCCTCCCTGAGCAAATGAAGTTACACAGCAACAGAGGACCAACAAGACGGTAAAGAAACTTAGTGAGGTAAGACGATTCCCGAAAACTTGCTTGGATTCGATGGACATTGTCACACCCTCCTTTTTCAAAACGCGAGAGTCAAACCAGGATCTCTTCCAAATGGTAAGAGGGACACTGGAGATTTAGTAAACGCTCTACTTCGGATCGGAGTTACGATTGTTTGCTGCGAAGCTCCTTGATGGAAGCCCTGGTGCGTTCAGTGTCCGGGGCCTTCGGAGCTAACTTCAAATACTTTTCCAGTTCATCAGCAGCTCGCCGGTAGTCGCGCTTTCCCCAGTAAATCCCGCCGAGGTAATAATGCGGCAAGCTCAACCCTTCGCCACCGATTGCCAGCGTCCGCAAGAGCTCCTTCTCGGCCTCATTGTAATTGCGCAGCTTCATCAACGCCACACCCAGATACATGTGAGCTGACCAGTCGCTGTCATTCTTAGTAACGGCGCGACGCAACTGCGCTTCGGCCTCCGCGAGATCGTTTTTCTCGACCAAAGCGATGCCGTAGTTTAGCAACAAAGCAAATTCCTCAGGCCGAATACGCAAAGCCCGACGGAGTGTTTCGACCGCCTTTTCCGGCTGGTTTACCTTCAAATACTGGATCGCCAATTCGTTAAGGGCGATTGTGAATTCCGGGTAATAACTAATCGCCGCTTGTAGCTGCGAGATTGCCCGGCCGGAATCACCGGCGCGGACTGCCTCGATGGCCTTGTCGTAAAGTTCAACTGCAGGCTTGGGTACGCTGGCCAACGCGGCATTGAGAACTCCGGTGCGAGCTGCGGCTCCCCGCTTCAGCTGCAGGTGAATGTCCACAGTGTAGATTCGGGGTACGTCGGCCCGCGCCAGCTCAGCCGCAGAGAATGTCCGACTTCGCGGCGCGCCCTGAACATAAACGGAATCTCTGCCGAGTTCATAGTCCTCTCCCGCATTCACGGTAACGCTGTAAGAACCTGGCGCGATCGCCTTAAAAGTGAAGCTACCGTTGGTATCAGCGAGGATGGAGAGTTTTTCAGAACTGCTGCTCTCCAGGAAGACCTGCACCGCCGCAGCGTCAGAACGACGTCCTGAGGGGAAGTAGATTCTCCCGTGAATAGTGTGTTTGCCGCCCGTGCCCGTCAGTTCGCTACCGCCCTGCGCCCGCACCAGGATCGCAGGAATCAGAAGCAGCAGAGCCGCGCAGCCAAGATTTAAAATTAGAGTATGGCGAGCTTTATTCAGGATCCCGTCCGGAGAGAAACCCATGGGCAACTCCTTTCGCAAACGATCAAGGCTAGAGCAATTGTGCCGGTTATTGGGCGCTTGGGGAGCGCCTAGGATACCACCAAAAAGAAAAAGGGAGGAGCGCTGTTGGGCGCTCCTCCCTGACTAAGCTTCTACTTTGCTTGCCGTCAGAAACGGCAATTAGAAGCACACCAGTTTAGAACTGGAATTTCACACCCAACCGCAGCGACGACGGGAACTGGAAGATTGTTCCAGCACCGAAGAACGGATTTGCCACAGGGGCAACGCCGGTAACGCCACTGTTGATGAGATACGTCTCGTCCAGACGAATTGCGCGCTGGCTGTTGAAGACGTTGAACCAGTCAACCTGGAAGCGCAACTGCCGATTCTCACCAAACTGAATCGGATAGTAAGCGTTCATATCAAGGTTGAAAGTCGTGGGTGTGCGGTTCGTGCCAATGCTGTTAACCACGTTCGGGAATCCCGGCGTAGTAGCCGTGACTGCCGGAACGATGGCCGTACCGCGTGGGTTACACACGAAACCAATACCCGCGATGTTCTGGCAGAAACCTTCGTTGTTGCCATAAACGGGGTGCGGAATCAGTGCATTGAAAGGAATACCGCTCTGGGCGCGGAACGAAGCGCCGATCAGGAGTTTGAACGGCGTGCGATAGCTGCCATCAAACTTGAGCTGATGCGGACGATCGTTTGGCAGACGTCCGTAGGCGCCTCCCAGCAGACTGACCAGATCGAACAACGAAGTGATGTTCGGATCAGACTGTCCGTTGTCGTTGCGGAACAAGCCTTCATAGTTACCAATCAGGCTGGAGTACACATACGAACTGATGAACTGCCAGTTGTTCGTAAACCGCTTGGTGGCGGTGAACTCAAGCGCGCGATAGTAACGACGAGCGCGTCCGAAACAACCGATGGTTGGATCCGCGCAAGCCAGGCGTTCGGTGTTGCTCTCGCCCGGATTGAACAGGAAGTAATGGTCACCATCGTCGAACGAACCATCCTCAATCACGGAGCCCTGAGCGCGATAGATACCGCGGAACCCGATGGCGACGTCTTTACCAACTTCGTATTCAAAACCGGCAGTCGCTTCATTCACGGTCTGCGGCTTGAGGTCGAAATCGATTGGCGTTGCATCCGCACCAAGATTACCAATTGCCTGGGTAAGCGTGGAGTTCGCCGGAGCATTAACGCGGTTGAGGCGGAACTGTTTGTCGGTCTGGCTACCACCACCACCGGCACGAACGTTCACGTCGAGCGGTAACGGAGTCTCCAGGAAGCGTGCATAGTTGAAGAACAGCTTTCCTTTGCCCTTGCCGGTGAAATCCCAGATCAAGCCAAGGCGCGGCTGCAGATTGTCTTTGAAGTCGTTAAGCTTCAAATACGATCCGCCATCGGCGCCATAAGCCTGCTGGTAATCCCAGCGCAGACCAAAGTTGAACTGCACATTTCGGGCCAACTTGTAGTCGTCCTGAATGTAGAAGCCTTCAACGCGGCTGTTTGTTTCGGCAACCAACTCGAAGTCACGAACCGTAGTTGCGGTACGGACCAGGAACGGCTTCGTCAGTGCTTCGGACGCCGTGATAGCACCCGTAACCACCGAAGTCACACCGGGAACCTGAGCGGCCGCCACGGCCGGTGTCAGGATGTTGGTGGATGACGCCGCCGGGCACACAATCTGCGCACCACGCTGGGTGCAAACGGCCCAGCTATTGGTGATGCGGAAGCCGTTGACCGTGTTGATGCCGGAATTCGCACCTACCGCCAGTCCCAATGGATCTGCATAGGTCCTGGTGGGGCCGGTGGAAAGGGTTGAGATGTTGTAGATGTTGTCGTTCCACTCAAATCCATATTTGAAGGTGTGACGACCCCAGATGTTCTGTAACCGCGCGGCAAACTCATGGCGATCACGATTCTGGTTACCATACAGACCAAAGCCCTGGCGGAGGAAGTTGCGCTGCAAGGTGCCCGCGGATTGAATGAAATCCACAAATCCGGGGTTACCCGTGAGGCTGTTTCCATTGACGACGTTGGTTGAGGTGACGGGCGCAATCGTTCCAGCCGGAGTAAGAATCCCGAACGTGTCCGTGATTAACGGCACCGTCGAGACGCTCGCGGCAGGGATCGTGTTCGCGCGCTGGAAGTGGAGTCCAAAAGCAAACTCGCCAATCCAGTTCGGCGTGATCGTCGAGTTCAAACGCGCGGTGTAGTTATGACCACCGGTCTGAATTTCGCCACGGAAAATGTCAGGGTCCGCGCCAAAGCCGGAACTACCAAACAAGAAGCCTTCCTGCTTGGTAAAATCACCGAACGTGGAAAGGGTCAACGTGTTATTGGAGTTGAGCCCCCACGTGATCTTGCCCGAATAGAACGGCGTCGTGATCTTGTTCTCGACATTGGTGTGAAAAGTCTGCGTCAAGAATGAGTTCTTGCGCTGCTGGGGATTGAACGCGCCGAAGAACCAAAGCTTGTCCTTCATGATCGGACCACCGATATCGAATCCGGCGTCGATCTCTGAGAAGCCGTTCGGGGCAGCGCCCGTGAACGGAAACTGCTTCGTGGCACGTACCAGACCCTTGGTCGTGAAGTAGCCGTAGGCATCGCCGCGGAACTCGTTGCCACCACTCTTGGTGATAACGTTGAAAATACCGCCAGTGGCTTTGCCGTACTCAGCGCCGTAGGCGCCGGTCTTGATTTCCACTTCCTGCACAAACTCAAACGGAAGGTTCGCGCCCGATCCGCCGAACGCGGGGTCGGTCGTATTCACACCGTCCAGAATGTAGTTGTTTTCAGGACCGGACGAACCGGCAACCGACGGGTCGCGGTCGCGACCAGACGAGTCACGCAGTCCGGAACGAGCAACGGTAGGAGCAATCGAATAAAGCGACTGCACTGTGCGCTGCGTGGGGAAGTTGGAAAACTGCTCGGTCGAAACGTTCGAACCGCTGGTGTTCCCGGTCACGTCAACCGCAGCGCCAGAGGTATCGCTAACGTTTACGACACCGCCTACAACAGCCTTTGGCCTCATAACGGCGTCAACTGAAGAGGTACGAGAGAGATTGACCTCAACGTTGCCCTGCTCAAACTTATCAAATCCTCCAGTGGTAGACTCGATAGTAACGCTGTAACGCCCCGGAGGCAGATTCAGGATGGCGTAATGGCCGTTGTCATCCGTGGTAGCGGTTTGCGGAGAGATCAGGTTCGGGCTTGTCACCCTTACCGTCGCGCCCGCTACCGCCGCCTGATTTTGATCAAGCACGGTGCCCGCAATGGAACCCGTCGATACTGTTTGTGCCGTTGCGCTAACTGCAAACAACGCAAGGCACAACGTAAATACCAACGAAGTAATTAATCGCATGCTGATTTTCATGCTTAGTGTTTCCTTTCTTTTCATTTATTTCCTATTGCCGAACATGCGCATAAATTTAGAGCGCCAAAGGAATATGCCCCTGGCACTCTCCCGTCCTAGCCGGCCCCATGCGACATGTGTTGAGTATTTCCTAAAACGAATTGCATAATTCCAGTGCACGTTTGTGCAACTCCTATGCCCTGTTGGCCCAACAGGGACAATTAGTTACGGTACAGCGGTTTAGGCTTTTGCGGATCGGGAAATCAAGAGCCGAATATCCAAAAAAATGGTAAGAATCCATAAATCGGTAAGTGCTAAATTGCAACATTGGCTCATCCGGCCGGGCCCTAAATCCAGCTTGAAAGGGCACCTCCAGGGCCACATCAGACCTTCCGCTGTTCGTCGCGAAAGTCCCTTATCCAGGACACCGCTCCCAACGCCAGGGCCACTCCTGTCAACCTCGAAAACTATTCATGCATAGCATCTCGCTCAGAAGGTGTTTAGAATGCCCGCGGCTTCCTGCGACTAAACAAACATGTCAGAACGAATTTATCGCGACCCGGTCCACAACATAATCCGCCTTCGCACCGACTCAGACGAAGGACAGTTGATGGTGCGCTTGATCGACACGGCCGAATTTCAAAGGCTGCGTCGGATTAAACAACTCGGTCTCGGTCTTTATACCTACCAGGGAGCAGAGCACTCGCGCTTCACTCATTCACTGGGCGCGCTGCATTTGATAACGCGGGTGCTGGATCGTCTGGGTGAGAACTATAAGATTGCCGAAGAGGACCGCGCTGCGGCGCGCGCGGCAGCGCTACTCCACGATGTGGGCCACGGCTCCTTTTCGCATGTGATGGAAAGCGTCCTGGGCTTTCATCATGAAACGATGACCGCCCGGGCCGTTTCCAGCAGCGAGACTGAAATCGGACAAGTGCTGGCCTCGTATGCTCCGTCCCTCCCGGAGCGCGTTGCGTCCATCGTCGAAGGCACTTTTCGTCCGTCAGCGCTTGCACAGCTGGTGTCCTCGCAACTTGATGTGGACCGGATGGACTACCTGCTTCGCGACTCTCTGATGACCGGCGCCAAGTATGGCCTCTACGATCTGGAGTGGATCGTTAACGCGCTGCAAATTGACGAGGCCGGTGATCGCATTTACGTGGCTGCGCGCGGCGTGTTCGCCGTAGAGGAATATTTGCAGGCCCGTTACTACATGTTCCGCCAGGTCTATTTTCACCGCACTTTACGATCGGCGGAAGCGGTTTTGCGTTCGGCCCTGCGTCGCGCCCTGCAGCTATTAGAAGAAGGCGAAGAAATTTGGTACGCGCCAGGTACGGCTTTCGAAAAAGTGCTGCGACGAAAAACCTTGACCGTGATGGAGCACCTGGAGATCGATGATTCAGATGTGATCTTCCATTTGAAACAGTGGCAGCGGGCAAACGACCCGGTGCTTCGGGATCTCAGCCTGCGTTTCGTCGGGCGACGTCTGTTCAAAGCGATCGATCTTGATATGCCCGAACCAGAACGGGCAGAGTTCATTGCCAACGCGCGCAAGTTGGTTGCCAGCGCGGGGTACCTGCCCGATTACTACTTCATCGAAGATCACGCCGGCGACGTTCCTTATTACAACTACTACACGGCCGCGGGTGACGAGCCGAAAACACGCATCTACGTTGAAGATGGATATGCGCGGCCCCGCATTCGGGAAATCAGCGAAGTAAGCGAGGCCGTGCGCGGCCTGCAACGCGGCTATCAACTCCACCGCGTTTGTTTCCCGCCCGAGATTAAGGCTGAAATCTACGCGCTCTACCACAGCGTCGCTCCGGACGCGGCTTTGCAAACTGCCGGTTGATCCCCACGGGGCGAGGGCGGAAGGAGATATCTTCATGACACGCATCGCGCCCGTAAATTCTGATCATCTCGATAGTTCAATCAGAAAAGTGCTGGACGCCCAGCGGCAGAGGTGGGGCGCGCCCCTGCTGAATCATTTGATGTACGCGCGCCGCCCTACGATTTTCCGCGGGGCTCGGGCGATGTGGACTGGCATAGAGGCCTCAGGGCGAATTGATGCCAGGCTCCAGACTCTTATTAATCGCCGGGTCGCATCAATTAATGGATGCGAGTTTTGACAGGACATCAACGCTGCCGTGGGCAGCGATCTCGGGGTAACCGTTGAAAAGTTTCAGGCGCTGAGTGATTACGCCACTAGTGCTTTGTTCAGCGTCGCCGAGCGCCTCGCTCTGCAGTATGCCGACTGCATTACCATTACCGATTTGGAAGTTAGTGACGAGCTATTTGCGCAACTGCGGGAACACTTTGACGACGACGCGCTCGTGGAACTTACGGCGATCATTGCCTGGGAGAATGCCTCCAGCAAATTCAACCGCGCCCTGCGCGTTCCTTCACAAAATCTCTGGAAGAAATAGCACTGCCGGTCGTCTGTTATCCATGGGGCTTGGCAAATCCTTATTAGTTATCGTTGCCCTGCTGCTTTCGGCGGGAGCTACCCTGGCCCAGGCGGTGGAGAGAAAGCCCCGCGTTGCAGCCCTCGATCTGGGGAGCTCGCCGTTTGGGAAAGTGGCTGCTGACGATCTTCAGTCAGCACTCGTGTCGCGAAAAGAACTGACTTTGCTCGACCGAGACCAAACGCGGGCCGCAGCATTGGGAGCGGGCTATGCCGGTTCGCTTAATATGGCGGTCGCCGAGGCGCGCGATTTGGGCTCCGCGATGGGATGCGATTTCTTTATCACCGGCGATGCTGAGACTCTGCGACGCTCATCCTCCGAGCGTCCGGTTTACTACGAAGCCTACGCAGCAATTTTTCTGGTTAGCGCGCGCACGGGTAAACTTCTGGCGTGGCGACGACTCAGCGTGCACTCATCAACCCTGGAAGCCGCGGCCCCGGCACTGTTATCGGATTTGGCCCAGCCTGCAATTCGCGAATGGGTGGTTCAAAGAGTGTTGGGAGCGCTGCAGGCTGAGCAAAATGAGCGCGCTCGCGCCGTGGAAACTTACGTCCCCGTCATCGAAGAAGCTCCTGATCCAGACGCACCTGCAGCAAAAGAAGTTCAGACCCCGCGACCTTACCGTCGCTTACGTCCTCCGTATCCGGAGACCGCCGCCACTGCCGAAGCTGAAGCTACTGTCGATGCTTTGGCGGATATCGATGAACGCGGTGAAGTAGGCCAGATCCAGATCGTGCGTTGGGGCGGTTTCGGTCTCGATGAAGCGACCGAAGCGACCATTCGCCAACTACATTTCTATCCAGCTATGCGTAACGGACGCCCGGTCCCGATGCGCGTGTTGCTGCGTTACAACTTTCGCAAGCCGCCGGACCCTAAGAAAGATGCCAGGAAATAGAAACGGCGACGCCTCGACTTCAGCCTAATCCTGCTGCCAACAGCCCCGGTTTTCCCGGCTCACCTTGAAGTCTGAGGCGCGCAATCTCGTGCTATCATCGCGCCCGCAAACAGCGAATCGAACAATGCTTTATCTATCGCAGGTATTGGGTCGTCCCATACGCGATCTCGAAGGCGAGCGTGTG
>JAWVFI010000136.1:0-6812 GCA_033856235.1 Blastocatellia bacterium | reverse complement strand
TGAGTTCAGTTTCCTTGATGCGGCTTTCGCGGTCTTCCCCATCGGTTATCAGGATGATGGCCCCGTTGGCATAGGTGTCTTTCTCGAGGGCTAATTTGGAGTTCACCTCGCGGGTCATAGCATTAACAGCATCGAGCAGCGTTGTCTGGCCGCCCAGCACATAGATGTCGTCGATGAAATTCCCCAGGGCATCCGCATCCTGGCTCCATTCGCTGCCGCCGCTAATTATGGCCAGCGGGTTTCTGCGATCGCCACCGCTCTGGAAATTAAAAACTGAGACCGGGCCTTTTTGCGCTGCGTGCTGCGCGACCGCTTTGCCCAACGTCAATACCTGATCGAACTGGGAGCGGAGCGAACCGGTGTTATCGATGAGGATTGCGGAGGCTACTTTCTTGTCGTTCTGGCTGAAGGCCAAAACTGACGAAAACAGCACTAGCAACAGAGCTGAGTAAAACTTGCTTCCCTTTAACATGACTCTTGGATTCCGGATTACCGCGGGATGTTTGCCTCGCGGCAACTCTTATTTCTTCAGGCTGCGCTCCGCCATGTTCATCAATTCTTCCGGCATCCACTTGCCGACGCTCTTCGACGTCGCTTCCTCAATTCCGGCAGAGCGATCGTGCCATCTGTCACGCGTGCCTTCCGGGCCTCGCTCACGTTCGTAATTTTCGGTTTGTTCGAGGGAGAGCACGATGCCGCTGGCGATATCGTTCCAGTCCTTTTGCTGAATGCCGCGCAGGACAATCGGCAACCCCGCAGACCAGTCTTCCTCAGGCGCGCGCGCGTCCTGTTCTGGAATCGTCAGATTATAAACTGGCGGGAAGGGGCCGCCAGAAAACTCGCGCGCCAGTTGCGCATGGATCTCTTTATAAGAAACTTCCCGGTTCTCTCGTCGCATGGCTTGCGCGCGCCGAAACAGGTCGGCCACCGTGGGCGTCTTTTCTGTAGCAGCCAAAATCTTTCTCCTTGTTCGTGAGTTGGTGGGGATAACTTACACGCGCGCCCCGCGAATCACAACTTGTCGGGCAGGGGATGCGGGATCTCATACCGCGAAGCCGTTTATGACCCCCTTCGAATCGGACTCAAGCTCTTTACTGGGGAGCGCGAGCGTCCCGCCCGCAACCTTGCCCCGACAGGCGAGGTTGCAGTGTAATCAGCAGGAAAAACGGCATGACGCATTTCGCGCGGAGCGCTCATGACGGGCGGGACGCCCGCGATCCCAGTAAGGAGCTTAACTGATTATTTGGGACGGAATTATTCATTGGGCTGTGGTAAGTTTGAGGGTCAAAGACTAAGCAACCCGGGAGAACATCTCAACTAAATGTCCGAGGGAACCTTATTGACTGAGACGGCGTCAACCACCGAAGAAACCGCGGTGGAACTCTGCGATGTTTGTGGCCGTGCGGCGGCCGGGGGCTCAGTGCCGTTACAGGACCTGCCCGCTGAACTTAAATCAATAATTTCCGCCAACGCCCCCGATGGCGATCTGGCCCAGGTTTGTCCCGACTGCGTCGCTTTGTTCAGTCGCGCGCAACATCAGCTCGCGGCGCACGCGGCTATCTTTGAGCAAACGAGTTATGTCCTGCCGACTCCATTGCGTTTAGACGCTGACGAACGTTTTACCGGCAAAGGCGTAACCATCGCCTTCCTCGATTCCGGATTCTATGCGCACCCGGATCTGACTACACCGGAAAATCGCATCCTCGCCTACCACAGCATCTTTAATGACGCCGACGATCAGACTTCACTGGAAACAATTGACGTTGCGAGTTGGCACGGAATGATGACTTCCGTGGTGGCTGCGGGGAATGGATCTTTGTCTGACGGCTTCTACCGCGGCATTGCGTCAGAAGCGAATGTGGTGCTGGTGAAAATTGGCCGTACCGGACGAATCAGCGAGGAACAGATCCAGTCGGGGTTGGAATGGGTCCTGGCGTTGCGGGAAAAGTATCAGATTCGGGTGGTCAACATTTCCGCGGGTGGCGATTTTCCGGAAAGCTACCTTACGAATTCGTTGGCCCAGACCGTGGAACGATGCGTGAAGGAAGGCCTGGTCGTGGTCTGCGCCGTGGGTAATGCGGGGATGTCACCGGGCCATTCAGTCTTAGCGCCGGCCAGCGCTCCGTCGGCGATTTCTGTCGGCGGCCTGGACGATCAGAACTCGCGAGATCGCGCGCGCCGCGGAATGTACCGTTCGTCCTATGGACCAACGATCGACGGACTGCAAAAGCCGGAAGTGATAGCGCCGGGAATTTGGGTCGCGGCGCCAATTCTGCCGCGCACCCCCACCGCGGATGAGGCGGCGCTCTATTCCGAACTGGAGAGCGCGGCGGATGCGGAGCTGCGCGATATCATTAATCTCCATGCCGGCATCGACAAAGATTTGGATGAAGCGAAGGAGCTGCCGGTCCCGGTGCTGCGCCAGTTAATAACCATCAAGCTGCGCGAGGGCAACGTTATTGACTCAAACTACAAGTACGTTGACGGCACTTCCTTCTCCTCCCCGATCGTCGCCTCTGTCGTAGCCTGTATCTTGGAGGCAAATCCCCGGCTTACGCCGCAGCAAGTGAAGCGGATTCTCATCGACACCTCGGAAAGAGTGCCGGGAATCGACGTTGACCGCCAGGGTTGGGGGGTGGTGTCGCCGCGCCTGGCATTGGAGCTGGCGCTGCGTTCTTAGGGGCCACACTGGCTAGACACTCTGAAGGCTCGTGTGCCACAATCCTTCAAAACCAAACGACAGGCGAATAGTTTGAGAGGAGCTTTTGAGTTTTAATGTCTGACAACGATACCGCGCCCATTGAAGCGGCGCCCGAGCAATTAGGCGAAACGCCAACACCACCAGCGAGCACCGAAGAGATTACCTATCACGCCGTAGAGAGGGACGGCCAGGTCACAGCCATTTGGGAGATGCAGGGCCGCAAACACTTGCGTACTATTGATCCTCGATCGCGGCAGGGCCAGGACATCCTCAACCTTTACACCACGGAGCACCACGACGAACCAGCTTCCGTAGCGAGCGAAGCCGCGTCTTCGTAAGTCGCCTGCCAGGTTTCATTGAGTTTGGGCTGCGCTAGTTGGCGCAGCCCTTTGCTTTTTGGAGTGCGCCGGCAGAGCGAAGCGGCGACGGCGTTTTGGATTCCATCCCGACCGTTAAGTTATCAGGTGATCCAAAGCGGTGTCGCCGCTGCGCTCTGCCACCGCACTCCATAGCCTCAGGTCACAAGGTTCTGCGGTTCTCCGCGAACAAAGGCCTCGAGGTTGTCGATCAGTTGATCCGCAAGGCTTTGCATAGCTTCGTTGCTGGCCCAGGCGACGTGGGGCGTCAGGATAAAATTCGGCGCCTGAATCTCGAGCAAAGGATTTCCCTCGCGCGGCGGCTCGCTGCTCAGCACATCAAAACCGGCGCCGCCTATCAACCCTTTTCGCAACGCCGCCGTCAAATCTGTTTCATTTACCAGCCCGCCACGCGCCGTATTAATTAGCAGCGCCGTTCGCTTCATGCTCTGCAGTTCCGGCAATGCGATCATGTCCCGCGTTTCCACTGTGAGGGGACAATGAAGTGTGATCACATCGCTCTCTCTCAAAACCTCCGCGAAGGGGGTTCGCCCCGGACGGATCGATGCCGCGTTTTTTCGTTCCGCGATCACAACGCGCATGCCAATGCTGGTAGCCAATCGGGCCATCGCCTGGCCCAGGACGCCGTAGCCGATGACTCCCAAAGTACTGCCGTGCAAATCATGAATCGGGTGATTGAGCAGGCAGAACTGTTTTGCGTTTTGCCATCGCCCCTGGCTTACGTCCTGCCGGTAACTGATGATATTTCGTCGCAGCGCCAGGATCAGGGTTAAGACATGCTCCGGCAGAGAATGTACGGCGTAACCGCGCGTGTTACAGACCGGCACGCCGCGCCGGCGACAGTACTCCAAATCGATGTTGTCCACGCCCGTCGCGGCCACGGCAATCAACTTGAGTTCCGGCAGTAGAGACAGCTCCGTCTCTCGTAGTGGCAGCTTATTACAGATGGCGATCGTGGCGTGACGCAGTCGCTCCCCTACTTCCGCCGGCAACGTTTCGCCGTGTTCGATCCATTCGTGCGCAAATTCCGGCTTGCGGAAATCAGCCCTGAAAGTATTTCGCTCTAGAAAGACGATGCGTTCCATGAGGCCGCAGATTACCACGAGTAAGACAGGCATTCCTGCCTGTCCCTCTCATCGCCAGCTGGCATCATCCTGATCAGGGACAGACAGGAGTGTCTGTCCTACGCGATCCGAGAATTCGTAAAAAAGCCAAAATTTCATTTAACCCGGCCCTGGGTTAGATCGGGCCCTCGTTTCGCGTATCGCAAAAACCGAAAGAAAGTTTGAAGTTACGACCATCCTGCCTTAAGCCAATCCATTGGAATATTGCTTGCGTGTAAAAAAGTCCAGCCATCTTTCCAATTCCGGTTATCGATCCCAAGGGTAACGTTCTCAACCGTCACATAAGGCTTTCTCGAAAGCCTGCAAAGAGGAGGAAACTGTTATGCGAAGCTTCTCACGCTTTTTTGCAAGCGGGGTTGTCCTGGTGTTTCTGTTTGCCACTGTAGCTTTTTCACAGGCGAGCCAAACTGGAGGCATTACCGGCGTGGTTACCGATCAGAGTAATGCTGTGATGAAGGGCGCTACGGTTGAAATCATTGACGTCGGCACCGGAAAGAGTGTGCGCACCCTCGTTACCGACGACGAAGGACGTTTCGGCGCCACGCTCTTACCGCCGGGCGCCTATCGCCTGGAAGTCACGGCCGCGAATTTCAAGAAGGCCGTCGTTTCCGGGGTGAAGGTCGAAATCTCCGGCACTGCGCGCCAGGACGTCGCCCTCGAAGCCGGCAAGATCGAAGAAACGGTGAACGTCGAAGCCACCCAGTCGCTGATCAATCCGGAAAACTCGACCATGGGCCAGGCATTGGACGCCCAAACTTTGCGGACGCTGCCGCTGGCTTCTCCAAATTTCCTCTTCCTGCTTTCTCTTTCGACGGGAGTCACCGGCGATCCTACCGACGTACGTTCTGCCGGTCGAGGTACTGCGGACGTTACAGTTAATGGCCAGCGAACCAGTAACAACAGTGTCTCGCTTAACGGCATTAACGTAAACGACTTTAACCTCGCGCACTTTGATACTGTGCCCCTCCCCAATCCCGACACGCTCAAGGAAATGAAAGTCGCGACGTCGCTTTACGACGCTTCCCAGGGAAGTAAGGGCGGTGGCGCGCTGGGATTGGTAACGGCTTCAGGGACCAAAGACTTCCACTTCGATCTTTATTGGAACCATCGCAACGATGCGCTGAACGCATCGGAGTGGTTCTTCAATGCGAACCGGACGAAGAAGGGCCGTTTGCTGCAGAATGTTTTTGGCGGTAGCGCGAGTGGTCCGATACCAAAGGTGGGCGGCTACTGGTTCTTTAATTACCAGGGCGTCCGCGCCCGCAATGGTATCGATCCCAACGGCTCAACGTCGGCCCCGACGGTGCAGAGATTCACCACGGACGCGGGCGGCCTCGTCACAGCAGCGTCTCTGGCGGCGGACTTTAATTTAAATGTGAACCAGATTGATCCGGTCGCAGTAAAGATTCTTAATCTTCAGGATAGTCGGTTTGGCAGCGGCTTCCTGGTTCCGCGTTCGGGCCAGAGTGGTTGCGTGGCCGGAGCGGCGGGGACTGGAACGGCTGCTCCCGGTTCATTCACTTGCCAATTTTCAGGGGTCGCGCCGATTACTGACAATCAATACACGGTCAGCTACGACCGCGGTTTCCGGGACGGCAAGGACAAGATTTTGGGCACCTGGTTCTGGGATGAAGGATCGGTAGCCAAGCCTTTCGGCACTGACACCAGTTTGGCGAATCCCCGGACTGATACCCAGTTCAATCGGTTCTTATCCTTAACCGAGACTCACATATTTAGTCCTACCAAGGTGAATGAGCTGCGATTGGGTTTCAGCCGCTTCCTGTTCGCTAACATTCCCTTCGATCAGCACAACATGAGCGAAATTGGCGCGGTTCGCGGCAATACTTCCCAGTTCCCGGGGATGTACCGCGTCGGGATCACCGGCTCCATCTCGATTGGCACCGGCGTCAACGACGATCGCGGAACGATCTCGAATCAATACAACGCCGTGGAGACTTACTCCATGATTTGGGGTAAGCATAGTCTGCGTATGGGTGGTGAAGCCGTTCAATATCAGTTGAACCGTTTCAATAACTTCTCCGTGCGCGGGTCGCTCACCTTCGGGGGGACCTCTTCAGGTGCAACCCCTCCGCTTTCGACATTTTTGAATTGCAAACTGAATACTAATGATTGCTCGGCCTTCCAAAATTTCCTGAGAGGCGCTCCGACCGCCCTGCAATCGGCCTTCGGAGATCCGGCGCGCAATTTCATCGCGACCGACTTTGCCGGATTCTTCCAGGACGACTTCCGGTTCAGTTCGCGAGTCACTTTCAACCTGGGCTTGCGCTGGGAAGCGATGAGTTTCGGTCATGACAGACTGAATCGCGCGGGCATCTACGATCCCGCCCTCGCGGCTGCCGGCAAGAATCCGTTTCTATTTCCTGAAGCGGTTGATCTTGGCGGATTCAAAGGCACGGCCGGGGTTCCCAACTGCGCTCTCGAGAGGTGCCGTGATGATAATAACTTTGCCCCTCGCGTAGGCCTTGCCTGGGACGTGCACGGGAACCAGAAGATGGTGGTGCGCGCCGGCTATGGCATTTACTACCAGCGGCTTTCCAACCAGAACATCCTGCAAAACTCTCTGGCGGCGCCCTTCACAGTGCAGCCGCT
>JAWVFI010000135.1:0-14712 GCA_033856235.1 Blastocatellia bacterium | reverse complement strand
ACATCGTCCACCATTGGCGAGCAGAAGAAATTGAATTACGCCCTGACGCCGATGACGAAGGAAGCTTTCATCACCATGATGACAGTTGACTTGCCGCCTGCTCCTGACTACTTCTCCAAAGACGCTGAGATTAATCGCAGCGGGGCCGCGACGCTGGCTGAGATTGCGCGGCCCGCGGCTTTGTCGCCATCTGAAGTTGAAGCTCTTGCTGCTTCAGGTCACGTACTCCTGGATGTCCGATCCGCAGCGGACTTCGGCGCCGGGCATGTGCCAGGCTCAGTGAATATCGGGCTGGGCGGGCAGTTTGCAATTTGGTCCGGTTCTTTGCTCTCCATGACTACACCGATTGTGATCGTCGCTGAATCTGTAGAAAAAGTGGATGAGGCCGTGATGCGTCTGGCCCGCGTCGGCATCGAAACTGTCGAAGGCTATCTCGCAGGCGGAGTCGAAACATGGCGTCAGGCTGGATTGGAACTGGCGCAGGTCCCGCAGGTCTCGGTCGATGAACTGCACACCCTGATTGAGGATGACCAGGTGGCGCAGATACTCGATGTCCGGCGGCCGCTGGAATTCGAAGGTGGGCATGTACCGCGAGCGATTCCTGCCCCGCTCTCTGAATTGCGCGAAAAGATTTCGCAGCTGCCTTTCGATCCGGCTAAACCTACCGCGGTGATTTGCGCCGGCGGCTATCGCTCCAGCGCGGCCAGCAGCATTCTGCAGCAGCAGGGTTTTAGAAATCTTCTCAACGTTGCGGGTGGCACTGCCGCCTGGATCAAAGCGGGACATCCTGTGGAATGAATGAGAGCGTTCCACTGCCTATGAATTTGTCACCGCGCGTTCCCTGCGTTTGACCTTCTTCCCTTCCTCCGTTTAGCATCCCTCTAAATTATTCTTAGAGCACGCGGGAGAAACGTCATCGATCCATTTACATTTAAGCTCCTGATTGGCGCCGGGATAATCGTGGTGGCCACCGTGCACGGCTATCTGGCTGCGTGGCTGGCGATCTGGATGCTGTTCCATCCTTATAAACCGCTGAAGTTACTGGGCGTCACGATCTGGCCGCAGGGAATGATTCCGCGGCACCGCGCCCGCCTGGCCCAGTCAATCGGCAATGCGGTCGGCAATGAACTCGTCTCTCAGGACACGATCTTCAACGCGTTGTTCGAAACCGGATTCTTCAATCGTAAGATCGAGACCTTCGTCAACACCTATACTAACGAGTTGCTCGCCACCGTTTACCCATCGTTTCTGGAGGCGCTGCCGTCAGCGGCACGCGCCCCGGTACTGGATACGATTTCGGCCCTGCAGTTTCGCCTGGCGGAACACATCACATCCGTTTTGAAGAGCGAACAGACCGCCGAGGCAATCACTGCGTTTGTCGATCATCAGGTGGACGCTTTGCTGGCGCGCAACCTAAACGAGACTGTCAGCGAAGAAACGTTCGCAAAAATACTTTCCTTTGCGGAGGACCGCTTTCATGATCTGGTTACTCAACATGGGTTTGAAGCCAAGGTGCGCGAATTTGTCAGCGGACGCCTGGATGAATTTGCTACCAGCCAGGCCACGCTCGCGGAGATGTTCACGCCGGAAACGGTGGGACTGATCAAAGAGCGAATCCATCGCGCAGTTCCCCCGATCGTCCACCAACTAGCCGACATCGCCACCAGCGCAAGTACGCAACAACAAATCGGGGCGCTCATCAAACGGGAGGTTGACGATTACTACACCCAGCTCTCGTTCTTGAAGAAAATCTTTATTTCGCGGGAAACGATTCATCATGAAGTGGACGAGCTGGTCCATAAAACCCTGCCCCGGCGAATTGATGAATACCTGCGTGGCGCCGCGTTCGTTCAGGAGGCTGAGGCTTTTCTTAACTCCACGATCGATAACCTCCTCACGCGGCCATTGAATGAATTGGCGGGCCAGATCTCAGGTGAGAAATTTGAGACGATCAAGAACCAGATCACCGAGCGCGTGCTGGCGCTGGCGAACAGCCCGGAACTAATAAAATCGCTTTCGGCCTACTTCACCGATGCCATGGCGCGTTTGCAGCCGCAAACATTGAGCGAACTGCTGGCCCAGGTGAATCCGGACTCAGCGCCGCGCCTCAAGAATTTCCTTACGAAAAGCCTGCTGACAGTGCTGGCCCGCGATGATACGGCGCGCACGATTAACAGCATTCTTAGCTCCCAAATTGAACGCTTGTTGATTGCTCCGATTGGCCGGCTGGGGGATCAACTGCCGGAGCACACAGTGGATCGAGCCAGCACCGCGTTGACCGCGCGCATTACCGAAGCAGCGCGGGAACGGCTGCCGGCCGCAATCGCGGAGTTCGATGTCGGCGGCCTGGTGCGCAACAAGGTCTCCGATTATCCGCTGGAGAAACTTGAATCATTGGTTTTGTCCGTAGCGCAGCACCACCTGAAAACGATCGAATTGTTTGGCGCGGTCATAGGTCTCTTTATCGGCGTGGGCCAGGCGATCTATTTTTGGTTTACCTACGTTCCGCGTCATTAGCGATTGCAGGGCGTAGTTGCGTTATCGAAGCGTCATCGGTTCGCGTCTGCAGAATCAAGTTTATGATCAGTAGTTCTGTTATGCTGTTGCTGGTAAACAAAGCGAGCGATGTGCTTCGGGCGCATCGATAATTTTTTGTTGACTTTCCGCCCGATAGATCATAAACATTTGCATCATTGAAAGGAGCTTACTTCCCTAATGACCTATGTAGTAGTGGAATTATGCGTCGATTGTAAATACACCGACTGTGCTGCCGTTTGTCCGGTCGAAGCGTTTCATGAACTTACCGATCGACTCTACATCAACGCCGACACTTGCATTGACTGTGATGCCTGCGTGCCTGAGTGTCCGGTGGAAGCGATCTTTGCGGATACCAGCGTGCCGGAACAGTATCAGCATTGGACGCAGATCAATATCGACGAGGCCCCCAACTATCCGGTCATCAGTCAGAAGATCCCCGCCCTGCATGGACCAGGCTGCACCGGCCCGGCGGAATAACCTCACGCCGCAATGCCTCGCGGGCTTAGCAAGCAAACGGAATTTCGCCGGCTGGCGGCAAGCCTTTACCCGATCCATCCAGCAACGCATCAGGCTTAAGTGCTCCAGATACTGGGGGGTATCTGCTGACGCTGGAATTTCTGTGAAATTAACGCTCGAATCACTCAAGATTTCCATGGTAAGGGGTGGTCAAAGTCCAATAACCATTCAATGTGGGACCTGAAACGACAGATTATCTGGCTGACGGCGGGCATCGCCTTCGGCACGTTCATCGTTTACACGGATGCGCGCGACGAGATGGGCCGGCTTGATCCCCAGGTATTCGTTTTCTGGGAGATCATCCTGCTGATAATCATCGCGCTGCTTTTTTTAATTTACTCGCGGAAAAAGAAGTAGACGTTGCGCGGAGAAGTTCGCTAGACAGTTACCAGATGCGCGGTTTGGCTTGATACAACTCGAGCGATGGTTTCGCTAACTTGAGTAAAATCAAAGGGCTTGCAAATAACACCGCTGATCAAGTCATGTTCGCCCGACGGAGCCTGCGCGGTCGCCCCATACCCGGTTACCAGGACTATGGGGACCTCCGGCCGCAATTTCCTCAACGCTCGTGCAGTTTCCCAGCCGTCCATCCCGGGCATCGCCAAATCTGTAAAGACTAGATCAAAGTTTTGCAGTGCGAATTGCGTCAACGCATCCCGCCCACAATCCGCCGATGAGACTTTGTGCGAGAGCTCGGAAAGCATCTCAGTCAGCGTATCGCGTACGAATGGCTCATCATCGATGACCAGCACGGAAAGCGATTGCGTAACGCACAGCCCCGAAGTGTCCGCAACCACGGGTTCTGCTTGCGCGGCCGGAAGATCGATTATGAAGGTGGTGCCTTGCCCCGGCTTGGATTCCACCGCGATTGAACCTTCGTGCCGCTCGATGATTCCATAGCTCACTGCCAAGCCCAATCCGGTCCCTTGCATTCCTTTAGTTGTATAGAACGGCTCGAAAACCTTCTGACGCACTTCTTCTTCCATGCCCGTCCCGGTATCGGTAAACCGTAGGTGAACACGCTCGTCCTGGCGAATGCAGTTGATCGTCAGACTACCACCGTGGGGCATAGCGTCAACCGCATTCACAATCAAATTAACAAAGACCTCGCGCAACTCTGACGCGTTGCCGTGGGTAAAGA
Source organism: Blastocatellia bacterium (assembly GCA_033856235.1). Classification (GTDB taxonomy): domain Bacteria; phylum Acidobacteriota; class Blastocatellia; order Pyrinomonadales; family Pyrinomonadaceae; genus DASXRU01. The sequence continues at coordinate 10,517 of JAWVFI010000135.1, read as the reverse complement.
GAGGTTCCTTCGCATTGACGGCAACTTCAATTTGCAGACCGCGTAAGCGTGCTTCATTTTCCCATCGCGTCCGCGTTATCTCCACTGCATCGCTTACCAGCTGGCTGCCATCAAGCAACTCAAACTCTTTCGCGTGGCTCTTCCGCGCGAAGGTCTGAATCCGCCGCACTGTGGCCGCCGCGTCTTCAGCGGCGGTTTGAATGATATCCAGATTGCGAATGGAGGCTTCATCATTTACTTGCCGCCGCATCAACTGCGCTCGCCCCAGGATCGCAGCCAGGGAGTTATTAAAATCATGTGCGACGCCGGATGCCAGCTGACCCAACGCGCGCAATTTATCGGCGCGCGCCGCTCGCTCTCGTTCCTGCTTCTGGGAAGTGATGTCACGAGCGATGCCCAGGACGCCCGTCGTCCGACCCTCGACCACCAACGGCGCGTTGTCTACGCGCGCATACCGCAAATCTCCATTGCCGGAGAAGTATCGCATTTCGTAGGTTTGTGCCTGTCCCGCGAGCGCGCTGACAAAACGTTCGCTGACCATGCGGCGATCATCTTCGTGGATCATGTCAACCAGGCTGGCGCCGATAAAATCCTCGCGCCGGCAGCCCAACCCTTCGAGGGTGGCGCTATTACACCATTGGAAGCGGCCTGCGGCGTCGACGGCGTAGATGGACTCACGCGCGCTCTCCAGAATGTTTGTCAACAGAGACTGCCGCTCGCGGGCCACGGCCTCGATTTTGCGAAGCTCCGTGACATCGCGAGCAGTACATACGGCACCGGCAGGGTGGCCGTCACTGGCCAGAATTGGCTCAACCGTAACCAGCAACGGCCGGTTTAACCCCGTGGGCCTAATTTCCAAAGTGACACTCTGGGCGTCGGCAATTGATTTCTCCACAATGCAGAAAGAGTCATCCGAGTTGGTGCGCAAGATATCGCAACAATGCCTGCCCGAAAGAATCTGGGGGGTCAGCTGTTCGAACGCTGCCCCGGCACGATTCACGCGAATCAACTGGCCTTGCCGATCAAAAATGAAGATCCCGTCCGACATGGCGTCGAACGTCGATTCCCATTCTTTCTTGGCGCGAGCAACCAACTCAAATAATTCCGCCTGGGCGATGCCGATGGCCAACTGCACCGCGACCGATCCCGCTAAAGCCACTTCGTCCTCTGTCCAGGAGCGAACTCGATCCGTCTGACTGATGCACAGCGCTCCGCGAAACCGCCCGTCAACGGCAACGGGGTACCAGATCTCAGACTTATTATTTAAGAGCGTCGCGTTGTCACGAACATTGCCGGCGACTGCCGGGGGGCCATCCGCATAGCCTACTGAATCGTCGATTACAACAGGGGCTAAGGAGGCCAACAGGTGTTGTCCGATCGCGCCATAATCAGAGTCCATGTGCCTCACGCTGGAACAACCCGGCGCGAGGTATTCATGCTCCAGGGGCAAAGATTTGTTGTTGGGATCGTAGCGACGCCAGTGGACGCGGGAGGCGGCAAGCGCGCGGCCCAATTCTCTGGTTGAAGCGCTTAATACTTCTGACAGACTGAGAGAGGCGCGAATCACCAGACTCAAGCTGTTCGCGAGCGCTTCGCGCGTGGAGGTCGCTTCGGCACTTTGATAGAGCTTTGCCTGACGAATCGCAATTCCAGTCTGATCGGCGACAGCTTTGGCGATAGCGAGATCGGACTCGCTCCAGGTGCGAGTTTGCCTGGTAGTGGACAAAGCAAATGCAGCCGGAGTCTCATCGCCAACTCTGATCGCCACGTACATAATTGAGCGCACATTCGCCTTGCGCAAAACCTTTTGATAGAGTTCGCTGATTCCCGGATCGCCGGCGACATCATTGAAAATCAGGGCGTTTTCCTTCTCCAGCGCTGCCGCCAAACTTCCCACTTCGTCAAATTGAAAATCGTGACCGGCGGGCAGAACGTCAGCCACGTGGTACTCGGCAACATTAGTCACCAGTCCGCTCCTGTCGTTTCTCATGAACAAGGAACAACGATCGACTTCGAGGTGCGCCCCCAACTCGCTCACCGCCGTTTGAAATACCTCGGCAAGGTCGAGCGACCGGCGCACCGCCTGCGACATGCGATTGGTCATCGCTTGACGTTGAGCTTGTTGGGAGAGGGCCTCTTCAGCGCGGCGGCGCTCAGTGATGTCGACGCCCACGCCGCCGACAAACCTCTGCCCGGAGGCATCGGAGGTGGGGAACTTGAATACCAACCAGTGGTGCGGTGTACCGTCAGGAGTGGGGACCGTTTCTACAATCTCGTGAGGCACTCCGGTAGTCAACACCTGCAGATCGTTATCGTGAGTTTGCTGGGCCGTCTCCTTGGCCAACCAGTCAAAACTGGTCCGCCCGCGCAGGTACTCCAACTTTTGTCCAAACAGCCGTTCGAACGGCTCATTAACATAAACGTAGCGCCCTTCTTTGTCCTTCAGGAAGGCGATGGCCGGACTATTATTCATGAAGGTATGAAAGAAGGTCTGCGTTTCGCGGAGTGCGTCCTGCGTGTGTTTGCGCTCGCTGATGTCTCTGCCTATGCCCTGTACTCCGATCGGAGTTTCTCCGCGATATACCAGGCGCGTGCTGACCTCCAGCGCTACGCGCTGGCCACCCTTGGTAATAATCTCAAGTTCATAGACGGTGGCGCCTTCGCTGATTGCTTTTCGGGCCAACATCTGGCGGGCGACGATCACATACTCGGGAGCCAGCACATCGATGATGTTCATCGTCGCGGCTTCGGCACGGCTATACCCGGTAATCGTTTCTCCGGCTTTGTTCAACGAAGTGAAGTTGCCGGTAAGATCATGCGTATAAATTATATCGTTCGCATTCTCAAATAACTCGCGATAGTTTTCCTCGCTCTCTCGCACTGCAGCTTCGGCATTCTTCCGTTCAGTGACATCGTTCGCCAGTACCAGTTTTGCCGGCCGGCCTTCGAAGTCCAGCGAATGCCAGGTAATCTCAACACTAATTAGCGTGCCGTCCTTTTTCCGGTGTTGCCGAATGCCGACGACGTCGTGGGTGGTCGAAATTCTTGCCAGGCCCGCCAGCAGAGTCGGTACATCGCCCGCGGGACGAATGTCCTTCAGGGTCATGCGCAGGAACTCTTCGCGGGAGTAACCATAATGTTCCACCGCAGCCTCATTCACCGCCAGAAAAGCAAGAGTTTCATCGTCAAAGACCCACATCGGGTGCGGGTTCGATTGAAACAAGATCCGGTACTGCTCTTCACTGGAGCGTAAGGCTTCACCCGCCAGCTTGCGTTCGGTGAGACGAGCGATCTTTACGCGCAACTCAGCATGGCGAAACGGTATCTCCAGGAAATCATCAGCCCCGGATTCCAAACCTTCGAGGGCCACCTCTCCCTGCGACCGCATGGCGCTTACCAGGAGGATTGGTACATTTGCCGTGAGCGGATCCTGTTTCAAGCGGCGGGCGACTTCCAGGCCGTCCATACCGGGCATGACCACATCGCAGACGACCGTATCGATCCTGACCATCTCCGCGAGTTGGATGGCCTTAGCGCCATCAGCGGCGCTGAGCACCTTGTAGCCCTCGTCGGTTAGCAAGTCCACAATGAGATCCAGCATTCTGGGATCGTCATTGACCACGAGCACAGTCGCTGGTTGTTTTGCTGGCATGGGTTCTCAGGCGTTTGGGACGACGTGGCAGAGCCAGTCAGGAAAGGATCAACGAAAAAGCTGTCTTGGATTTAATGTGAACCAGATGTTGAGACCCGCCGGGCCGCAACGGGTTTCGTGATATCGCCGTGTCACGAATTGACATCGGGACAACGCAGTATAACAACGCTAGTCAGGTTTGTCACGGGGTAAAAGACGGGAAAACCTGAGGATTTACGGAGTCTTTCGAGGTCTGGCGGGCTTGGGGGAGTCGGCTGTCTTCGCGAAGTAACCCTGGCGATGGGTCAGCTTGGGATTCATATTGCGCACTTCGGGGTTTGTAATTTCTATCACGATCCGCCGATATGAACCGTCGCGGCTCTTGTTCGAGGGGTAATAAGCAACCAGATATTGTTCCCGCAGATCACGCTGAATTTGCACGAAAGCATCGCGCAACTCTTGTTCGCTTCGGGGAAAATAGGCCCGGCCGCCGGTTCTTTCGGTTATCTTTCGCAGCGAACCTTCGTCAACCCCGCCATGAAAACTGTCGCCGATACCGATTGCATAAATAAGAGCATCAGCCTTCAAGGCGCGATCGACAGCGTCCTGCATCTTCATCTGGCTGATCGTATCGTAGCCATCAGTAAGCAGGATGACAGCCCGCCTCGTGTGTTCAGCCGTATCTGACAAAAGCTCGTTGGACGTGGCCCAGATGGCATCCCAAATCGCTGTGGCGGAAGCGAGTTCCTGGTTGCGACCGGATATTGGCGGGGTTCCGCTCACAACCACACCATCACTCAACATCCCGGATGGCGGCGTGTACTCAACCCTATCAATGGCATCGCGCAAGCGGGACTTATTGCCGGTCAATCCCTGTTCCAGGGTGACTTCGCCGGTGAAGGAGATTATTGCGCCTTCGTCTCTGTTTGGCCGCATGACCTCTTCAAGAAAAGCGCGAGCGGCTGCCTTCTCTTCCGGCAGCGTCCGCTCCTCGGAGCGGCTGGTGTCCAAAAGAATTGCCAGCGACAGCGGCAGATCGATGTTTTTTTGAAAAGCAAAAATCTCCTGCTGAACGCCATCTTCCAGAACGCGCACGTCTTCTTTGTTTAAGCTGGAAATGAAACGCCTGTGCTTGTCCGCGGCCGTGAAGAAAATGTTAGTAAGGTTAGTGTCGACGCGCACGACCTCATCGGACGAGAGCGTGACATCATCGTCCGCGGACTTAGACGGCGGCGTTGGAGTTGCTTGGGCGGGCGCCTCGCCCGTTTTGCGTGGTCTTCCGGCTGTGGCCGGATCATCCGGAGTCTGAGCTCGCGACGGTGAGATGGAAGGCACAACGAGGACCGCTGCCAGCAGCAAGCTCACCGAAAGACCGCAGATAGTTCTAGCTCTGAGAGACATGACCTTCATCGCGGCACGGTTATGCTGTCGGTTAGGGCTTTGTAACCACGTTTTGTTCGTAGCTTCATTTTATCCTGCCCATTCGCGAGCTTAACGTCGATGCGCCGGTAGGTACCATCGTAAACATCATTAGTCGATTTGTACGTGATTAAGTATTGCGTCCGCAGTTCCTTTGCGATCTTGGTGAACGAGCGCTCCAGGGCAATCATGTCCCCAGTGAAAAACGCTGCCCCACCGGTCTCCTCGCAAAGTTTGACGAGGTCCTTGTCTCCCTGATCCTTCACGGTTCCCGCCTCAACTCCGGGGACGGTGCCGGCAAATCCGGCTTTGGTGGAGATAGCAAAAACTGTGGTCTCGGTGCGCTGGGCAATATCGATGGCGTCATTAAGATTCGCCCGGCTATAGGTGTCATCGCCATCGGTGATCACCACCAGGGCGCGCCGGCCCTGCACCGAGCGCATTTTCTCGTCGCAAAACTGCCAGACTGCGTCATACAGCGCGGTGTGTTGACCCGCATGTTTAATTCCAAAGACAGCGCGATCCAGCAGATCCAATTTGTCGGTAAAGTCCTGTCGTAGTTTGACCTCGTCATCAAAGGTGGCAAACAGCACTCGGTCTCTCCGCGGGCGCACTACGGTCGAGACAAAATTCATGGCGGATTCCTGCTCAAACTTCAGTTTGCCGGCGGTCGAAGCAGAAGTGTCCATCAGCACGGCGATGTAAAGCGGCAATTTGTTTCCCAGCTCGGTATCGAAACTCTCGATTGTCTGAGGCACTTTGTCTTCCAAGACCAGGAAATCATTTTGCGTCAGGCCCGGAACCAGTTGGCCTTTCTTGTCCAGCACGGTAATCGGCAATCGCACGCGGCGGGTAAAGATCTGCTCCGGGCCCTGATCTCCCGTAGGTTGAGAAGCAGATGGATTCGTCTTAGGCTGCTGAGGAGTTTGCCCAAACGAAAAGCTTTCACCTGCGAACAGCAGGCAGAACATGACCGCTGCAAACACAATTGAACCGAGAGTTTTTTCCACCATAATTGCCTTAAGTAGAAGGAGACTTGTATGAAGCAGCAATGCCGCAGCAGCCGCTTCGATGCGCGGCGAGCAAAAAGCCGTTGCCTATAGAGTGCAAGTTACGCGCTGCAGTATAGCAAGCGCCTGGGACACCTGCATCCGCGGTTCCTTACAAACAAGCCACAAATGCGGCCAAATCGTCGGGAAGCGCCACGCTAAAACGCATTTCCAAGCCGGTGCGCGGGTGCTGAAACCCGAGCTGCTCAGCGTGCAGGAATTGCCGTCCCAATTTTGCTATGTGCGAGCGAAGCTTGGGATCAGCGACCGTGTTGTCCCTGCCGCCACCGTAAACTGCGTCGCCAACCAGGGGATATTTCAACCACGCCAGGTGCACGCGGATCTGATGTGTGCGTCCCGTTTTGATCTGAACGTCCAGGAGCGTGAACCGCTCGAACCTCTGCCGCACTTTGTAGAGCGAGGTGGCCGGACGTCCCCCGCGCACAACCGCCATGCGAGTGCGCTGGCGGGGGTCACGAGCGATCGGTTCTTCGACAATCCCGGAGTCGTGGACCACGTGGCCATGCACCAGCGCGATGTACGATTTGAAAACTTTACGATCGCGAAACTGGTCCGCCAGGTTTTCATGGGCTGCTTCCGTTTTGGCGACTACCAGTAATCCCGATGTGTCGCGGTCCAGCCGGTGCACGATGCCGGGACGAACCGCGCCGCCGGTGCTCGACAGACTTTGAAAACGAAACGACAGCGCGTTGACGAGAGTGCCGGATTGGATTCCGGCCGCGGGGTGGACCACCATGCCTGCCGGCTTATTGATGATGATTAGATCCTCATCTTCGTAGATTGCTTCGAGGGGAATGTCCTCGGGCGCGAAACTATTGGCCGAGGCAGGGATGAGTTCTGCCTCCACGTCGTCATTGACGCGCAGTTTGTAGGAAGGCTTCTCGATGCGTCCCGCGACCGAGACCTCGCCCGCAACAATGGATCGCTGCAGACGGGCGCGACTCCACCCGGCAATGTGGTCGGCCAGGAATACGTCGAGCCGGCGCCCCGCGTCGCCCTCGCCTACATGGAAATTGAGTGACCCGAAATCTTCACGCGTCGCGTTTTCCTGATCCGGTTTGTCGATGATAGGCATACCTCAGACTATCCGCGCACCGAATTGGCCGGGGCGAGCACTTTCAGTTCCCCTGCCTTGAAGCGGCGCCAGCGAATGATCAGCAGGACCAACGCGCCTACTCCAGCAAGCAGTCCGATCATTTGTGAAGTGGAAAGGCCGGTCAGCGTGGTCAGGCCAAAGAGGTCACCGCGAGGATCGTCTCGCACAAATTCGATCAGAAAGCGCACGCCGGCGTAGATTGCCACGTACGCCAGAATCACCTGCCCGCTGAATTTCTTTCTGCGGTGCAGCCAGAGCAAAAAGAAAAAGACAAAGAGCATCGCGAAAGATTCATAGAGTTGCGTCGGATGCAGCCTGGTCCCGATAGGGACTCCCGTGATCTCGTGCCCCAACTGAGTAAAGCGAACTCCCCAGGGCAGGTTAGTGGGTTTCCCCCAACAGCAGCCCGCCGAGAAGCAACCCTGCCGCCCGAGCACATTCCCCAATGCAATTCCTGGGGCGCAAGCGTCTGCAGTCTTCCACCAGGGCAAACCGTACCGGCGAATAAGTATGTAGCCGGTGGCCACCGCGCCGATCAGGCCCCCATAGAAGACTCCACCCGAACGCAAAAAATCGAACGACAGTAATTGGGCCGGATGCTCACGATATTCCGCTTCCGTAAAGAACATGAGGATCTTTGATCCCAGCAGCGAGGCCAGCAGCACCCAGAGGCAAAGATCGTAAATCCGTTCTCGTGGCAAACCGTCGCGCTCAGCCAGACGAGTAGCTGTCAATATCCCACCGAGAAAGGCCAGAGCCAGGAACACCCCGTAAGTGTTGATGGGAAAACTGCCGATACGGAATAGTTCTGGGTACATAAGCGGGTGGAGCCGGAAGGAAGCAAAATCAGTTCATCGTGACCGGAGTCTTTTTGCGCCTGGCAACCAGCAAATCATAGGCGAGCAGGATCGCTCCAATCGAAATGCAAGCGTCGGCGACATTAAAGGTGGGCCAATGATACTGTCCTGCGTGCAGCAAGATGAAATCAATGACGTATCCCAGCCGCATGCGATCGGTAAGATTGCCGGCGATTCCAGCTAGCAGCAAAGCGCATGCTCCCAGAATCCGATCGTCGTTTCGTTGCGTCCTGAGAAAATAGAAAAGCACGGCAATCGCGGCGGCGGCGGCCAGCACCACAAAGAACCAACGCCCGAATGAACCACGTTCCTGCAACTGACCGAAGGCAATGCCGTCGTTCTCAGCGTAAACAAAATCGAGCACGCCGCTAATAGCAGTGCGGCCGCGATCAAGTCGCAAAGCTTTAACGGCCCACGCCTTTGACGCCTGATCGACCAGATAGAGCCCGGCAGCGGCGATCAGATAGCCGGCACGCCAGCCAATGCGAGTTGCGGAAGTTTCTATTGCGCGTGCTTCATTCATGATTTGTCCAAGGGGTGGTCCGTCAATGTCCTCGCGGCTGGCCGCCGCACAGTGCGGAAAGCCTATGGCTTTCCGTTAACGTCTTTGCTTTCTTGAAGGCTGCGCCTTCCCGCTTCCGAGGCGCAGCCTCAGAAGAATTACAATGCTCTTCGGAAAGGCTAAGCCTTTTCGCACTGTGCTGCGGCAAAGCCGCGACGGCGTGATTACGCCGCTGCCTCGCGCTCGATCTCTTCCAGCGCTGCACTACACCTCTCGCATATCGACGGGTAGCGTGACGATTCACCGACCCGCGTCGAATAGTTCCAGCAACGCTCGCATTTCTGGCCCGCGGCCCGGGCAATCTTAACCGCAACCCCATCCCCGGCGGAATCCGAACGGACCAGTGTGACTTGCGAAACGATGAACAGATAGCGCAGGTCATCACCATAGCCGGCCAGCAGATCATAAATCCGCGACCCGGCGGAAATTTCCACCGCCGCCTCCAGCGAACTGCCAATGGTCTTCGCTACCCGGGCGTCTTCCAGGAACCCCAGGATCTGATCGCGCACTTCAAACAAGCTCTCCCAACGACGGGCGAGTTCGTCGTCACGCAGCCCGGCAGCGCTGGGTAATTCAACGAGGTGCACTGACTGTGCTCGCGTTTCAGCGAATGGAAGATTCTCCCAAATCTCATCAGCAGTAAAAACCAGAATCGTTCCCAGCATCCGCGCCAGCGCATCCACAATCCGGTAAAGCGCGGTCTGAGCCGAACGGCGGCCATGACTGCGCGGCGCGAAGGTGTAAAGGCGATCCTTAATGATGTCGAAGTAGCGCGCTGAAAGCGTCACCGTGCAGAAGTTGTAGATTGCATGATAGACCGTGTGAAATTCAAAGGCCTCGTATCCCTCGCGGACTACACCAATCAGTTCATCAAGTGCAGCCAGGGCCCAGCGGTCAATCTCCAGCAGTTCCCCTTCGGCGACAATGTCGCGCGCGGGCTCGAAGCCGTGAAGATTTCCGAGGGCGAAGCGCGCTGTGTTGCGCAGCTTGCGATAACCGTCGGTCACGCGCTGGAGGATTTCCTGCGAACAGCGCATGTCCTCAAAATAGTTCGACGAGGCACACCACAGACGCAGGATTTCAGCCCCCGACTCGTTGATAACCGTTTCCGGATGCACTGCGTTGCCGGCTGATTTATGCATGGCATCGCCCTGAGCGGTAACCGTCCAACCGTGCGTCAGCACAGTTTTGTAGGGAGCGGCGTCGTGCACCGCGACTCCGACCATCAGTGACGAGTTGAACCAGCCGCGAAACTGATCGCCGCCCTCAATGTAAACATCCGCCGGCCAACGCAATTCGTCGCGCTTTTCCAGGACCGCGATGGAGGACGCGCCACTGTCAAACCACACGTCCAGGATGTCAGTTTCTTTGGTCCAATCCATACCGCCGCAGCCGGCACATTTGAAATCCGCGGGTAGCAGGTCGCGCGCTTCGCGCGAATACCAGGCATCGGCAGACTCTCGTTCAAAAATGTCCGCGACGTGACGAATCACTGATGGTTCCGCGACCGCTTCGTTGCAGCCGGTGCAATAAAAGACCGGGATGGGCACGCCCCAGACTCGCTGGCGTGAAACGCACCAATCGGGCCGGCCTTGCAGCATGTTGTGCATGCGTAACTGCCCCCAAGCCGGTAACCATTGAACCCGTTTGATTTCACTGAGCGCAGCGGCGCGCAAGGAAGCAGTGGCGCCTTGTTCTGCGCTTTCTACGTCAACGTTTTCGCCTGCGTCTTCCACTACCGCTTTTCTAACCTGATCCATTGAGATGAACCATTGCGGCGTGGCGCGAAAGATCACCGGGTTCTTGCAGCGCCAGCAATGCGGGTAGCGATGCTGGTAGTCTTCACTGAACAACAGCACGCCGCGTTCGCGCATGAATTCGA
>JAWVFI010000134.1:0-15601 GCA_033856235.1 Blastocatellia bacterium | reverse complement strand
TCGTCTGCCGAAAGGAAGCGATATGAATCAGGAGTCAAATAATACGCAGGACACAGAAATGTTGGAGGAGTATGACTTCACCAAGGGTGTGCGAGGCAAGTACGCGGGACGGTTTGCGCCCGGCGCGAGCGTAGTAGTTCTCGATCCAGATGTCGCTGAGATCTTTGGCGATTCGGAATCGGTCAATCGAGCACTGCGCGCGCTGGCCGGCATCATTCAGCAGCAATCCGAAAAGGCTCATCCCTAACGCTTCATTGCGCACCGCCAAAGCTGAGAATAGAATGCGCGGCCTCCCCCAGGAAATCTCCATGAACGAATCCATCTCACGCGTTACCGATAGTGGTTTTGAGCAAGACGTTCTTCAATCCCCACTTCCGGCCCTGGTGTATTTCTGGGCCCAATGGTGTAAAGAGTGCCAGCCTATGTCACAGCTTGTAGAGGTAGTTGCCGCCGAGAAGAGAGATCGTCTAAAGACTGTCCTTTTGGACGTTGATTCAAACCCGCGCATGGCTGCTCTCCACTGCATCGCGATGGTTCCGACGGTGATCTTATTCATCTCGGGTAAAGAACGGCAGCGCATCGAGGGTGTAAGCAACAGAGCCCACCTGGTCAGCACCATCGATATGCACATATCTGACGCTGAGGAAGAAATAGTTGCAAGAAGCTAACTGGACGCGAAGGTTGTTCGGGTGACTATCGAGTCATCTATGAAATCGACGAGCGCCAGGATCGAGTTACCGTCTTAGGTATCGGCCACCGTAAAGACATTTATTCGTAGGGCAACCGCCCTTACTCTTCCGACTTCTTCGCGACCTCTTTCTTAAAAGCCTCTTTCAACCCGGCCTCCGCTTCCTGGTGCGCATCGTAAACGTCCGGTCTGGCTAGCACCACGCGGTATTGCCCCAGCGCATCATTGCGTTTGCCGGCCAGATCCAGCGCGTGCGCGGCGTACAAGTGGGCCATCGTTGCCAGTCCCTGTTGCGCGCCCTTAACTTCTGCCGCTGTCAGGAACTCCTTCGCGGCGCGCTCTAACTGACCGGCGGTCATCAGCGCCTCGCCATATTTGAAATGGATCAGATCGAGTGAACGGGCCGCCGTGTCGCGGACTGCGCGATCGCGGAGCAGGGCTTCGAACATCGCAAACGCTTCCGTCTCAGCCACGGACATTGCGTCGGCGTGGTTCGCCTCTCGTTGCTTCGCTGCTTCGGAAACGAGGGCGTCAGCCGCCTCCAAACGAAACAGGTAGTTGCGCGGATATCTGGCGCCCAACTCGCGCGCAATCGCGGCGGCTTCGGCAAATCGCTTCTCGCGGCCGTACAAGACGATCAAAAGCGTCTTCGCATCATCCTGGGCCCACTTTCCTTCTTTCGCCACTCGCTCCAGCGTGCCCAGCCCGCGTTTCTTTGAACCGCGAATGCCGGTAACGCCGGCAAGAATTTTTGCGGGCAGGGGCAGGGAGCCGACCACGTAGTCGTAAAGGCCGATCGTGATCTCGGCATCGTGGTACGAAGGCTCCAGCCGCACGACGTCGCGGTGATAGTCGACCGCGTCAGAGCCGTCGCGGAGCGCAGCAAAGTGACGGCGCTCGACGGCCTCTTCAAAAGAAGCTTTCAGGCCCTGAATCGCGCCCAGATAGTAGAGGGCGTCTGGATCTTTTGGCGCTTGTTTGCGTCGCGCTTCCGTCAATCGCTTGGCCTCGCGCGTCCAGTTGCGGAACTGTTCGACAAGCTGCGGATCGACTTTGTCTTCCTTGTCGCTATAGAACGATTGCGTATCGTAGAGCGAAGCCTGCAGCCGGCGGTTCTCGTAAAGGGTCTCAATCCACAAACTGGTCGCCAGGAACTGTGGCCCGGCCGGGTAGTCAGGGAAGAGGCGCGCGATCTCTTTGAACTGCTTGCGGGCTCCTTCGTAGTCCAGGTTGTAGAGAGCTTCCACGCCCGCCTTGCGCAACGACGCGACCTTCGCAGTGTCGGCTTCGTTCAACCACGCCGGGCCTGGTGACTCCGGTTGCTGTCCCATGCCGGCACTCGCGATTGAAATGACAAGTATTAAAGCGCAGACAAGATTCTTCATATGGTAACTCCCGAACATTCTGCGCGGCTTCGCCGCAGCACAGTGCGGTAAGGCTCGGCCTTACCGTTCAAGCTTCGTTTATTGTGTCGGAGGCTGCGCCTCCGAAATATCGAGGCCCAGCCTCGATAGAATTTTCTATCGCCGTTCGGAAAGGCTGATCCTTTCCGCACTGTGCGGCGGCAAAGCCGCTACTACTCCTACTTCGAGGCAGGCGCTTGCAGACGCACCTGCGCCAATTTCTCAATCACCCGATTGGCCATTTGCGGTGCGCCGATGTTGCCGTCCCAGATGATTACGTTTCCAGTGGCTACCACCACGCCAGTGCGTTGGTGCGCGAGTGAAAAAGTAAACTTGTAAGTGAACACGACGTGATCGATCGTCAGAATCAGATCCGCGACCTGCGGATCCTCGACGACCGACAACCCCAGTTGAACGAACTCCGCTCTTTTCCCTAATTCATTGATGAGCTGATCGGGCTTAAAGTTTATCGTCCGGCTGGTAACAAAAATCGTTTTCGATGCCGCCAGCACATCCACCGGGCGGGAGGGTTTGACTACGACTGAGCCCGGACCTCTGGCTGCCAGGGGCGACACTGGCCTTTGCGAAACAGACACGTCACCCTGGGGAATGGGCACCGGGGTTGGAGAAGCGATCGCGGGTGAAAGCACGAGGGCGCTCAACGTCGGGACCAGCGGCTGCGCATTTCCGGTCGGCGTGCGCGCGAGGCCGAGCAAATTACTCAAGGGGACGGCGTAACTTTGATTCTCTGCCGACGGACTCGCGGCCAGCAGGCCAATGCCGCGACCACGTTCATCGACGAGCAGAGCGCCGGGCGTGTGGAATGCCGCGGTCGCTGTGAATTTCAAGACCCGGAAGCCTTCTCCGGCGCCGGCAATTTCATCAGCCAGACTTACGGAACTCAATAGCCCTGAGGAAATACTTCCCGCCTCATTCCCTGTGCCGGAGACTACGAACACGCGCGAACCGACCATGCCCTCCTCCAGCCCGCGGGTTGGCAATGGCTGTAGGCCCGCCGCCGGAATTCGCAGCAAGGCAATATTGCGTCGCTGATCGGAATTGACTAACTCCACGCCATCATAGGTTTCCCCGTTGTGTAATCTGACCTGAAGGCGGCGCGCGTCTTTTACGATGTGATAGGCAGTCAACAAGAGGCCATCACTGCGGACGATTACGCCGGAACCAACGACCCGGGTTTGCCCGTCGGCTGCGACAAGGATCGTCACCATTGAATTGAGAACCTGGTCGCTGACCTGCAGTCCCCGTCCGCCGTTTTCCAATTGGCCGGAGGCGCTGCTCGCCATCAAACTCAGGATAAGAAGCGTTATTAATCGAAAGTATTTGTTTTTGAATTTCATCTTCCTTCACCGCCGCAAACTGAAGTTTGCGTTACATGAAACTACTCGCCAAAGCTCTCCAGATACTTCACACCGCTGCCAGTATTGAAAAGCACAACTTGTTCATCAGACTTCACCAGGCCGTCGGACATTAACTTCCGCAGCGCCGGCAAACAGGCGGCGCCCTCTGGCGCGCAAAAGATTCCTTCGGCAGCGCCAATTTCACGGGTGGCCGCGATCAACTCTTCATCCGTTACCGCGAAGGCCGTCCCTTCTGAAGTTCGCAACGCGTCCAGAATCATGAAGTCCCCAATGGCCTTCGGTACTCGCAGTCCTGACGCCGTGGTGTGCGCGTTGGGAAATTCTTCTGCGAACTGTTTTCCCTCCGCGAACGCTTTCACGATCGGCGCGCAGCCCGCAGCCTGCACTGTCACCATGCGTGGCCGCTTTGAACCAATCCAGCCCATCTGTTCCATCTCGTCAAATGCTTTCCACATGCCAATCAATCCTGTGCCTCCACCCGTGGGGTAAATGATTACATCTGGAAGCTGCCAATTGAGTTGCTCTGCTAATTCATACCCTAGGGTTTTTTTCCCTTCGATCCGGTATGGCTCTTTCAATGTCGAAACATCGAACCAGCCCTCGGCGTCTTTGCGCCGTCCGACTTCGGCGCCGCAGTCGGTTATCAAACCGTCCATCAAAGTAACGTGGGCGCCGGTCTGTTCGCATTCGATCACGTTCGCCCGCGGTGTGTCGCGCGGCATGAAGATGAATGCTTCCATTCCCGCTCGAGCCGCATAAGCCGCCAGCGCGCCCGCGGCGTTACCCGCTGACGGGACTGCGAGCTTGCGCACGCCCAGCTCCAGAGCCATCGACACTGCTGCGGTCATGCCGCGGGCCTTGAAGCTCTGCGTCGGGTTCTGTGACTCGTCCTTGATGAAAAGATCTTGGAGCCCGACCCGGGCCCCCAGCCGCGAGGCGCGCACGAGCGGCGTCCATCCTTCGCCGAGTGAAACTATGTTTTCGTCGTGCTCGACCGGCAGCACTTCCCGGTAACGCCATAAGTCAGGACCTCTGTCGCGTAAACTTTCCTTAGTCAAAGTGGCCGCCGCGCGTTCCAGGTCATAACGAACCAGAAGCGGCTTGCCGCATTTCACGCAGAGATTGTGCAAGCGTTGTGCCTCGTGCCTGAGACCACAGGCCGCGCACTCCAGATGGGTAACGTTCATGGGTTTTCGGGCTTTTCCTTCCAAAGGGTTAATTAGTACCAGACCGGCAAACTGTAAGACTTACGAGTTGAATGCGCCAGGTGGCAGGAGAATCTTGCGGTCATTCTTGTCAGAACCGCCTGCGGTAGCGGGCGGTTAATCGCCGAAACAACGCGTGTGGTACCCCAAGATCAACGGCCCGCTACCGCAGGCGGTTCTGACAGAAACAACGAGAATTCAGCAAGTCCGTCGCGTGCGGTTTCCTCGCGTGCCTTCCCTTTTGCACCTTTTCCTTTTAACCTCGGCGTTCATTTTATGATTCGATTAATTGCGCTTGATCTGGACGGCACGCTTTTCACTTCGCGCGGGCAGGTGAGTGAGGGGAACCGCCGCGCGCTCGACCGGGTGCGCGAGCGGGACGTGCGCATTGCGGTAGTGACTGGGCGGCGCTTTCGCGATGCGCGGCCGGTGGCGCTGGAGTTGGGGCTGGATGTCCCACTAATAGCGCACAACGGCGCCCTCACCAAACATGCGCGCACACTGGAAACAGTGGCGGCAACGTTACTGCCGTTGGAAGCTGCGCGCGAGGTTTTGCGCGTCGGGCGGGCGGCGGGCGGGGACGCGTTGATTAGCGACGATCCGGATGGTTCGGGCGTGATGGTTTACGATCACATCGGCGGTGACAACCTGGCCCTCGTCGAGTATATTCGCTGGGCCCGACACATTCACGGCGATGACTTTGATGAGGCAGTCCGCAAAGTGGACTCCATCGAAGACTACCTGGATCACGCGCCAGTCCATGTGGCCTTTTCGGGCGGCTGCGAAGGAATGCGGCGGCTGCATCAGATTCTTGACCGCGAGTTGGGTTCCCTTGTGAAGATTTTTCCGACGTTCTATGCGCCGCGCGATTTTGGGTTGCTGGATGTGGTCCATCCCCAGGTGTCGAAAGCGACCGGCGTGGCTGCCGTCGCCGCCGAATTGGGTATCGAGCCGCACGAGGTGATGGCCATCGGCGACAACATCAACGATCTGGAGATGCTGCATTTCGCGGGCACGGCGGTGGTGATGGAGAATGCCGAGCCGGAGCTGCACGCGGTGCCGGAGTTTCACCTGACGGCATCGAACAATGAAGACGGTGTGGCGCGGGCTATAGAAAAGTTTGTGCTAGATGTTTCCCAGTAACAGAAGATTGGAATTAACAAACAGGAGAAAGAGAAAATGGCAAACCGGACCGCAGTAATTCAGACCAACAAAGGCACGATCCGTTTCGAGTTGCTCGAAGCGGACTCGCCAAAGACAACCGACAATTTCATACAGTTAGCTGAGCGTGGTTATTACGATGGAGTGATTTTCCACCGTGTCATCAAAGGCTTCATGATTCAGGGCGGAGATCCGACAGGGACTGGCCGTGGCGGCGAGGCCGCAGCTGGTGGTCGCTTCAACGATGAGATCAATCGCGGCTCGGAAGTTTACCAGCGCGGCTACAAAGCCGGCACTGTAGCGATGGCCAATGCCGGACCGAACACGAACGGATCGCAATTCTTCATCATGCACTCCGATTATCCTCTGCCGCCTAGCTACACCATCTTCGGCCGCGTCACCGAGGGACAGGATATTGTCGATGCAATCGCGACTACGAAAACGGGAGCTCAAGACAAACCCGTTTCTGAAGTGAAGATGGAGAAGGTGACGATCGAGTAAGGGGGCGAAGCGCGCCGGAGCGCGCCGGAGCGTGCAAAGGGCAAGAGCCAGGAGCAAAGAGCAAAGAGCCAGGAGCAAAGGGCAAAGCGCAAATACGCGAGCCCTTGGCTCTTTGCCCTTAGCTCTTAGCCCTTTGCCCCTTGCGGCGCGCTTCGCGCCTCCGCAACGTAGTGCTTGGCCGCGCCGACTGATTCTTTCAACGACATTCCGTTTGCTAAACAGGCCGTGATGGCCGCCGACAGCAAGCAGCCTGTGCCTCGGAGGGGCGGCCCTTCGATCCAATCGCCGCGAAAGACAGTTACTTCACCTTCATCGTCGAGTACATCAATTGCATGTGCGGCGCCCTCGCTTACGGTCAGGCTTCTATTTAGGTGTCCACCTTTTATGAGAACGGCCCGGGCGCCCAGTTCCCGGATTTGGTTGGCGGCGCGCCGCATGCCGTCCTCGTCGGAAATCCGTAAGCCGGTCATGTGCTCAGCCTCCGGGATATTCGGCGTAATGAGTCGCGCGAGTGGCATGAGATCGCTCAAGAGCAAATCCCACGCCCCCGCTGTGATCAGTTCGTAGCCGGAAGTGGACCTCATGACGGGATCGATGACTGGCGCCGGCAGGTTAGTCTCATGAATTAGTTGCACCACTTCGTGGACGATATCGCTAGTCGGCAACATTCCGGTTTTCATCGCGGCAATCGAATTTTCTGCGACCAGCGACATGATCTGCGCCCGCACCGTCGCAGCGGGCTGGTGCGTCGCGCCCGACATGGCGGTTGAGTTTTGGAAAGTGAGCGAGGTTACGGCAGCCACGGGGTTACAGCCGAAGTAGGTGAAGGCCCGAACGTCCGCCATGACCCCTGCGCCGCCAGAAGGATCGAATCCGGCGATCGTTAAGACAACTGGCGGTGCCCCCGTTTGGTTCATCTTTTTTGGAGTGCGGCGACCTGTCGCCGCTTTCTTCGGTCGCGACCTGTCGCGACCACCTTTCTCATCTAGGAGTGCGGCGTCAGCCGCCGCAGGTAAAAGCGGCGACAGGTCGCCGCACTCCAAAAGTCATTCCCTGCGACGGATCGCTGCAACCGTAGATTGCAAAGACGAAGGCTCAGCGAAAAGGCTAATGCCGGCAACACCGGCTGCCCCCGCGCGCAGACATTCGGCGGCGTTCGCAGTTGAAATCCCACCCAGCGCCATCACTGGAAATGGCGAGCCGGCGATGGTGGCTTCGCCAAGACCCTTGATACCAACCGGGTGACCGTACTGCATTTTCGATCCTGTCTCAAACACTGGCCCAAAGACGGCAAAGTCGGCCTTCGCATCACGCGCGCGCTCAACTTCAGCTTGCGAATGAGTGGAGACTCCGATGAGCAAATCATCGCCGAAAGTCCGGCGGATCACAGCGGCGTCAATCGAGTTCGATGTCAGGTGGACGCCGTCCGCGCCGGCTCCTCGCGCGATATCGGCGCGGTCGTTGACTAGCAGAGCGGTCGCGCTCTCGTGGGTGATCTCCGCGGCCGCGGCAGTCAGCTCATAGAGTGTGCGCGAGGTTAATTGCTTTTCCCGAAGTTGGATGAGATCGATGCCGGCGGCGACAGCGGCGCTGACCAGCGTGAGGATGTCCTGGAACTCTTTACTGAGACGTTGAGTTGCCACCGTCGTGGCGCCGCGGGTAATCAGATAGAGGATCGGTCTGTGATTTTTGAGTAGCATTTTGCGCCGCCACTTTATTGGGCGGGGAACTTTGCTGCAAGGCCCGCACCCGATCGCGGAAATGAATCGTTTCCCACACCGCCATCCCAATGTTCAGTATCCCAACGCCCGAGACCGCGCCGCGGACCCACCCTGAGGCCACAAAACTCTGCAATCCGTAAAAGCCGCTCTTGCGCGTGGCCAGCACCAGAAAATAATTATTGCTCCAGTCGCTCAGGCCGAACAGCCCCTGGGGAATCCACGGGAGGCAGGCCAGCAGCAGGCCAATCTCGAAGCAAAGAATGATATAGAAAATAACGGAAAGTCTTGATGACATTTAGTAATCCATTCCGAGAACCCGACCGGCCTTTTTACGCGCGGGCCGCTGCGCGCTAATACGTGGCCGGGGTTTGCTGTTGGTCCCCATTCTTCCTTGCTTGAAGCTGTTGCAATCGCTCGGCAACTCCGCGATAAGAAATGTCCACGCCGTAAACTTCGCTGAAGGCTTCGATCGCTTCGTCCAGGTTTCCCATCTCTTCATAGGTCGCGCCCAGATCATAGCGCAAGGCCTGGTACTCGTCTTCGGAATGTCCCGGCGCCGCCAGGCCTTTCTTGAACCAACTCACTGCCAGGCGCGGCAACCCTTTTTGCAAAAAACAATGACCCAACATATTGCAACATTGGAAGTACCGGGCGGTACCGTCGCCGGGACGGGCCAAACCCGCGGCCGCCTGAAATTCCTCGATGGCCTCGTCCTGCATATACATGTCTTTGTAAGCGAGACCAAGGTTGTAATGCGTTTCAAAATCACCTTCGCCAGGGGCGGGTTCATCATCTTCGGCCGCGCGAAACTCTTCCATGATTTCCGCCAGCCCGGGATCCAATTTGGATGTTTCGAGCGTCGCGCTCGCCGGCGGGACTTCAATTGCAGCGGCCTGCGGAGGGGTTTCAGAAGTAACTGTTTCAACAACGGTAGTCTCCACGGTCGCCGGCGGCTGAATCGAATCTTCCACTTCGGCTGCAACTGGCGCGTTCTTCAACAGCTCGCGTCGGATCTCGATATCCGGGTGGGCGCCAAACTGGCTCTCGAGCAGCGCCAGTGAGTCCAGAGCGATGTCCCCATAACCCTGAGTGATATAGAAATCAACGCTCTCAAGTTCCTGATGGAGCATCGCCAGGCGATCGGCCTCCGGCTTGCTCTTCGGTTCCCGCGGCGCCTGTGGCGGACCGGGTAATTCCTGCGCCACCACGGTTTCAAAATCTATTTCCTGAAACTCGCCCTCGCTCGACGCCGCTGCAGCAGTTGTTGTGACGGACGGGATATCAATGCCTGGTATTTGATCGAGATCCGCAAATGAGGCGCTGGGGTCGGCCGGCGAAGCTTCGGCGACGCTGTTCCATTCAAACTCCTCCGCCGGCGGGTCAAAGGCGGTTCCCGCGGAACTCTCGAAGGTTGGAACGGGCTGGCCGACGATTTGAAAGTCGGCAGGTGTCTCGCTCAAACTCAGTTCGGTGGCGCCACCCAACTCGTTCAACCTCTCGAAGTACTGTTGCTGATCGGGGGCCAAGCGCGTCAATTGCGTCAACGCATACCGTTCATCCTCGACCATCTCGGCGGCCTGGGCGGATTCGAGCAGTCGCTCCAATGCTGCCTGCAGCTTCTCCATATCGCGCTGCCACCAGAGAATCCGGACCAGCAGCCGCAGGCCACCTACATGTTCGGGGTCCCGCGCCAGGGCTTCATTGACCAACTCGAGTAACTGGACCTCCTGGCGCGCCGACAGCATCTGTTCCAGAATCCGGCCCACTACTTCCACGGCGGCGTCCAGGTTTCCCGCTTTCAGATAAAGATGGACCACGTCGACAAAGCGCAAGTAGGTTGATGGATCCCTGACTACTAGTTCGGCGGTCGCATGATCTGCCCGTTCCGCGTCCTCAGCGGCGACATAGGCGCGGGCCAGCAGATCGTGCAGCGGAGTTTCTCCGGGATTATCGGTGACGGCGCGTTCCAGAATTTCCGCGGCGTCATCCGCCGTTCCTCGCGCGATGTGGGAGGCCAGAATGCCATTGAGGACGGAGTAGTCCTGGGGATTGATCTCCAAGGCCCGGCCGTAGGCCTCTACGGCGGCTTCGCTGGCTCCCCGGGTCAACAGATGTTCGCCGGCAGCGATGAACGCGGCGGCGGCTTCGGAAGTCAAACCTGCTTTCAAGTAGCCGTCAGCCAGCTGGATCCGAACATCGGTATTCTCGGGATCCAAATCGGCAATCTTGCGCAGGACGTCGAGTCCTTTACGCGACTCGCCCGCCTTGCTGTAAGCCTCAGCAACGATCAGGTACTGGGCCCGGGCGTCGACGACCAATCCCTGAACTCCGTACAAGTGGGCCAGCTTCTCAGCGATTTCCGGATCGCGCGGCTGTAGCCGGTCGATCTTTTTGTACATCGCGATCGCTTTGAGATTAAAGTCCTGCGCCCCAAAGTGTTCAGCGATTCGCAGAAAACAGGCGATGGCTTCTTTCTTGCTCCCGACACGCACGTAGAGATCGCCGAGCATGTTTAGGGCCGTGAGGTCGTCGTTGTCGTTGGCGACCAGTTGCTCGTATTCCTTGATAGCTGCCGGAATCTTGCCCTGAGCCAGATACTTTTCCGCCGCGCGCACAACCTTTGCTTTATCGAATAGCATTATCTAGTTTCTACAAATCGTTATCGTCAGGCAGCGGTATCCGCCGAGGTGGGTGTCGTGTCCAACACGACAAAAGGGGGAACCTCCATTATCATGCAGAAATCCTCGGGACGAGGCGCTGAATCCTTACGCTAACATGCGTAAACAGCGAGTGTCAACGAGCCTATAAAAAGCGATTTGCTGCTAAGTTCGCGAACGCGAAAGCAGATACAAACCCAGCATGCCGAAGATTGAAATGGGCGCCCACGCGGCCACCGGCGGCGGCAAAAATCCATTCGCCCCCAACTGCTGAAAGCCCGAAATCATTCCCAGAAACACGAGGCTGATGCCGATCGCGGAAGCCAGGGCAGCAAACGCGCCGCGGCGACCAAAACTAAACGCCAGCGGGATTCCTACCAACGCCATCACCAAGGCCCCGTACGGCTCAGCGCGCTTGCGCGCCAGGGCGACGCTCAGGTTCGTCGATGGCCCACCCTGTTTCTTGATTTGAGCGACATAAGTTCGCAGCTGTTCGTAGTTCAAGTACGAAGACTTTACGAGGGAAGGCTTGAAAAGATCCGGCGATATTATTTCCGGTAGATCGACATACTCGGGATGCGAAAGTTTTGCCGAGACGGCGTCGAGTTGGTCCACCACTTCGATGCGAAGTTTTCCATCCCGCCCCCATGCTCCTATTTTCCCCCAAAGGATTTGCTGCACATGCACGTCTTCCGAATCAAAAAGGTAGACCTGGGGATTAACCAGGGTCCCGGTGTCTTCATCGTATTCGTAAGAATAAATCGCATGGCCGGTTGATGCCGCCAGCCATTGCCGGCCAAGAGGTTCTTCGGTTTTCGCGACGCCGGCGCGCAGTTGGGCCTTCAGCGCGTCCTGCCTTTGGTTCGCCCGCGGCATGATCCTTTCCTGGATGAACCACACACCCGCGCCGACGATGGCCGCAAAGAACAGTCCCGGCAGCGCCAGGCGATAAACGCTCTGGCCTGCGGCCCACCAGGCGACTGCTTCACTGCGCCTCACCAGCAGGGCGTAAGTCGCCAGCGAAGCGATCAGCATGCAGGCCGGGGCGAGAGAGACAGCGATCAAGGGCAAGAGAGCCAGCAGGTACCGCAGAATCAGGCTGGCGCCCACGGTCTTGTTGGCGGTAACCCGCCAGACATCGAAGAGAGTGAAGATGTAAACCAGCGCCAGCAGCGCCAGGAAGACGGTCACGAAACTTGCCGTCAATCCGCGCAGCAAGTTCGTGTCGAGTAAGCGCAACACGCCTCCGCGCAAACGACGCCCAATCCTTCCGGAAACAGGCGCCCGTTTCGGCTCAACTTTCCTGACGCGTTTGCGAGTTCGCATCCAGCTAAAGGCCGGGCGTTCACTTGTAAGAATGAGGGCGAGGCCAAGCAAGAAGATCAGGACAGTTGCGGCCCACATGCCGATCAGGGGACGGACGTGACTGCCACGGACCATTTGCTCACCTGCCAGCGAGACGAGGTAATAAAAGGTCATGGCGATGACTGAGAGCAGCGCGCCAAAGCCTCGGCCGCCTCGCTTTACGCGCAGGCCCAGACCCGCGCCCAGCAGAGTTAACAGAACGGGCGCCGCAGCCAGCACCAGCCGGCGGTGCATGACGATTGACGCTCGCAAGCGATCATTCCCCTGGGCCTCCCGCGCGCGCTGGACCAATTCCGGCCAACTCAGTTCCTCAGGATCTAGGACACTGCCTTGCATGGTGTTGAAAAGATTGTTGCGCCTGAGAGTCAGCAGACTTAATTCGCGTCGCAGTTGGCTGGAGCGGTTCAGAGAGATCTGCGTTGCCTGGTCGCCAGTTAGTCCCGGCATGTCCACAGCGACAGCATCGCTGAGCACTATCTCCGAATGCTGCGAAGACAAATCGATGCGTCCGGTGCGCGCCGTCAAAACGTTGATGCGGCCTTTGTTGTCTTTGGAGTAGATAAAGATGCGACCCCACTGGCCGTTCACTTTGTCTTCATCGCGAACGTAGATCGTGCTGCCCGGAATCTCTGTATTGAAGACGCGCGCATCGACGGGCGAATTCAGTTTGTATAGGGCAGCGTTCAGCGCCGCCTGCTTTAATGAGCGCAACGATAGAGGGGCCAAAGTCGTGCCGATATAGAGCGTCACCCCAGCCAGACATAGGCTGACCAGCAAGACGGACCGCAAAATGTTCCAGGTACCGATCCCCGCCGCGCGTAACGCAACCAGTTCCGAGTCAGAGCCCATGCGGCTGAAACCGATGACCGTTGCCGCCAGTACGGCCATGGGAATCGTGAAGAGCAGCACCGTCGGCAACAAGTGCAGCTCAATTTCCAACACCGTTAGCAGGGGAATCTGAGCGTCGAGAAACGGATCGGCAAACCGGTCCGCCTGTTGCGCGAAGAGGACGGCGGTGAGCAGCACCAGGGACAGCAATGCATAAGGCACCACCGCCCTCAGGACGTAACGGTCAACTAAGATGCTGCTTTTTCTGCTCAAGCGTAATATGCCTTCCAGTTTTGAGCGCTTAATTCTACGACGAAATCTCTGATTCTGCTTGTAGGGATTGCCCTCCGTGGCCACCCCCTTCGTAATGCACCATCTCAAAATCAACGAAGGGGGCGGCCACGGAGTGCCGCCCCTACAGTCAAATCACGTCTGCAAAGTTCTTCCGCGTCTTGGCAAACCACCAGTATCCAAACGCAAACGAGATCATCGCGAAGACTGTGAAGTAAGCGAGGCCTTGCCAGTCAGGCGGCAATCCGTCGATCAGGATGCGCCGGTAATTGCTGACCAGTGGCGTGAAGGGGTTGAGCTGAATGTATGGCAGGTAGCGAGCGGGCACGATCGATTCGGGATAGATAATCGGCGTCAAATACATCCAGGCCATCAGCACGAGCGTGATGCCCTGCACGATGTCGCGCAGGAAGACCCCCAGCGAGGCCAGCAACCAGGCAGCCCCCAGGGTCGCGATCAGTTGCGGCACCAGCAGCACCGGAAGCCAGAGTACGGTCGCATGCACTTCGTGGCGAATGACCAGCAACGCAATCAGCAGCGCCACGGTGCCGAAGATCTGATTGCCGAGCGAAGCCAGAGTTTGCGCTACGGGCAACGTCTCGAGGGGAAACACGACGCGCTTAACGAGATTGGCGTGCGAAACGATCGTGCTGGCCGAAAGTTGCAGGGATTCCTGGTAGGCCGTCCAGGGCAGCAAGCCGCAAAAGAGATAGAGCGCGTAATCCCAGGGCGAATCGCTCAAGCCAAACCGGGCTTTGAAAATTGCAGCGAAGAGGAACGTGAAGATGGCAATCATCACGATGGGCGTGACCAGTGCCCAGACAATTCCCAACACTGAGCCTTTATAACGCACGGCGAGCTCGCGGCGTGCCAGCGACAGAATCAGATTGAGCCTGCCCGGCATCTGCCAGAGCGGCTGCCACATCGCGCGCCGTGCGGTTTGAGCGGAAATCATTGGCTGCAGTCTATAGCAGGAGCAGTCGGCAGGGGCAGTCGGCAGAACAGTCGGCAGGAGCAGTAGGCGGGAGCAGCGGTCGTGGCTAGTCGTCCTGTTCCTGGCCCTGCCTACTGCTCCTGCCGTCTGCCCCTATTCTTCCGAAACCTCGCCAGCTGTTCTTATTGTGCCAGCTGATCTGTACGTCAGCGGCGCCGATTTCTTTCCACCAGTGCTCGAACTCTTCGCGCTTGAGATAAAACGCGGTGGGCGCTACCAGATGATCGAAAACGATTGCGTGTTGCTCGCGCCAGTTGAACCCGGCAATGGCCTTTAGATAATCGTTATAGAAAAGATGCTTTGCGACTTGGCCGCCGCCCGCAGTTTTATTTAGCGGCCCATAGACCAACTTGGTCGCGGCGTAGACCATTGCCGCGGGGAGTCGCGAGAGATGCAGCAAAGCCTGTTGATTGATGCGGGAAGTAAACCCTTCGCGCAGCGGATTCACGAAGCGGGTGATCCAGGCATTGTTCTCGGCGCCATAAACCCACGCGGAAATGTGACCGCCGGCTTTTACTTTGGAAGCGAGCGACGCAAAGCCTCCCAACGGATTCGGCAGGTGATGCAGCACACCGACCGAAAAGGCGTAGTCGAAGATGCGCGCGAAAGGGAGCTGGTAGATGTCCGCCTGGACAATGTGCGCGTTTGGCAAATGACGCGTTGCGGCAAAAGCGATTTCCACCGCGTCGCTGAGATCGATGCCAATAACTTCGCGCGCCCCCCAGCGGGCCGCGAGCTGCGTGTGGCGGCCCTTGCCGCATCCGCCCTCCAGCACTAATTTGCCGGAAAAGAAATCAGGCTGCACCGGCGCGATCCAACCCAGGAACTGTTCCGCGTAACGTTCGTCATGATGGCTGAAGTGTTGCCAGGACCAGCCGAAGTTGGCAGCCGTGGCTGCCTTGTCCAATTCGATCTGGCCGAGATTAGCGAAGCGGGGAATGCCGCGCACAATGGGGAAGTCCGCTGCGCAGGCATCGCACGCCAGCTCACCTTCGAGTATCTCGTCGCCATCAACCTTCGCCAGATTGGCAATAGCGATCGTTCCGCCACAAGCCGGACAATTCAAATATTGTAATAAGCTTGGTTTCATAGTCGGTTAACTACTATTGCACATCCGGCGACCGGGGCAGTAGTCGACCGTAAGGAAGGGCTTCGATGCATAGAGGAAGCCTTCCCTAATGGTCAGGCTACTGCCACGCACTAAGCCTCGGGTAGTGCCCTGGTTTTAGTCGCTCTCTCTATTCCTCTCCCTCTGGGAGGGGTTAGGGGAGGGCCTGTGACGAGTCAAGCCAAACTGTTCCCAACGCGCGGCCTCGATGGCCGCGCGCAAATCTGACAGTCGCAGCCCGGCAAATATTGTGGAGTAAGTGTTTACGGCGCAATAATTATTTAGTCCTCTATAAGCAAG
>JAWVFI010000133.1:0-7972 GCA_033856235.1 Blastocatellia bacterium | reverse complement strand
TCTTTTGGAGGCGGCCATTATGGTTTAGACCCACGCTTCGATTGAAATGTTGGACCTGAGTTTCAGATTTGCGTCTAATCTCCCGGCTGTCAAGAAACCGCGGCGGTTTTCAAAGTAGCCAGCTTCTTTTACGCTCTTGCTGCCTTCTGGTTTCCGCAACGACGCGCTACAATCTACCGCGATTAACGATACCGGCGACGACTCACGTTTAAGAAACCAATGTTTCTGCTTATTCTGGATTCCCTCGGTAATAGCGAGCTACTGGTCATACTGGCGGCGGCGCTGATTTTTTTCGGACCCCGCAAACTGCCTCAACTGAGCCGTACTGTGGGGAAGAGCCTGACCGAATTCCGACGGGCGTCCGAGGATTTCAAACGTACGTGGGCGCAGGAAGTTTCTCTGGAAGTAGATGACAGGAAGACCATTGCCAACCCATCAATTTCATCCGTCGATGCGTCGCTGGCGGGCAACACGATTCATCGCAACATCTCGGCGCCAGTAGTGGCGGGAACCTTGCCCGACGTACCTGCGCCGGAAAGCGGTGGCGAAGACCTGCGCGATTCCAACTTAACGGCGGCCGCAGGAAACGAACATCCCGAGCCTGCCACGGAACCTTTGCGCAAACAAGATTGGCTGTAAGCTGTAAAGCATAAAGCAGAAACCCCCGACTCAATCGTCATTAATATCCTTCGCTTTTCGCCCTGACTAGATGGCCCCCCTCCTGAAAAGAAAAACAACAAAGGAACCTCAAGATGACCTCGGGGGACAGATGTCCTTTCTCGAGCACCTTGACGAATTACGCAAGCGCCTGATTCGCAGCATTCTTTTTGTTGTTATTGCATCAGGAGTCTGCTGGTTCTTATCCAAACCCATCTACAACTTTCTGGCGAAGCCTGTGCAAACCGCCATGGCTGAAGCGCAGAGTCGCGCCGTTAACCTCGAAGGACTGACCGGGCAAGAGGTAATTCTGACCAATGGATCTTTGAAGGAAGGCGATGTCGGGCAATACGTTTTCAGGCAGACCGCACGGTTTGGCGCCGGCACCGTTCCCTCCGGCGTCTCCGTTCTGGCTCGAGTTGCTAAAGACAATCAGGGGAGGATTGGCCTTTTCACGGAGGAACCGCTCTATGCGGGTGATTCAGTAATCCCCAAGGGCGTGCGGCTGCCTTTTGATTTCAACGCTCGGGCTAACTCACTGCCGGATCCCAATGGCCAGTTGATTGTGGATACGGCGGGCGGGGTTTTTTCTCTCTATGTCAAAGTCTCCCTCTATGCGGCGCTCTTTTTTTCGATCCCATTTCTGCTCTGGCAAATATGGGCGTTTGTTTCTCCGGGTCTTTATCCACACGAACGCGGGTACGCGATTCCGTTCGTCCTGTTGTCCTCGATTTCCTTCATTCTGGGCGCTATTTTTGCTTACCGTATTATCTTTCCTCCCGCGGCGAGATATCTCTTGGGATTGGGGCCGGATTTCCGTTTGCTTTTAAAGGCTGATGATTATTTTGACTTCATCATTCTCATCATGTTGGCGATGGGCCTCGTGTTTCAAATGCCAGCCATCACCTACGTGTTGGCCCGGATTGGCCTGGTCTCCGCTGCCTATTTGGTGCGCATTTGGCGAACGTCGGTCGTCGTAATTCTGGTGGTGGCCGCGATATTCTCGCCCACTGCCGATGTGCCGAACATGTTGCTGTTTGCGGCGCCTATGCTGGTGCTTTACGTGGTCTCCATTTTTGTCGCCTGGGTTTTTGGCCGAAAGCGTACGGTTTCTTAGGCCCCATTGCGTCCGGGATTAGCGAGTTGCGGCCCACAACAGGGAACCCTTTTGAGACCGAGAGATTGAAGAATGCAGCGCTTTCGGGCAACTTTGCTATGGTTTTTCCGCATCTTGACTCTGTTCCCAGTGGACTCTAGAATCCGTTTTCTTTATGTGGCTCAGTTGCCTTCCTGCTCGATAAGTTTTAAAGGAGTTCTTCCCTAATGTCGTACCCAGCATTCAAACAACGCCTGGCCATAGGTCTGTTGGCGCTAACGTTCGCCGCCCCGGTCGGATTGGCTCAAAACAAACCGCAACAGGGCCAGGACCCAATGGATAAGCAGCGCCGGGTCAAGCCGGAGGTCAAACGCGCCTACAAGGATTGGTTGGATAAGGACGTTACCTACATCATCACGGATGATGAGCGCAAGGCCTTCAAAAAGCTGGAGACTGATGAAGAGCGGGAGAGATTCATCGAAGAATTCTGGCGCCGGCGCGATCCGGATCCGGATACCGATGAGAACGAATACCGGGAAGAGTATTACGAGCGCATCGCCTATGCGAATGAGCATTTCGCTTCCGGCATCCCGGGATGGAAATCAGACCGCGGCCGGATTTGGATAATGTATGGCAAGCCGGATGAGCAGGAAACGCACCCGTCCGGCGGCCATTACGACCGACCGTCGTACCAGGGCGGGGGCTCTACGGCAACCTATCCCTTTGAGATTTGGTTTTACCGGCACCTCCAGGGCGTAGGTTCAGGGGTTGAGATTGAGTTCGTCGATCCCACCGGCAGCGGTGAATATCGCATCGCGCGATCGCCTGACGAGAAAGATGCGCTGCTGAATATTCCCGGCGCCGGGTTAACGCTCTCCGAAGAACTTGGTCTCTCAAACAAATCGGATCGCGTCGCGGGCCTGGGCGATCCCAACAGTTATCATCGCGAGCAGGACAGTCCATTTTCACGCTTGCAGTTGATGGCTGATCTAAGCCGGGCTCCGCAAATTAAGTTTAATGACCTTGCTTCGGCTGTGAACACTCCGGTGATCGAAGACAACCCGCTGAACTTTGATCTGCGAGTTGATTTCTACCGGCAGTCTGATGACCGCGTGATTACGGCGTTTACCATCCAGACTGAAAACAACCAATTAACATTTACCGACAGCGGTGGCCTGCAACAGGCGCGGATAAATATCTTTGGCAAGATCACGGGCGTTTCGGGGCGGCGCGCCGGACTGTTTGAAGATCCGGTAATTACTACTGCGACCGTGAGTGAATTGACCGATGCCAAAGACCGCAAATCCGCTTATCAAAAAGCAGTGCCTCTGGCGCCGGGCACCTACAAAGTGGACGTAATTGTGCGCGACGTCGTGTCCGGCGCCACCGGCGTTCGGCACCAGGGCTTTACCGTACCGAAATACGATCCGGCCAAGCTTTCAACTTCGACCCTGGTGTTGGCTTCGAAACTGGAGAGCCTGAACAACCAGCCGGCGGTCGGAATGTTCACCATCGGCCCGAACAAAGTGATTCCCAATGTTTCGGGCAACTATCGTCGAGGGCAGCCGATCGGCATCTACCTGCAGATTTATAATGCCGGCATCGATCAAACCACGCTGCGGCCCGCGGTGAATGTTGAGTACGTCCTTCTCAAAGACGGCAAGGAAATCGGCAAAGAGACCGAGAACTGGCAGGGCCTGAGCGATTCCGGACAGCGTCTGACGCTGGCCCGCCTGCTCGATTCCAGCCGGCTTGCCCCCGGCGAATACGAGATAGCGATTCGCATTAGCGATCGTGTCTCCGGCCAAACACTGTCGCCATCGGCAAAGTTCACTATCGTTCAGTAATTCAAATCGCCCGTTTCGCTTTGGTGTGAATCAAAGGAAACGGGCGATTTCCGTTACCTTCCAGCTCACGCGAACTCAGGAGGTCTTATGTCCGGTTCACGTCTCGTCCTGGGGCTCTCGTTCGTCGCCCTCACACTTTCGTCCATCACTGGTGCCGCGCAAACGAAGACTGGTCCTTCCGATCCGGCGACGAAGCCGCGCAAGGTGAAGGCCGAGCCCGCCAAGGCTTTCAAGCAATGGGTCGTAGATGTCGAGCCAATCATCCGTCCCGGAGAACTAGAGGCGTGGAAAAAACTGCGCACCGACGACGAACGCGAACACTTTATCGCTGAGTTTTGGAACCTTCGCGACCCAAGTCCTGATACATCGGAAAACGAGTATCGTGAGGGTTACTACGAACGCATGGCATATGTGAACGAGCATTTCGCTTCCGGCGTCCCAGGTTACAAGACAGATCGCGGACGCATCTATTTGAAGTACGGCAAACCGGATGACATCGAATCCCATCCGGCAGGTGGTCCTTACCAGCGTCAGTCGTACGAAGGCGGCGGTTCAACTGCGACCTACCCGTTTGAAATCTGGTTCTATCGTCATATCCCCGGACTGACCGGCGCCGAGGTCGAGTTTGTCGATCCCACCGGCTCAGGCCAGTACCGCCTGGCACGCAATCCCTTTGAAAAGATCGCTTCCTTGACTGATCCCTATCGCGAGCTTGCCGGTGGTATTGGCAATCCGCTTTCGCCGCGGTCTCAGGATTCCGAGTTTGATTGGATGGATCGGATGCGCCTGCTGGACGCTCCGCCGCCGGTGGAATCGAATCATCCAGGTGGCGGGTCGCGCGTCAGCACCCCAGTGATCGACGACAACCCGCTGAATCCAAATCTCCAGCTCAGTTATTTTAAACAATCCGACGCGCGGGTAATTGTCGCTTTCACGGTCCAGACAGAAAACAAGGATTTGGTTTTTCGTGACATCGGCGGATTGCAAACGGCGCGGGTGAATATCTCCGGACGCATTACAAGTGTCGCCGGGCGATCGATTGGGTTCTTCGAGGATGCGGTAGCGGCCGTCGCCACGCCCGAGGAACTGGCCGACGCCAAAGGGCGCAAGTTGGCGTATCAGAAAGCATTGCCTCTGCCCCCCGGTCTATACCGCGTTGATATGTTAGTGCGCGACGTCGCCTCCGGCGCCGCAGGACAACTGCATCAGGGTTTTGAGGTTCCCAAGTTCGGAACGAAGCTTAGCTCGTCTTCGCTGGTGCTGGCCTCGCGGCTGGAACAGATTAGGGACGTGCCCGCATCACGACAATTCGTAATCGGCGATCAAAAAGTCATTCCTAACTTGAGCGCCACTTATCATCAGGGCGCGCCGGTCGGTGTCTTCATGCAGATTTACAACGCCGGAATCGATCAAACAACTCTACGGCCGGCAGTCGATGTCGAATATGTTTTGCTTCAGGCCGGCAGGGAAGTGGGCAAGCAAGTTGAAGATTGGCAGGGCAACAGCGATGCCGGGTCGCGGTTGACCGTCGCGCGTCTCCTGGATTCACGCCGGTTGGCGCCGGGAGAGTATGAGATCGCGATCCGCATCCGCGATCGAGTCACCGGTGAGACGCTGACGCCAACGGCAAAATTCACCATATTGGCCAAGTAGGACAGGCATTTTTGCCTGTTCCCTTTGCGGAAGGGTTGGCGTTCAGTGCCGGCCCTTTCTTATTGGTGCAGTCCGTCACCGAACTGCGCAGCCCGGCACCCGGTGATAGAATAAAAGCTTGTGGACAAAACCCATTTATTAGGACTAACGGCAGCCGAGCTGACTGTACTCTTGCAGGAGTTTGGCGAGCCGGCGTATCGCGGGCGACAGATTTTTGGCGCACTGCACAAGCGCCGTCTGAGTTTGTTTTCGGAAATCACCGAACTGCCAAAGCAGCTCCGCGCTGAACTGGAAAAGCGCGCCGTGATCACCACACTGACCCTGGAATCGCGCTACGTTTCCGCGGACGGGACGCGTCGTTACTTGATGAAGACTCATGACGGTCTCCCCGTGGAAACAGTCTTCATCCCCGAGGAGCGTCGCGACACGATCTGTTTTTCGTCGCAGTCCGGTTGTCCTCTGCAATGCAGTTTTTGTTTGACGGCGCAGCTTGGCTTGCTGCGCAGCCTGACTCCAGGCGAGATTGTGGAGCAGATTATCGTTGCGTTGAATGACGCGTATGGCGCGGGGGCCGAAACGCCCCATGGAACTAATCTGGTAGGGATGGGTGCGGGCGAACCTTTTCTCGCCTTTGAATCGCTAATGAAAGCCCTTCGCGTAATGGCGGATTCGGCGGGACTTCACATCGTGCCAGGTCGCGTCACCGTATCGACCGCCGGTGTGGTTCCACGGATACGCGAGTTAGCTACGATTCCGGATCGGCCTCATCTCGCCGTTTCGCTGGCAGCTCCAACTGACGAGTTGCGCGACCAGTTGATGCCGATAAATAAGAAGTGGCCTTTGCAGGAACTGCTGGCGGCGTGCAAAGAGTTTGAGAAGTCTTTGAAGCCTGGAGAGCGTTTTACCTTTGAGTATGTGATGCTGGAAGGTGTTAACGATTCGCAAGATCAGGCGCGGCAATTGGCGAACCTTCTGAACCGGCACCAGCTGCGAGCTAAAGTGAATCTGATTCCGCACAATCCCGCGGCGCCTTTGCCTTACCTGCCATCGTCCGTCGAAACGGTGGAGAGGTTTCAAGCCGTGCTGGAGGCGAAGGGTATTCCGGCCTTTGTGCGCCGGCCGCGCGGGCGTGATATTTATGCCGCTTGCGGGCAGTTGGCCGCGCGCGGTTCTGCCCAGTTTGAGGCTTCATTGAATTAGGACCAACGTTGTGCGCGAGAGTGGCATCTCTAATTTTTGCACGGCTAGAATAATCAAAACTGAGCTGGGTTAATTATGATCAAAACACTTTTCCGCGCGATAACCCTCCTATCATTAGCGGCATTCTTACTGACAAGTTCGGCCGTGATCAGCACGGTACGAGCGGACCCATTCGACCCGAACATCGGCGTCGCGGGTTTTTTCTCCGCTGACAAAGCGCAGCGCGGTCGCGTCGTCCAGGCCGCAGTGGTGCTGGACATCCCGGGCGGATATCACGTGAATTCGAATCGTCCCCTGGGCAAGTACGCCATCCCAACGGTGGTCAAGGTCGAAGGGCCGAGCGGCTCAAGAATCGGCGCGATCACGTATCCACGCGCCACCGTGCGCCGCCTGAAGGCCTCCAACAATGAGGCGCTGGCTTTGTTCGAAGGGCGAGCGGTGATGCGGTTTTCCGTGACGCTGCCCGTGAACTTTCAACCGGGAATGACTGAGCTTCGGATCAGCGTACGTTACCAGGCCTGCAACGATGAGGTTTGCTTCCCGCCCCAGATGCGGCAAATCTCGATGCCTATTGGCGTCGTTGGGGCTACTGATGCGGTGAAGCGGATTAACGGAAATATCTTCGGCCGCCGCTAGGTTGTAGGGGTGGCACTCCGTGGCCACCCCCTTGGTGAGAGAGATCGAGAAGGGGGGCGGCCACGGAGTGCCGCCTCTACAATGTGTACCAAGGAATTAGTGATGAAGTATTTATCGTCGATCGCGTTCGCGCTTTTGCTTTCCGTCGCCGCACTATCAGCTTTCCAAAGTTCTGCGTTGGCCCAGAGTAAAGCGCAATCTCAGGAAAGAATCTACAAGCGAGACGAGGTCACCGTAACAGCGAAGATAACGAAGAAGGCGCTGCCGAGTTATACTGAAGAGGCCCGGCGAAATAGAACTTCCGGAACTGTAATTCTGGAGATGGTGCTGCGCGCCTCAGGCGAAGTGACAGACATTATCGTCATCCAGGGACTTCCACATGGCTTGAACGATATGGCTGTGAGGGCGGCAAAGGGCACTAAGTTCGAGCCCGCGACCAAAGACGATCAAAA
This sequence comes from Blastocatellia bacterium, assembly GCA_033856235.1. Lineage (GTDB taxonomy): Bacteria > Acidobacteriota > Blastocatellia > Pyrinomonadales > Pyrinomonadaceae > DASXRU01. The sequence goes on along the minus strand of JAWVFI010000133.1, from coordinate 431 downwards.
AGTGTCACAGTACGCGCGCATTGAATATGGGTTTTATCTCTACTGAACGAGTCCATGAATCTCGGCTCGCCCAATCACCGCCATCAGCCTACCCACACGCCCGTACACCTTCTTCTCCTGTCGATAAGAAAAGAAAAGATCGGTCCTTTCCATCGTACAGAACGGTGATGGGTGAATTCGTTCAGGATCGACGCCCGCCGCGACCAGTAAATCCCTATTAGCTTTTTGCAGATCAATCAGCGCGTGTCCTTCCCGCGTGGGCTTCAAGTGATCCTTCATCGCCGGAAAGCTCATGAGGAACGCCTCTATCACTTCGCTGCCAACTTCATAACAGCAGCCGCTGGCCGCCGGTCCGATCGCCACACGCAAGTCTTCCGGGCGGCTCCCAAACTCCTCTTTCATTCGCGTTAATGTCTGAGAAACAACCCCGG
>JAWVFI010000132.1:0-10146 GCA_033856235.1 Blastocatellia bacterium | reverse complement strand
AGATGTCGCTGTTAGTGGAAACCGCTTCGACCTTGTCAGGGTTGCGGACATAAGCGAGCTCTCTGGAATCCGGAGAGAAGGCGTAGTCGACGCCCGAAGCGGCGGCATATGGCGGCGAGTCGAAGTCACCGGGCGTCATGTCACGCGCCGCGCCACCGCGACTCGGGCCCACGAACACGTGAGTTCGTTTGACGTCGCGCCATTCGTCCCAATGGCGAAACAGCAGGCGAGTAGTGATATGCGCCTTAACTTTGCTTTTCCCCGCCGCTTCGTCCTTCTTCTGATTGCAGTCATCATCGGCGCAGTCAGGATGCACCTCGGAAGTGAAGGCAATCCATTTCCCGTCAGGCGACCAGACTGGCCCCGCCGCGCCGGTCGAGATTTTCGTGATTTGGTCTTTGTTATCTCCGTCATCTTCCATCACCCAGATCTGGCTTCCGGTGGTGAAGGCGATTCTCTTACCTTCAGGCGACCACCGCGGGGAACTCGACGAGCCGGCGCCGTTGGTCAGTTGCTTCATGCCGCTGCCATCGATCTGCATTACGTAAATTTGGGTAACCGTCTTGTTGGCATCAAAGTTGACGTCGCCTACAGTGAAAGCCACGCGCTTTCCATTCGGAGAAATCTGCGGATCGCCGACGCGGCGCACTTTGATCAAGTCTTCGATAGTGAAGCGGCGGCTGTCCTGGGCGGCCGCGATCGATGCGAGCGCGAGCATGAAAATGACTGCGGAGATAACGAAGCGTTTCATAACTACATCCCTCTCGAACTGATGGAAAAATTTTTGTTGGGAAAGCGGGCGTATTATTGCACCAAATGATTTCCAGCGCACCCTGCAGGGCCCCAGGCAATTGGGTTTGGCTGACTGTAAATTAGAACGGCGCGATGGTAGCCTTCCAACGCGCCACTGACTCCAGTTTTGGTAGAACGGCGACAGACATCCGGAAAGTGAGCCCGAGGTAGAACCAGTTGTTGCCGACTACTGCATCCATTTCGCTGCGCCCGCTCGTCCCTGAAGACGAGGCATTTCTCTTCGATCTCTTTTCAAGTGATCGCGGCGACGATCTTGCGAAGCTGGAGTGGCCTGCCGATCGAGTTGTGGATTTTCTTTCGCAGCAGTATTCCGCCCAGCAACGCTTTTTCCGGGCCGATTATCCGCACGCTGATCAATTTATTGTTTTGCGGGCAGCTGAACCTATCGGAACAATTGTTGTCGCTCGAGATGAACGCGAGATTCGCGTAGTGGACATCGCGCTGATGCCGCCATACCGCAACGCCGGAATTGGGACCTATTTGATTAAGGAGTTGCTCGCAGAAGCGGGACGCCTGGGGAGAGTTTTTCGCGTGCAGGTGATGAGATCAAATCCGGCTGTCGGCCTTTTTGAACGCCTCGGTTTAGTCAGAACCGGTGAGACGGGATCGCACTATCAAATGGAATGGAGCACCGCACTGTAACTTTAGCTTGCCTGAATCAGCGCGGCTTTTTTCGTTTCAGCCACAGGCGCGAGGCGCGCCGCTTCCAGTTGCTCATAAACGGGATAAAGCCATTTTTCCGCCGCCGCCCGCACAGCCTCCGTGGCCTGATCTTTTTTCCTGAGCCGGTCGTCGCTAAATACCGTAGCCGGATTCTTAGCGTCGAGTTTTGCTGCCGCCGCCATCGTAGCCAACTCGCTTTCGGTTGGCGTCACTCCAAAAAAATCCAGGATCGAACCCCACAACTCTTCCGGGAGTTGGGTGTAATTAATCAGCCGCCCGCCCTCTGGAAAATGCCTTAGCGCGGCGTGGCAAGTGGCGGCCAACACTTTGGCGCAATAGTCTTCCGGCGACAGAGAGATCGCAGTCGGGAAATCCATTCCGAAGGTCTCAGGCGGTACGACTGTGGGAATCGTGTGGGCGCCCCGCCGGTTGATTTGCGAAACCATCACTTCGATCGGATCGCGATAGAGAAAGATCCACGGTGTGTCCGGGAAGGCTGCCCTGACTATCGGAAAATCAAGAATATTCCAGGCATCCAACTTCACAAAGAGACGACGTTCACTTCCAGTTCGGGGCTGGCCGAACGCACTGACAATCCACCGTAGCCATTCGACGAGCCGTTCTGGTGTCAATCCCGGGTGCAAGTTGCCGCGCAATACAGAGTCAATCGGCGACGCTTCCGAGATGACGATGTTTGCAGGCACAGCGGCCAGTATTTGCGAGACCAGGGTCGAACCACAACGGGACATGTGAAAGATGAAGCCCGCAGGCGGCAGGCCCGGCTCCCGCTCGTATTGCTCGCCCAGAAGTTCAATCGACGTCTGGTGGCGAAAGAGCAAATTAAAAGGCGACCGCAGGCAGCGTTCGACAGTCTCGTTGAAAAAAGGCTCGCTGAAGTGGCTCGCTCCGAGGTAAGCCCAGTCCACACTGGGTCCTTGATCGTGAGCGTACAGCCGGATCGGAATCCAACCGGCGAGATCTGAAATGTCCTTTACTGTATCCATGTGTCCGACCAGGCGCGCCGCGCCTTAAGCATGGCCTCCTGCACGTCCTCCGGTGCAAAATGGAAGTCTTGTTCGATACCCATTTCCATCACCAGCCTGACAAACGCACCGCGATCGGAAGTTGTTCGGAGCCGGCGCTGCAGCCCCGGGTCACGCAGGACGGCATGGCGAAACCTTTCCAGCTCGCCTGAAGAGAACGCAGACTGCTCGATGGCGGCCGGATTGGAGACGTCGGGCGCAAAAGCCTCCGCAGGAAATAAGTCGAGCAGCCAGTCATTGACGGCACAATCCAGCACCAGATGAATTCGATCGACAGCGCTGTGGTTTTCGACGTGATGGGGCAGGTTGAAATCGAGATACCAGCATTCACCTTCGTTCATCACAACCCGGCGGCCATCGAGAAAGAAGGCCACATCCGCGTTGGTGAAAATCGGAATATGGAGGCGGATCTCACCTTCGTCATAACCGAGCTGATAATCCTTATGCTCCCTGATGGACGAACCGGCCGTGAGTCGCAACAGCCTGGCCGAGCGAATGGGACACTGAAAAGTTCCGAGCACCTCACGCAATTTGGGGCAGCGTTCGAGTACTTCAGAGTCGGCCACATTGCCCTGCGGGGCATTCGGATCGGAAAAGAGATGGCCGGCCGCGCCGCCCGCTGATCGCAAAGCGACCCCACTCCACTCCCCATCGAAATAGCCGGAGTTGAAATGTGCCACCCACTGTTCGGTCGGGAGATCGGCGGTCTCACGTTGAAGGGGTGCCACCGGGAAACGGAGGGGCAATTTGTAGCTATTAATCATTTGAAACCAGGAACAGCCGTTTGAACTGAGGGCCTTACTTTATCATTTATGAATTTTTCGACAAGCAGTTCTCGATGGAGGGAATATCGGTTAGGATGCACCCCGCCAGCAATCTTTATCTTAGCTACCGGAGCACCGTTCCTGATGCCGCAAAGTAACGACCGATTCGCCGCGCTCTCCCAATCGATCTCTCTGCGCCCCTTCGTGCCGGAAGATGGCGCCTTTGCTTTTCAGGTTTATGCCAGTACGCGCGCCGCAGAGATGGCCCAGACCGGTTGGCTGGACATTCAGCAACAGGCTTTCCTCAGAATGCAATACAAGCTGCAACAAGCGAGTTATTCGGATAACTTTCCGAACGCCCAAGACAGCATTATTTTGCGGGATGGAGCGGCGATCGGCCGCATCATCGTGGACCGCACGCACCCTGACGAAATTCGCGGCGTGGACGTAGCGATTCTGCCCGACGCACGAAACTCCGGAGTGGGAACTTATTTGATTCAAAACCTTCTTGACGAGGCCCGGGCGGCGGGCAAGCCATTTAGAATCCAGGTAGAGAAACACAATGAGGCAGCTTTCCGCCTTTACGAGCGCCTCGGTTTCGTCCGCCTTGGTGAAAGCGGGACACACATTTCAATGGAGCAGGCTGGACCGCGGTAGCGGCATCCGGTCACTCGAGGGAAAGGACGACCATGGATCAAGGGCAGTATCCCAGTTACCAGTTTTTCGCAGAGCACCTGAATGCGCTGTTTCAGATTAGCATTGCCGCAGACAAAGTGGTGGAGGTGAAACTGGTCGAGGTGTCGGAGCTAAAACTGTCGCCCCACCAGGAACGCTACTCGATCGTATTTAAAGGGCCGCGGGATACTTTCCTGCTGCAGGATAACTACTCGATGACGCATGAAACTGGCGGGACTTTCAGTATTTTCCTGGTTCCGGTAGGGATGGAAGGCGATGGTTATCTGTATGAGTCGGTTTCGAATCAACTCTTAGCGGCAGAGGGTAAGTAGAGATAGTTAGCGGGACGGCGAAAGTTTCGCTGTCCCGCTGGAGTTCGAGTTGATTCGCGTGTTAGGCGAGTCGATTGATAACAACTTCGTAGTGCGACCGGGTGGAGCGTTTGGTCAGCACGGGGACCATGAGGAAGGAGAACTTGCCGAGACTGGCGTGTTTGACCACGTACGCATCCTGTGGCAATCGGGTCATCTGCGAGTCGTCAAAGAGCAGCGAGAAACATTCCTGGAGCGGAGGCTGGTTTTTCAATTTCGCCAACCTGCTCGCCGATCGCTTAAGATCAGTAACCTCGATCAATGTCATTTCCGCAACTTTGGAGCCCGCGCCGTAGACGGCGAACCGCGTATTTAAGTAAGGCTCGAAGTTGGCCTTTGAAAGTGGGGGATGACCGCTAATTGACTCTATGAGTGAGCTTGCCAGACTGGATTTGGTGGCGCCCATGGGTACTGACATAGCCAAGGCAGCGACTGCTCCCCGTTTGATAAAATCTCGGCGCTTATTTGACATGCTGAAGATCCTCCCGGATTAGATAACTTTTCCTGCTGGTTTTGACTTTATGGAGATGATGTCTGAAAGGCTCTTACTGCGCTTGAAACGCACCTTCTGTTTTCGAGACTGCACAGTCTATGTCGTTCGGCTAAAACTTGCAATAGGAATGTTCGGCGTATTATTAGGGTTTGCCAGCTAAAAAATTTCGTTCCTTGCAGCAATAAAAAAACCTTGTCTTGAATTGGACTTAGGTCTAGAATGCCGAATCCGTTCTCAGGATTTCAACTCGGCTCTCAAAAGATACTGGCAAAGGATACTGGCAAAAAGCTTGTAGTCTCTAAGACTCACGAACCGGTTTATCACTCAGAACGCGCACTCATAGGTTTATGCAGCGACGACAACCCCCGGTGTCAGAAACAGATGCTATTACCTCGACTCTGAATTCAGATGCCTTCACCGCAACAGGAGAATAAGAGATGTCAGAACCATTTCTCGGTCAAATCATAATCGTTCCCTACAACTTTGCGCCCCGCGGCTGGGCCTTCTGTAATGGCCAGATCCTGCCCATCGCACAGAACACCGCCCTCTTCTCGTTACTCGGAACCACCTACGGGGGAAATGGCCAGACGACTTTTGCTTTGCCGGACTTGCGCGGCCGGTTCCCGAACAGCGCCGGCCAGGGACCTGGGTTGAGCAACTACTCTCTGGGCCAGGTGGGCGGCACTGAGTCCACGACTTTGACTGTGAATCAATTGGCAGGGCATACCCACACGTTCGCCCAGCCTTGCCTGGATGATGACGCCACCACGGGTATTCCTACGGGCAAAGTCCCCGCTACCAGCTCAACGAATATTTACGGGAGCCCCAGCGGTGCGGCGGTGGAGGCTGGTGGGAACACGGGCATCACGGGAGGCAGCCAACCGGTCCCGATCATGGATCCGTACCTGACGCTGAACTACTGCATTGCTCTGCAAGGAATCTTCCCGAGCAGGAACTAACAAATGCATAGGGGCTAGCACTTCCTCGACTCTGAATTCGGATGCCATAACTCACTTAGGAGATAAAAGATGTCAGAACCATTTTTGGGGATGATCAATATCTTTCCCTACAACTTCGCACCCCGCGGCTGGGCATTTTGTAATGGTCAGATCCTTTCGATCGCACAGAACACCGCCCTCTTCGCGCTAATCGGAACCACCTACGGCGGAAATGGGCAGACGACTTTTGCTTTGCCGGACATGCGGGGCCGGTTCGCGAACAGTTCCGGACAGGGTCCCGGCTTGAGCAGTTACGATCTAGGTCAGGTGGGCGGCACTGAGTCCACGACTTTGAATGTGAATCAACTGGCGGGGCATACCCACGCGTTCGCCCAGCCTTGCCTGGACGACGACGCGACCACGGGTATTCCTACGAGCAAAGTCCCCGCTACCTGCGCAACGAATGTTTACGCTAGTCCCGGCGGTGCTGCAGTGATGGCCGGTGGGAACACGGGCATCGCCGGAGGCAGCCAGCCGGTGCCGATTTTGAATCCGTACTTGACGCTCAACTTCTGCATCGCTGTGGAAGGGATTTTCCCCAGCCGCAACTAGCAGGTTGAGTTGCACGAGCACGGGTTGAGCTAAGGCTAGTCCGGCGGATCGTCTGAAAGCGGTTCGCCGGCTCAGCGCCGATCAGTCAGGGGAAGTATTTAACGCTCAGGTGATCCTCACCGATCAGAGCACCATAATAGGGAGGCCGGGCATGAGATTAGGAAAAGAAAAGAGAACAGCGAAGCGAAGGGCAAGAACATATTTTCGGGCAGCTCTGTCCGTGCTGGTTGTTTCGCTGGTGTTGGTGGCCGGCTATCGCGCACATGCGGATAAGCCGGGCCTGACGCCGGATTTCACTATTATTGATCCGGGACTTACCACGGAGACGCTGGTCGTAACGGGAGTCACGGCGCCGATCACCACCATGTCGGTGACTATTACTGGTTTCACTTCGCCTCGCCCCGATGACCTGGACTTCCTACTCATTGCGCCTGATGGAGTACATAACTTGGAATTCATGTCTGACGCCGGGACCACCACTGCTACCGGCCCGATAACATTCACCCTGTCCGACACCGGGGCGACCCCTGTGCCTGATGCCGCTCTTCTTGTGAACGGTACTACGTACAAGCCAGGTGATTACGCTGTTGCCGAGCCAAATACTGATTTCGGGTTTGGGGGAACTGTTAATCATGCCCAGACCAATGGCGTTGCGACGTTCACAACCGCGTTCGGCGCTGCCTCCGGTTTGGCTAGCGCGAACGGCACCTGGACCTTGAAAATTGTTGACGATGCTTCGGGTGGTGGTACCTCCACCATTACCAAGTGGTCTCTAACAATGAATGGAACAACTGCTGCGGATAGCACTGTTGCCGGCGTAATCACGGACAATAACGGATCACCTGTGGCCGGCACAGTCGTTAGACTCAGCGGTTCGCAGGCGCGCAAAACGATTACCGACGCCAATGGTAGATATCACTTCGACAACGTCGATACCAACGGCTTCTATACCGTGACCCCGACGCGGGCGAATTACACATTTGGTCCGGAGAATCAATCTTTCAACCAGCTCGGAAATCAAACCAATGCGAGTTTCACCGGAACCTCGAATGGAGACAACCTCAATCCGCTGGATACGCCCGAGTACTTTGTGCGGCAACAGTATGTGGACATTTTGGGCCGCGAGCCTGACGAAGGCGGCTTTAATTATTGGAGCGACGAAATTCTCCGTTGCGGTGGGGATTCGGCTTGCGCCAATCAGCGTCGCCGTGACGTAGCAGCCTCGTTCTTTATCGCTGAAGAATTCCAGGACACCGGTTCGTTCATCCACGACATGTACAAAGGCACGCTCGGCCGCAAGCCGGCGTTTTCTGAATACACTCTGGATCGTAAACAAGTAGTCGGCGGGCCGGCACTAGCCAGCCAGAAGGATGCTTTTGCCGACGGCTTTGTGCAACGGGCGGAGTTTGTGCAGCGGTACCAGAACAACACCTCGGCGGATTCGTTTGTCAGTGCTTTGTTGCAGACGGTGCAGCAATCGTCGCAGTTGGATCTGAGCAGTCAGCACGATACGCTGGTCGCTCAATACAACGCGGGAGCCACAATGGCTGACAGTCGCAGTCTGGTGGTGCAAGCGCTGGCCGACAATAGTTCCCTCAAGGCGAAGGAATACAACGCGGCCTTCGTGCTGACGGAATACTTTGGTTACCTGCGACGCGATCCGGAGCCGGAAGGTTATAGCTTCTGGCTGAACGTGGTAACCAATGGAGATGTCGGCAACTATCGCGGGATGGTCTGTTCGTTCATTACTTCCACGGAATACCAGCAGCGATTCAGCTCGGTAATTAGTCATAGCAACGCCGAATGCGGGCAATAGTTCAAGACCGCCCGCGGGAGCGGGCGGTTCATAAACCCAAGCGGTGTCGCGCTATGTTACCCACCGCCACTTAAAGGCAGTCTTATTAGGAGCAAGAAAAATGGAAACGTTGCCCAGGGCAAGACGAAACAAGCTGGTGATTCAGGAGCTTCCCGATGAGGTATTGGTCTACGATCAGGAGCGCGACAAAGCGCATTGCCTCAATCAAACCGCCGCCAGGGTTTGGAAGCACTGTGACGGCCAAACCGATGTAGCCACCATCGCCGCTCGCCTGGGCGAAGAACTTCACTCCCCGGTGGATGAGCGCGTAGTTTGGTTCGCGCTTGATCAGCTGAGCCGGGATAGTCTGCTGGAAGCGCCGGTGACGTCGCCGGCTTTCATGGCCGGCATGACGCGCCGGCAGATGGTTCGGGCGATGGGCTTCGCCGCCGCGATCGCTGTTCCCGTTATCAGTTCAATTGTGGCGCCGACTACGGCCCATGCCGTCAGTTGTCTGGCAAATGGCCAACCATGTCCCGGCGGACCGACTACCTGCTGTAGTAACGTATGCTCCAGTCCGGCAAATATCTGCGGTTCGTAAAGACTTTAGTCCAGTCTGCTTTTACAAATTTTAGGTGAATAAGTTTCCTGGCTGTACACCAGACTGAAACGTGTTATCAGGCACTTCCCTCTGTGTTGAGCGTTCCTGGCGATAGCTCCGCACCGGCAACCAAGGACTTCCAACCCCTTCGGAGAATTCATGCGTCACACCGGACAACGAAAACCGAACGTGAGTAACAAAATAATCACAATGCGCTTTTGGTTTGTCTTATGCGCCGTCCTCGGGCTGGCCGCCATCGCGCTTTCCGGCGTTTCGGTGCCGGTGGTGTCAAGCAGCTCAAGAGGCGCGGCCGTTGATCAAACCGCGAAGGTCAACGGGTGGTTGGATAACGTGCCGACCGTTTATGTCTCGGATACGGCTGCGGCGCCGCTGGCTATGACTGCTATGGCGGCCTCGCTGGCACCCGTCCCAGTCTTCATGCCGGCTTCGGTATCTGATTCGATTACCCTCGCGGATCCGACCTTCGTGCGGCCATCGGCGGGCGCCATCACTTCCTGTCCGCCCTCCGGCAACCCGACGACCCATTACAAGCTTTATGAGTTCAATCTGGCGGGCTGCGCTGTGGCCAGTCCCGTTACCATCGATACCTGTGCCTCGGGAATCGGGCTCGACACGAACATTTTCATTTACCGGCAAGCCGGCGGAGCGCCCAGCAGCGCCCTGAGTCCCACTTTCAGTCCCGGTAGTCCCTGCACCAATGTCATAGCCAGCAATAATAACTCCGCCGCCTGCGGCGCCGGGTCAATACTTTCATCGGTCACGACTCCGATGAGTAATGGAAACTTCGTCGTTGTCGTTACTACTAATGGGGCCAATCAAACAGGCAACTTTACACTGAATGTGACTTCCGCGGGCTGCGTCGTAACTCAGGTGGCGAGTTGTAATCCGACGGTTTCACCCACGGAGAGCTCGTTCCTCGCGGCCGGCGGGACGGGAACCACGAATGTCACTATTGGCCCAGCTTGTGCCTGGGCCGCGGTATCGAACGATGCTTGGATCACGATTACTTCCGGAGCCGCTGGGGCGGGTAATGGCACGGTGCAGTACACCGTCGCAGCGAACCCCGGCGAAGCCCGGGTTGGCAGCATGACGATCGCCGGGCAAACTTTCCCGGTGACGCAGGAGGCTGGGGCGGTTACGGTGCCTTGCATTCACGATGCGTTAGTTACCAATAACCCCACCTACGTTCGTCCATCAGTCAGCGGCGCGGGCGTTGTCAGCTGTCCGGCCTCGGGTAATCCGACCACTCGCTACAAGTATTATGAATTTGACCTGGCTGGCTGTCCCAGTGGGGCGGTCACTGTCAACACCTGTGGCACCGGTGCTTGTGCTGCTAAACCGGCGGGGACGCTGACGG
>JAWVFI010000131.1:0-10638 GCA_033856235.1 Blastocatellia bacterium | reverse complement strand
GCTTCGCCGGCTGGATTCGGCGGTCCGCAGAACTCCGGTCAGGCCTACGAAGACATGAGCTACTCGCGCGGCCGGCACCAGATCAAGTTTGGCGGCCAGTATTTTTACATTCAGGACAACCGCTTTTTTGGCGCTTACCAGAATGCGGTTGAGAGCCTGGGAACTCAGGGCAACTACGCCCAGGCATTTGGGAACTTTGTGACCGGCAACATCAATCAGTTTCAGGCCGCGGTCTACCCGCAAGGGAAATTTCCGGGTCAGAGCGTGAGTCTGCCGGTAACGCAGCCCGACTTTACGCGCAGCAATCGCTATCACGAGTGGGCGGCCTACGTTAATGATTCGTTTCACGTCAGGCCCAGTCTGGTGCTGAACCTCGGGCTGCGCTACGAATACTATGGAGTGCAGAAGAACAAGTTTCCGGAGTTGGATTCCAATTTCTACTTCGGAGCTGGTTCAACTCTCCAGGAGCGAATTCGCAACGGCAGCGCGCAGCTGGCCTCGTCCAGTCCGGCTGGTGGTCTTTGGGCCCCGGACAAAAACAACTTCGCGCCCCGCCTGGGTTTTGCGTGGGACGTTTTTGGCGACGGAAGGACCAGCGTGCGTGGTGGCTATGGTCTCGCGTACGAACGTAACTTCGGCAACGTCACTTTTAACGTGATTCAGAATCCGCCGAACTACGCCGTCCTCTCACTCTTCAACAACGTGGACGTGGCGAATCTGCAAATCACGCCCAACAACGCCGGTCCGCTGGCGGGAAATATACCGCCGACAAAAGTGTTGCCGGCAACCAGCCTGCGGCACGTGCGCGAAGACATTGTGAATGCGTATGCGCACTTCTTCAGTGCCGCATTTCAAAGCGAGGTCTGGCGCAACAACGTGTTGTCTATCGAGTATTCGGGATCCCGTGGTGAGAATCTGTATTCAATCTCGCCGCTGAACATAACCGGCTCGGGAGCCTTCTATCTGGGAGACGCGAATCCGAATTCGCGACTTAACAACCAGTACTCGAATATCAACACGCGCGGCAACGAAGGCTACTCGCGTTACCACGCCCTGATTGTCTCGCTGGACGGCAACAACTTCCGCAGCACGGGCATGCAGTACACGGCCCATTACACCTTCGCCACCGCGAAGGACAACCTGAGCACCACGTTCAGTGAAGGCGCTTTCAACACGAACCTGGGTCTGACCAATCCGTATGACCGCAGTCTCGACTACGGCCCCGCGGACTTTGACGTCCGGCACCGGTTTGTGGGGAGCCTGATCTGGCAGATACCCTTTGCGAAAAACTTTGCCGGAGTGGGCAAGGCTTTGCTGGACGGCTGGTCGGTGACTGGTATTTTCAATGCCCGCACCGGCACGCCCTTCACAATCTTTGACGGGACGAATGCCAACCTATCCAGTCCGCGGCTGGTGGCTAGTGGCCCGCTCAACATTAGCGTCACCGATACCGGGGGAGCGAATTTCTTTAACTACATTAGCCTGGCGGGCCAACCGGTGGGAGCGTTCGGCAATCCCGTATGCGGTGGTTGCTCCGACTTCGGTCCCTATCCGGCGAACATGACGCGGCGCAACCAGTTTCGTGGTCCCGGTTTATGGAACCTCGACGCCGGGGTGTCCCGCAACGTTAAGCTCAGCGAGAACTATAGTCTCCAGCTGCGTGCGGAACTTTTCAACGCGCTGAATCATGCGAACCTTTACATTGCACCAGGCACACAGGACGTCACCAGCGGTTTCGTTGGGGCCGTCAAAGGCGTCACGCCCAATGGCAACATTGAGCGCCGCAACGTGCAACTGGCCCTGAAGTTTATCTTCTAGGAGTAACAACAGCCCGGGTTGGCCCAGAGCAATGAGCTTCTGGGAACACCCGCAGTCAGGAAGGGTGGTTTACCCCCGCTGATTGGATGACATTCAAGCAGCGGGAGTGAGCCACCCTTTTGTAGTCCAGCCTCTTTGGAGTTCGCCGGCAGAGCGAAGCGGCGACGGCGCTTTGGATTAAGGCGGCCCGCATTCAACATCCAACCAGGGCAACCAATCCAAAGCGGTATCGCGCTGCGCTTGCCACCGCACTCCAAATTTTCCGTCGTTAGATGTCGAGTGTTATATTGCATGCACACCAGCGAGGTACCTGACATGCAAACAGCGCCAGCTTCTTTTCGAATCGAAAAGGCAACAGTTAATGATGTGCCTCTCATCCTGCAGTTCATACGCGAGCTGGCTGAATACGAGAAGCTGCTTGACCGCGTGACGACGAACGAGAATCGTGTGCGCGATACTCTCTTCGGCGCGGAGCCTGCCGCGCATGCGTTGTTGGCTTATGAAAACAATCAACCGGTCGGGTTCGCGATCTACTTCTTTAACTACTCCACCTTTGTGGGACGGCCCGGCCTCTATCTGGAAGATCTGTTCGTTAGCCCCGAAGCGCGCGGCAAAGGGTTTGGCCGCGAGTTGCTGGCGCACCTGGCACGCATCGCTGTCGAGCGCGGCTGCGGCCGCATAGAATGGGCCGTGCTGGATTGGAACGAACCGGCCAAGGGTTTCTACAAAAGGCTGGGCGCCATCACGATGGACGACTGGACCGTCTTTCGTTTAATGGACCAGGCCCTGGCAGACCTGGCCAGCAAGTAGGACAGCATTCCTGTCTGTCCCTCCCCCGGTCCCCGCATTACAGCTCATCAGAATTCAGTTGATCTGACAGAAGGGTTACATGTTCAAAGACACGAAAGCATTCAGCAGCTTTTCCGTCAACGACATTGAAAAAGCCAAAGAGTTTTATGGCCAAACTCTGGGGTTGGATGTTTCTGAAACCGAGGAAGGCGTCGGGCTAACACTCGCCGGCGGCGGATCGGTGTTTCTCTACCCGAAGCCCAATCACGAACCCGCATCATTCACCGTTCTGAATTTTGTTGTCACCGACATCGCGCAAACCGTAGATGCGCTCAGCAATCTGGGCGTGAGTTTTGAACATTACGAAGGCGACATTAAGACAGACGAAAAAGGGATTCATCACGGTCCTCCCGGGCCCAGCATTGCCTGGTTCAAGGATCCGTCCGGCAACATCCTGTCAGTAGTGCAAGAAAACTGAAGCCTGATTCTAAATCTTCCGGAAACTGCCGTTGAAGAGTGCTCCATCCGCTACTGTTAGCAGGCTCGCGGAAATTCGTCCGCTGACATTAGCGGTAGGGCCAAGCACTAACTCTTTACTTGCGTGAATGACGCCTTCAACGGTCCCGTTTATTTGGGCGACGGCGACATTGATCACAGCCTTACTGACCCGGGCGCCGGCGCTGACGATCAAAGTGCCGTCCGGTGAATCGACGCGTCCGGTAAAGTTTCCATCAATGCGCAGCATCGATTTGAACTGCACTTTGCCGGTGAAGTTTGAAACATCTCCGACAAAGCCAAGCCAATTGTCTTTTGGTGGGTCGATACGCTGGGGGCGTTCAGCGGTCCTCGCGCTTGCTTGAGTACTCACCGCTCTATCCTTTCTTCTTTTGTCTGTTGGTTGGATTCGAACCTGCGACTATCGTTTGTAATTCCCCACGCCTGCCGCTGCTCGAATTGGGATAAGGAGAGACATCCTCGATGGAGATTTCACTATAGCACTCGGCCCCGCGCGCTGAGTGTTACGATTAGATTACAGTTAACGCCACCGAGATTCCAACCCCAACGGGGTTGAGGCAAGAATTCGACACATGTTGGTGGTGGTGACAGGTTGGCGTAACCCCCTTGGGGTTGAGAATCCTACCTCGATCGATCCCAGGGTAGCCGGGGCGGCAACCCTGGGCTGGAGGTCGCAACCGCTGTGCGGTTGGACCTGCGAAATCTGCGGACACGCAAAAGGCCACGCGATATACTTCCCCGCCGTGACCACTAACAAAACCTTTGATGTTGCGATTGTCGGCGCCGGAGTCTTTGGTGCCTGGACAGCCTGCCAACTGAATCGCGCGGGGGCGGACGTCGTCCTGCTGGACGCTTTCGGAGCGGGAAACAGCCGGGCCAGTTCCGGCGGCGAGTCGCGCATGATTCGGATGGGTTATGGGGCCGATGAGATTTACACGCGCATGGCCCAACGATCGCTCGACATGTGGAAGGAACGGTTCGCCCAGCATGGACCAACAGCAGCGTCACTTTTTCAACCTACCGGCGTTCTCTGGCTCGCGCGTGATAACGATCCTTACTGTGAAGCCACGCTGGAACTCCTCCGGCGCTGCAACGTCGCTCATCAACGACTCGAGCGAGCGGAACTAACCTCGCGGTATCCGCAGCTCAAACTCGGCCCGGTAACGTGGGGAATCCTGGAGCCGGAGAGCGGCGTGTTGCTCGCGCGCCGCGCGGTGCAGGCAGTTGTCGCGCACGCAGAGGCCGGCGGAGTGACTTATCTGGAAGAAGCAATCCGCGCCCCTGCAGTCGATGCTCATGACAGAGACAACCTCAATTCCCTTCACACGATTTCCGGTAAAGAGATCTTCGCGAAGCAATTCATCTTTGCCTGTGGCCCGTGGCTGCCAAAAATCTTTCCTGCTTTGTTGGGCCAGCTAATTCACATTACGCGACAGGAAGTCTTCTTCTTCGGCGTGCCGCCAACCGGCGCCGCAGGTAAAGCCTTCGGTCCTGAAAGCATGCCCGCCTGGATCGACTTTAACGACCTCGTCTATGGCGTGCCCAATCTCGACCAGCGTGGTTACAAACTAGCCATCGATGCCCATGGCCCACAATTCGATCCGGACAACGGCGACCGCCTGGCATCAGCGGAAGGTCTCGCCGCGCTGCGCCACTACCTGGCGCGACGTGTGCCCTCGCTGGCGAACGCGCCGGTAACTGAGACACGTGTCTGCCAGTATGAAAACACTTCCAACGGCGATTTCCTGATCGACCGCCATCCTGGCTGGGACAACGTGTGGCTGGTCGGCGGCGGCTCGGGCCATGGATTCAAACACGGCCCGGCCGTGGGCGAGCATGTGGCAGCGTTGCTCTTAGGCAAGGCGGAAGTTGAGCCAAGATTTGCGCTGGCGACCAAGGAACAGGTACAAGAGCGCAAAGTCTTTTAGGAGATAAGGGCAAAGGGCAAAGGGCAAAGGGCGAGGCGCGAGGCGCGAAGGATAATCTTCACCCTTGGCCCTTAGCTCTTAGCTCTTTGCTCTTGGCCCTTAGCCCCCTTCCTCCCCTTGCGCTTTCCGCCGATTTGTCATAGAAGGGCGTCGCTTTCCAACTTTGCAGTCTAATCACCGAGTGTTGAAGGGAGAACGTAATGGCTGGTGCGAAAATTGTGGTGCTCTGTCCATACCCGCAGGACGTGGACGTTTTCGAGCGGGCGTACACCGAAGAGCATGTGCCGATGGTCAACGAGAATACGATGAAAGGGATTACGAAGTTTGTGGCCACGAAGATAGTAGGAACCGCTGACGGCAGCGCCCCTCCGTTCTATCGCTTGGCCGAGCTGCACTTTCCTTCCATGGAAGTGCTCGGCGAATGCGCGGCGTCCGCCGGCGCGCAGGCAGCAGTGGCGCACGCGATTTCAATTTCCAGCGGCGGCCCGCCCCTCGTCCTGATTGCCGAAGAAGACACATCGAACTTCTGAGAACGCGGGTGGCAAAGCGGTAAGGGCAAAGAGCCAAGGGCCAAGTGTGAAAAACGCCTCCACCCTTTGCGCTTTGCCCCTTGCGCTTCGCCCCTCCACCAGGAGCAATCATGAGAACGAATATTATCCGCGTGATGTTAACCCTCGTGGCCGTCACGATCGCGTTCGGAACCACCAGCTCAAGGCTCACCCTCGCCGGCGTTCAGAACGGCGGAACGAATACGCTTGCCGGCACGTCCTGGAAACTGGTCAAGTTTCAAACCAGCGACGATACGACCCTCGTGCCGGATGATGGATCGAAGTACACCGTGACGTTTGGCAGTAACGGACGCATAACCTCTCGAGTCGATTGCAACCATGCCAGCAGCACCTGGAAATCGAGCCGCCCTGGTGATCTCCAGTTTGGGTCGTGGTCACGGACGAGCACTAAGTGTGGCCCCGGTTCCCTTCACGATAAGATTGTTAACGAGGGCGCGAATATACGGTCCTACTGGATTAAGGACGGACACCTGTTCTTATCGGGAATGTCGGCCGGTGGTTATTACGAGCTGGAGCCGCTGACTGCACAGAGGCGGCGCTCTCGATAAGAGCAGCGACTAACGACTACGCTCGTGCCATCGGGTTCGTGTTAGTTAGGGATATCCTCCCATTCAGCCGCTAATCCGCCTATCAGGGGGCTCCCGGCTGCGTCGAAGCCATCGCACAACTCTGGGGAGTTGCTTAGCATCATAGTTCGTCATATTCGCCACAGTGTTTTGACCGGTAGGATAGGTGGTTCCCCCAAGCCTCTGCCTCACAATCCCTCGGAGCGCCCATGAATTCTTTTGACCTCCACCCAAGTTCGTCCCCTTTCCACCTCAAGTTCACGAATTGCTTGCTGGCGGGGATCATTTGTCTGCTTTTCTCTTCCCTGGGGAGCGCGCAATTTTTCACCCTCCCGGGCGCGCACTTCTACGCTTTGAATTCCGGCCAGCAGGTTTTTGACATCAGTCCTGACGGCAAGATTGCGATATCACTGCGAAACGACCCCGTTGCTACACATCCAGCCATTCTGACTACTTTCGACCCGATACTCGGCACTCAAATGGATAGTAAGACTTTCGGGTTTGGTCCTTTGCAGGTCAGCATGGCTCAAGTCGGAAACAGCCTGCGGGCAGTGGTGATGACCAGCGAAGGTGGACCGCGTCGAATCTACCTTTTCGACGTGAGCTCTACTGGCCAACTAACTCAGCTTGCTTCGACCCAACTGACGACCTCGAATTCAGACGACAAATCAATCTTCGTATTGAGCGGACCCGCGCAAGCCGGCTTCGTTAATGGAACGACCAGCAATGGCTCCGGTATCATTTCTTTTAGCCTGATTGATGGCTCGATACTAAATGTTCTTCCGGGTTTCGGAGCCACTACCTTCAGCATAAAAGAATTGCCCAGCAGCCGCCTTCTGATATTCCGAATGGGCGCCGCCCTTCACGTTGTCAACGCGCAGAATCCAAGTCAGCTCGTCCCCCTGGGTAGTGTGCCCCTCACCACCAATGGTGAGTTTAGTGGAGGAAGCGACGACGGCGTTGCAATCAGCGCGGACGGCCGCTACGTATTTCTGGGAAATAATTTCTTTAACTTTGCCGCTATTGATTTGAGTGTGATGCAGGTGGTGGGAACGATCCCCGGAAATTACCGGTTTGGACGTGTCCGGGTGTCTGAACATAACAATCAAAGGCTACTGGCCGTCTTGAGTACCCAGGGCGGTAATGGAGGGGTCTCCGCCATTCTCCTGGTCAACGCAACTGATCCCGCACACCTGACAATTCTCAATCAATATAATCCCCCGTCTTCGGAAAGCTTCTTCTACAAAAGTGACTTTGGTTTTTCTCAGGACGGCGCGCGGCTCTACGCGGCCGCAAAGGAAAAGTTAATCGCTTTTGACTTGCCAACCTTTAACAAGGCATGGGAACAACCGGTTTCCCAGCCATTACAAGTTCATCAACTAAGGGTATACGGTCCTAACGATGAAATACTGGGTGCCTGGGACTCAACTGCCACGTTCGGCTTTACCGGTACCTTCGGGGCGTTTCCCGCGTCCCCGCCGAATGTTTCAGTAAGTGACTCACTCACACTTGATGAAACGGCCGGGAATGCCGGCTTCACAATTTCCCTATCGGCGCCCACCTCTCATCGCGTGACCGTGAAGTACTCGACCGCCAACGGAACGGCACAAAAAGGGACAGACTATACGGAAACCATCGGCAGCGTAGTCTTTGAACCGGGAGTAACGACGCGCACAGTGCAGGTACCGATTCTTGATGACAGCATGGATGAAGTGGAAGAGAGTTTCACGTTCACGATTTCTCCGAACCTGGGGATACTCACTCGCGCGCAAAGCACCGTTACAATCGTGGACAACGATCCACCGCCGTCAGCGTCGATTGGCGATGCGACCGTCTTTGAAGGCGGCTCCGGTACGCGGAACATAACCTTCCCGGTTACCTTGTCTGCCGCCAGCGGCATGACGATCACCCTGAACTACGCGACCGGCGCCGGAACTGCAACCGCCGACACGGACTACAACTCGGCCAGTGGAACGGTCACCTTTTCACCTGGCCAAACTACCAGCAGTATCGTAGTCCAGGTTAGAGGTGACGGCCTCAATGAAGGCGACGAAGCATTCGTGGTAAATCTGTCCAACCCGGTGAATGTCACCATCGCCGACGGTCAGGGAACCGGGACAATCCAGGACGACGATATTCCGCGGCTGGCAACTGAAACGGACACCCAACGCGCCATCTCCCTGGACTCGCTCCTCTTCGTGCGTGATCCTTTCGCCGTCAACAATCCCAATTACTTTGGAACTGGAACGGACAAACGCACGCGCATCATGATCTTCAGTACGAATCTGATCCTCACGCCCGGCCTGTTGGTAACGGCGCAGGGTGAAGACGCGCAACAGATGGTCTACCCCCTTACAGTTGAATACGTCGGCAGCCTGCCAGACTTTACGGGGTTCGCGCAGATAGTGGTAAAGCTTCCCGATGGAATTTTCAGCGCCGGGGATTTGCAAGTGAGCATTACTGCCCGGGGCAGAACCAGCAACAAAGTACTCGTAGGCGTCAAACCGTAAGCGGGGACCGCAGCACAGAGCTTGGAATGAATGAGGTCAGTACTACCTGCGATAGCGGGTGGGTTAATCGGGAACCAGACAAGCCTGCGAAGCAGGCGAAAGCATAAAGCCTGGGGTGAAGCGCAGCGAACCCAGGATCACGAAACCAAACAAGCATGAAAGCCCGCGAGCGGGCGACAGCCCTTGGAAGCAAGTTCGATGAATTAGCTAACTGAATCTGGTGCTAAAAGCTGTCGGCCGCTTCGCGGACTTCGTAATTTTGTGACTGGTCCGGTTCCTGGGGTTCGCTACGCTTCACCCCAGGCTTTACGCTACCGTCCGCTCCGCGGACTGCAGAATAATTTCTAACGGGTTCGTTTGAACGTCGCGTTAGCGACGATGGATTTTACCCCGGCCTTTCAGGGTCGGGATCACACATCAACCTAAGGCCTGGCGTCGCATAGCGACAGCGGATATTCCATCGTCGCTGACGCGACGAAATATTCTTTTTGGGAAACTCGAGACCCGTGGCTTGAAAAGCCGCGGCTAAACTCCACCGATGCTACGCGTCGCCGGATTCGCTCCGCGTGCGCAAGGACAAACTCTCAACGCGTGATGCACAACTGCGCCGCGCTGATACAAAACACTACCGCGCAACCGCAAAACCTCCGTGCGCGCACACAAAGGTGCCGCGGTCCGCTGCAAAATCCACGCGCGCGACGGCAAAAGCTGGACGCGCGCGTGCAAACTATCCGTGAGCAGGCGCCAACTTTCCGTGCGCGCGTGTGCACTCCCCGTGCGCGAGTGCAAATCTCCCATGCGCGCCTGACAAACCTCGGAGTTCGAGTGCGAAAACTCCCCGCGCTGGTGCGCAAACCTCAAGTTTCCACGTTGAGATCTGCAAATATCCTTAATAAAACCGCTATTTCTGGTAGAAATCGCCAAAACCCGTGCTAGAATCCGCCCGTCTCGCAAAACCAGCTCAGTAACTTCACAACGTACTGAGCGCTCACTCCTCGGTACTCGCCTGCTGAGTTGTGAAAACCATTAACTTCCTATTCTCTCAAAGGAGGTTCCTACGTGAACGACAACGAAAATCGACGACACCAGATGTTTATCCGCGTCCGGGATTTCGGGACTGGGCATGCGAACGAATTTGCTCCCGCCAGCCTGGGCAAAACACTCTTCACCAACATCACCACGATTGTTAGCGAACTGGATGGCCACGCCGCCGCCCAATCATCCAGCGCCGGCTCGCAGTACCAGGGCACAACCACGCGCGGTCAGGCGCGGGGGCAATTGCGGGATGCTTTGGAAGCGATTGCCCGCACCGCGCGGGCGATGTCGACTGATGTCCCGGGCATCGCCGACAAGTTTCGCGTTCCGCATAACAACAACGATCACGAATTGCTAGTCGCCGCGCGCGCCTTTGCGACAGATGCCTCTCCGTTCGCATCGCAGTTCATTGCGCACGAACTGGCGGCAGATTTTCTTGCAGAGTTAAACGCCGACATTGCTGCTTTGGAAGCGGCCATGAGCGACCAATCCGGCGGCGTCGGCGGACACGTCGCCGCGCGCGCCGCCATCGACGACACCATCAACCGCGGGAATGAAATAGTGCGTAAGCTGGACGCGATTGTGAGGAACAAGTATGCAAACCAGCCGGCCACGCTTGCCGAATGGACCAGCGCGAGCCACACCGAACGCGCCCCACGCCGCAGCCACCCAACCACGCCGCCGCCCGCGTCCGGCAACAACCCGACACCGCCATAAACGCAGGACAGGCATTCCTGCCTGTCCCTTTCGCAAACAGCCTGCGAAGCAGGCGAAAGCATAAAGCCTGGGGTGAAGCGCAGCGAACCCCAGGATCAAGAACCCAAATGGGCCACATAGCCCGCGAAGCGGGCGACAGCCTTCGTTGCAACGTTGATGAATTCGCGAACAGGATCTTCTGCTAAAAGCT
>JAWVFI010000130.1:0-23101 GCA_033856235.1 Blastocatellia bacterium | reverse complement strand
ACTGCCAGCGGCCTGACGCCATGATGGACCACCCCCGTCAACGCTTTCTCAGTTTCTTGCTTTGTATTCGCGTCGAGGCCGTCGGACATCATGCACATCTCGTGAATGCCGTAACGGCCGCCGCTCTTCAGCAAACGGTAAGCCTCGCGAACAATATCGTGCTTCATCTCCGCAGTCTGCATTGTCAGCATCGCTTCGCCATAGACCACCGTGGCGCAGCCATCGGGAAGGCGTGTGTCCGAGGCGCTGCCAACCACACACCGCTGGTGTTCTGCTTTGAACAGCTTAGTGACAATCCTGGCGGCGGCTTCATCGCGCTCCACGGCGGTATAAGACGCCGGCGCTAAGGCGATTGTGAGTTGAGCCGTAACGCCAAGGCCGGGTGCGAACTCAACTACGTCATCAGTGCGTTGGATCGCGAGGGCTGACAACATGCGAAGGGTAAGCCCCATGCCGCCCGGGCGAAGCACGCGTTTGCCCAGCCGCGCCAGCACCCAGTGACCGGGCATCTTTTCAGTCTTCAATCCCGCGCCGGGACTACATCTTGTCGTAGTTTCCAATGCGCCCTCCTTAGCAACCACAAGGCTATCCAGTCACATGATTGAGCAATGACTGTGCCGAGAGGCTGGCGCAGTGTTTCGCTTACCCCCGTGGATGGATTGGGGAATTAACCGAGTGATCGCGGAATTATTCGCAGCGGGAGGACTCATCCACGGTAGTGATTAAGGAAGATTACACGAACGAGTAAAGCTCAACTTTCGCGTGATGATTAAGACTTGAATGGCATATCGGTTGCTGTCTCGTGGATTGTGAACAGTGGAAGGGAGCTTACGTAAACGGATGTTCCCCAGCACGAAACCTTTACGCGGATGCTGGGCGACGCCGCCTGATTCAATGTGCGGCAACGCACAGACGAGGTTTTCCGGCTCTGCTAGAAACTAGCCTCGCCTTCAATCGCTAGCCCTTCTAGTCGCCGTTTTGTGCGATGGCCGTTATGGCAAGTCATAGGTCGTCCTGTTCCTATCCAGGACGAATGTTAGGAGTACGAGAGGTTTTTCATTACGGAAAATGCCTCCCATCGCTTGGTTGCTTGGGATGGCGGTTGAAAAGAGGGCAAAGCGTTGAGTCGAAACAAACTGATCAAGGCCTTGCTCATTTGCGCCGCGGTCACACTGCCGTTGGCGTGGGTCACCTCGCGCACCAGGTCACAGACGGTCAAGCCGGGCCAGGCAAAAACAATTGCCGCGATACCAATTGTAGCCATTGACTCCGCAGACTACGTCGGAAGCGAAGCCTGCAAGGATTGTCACGAGGATCAGTTCAAGGCTTTTGCGCACACCTCTCACGCCCAACTCTCAAACATCAAAAGTTGGAAGGGAAAGCCCACGGGTTGTGAATCATGCCACGGGCCGGGGAAGGCCCATATCGAAGATGGCGATCCGGCAAAAATCATTTCCTTCAAGAACAAGTCGTCAAAGGCAATCTCTGAGAATTGTCTTACCTGTCATGCCGGCAAGGAAGAGCACAATAACTTCCGCCGCGGCGAGCATTGGCGCAACGATATTGGCTGCACTGAATGCCACTCGCCACATTTGGTCGCGGCCAATCGGAACCTGCCCGGATCAAACACGCGGGTGACGGCGGCGAACGCCGAGAAGCCCGGCTTCTCGACCATCAAATTGCTGAAAGCGAGTGACCCGCAGCTGTGCCTGAGTTGTCACAGTGAAGTGAAACCAGCCTTTTCTGCGCCCTTTCATCACAAAGTTCTGGAAGGCGCAATGCGCTGCAGTGATTGCCACAATCCGCACGGCGGTTTCGAACTCAAGCAAACCAGATTGGCGACCGGCGGGGACGCTCCGTGTATGAAGTGTCACGCGGACAAGCAGGGACCTTTCACTTACGAGCATGCTCCGGTTAAGACGGAAGGATGCGCCGCCTGCCATACGCCGCACGGATCTTCCAATCCGCGTTTGTTGAGATATAGCGCCGTCAACCAGTTGTGTTTGACTTGCCACAGTGTGGCCCACGATGTGGGGGCAGTAGAGCCGGGCGGGCCGCAACATAACCAGAACGCGCAATATGCCAACTGCACGGCTTGTCACGTGAAAGTACACGGGTCACATTCAAGCCCTGTCTTCTTCAGATAACTGATGAGCTACAGCGAGTCAACGTTCAAGAAGGGCGCAAATGAAGATCGACATCCAGGGAACAGCCATGAAGCGCAGAATCACATCTATGTTAGCGGCCCTCACGCTTGTTCTGTTGCTTTTGCCCACGATCATAAGCGCTCAACAGCCTATTCCGACTCCGACGAAATCTCCTGCTGCCAAACCTGAAAGCACCGACGTCACCGCGGGCGAAGATGCCGGTGATTACACCATCGTATCCAGTCTGGAGGTAGGCTATCGTGGTCTGAAAGTCAACGGCGACCTGAATAAGTATCAAAGCGATTTGAATTACAAAGCCGGACCGCGGCTGTTTGATTCCAGCTTCTTCGCGCGCTCCAAAACCGGCAAGGGCGGTCTGTTCGACACGCTGCTGGTGACCGCGACCGGTTGGGGTGCGGACCCGCACGGTAACATGCGAATCAGCGTCGAGAAGCCGAAGTGGTATCGCTTTGACGGCGCCTATCGCCGCTTCAAATACTTTCGGTTTTTGAACAACCTGGTAAACCCCAACTGGGTCTTTTCACCGGCGACTTTCAGCGTGGCGCCAAATCCGATCACGGGTGAGCATGGCTACAACACGCAGACACAGATGGGAGATTTCGATCTTACCCTCCTGCCTAAACATAGAACCATCAGATTTAACGTCGGTTATTCTCCTGAGAGATACAGCGGCCCCGCCTTCACTAATTATCACTTTGGTGGGGGCGAGTTTAATGTGCTCTCAAGGCTCAGCTCGCAAGCCAATGATTTTCGCGTGGGCGCGGACGGCAGGTTGGGGCCCATCGACTTTTCCTTTTTGCAGGGCTTTCGTCGTTTTCGTGACGATAGTTCGATCCATCTCGGCGCGACCCCCGGCATTAATCTGAATCCAACGGCAGCGAGCCTGACCAGTTTCAACCGGGACGAGCCCGCGCGCGGCAGTGTGAACTACACGCGGTTCAGCTTGCACACACTGATAGCGAAGAAGCTCGATATTACGGGGCGCATCGTTTATAGCGAAGCGAAGAGTAACTTCGCTTTTATTGAAAACTCCACGGGCAGAAACTTAAATCCCAGGATCACCGGTTGGCCTCCCACTCCGCCCGCAGCCACGCCTAATATTCTCAACCTCGGGCAATACAACATCACGGGGACAGCCAGGCGTCCTAACACTTTGGGAGATATCGGCCTGACTTTCATGGCCACCGATAAACTCCGGATTTCAAATACATTTCGGGTTGAAGACTTTGAGATCGATGGCAGAGCAGTGTTCAGTGACTTCTTCTCAATCACCCGTGGGGCGGGGCCGACTTTAAGAACCGACACGGTTAGCTTCAGCAATCTGGACGCCAACCGGCTGACCAAGTATCGGAAATACCAGGACACCATCGAAGTTGATTACCAGTTTAATCCGCGCTACTCGATACACGTCGGATACCGCTACGGCAGCCGGCGCATTGAGGAAGGGTTTGAAGGTTTCAATCTCGGCTCGAGCGGATCGCTGACGCCGCCGGCAGTCCGGACCGCCACTACGGAGGAAGAACAAAACCACACCCACGCCTTTCTGGGAGGGTTCAAGGCCCGACCGGCGAAGAATTGGACCATCTACTTCGATGCCGAACACGGTTCGGCGGACAACGTTTTCTCCCGTATTGGAAATTACGATTACACGAACATTCGCGCCAAGAGCAGGTATGCCCCGAACCGCAAGGTTTCGTTTAATCTGACGCTGATCACTAAGAACAACTCGAATCCGTCGGAGATCGCCGGCGTCTCACTAAATGATTTTGGCGTGGACGTGAGATCGCGGATATTCACTTCATCCATTGATTGGAACCCGACTGCTCGCTTCTCGTTTAGCACCGGATATAACTACAACTGGGTTAATAGCGACGCGGTGATTGACTATTACTACAATAGCGTCAGACATCCGGCAGGTCACTCGTTGTACTTCCTGCGAAATAATTTCTTCTTCGTTGATGCGACGGCCCGGCTGGCGCCGCGCGTGACTTTGTATGCGTCTTACCGGGTCAATCAGGACAATGGGCAGGGCGGCCGTCTGGACGATCCGACTGGAACGCCGGGGACGCTCATCAGCTCCTACCCGATGAATTTCCAATCTCCCGAGGCGCGACTGGCAATCAGGTTGCATCGGCGGTTGGATTGGAATCTCGGTTACCAGTATTACAACTACAACGAAAGTGTGCTGGTTGGGCCACGGCCGCAGAATTATCGAGCACATCTACCGTACACGTCGTTGCGGTTCTACTTTGGCCGCCGAGACTAAGACGGAACACAATTCAATGTCAGCTGACTCCGGCGCGGTTAATTACCGCGGCTGGAGTTTGCGTTTTGTTTAGGCCGGGGTTGCTTGAGGATTCGTCTCACGCAGGGGCATCTCGCGTAAAGCATGGAGCGCATCGTCGAAAACGGGACCGGGTGTAGGGAAGGGGCGAATCGTCGGATCGGAGTGCCGCTGCTCGCATTCTTTTTGCTTGGGTGGACGGCGGCGTCGTGCCTGCCCTCAATTGCCGGCGCGGTAAACAGCGCCGAACCACAGAGACCGGCTCAGCGAACGCGTCCCCAGCGGAAAGCGGTTGGAACGTTAAAAAAGCCCCGCATCGACTATGCGAAGTTCTCGCACGGCACCCACGTCGAGCAACAAAAGCTGGCCTGCGCCACTTGTCATAAATTCCCCTCGAAGAATTGGAAGGACGTAAGAAAAGGCGACGCGGCCTTTCCTGACGTAGCAGACTTTCCCGATCACGCTGCCTGTCTGGATTGCCATCGCCCGCAGTTTTTTGCGCGGGAACGGCCCGCCCCGGTTATTTGCTCGAACTGTCACGTCGCAAATAGTCCCCGCGACACAAGCCGTTGGTTATTCCCGAGTCTCGGAGATATCGAAGGGCCAACACTTAAACGGCGGGAGCAGGTTTCAGAATTTATCGTGGGTTTTCCGCATGACAAACATATCGATGTCGTGGGATTTAATCGTATCAACCGGAGTCTTGTTCCGCGGTTCGTTGCCGCTTCCTTCCAGGAGAAGAAGAAGGACGGGGTCCCGGCGAGTTGTCCCGTCTGTCACCAGACGTATCTGCCGCAGGGGGATTCCAGCGAAGAGTACATGACGCCGGCTCCCAAAACTCTGGGCGACAATTTCTGGTTGAAGAAGGGCACGTTTAAGAGTGTCCCGAATAGCCACACGGTCTGCTTCACTTGTCACAATGCGGATTCCGGAATCGCGCCCGAACCGAAAGACTGCGGCGTATGTCACCAACTCGTGGTGACGGTCTCAGCACTAAATGCCGACTTCGATCCGAAGCTCGCCGCGGAAATGGGAATCACCGATCAGAAGTTGCTGGATTGGTGGAGCCGGCGAAGTTCGTCGGGCACGTTTCGCCACGAGGGCGGTGAGCATCCAGACCTGAATTGCCTCGGCTGTCATAACGTCACCTCGTTCAATCCGCTCGATCCCAAAACCAGGAAAGTCCCCGTCCGTTCTTGCGGGGGCGCCGATGGCTGCCACATCACGGCAACCACTGATGACGGTGGGATCCTGAATTTCGAAATTGACGCGAAGAAAAAGGACCCAGCCTTTGTGTGCACGAAGTGTCACATCACTTTCGGCAAGCAAGCGATTCCGGAAGATCACCCGAAAGGGTTTCCGACACCCGTACCCAAGAAACTGAGTTGATGTTTAGTCTTGCCACAAGATTTCCGCGGCTGCGCCGCCTGATGTGCGGAAGGTCTCTGACATTCCGACCGGGCCTCTTTAGTTTCTTCCGGGGCTCCGCCCCGATGAGGGGCGAAGCCCCTAACCAGAGTGGGGAGCCGGGTCGGTGGGGCGGAGCCGCCACCGCACATCAGGCGGCGGAGCCGCGGCGCGGTTTGGCGGGGCGACTAATCGGGTCTCGAACTTGCGGGCTTTTGGTTATGGGAGCGCCAATAGCTTTTAGTCTAGTTACTGTTTTCAATTTGGCCGCTTCGGAACCGATGCGGGCATCAGCGAGGAAAACGCTGGACGCAGAATCTATCAAGGAACAGATGCAGTTTCCCCAGGGGTTGGATTACGGAAAATTTCAACATAACAACGCCAACCATTCGCGGTTGCCATGTCTGTTGTGCCACCGGCGCGATACGAATTCATCTGTTCCGAAGCTTCCAGGAGGATCGGGACACTTGCCTTGCGCCGGATGCCATGCGCAACAGTTTGCCGCCGGCGAGGGACCTATCTGCACGATTTGCCACACGGATGCAAGGTCAGGGGCGGTGAAATCGTTTCCGCGTCTGAAGAGCTTCCGCATGACATTCGATCATTCGCGGCATCTGCAACTGGGAAACGTTGGCTGTACCACCTGTCATCGCTCGGCGCGCGGGGGCGTGGCGCTTTCTATTCCATCCGGATTCAATGCGCACACAACCTGCTTTCGTTGCCATACCCCGAACGCGCAATCCGGAGGCCGTAACCTTTCTTCGTGCGGGACTTGTCATCAGTTGGGCGGCTATGCGCGGACGCCGGAATCCGCGCCGGCTTTCAGAGTCGGTTTCAGTCATGCAAAACATCAGACGGTGACCTGCAACGGATGTCACCAGATCCGTGCCGGACTGCCGCAGCGCCGGCAGGTCACGGTGCCGGAACCGTTGAACCATCACGCGACCGGACGGGGACAAAGTTGTATGACCTGTCATAACGGCAAGCGCACTTTCGGCGGCGATGATTTCAGCACGTGCACGCGGTGTCACACGGGAAAGGCCTGGCGCTTTTAGATGACGAAGAGTATTAGCTGGCGCGATTTGGGTTTGACCTCGCATGAGAAATGCGGTTTTCCAGAGGAGTTGAAATGAAGGTATTTAAAATCTTTGCGGTCGTAATTCTGGCGGTCGCAATCATCTCAGGGATATTGATTCTGAGTCTCGACGCGTCGGCCCAGGGTACGAGTGCTGCGGCACATGACACGAAGAAGCCCCAGGACACTTATACCCTGGCCACTGATGCCAAGCTGGGCCCGGTGACCTACAGTCACATCGACCACATAACGAAAAATCGTAATCTCGAAGGAACCGGTCCCAGCGCCTGTATCGAGTGTCACCATACAGCGCAGCCCGCGAGCGAGGCCGCCAAACATCCGCCGCTCAGCACAGTGTGGCCGGCAGATCGGACCACTAGCCTAACCGCGGAACTCCTGGCAAAGGATCCCAACGCAGTCGGCGCTGTCTGTCGCGACTGTCACGCGCGGGTCGATACGAAACCAAAGTTGCTTCCGGAAATACCGCAGATCAAGTTCTCGGTGGGAACAGAATTGGTCACCTTGACGAACCAGCAGGCCTTTCATCGCAATTGTGCGGGATGTCATGACGAAATCGTCAAGACCCGGACTGATGTTGCGCCGCCAACTTCGAAGAAATGCACCGCCTGCCATAAGCGGGCGGCCTGATTCCCGCGGGTAGCTTGCGTAAAGTTTCCCAGCTTCTGGGCCAGAAGCCGCAAGAATCCGCGAGAAGGCCTGAATTCGCCTGTGACATTCACGGTTTTCCGGCGGCACAGTCATTGCGCTACAGCATATTGGGTTGAATGCCCGATTTGTTAGTTCTTAGAAAAAGTTGGAGGCAATGATGAAAGTTTTGATTCCGCGAATGAAGATGGTTCTGGTGGTTTCCGGTTTGGTATTCGGAGCGGCGCTCCTGTTTGCTTCGGTGCCCGCGCGCACCGCTAACGAGGACGATAGCGCCGCGCTCTACAAGGCCAAGTGCGTTGCGTGTCATGGAGCGACCGCTGAGAAAAGATTCGATGCGACCAGGCCTGAGGATGAGATGGTCCAGGCCGTGCTTAAGGGAAAGAAAGGCGAGAAGCCGCCCAACATGCCAAGTTATGAAGAAAAGGGCATCACGACAGATCAAGCGAAGGCCCTGGTCACGCACATGAAACAATTAAAGAGCACTCCGTAAGGCTGCTCCGTCGCTCGGCGACGTTTCGATTGAGGGTTTTTAGCATACCTCTCCATGTTTGTTTGCTGCACATCAGCGAACGCATGGGGGGGCATGCGTCTTTGTTTTTTGGGAAAAACCAAGCGGGTCACAACCTCGATCGGAACAAACTCATGAGCGATGACACAGCCGCGGCGACAAAAGCGCCAACCCTCTTTCGCAACTACATCAGCTTCGCGGGAGCATTGATTGTTGCGGCCAGCCTCGCCAGCATTATCCTGCTCTTCCTGATCGAGTTTACCAAGGCCGCGGACAATCCTTACCTCGGCATCGTCACTTACACCATTCTGCCGGCTTTTCTGATCCTCGGGATCGCCGTAATTCTGGGTGGGATGGCGCTGGAGCGGCGGCGGCGCCGGCGACGCCCGGAAGCAGGGATTCCCGCCTATCCCCGGATTGATTTGAACGATCCGCGTCAGCGCCGGATAGCGTTCTCGCTCACCGGCGTGGCCTTCATCTTTATTTTCATGAGTGCTTTCGGCAGTTACCGCGCTTACGAGTATAGCGAGTCAGTGGAATTCTGTGGCAAGACGTGCCACTCAGTGATGAAGCCCGAACACGTTGCCTTCCTGGCCACCTCGCATGCCAGGATTCGCTGCGTTGATTGCCATGTGGGTCATGGGGCGGAGTCCTATGCGCGTTCGAAACTGAATGGGGCCCGCCAGCTTTACTCGCTGGCTTTTAATAAATTTTCAAAACCAATTAATACTCCGGTCCATAACATGCGCCCGGCAAATGAAACCTGCGAAAAATGCCATTGGCCCTCCAAGTTCTATGGCGCCCAACTCAAGACTTTTAACCATTACGCCTACGATGAAAAGAATTCTTTGCGGCAGACGCGCATGCTGATCAATGTCGGCGGCGGCAATCCGGACAGTGGACCTGTGGCCGGCATCCACTGGCACATGAATCTGGGTAATGAGGTTACCTACATTGCGTCCGACACCCACCGGCAGGTGATTCCCTGGATTCAGGTGAAGGACCGCAAGGGAAACATCACCGAGTATTACGACCGCGGGCGGCCGCTCAGCCAGACGCAGATGGCGCAGGGAGAAAAGCGACGCATGGACTGTATCGATTGCCATAATCGCCCTGCGCACGCTTACCTGCCGCCGGATGTCGCCCTGGACCAGTCGTTCGACGCAGGCCGGCTGGATCCTTCGCTGCCGTACCTCAAACGCGAAGCGGTGGCGTCGCTGAATAAGCCTTACGCGACGGAAGACGAGGCAGTGAAAACGATCGCGACGAGTTTGGATGGTTTCTATCGCGCCAGCTACAGCGACCTCTACAGCCAAAAGACGGAAACCGTGAAGACCGCGATCGCTGAGACGCAGCGTATCTACAAGACCTATTTCTTTCCGGAGATGAAAACGAACTGGGAGACCCATCCGAACAACATCGGGCACCTTTATTCTTCCGGCTGTTTCCGCTGTCACGATGGCGAGCACGTCAGCAACACGGGCAAGGTGATTTCGACCGATTGCAACGTCTGTCACACGGTGTTGTCCGATTCAGCTCGTCCGGCTACCGTTCTCAAGGCCCTCTCCGTGCAGCACCCGGTTGATCTCGGCGGCCTGGCCGATCGCAAATGCGAAACCTGTCATAAAGCCAACGAACCTTTCAAACATCCACTGAATCTTGGGGACATATCCATGTTTCAGTGTGTCGAGTGTCATGCGCGGAAGAACTGAAACGACGTATCAAGGAGTTTGAGTTCATGCACTAAAGGCGCGATGAAATAGCCTGGGCTACCAGCGGCCCAAGTGAATGGCGCCAGTTAATCCTCCAGCGCCAAAGGCGCGGAATCGCCATCGCTGCCTTGATTGCGCGCTTTCAGCGCTTTATTCCATCACGACAAATTCGGTGTCCTGGGGCGCTGCCCCAGGCTATTTCATTCCGGGCCTTTGGCCCTTCGACGGTGGCGTCACCACCCCCCCACGGCGTTGCAGAAAAGTTCCCGGCGATTCGAAACAAAAGTGACAATGTCCAAGACCGGCGTTGATTCGTGTCATTGGTGAGATTTCGTGAATTTCGTGAATCGTGCGCTGACGAAATTGTGGAATACGATTCACGAAAACACGAAGAACACCAAAGAACACGAAATAGGAGTCTTTGTGCAAAGCTATCCTCCACTATTACGGATTCCCAAAAGACGGAAAACTTCCCAATGGTGCGCGAACTTGCGCACTGGCTCTCGGTGGTCCTTCTTTTCGCCCAAACATTCAGCCTAATTTCGGTGGGTACATCGGTTGCATAACTGAATGCTGGAATCAGTTTTCGGTGCGATACGGAGGTGGAGTATGGGGAAAGACAATCGCGATATTCTGGAACTGTTACAAGAAGAACTGAGCTTCGTCGAGGAAGGTGGCTACGGTCGCTCGGTGCGCACGCCGTGGAAACCAAAGTCGGTCTTCCAGGATTCCTTGACCTGCATCAACTACACCTATTTGGAGAAGGTCCATCCCTGCGGCGAATGTCACTTGATCGATTTCGTACCGGAGGAGCGGTGCTCAGAGGAGCAGCCGTGTCATTTCATTCCGCTGAATCAGGCTGGCGAGACAATTGCGAAGCTCGAGCCTGACGAGCAGGCAAAACTGGAGGAGGCGCTGAAAGCCTGGCTGCGCACAAAGATACTGGAGATTGAGACCTCGCGTCTGGTTGGAGGGAAAGAACCGGCGAAATTCGCGAGTGCTTAGGACGCGTCCCAACTAACAGTTTGCGGCCCACCGGCCTATACTCAGGGGGCGCCCGGACCTCTGCTGTTACGCGCGCCCTCCGGGAAGTGAGTACTAAAGCTCTGACAACACAAAAACAGAAAATCCTCGTCGTCGATGACGAGAAAATGATCCGCTGGTCGCTGGGCGAAGCCTTGCGTGGCTGGGGTTACGAACCAATTCCGGCAGAGACTGCGGCGGCGGCGTTGGCCGCCTTTGAGGCAGAACAGCCAGCGGCGATTCTGCTGGATATTAATCTACCTGACGGTTCCGGCCTGGAAGTGTTACGCCAGATCCGGCGTAGCCAGGCCGACGCGGTCGTGATCATGATCACCGCGAACGTGCTGGTTGACGAAACAATCGCGGCCTTGCGTGGCGGCGCGTATGACTTCATTGGCAAGCCGATCAACCTGGAAGAGCTGCAGGTCGCGATTCGCAACGGCATCGAAGCCGGACGTTTACGCCGCGAAGTAAACTTGTTTCGCCGCGAGCGCGCGCAACAGTTCAGCTTCGATCAGATTGTGGGCGAGTCGCCATCGATGCGCGAGATGCTGGCGCTGGCGCACAAAGTCGCCGAGAGCGAAGTTTCATCCGTCCTGATGCAGGGAGAGTCCGGCACTGGAAAAGACCTGGTGGTAAAGGCAATTCATTACCACTCGTCACGGTCCGAAAATCCTTTTGTCGCGATTAACTGTGCGGCCTTGCCGGGTACCCTGATCGAAAGCGAACTGTTCGGCTATGAGAAGGGCGCCTTTACCGACGCTAAGGCGCGCAAAGAAGGATTGTTCGAACAGGCAGAGGGCGGCACGCTCTTTCTCGATGAGATCGGGGAACTGGAACTGAGCCTGCAGGCGAAACTGTTGCGAGTGCTGGAAGAGGGTTCATTTCGCCGTGTCGGCGGGTTGAAGGACCTGCCGCTGGATGTGCGCGTTATCGCTGCTTCGAATCGTGATCTGAAAAGTGAAGGCGAGGCGGGGCGGTTTCGGTCAGATCTTTTCTACCGCCTGTCAGTGATTCAAATCGATATTCCGCCGCTGCGCGAACGGGGCGACGACGTTCGCCTGCTGGCTGAGCACTACATGGCAAGTTTCAAAAAGCGCCTGCGCAAGAACATCGACAGTATCGCGCCGGAAGCCCTCACTGCTTTTCGCAACTACCACTGGCCCGGCAATGTGCGCGAGTTGCGCAATGTAATTGAGCGCGCGATGATCCTGGAAGACAGTGATGAGATTACGGCCAAATATTTGCCCCGCGGATTGGTGAGCGACTCGCGCTCGGGGAGTGATTCGCATCGCGGGCCTGGCGCGCTCGATCAAATTCGCCTTCCGCCCAACGGTCTGTCGCTGGAAGAAGTTGAGATGTCGCTGGTGCGTCAGGCGTTAGAGCGCAGCGGCGGGAACCAGACGAAAGCAGCGGAGCTTTTGGACATTTCGCGCGACCAGCTTCGTTACCGGATGAAGAAACTGGAAGAAGTGGCCGTCGCGACTGAATCCCACTAGGAGCGGAGTGCTGGGTGGTTACGCTTAGCCGCGTTTACGGCTTTCCCGCAGGTTACTAGCCTGGCTGTTTTACGGCCAGGTTCGGAGCCATCCAGTTTCGCCTAGCCCGTTTCAACGGGCTTAGTTTGCGAGCTTAGCTGGATGCTGAAGCAGGTAACGAAGCACGCTGAAGCGCGCTAATTGTTAATGTGCCGCGACTGACCCAGCGCTCAAAGCACTGGGCTAATAACCCTCAGGGGAAGCCGCCTGAAGACGGCTCAAAGAGAAGCTGGCCCATTCGTTGTGCACTCCCTTAACTGATGTCGACTCCCGGAAAAACAGATCAACGCCCCCGGAACGAAGAGGAGGCGAACGCGCTGGCGAGTTCTCTCAAGGAATTGGCCGACATTAAGTTCGCGCTTGATCAATCGACGATTGTCGCCATCACCGATCAGCGCGGGATCATTAATTACGTCAACGACCAGTTTTGCCGGATCTCGAAATACTCGCGTGAGGAACTGCTGGGCCAGGATCATCGCATTATCAATTCCCGTTATCACCGGGAAGAATTCATCCGCAATCTTTGGACCACCATCGCTGCCGGACAAGTCTGGAAAGGCGAGATTCGCAATCGCGCGAAGGACGGCACCGTTTACTGGGTGGACACGACCATCGTGCCGTTTCTGGATGCCGACGGCAAACCATATCAGTACGTAGCGGTCAGGCATGACATTACGCAACGCAAACTGGCCGAAGAGCAGGTCCTGAAGCAGGCGGCAGAACTGCAACGGGCGGCGCAACTTTCGTTTGTGGGTGAACTGGCGGCCGGCCTTGCCCATGAAATCAAGAACCCACTGGCAGGCATTCAAGGCGTGGTGGATATCCTCATTCGCCGCCGGGACAAAAACGATCCGGAGCGCGAGGCGCTGGAAGGAGTGCGGCACGAGGTCCAGCGGATAGACCGCACCGTGCGCGCGCTGCTTGATCGGGCGCGCCCGCGGCTGGTTTCTGTCAGGGCTACTTCTTTAATGGAGATCGTCGCCCGAGCGGTCAACCTGGCGCGCGCGCAATCGACGAATGACGGAGTAACCGGCCGTGGCGTGGAACTGGAATTTACGCCGCCATCTTCCCCCATCATCATCCCCGTTGATCCCGCGCAAATCGAAGACGCCGTGCTGAATCTGATCATCAACGCCATCGAGGCTACCAACGGTGATGGGCAAGTCAACATTCGGGTCGCCGAATCTAATGACGATCGCGCCGCGGAGTTTTCCGGCGAGGCGCTGGTCGAAATATCGGACAACGGCCGCGGCATTGGTGAAGAGGACCTGGAGCGTATTTTCAACCCCTTCTTTACGACCAGGCCGGGAGGAACCGGTCTGGGCCTACCCGCAGTGCGCCGGATCGCCCGAGCTCATGGCGGCCGAGTCATCGTCAAATCTACGCCCGGCAATGGCTCGACCTTTACGCTTTATCTGCCGCTGAATCCTCAGCAGTAACGCTATCGAGATTCATTGCCGGTATCCACGTTGAGCGTTTTTCCGCATCGAACGCGAAGGTTTCCACTCTTCCAACTGCCTAAGACCCCTTATCTCCAGCAGACTGCTTGGGTAAATCTCGGCATCGCCGTTGCAATGTGATTCTGGTGTTGAAGGCATCAGACCACAACCAATGCGAGGGAGATAATACTCATGAGCGCTACTCTGAACATTCGCGTAACTGATAATCCCGCTGAACGAAATGGCAGACCGGTGTGGCACCGTCTGCACTCTGAACTAGAAGAGATCTGCGAAGCTCTCAGTAAAGAGTTTCGTCCACCTTCGCTGGACCCGCTTCAGGCCGCGACCGGCCAGGAAGAAGTCAGGCGCAATGCAAAGTGGCATGCTGAGTTGCTGCAAGCGCGTTTGCGAAAGCTCGATGACGCCATGGATCGATTGATGTCCGGCTCGTACGGCGTCTGCGCGAAATGTGAGCGATGGATTGAGGACACTAAACTTGACTTTGATCCCGCTGTGGCTTTTTGCCTCGAGTGCTGGCAGAAGATGCAAACCGAACACTAATTACCGATGCCAATCTCTGTTCGCCGGTTGCGCAATAATCGCGGATGACTAAGTGATTATGCGCAGTTGCCCTTCTCAAATCGCCTGAGAAGCGCGCATTCGCTCCGGCACAATCGTTGCACAAATAGCGACTGGAGGCAGGGCGCTTAAAACCCTGAAGCAGTTTATGAAAATCGAATGTATCCTTTGTCCCACCGACCTTTCGGCCAATTCCGACGAAGCCCTACGATATGCGATCGCCCTGGCGCGGGCCTACAGCGCCGAGCTCATCCTGCTGCATTGCGACGATAGCGGCCCGGGGCAAACGCCCCCGGGATCGTACGACAATGCGGCTCAGGCTATCAGGGAAGCGCTGGAAAAGTATTCTGGTTCGGCAGATTTAGCCGGGCTCGAGTGGCGCAGCCTAATCGTCCGCTGTGATGACGTCGGCGCGGCAATAGCGCGCGAGGCTGCTACTTATGGCGCTGACTTGATCGTGATGCGCTCGCGCCGCCGGCCTCATCGCGCGGCCCTACTAGGATCGACTGCCGAATCGGTGTCCCGGACAGCACCCTGCCCGGTGTTGGTGATGCACAGTGACGAGCGCGATTGGGTGAGTGCCCCGGATACGAAGATCGAACTCAAACGAATTCTGGTGGCTTACGATTTTTCTGATTACTCTGAGTTGGCGCTCAACGCTGCCCTTTCGTTGGCCCAGGAGTATCAGTCGGAGTTGCACTTGCTCCACGTACTGCCGCCCTTCTCCTTAAATGAATCGGAAATTTCCTGGTATCCGCTGGGACGGGAAGGGACTTATCACAAAGCGGCGCACCGTTTGCAGAAAGCAGTTCCCGCTGAAGCGCATCTTTGGTGCGACATCCGGCATGCGGTCAGTGAGGGCCATCCCTATCGCGAGATACTGAATTACGCCGAGCGAAACGACATCGATCTTATATGCCTGGGCGCGCATGGCGCCGGGTTCGGCATGCGCGCCCTCTTCGGATCGAACGTCGATCGGGTCTTGCGCCAGGCGCCCTGCCCGGTCCTGGTAACGCGACCGCTGAAGCCTGCGATGTCGTTCGTGCGGCGACCTGCAACCAACGTTGCCGCGGCAGCCTGGTGAAGCGTTTGGAGGAAAAGTTATGAGAGTTCTCATCGCCACCGATGGATCTCCGTGCAGCGAAGCCGCCATCAAGGAAATATCGTTGCGGCCCTGGCCGGAGAATAGCGAGTTCAGGATTATTTCCGCTTTTCGGATCCCCTTGAATCCAGCGCCCGAAGCTTGGGCCCTGCAGCCCGAGTGTTACGCCGAAATCGAGCGGGCCGAGCGCGATGAAGCGCAAAAGGCCGTCACTGTAGCTTGCGCAGAGTTAAGAAAAGCAAAGGGCGTGAGTTCGGATGTCAGCGGACAAGTGCTGCCGGGCTCGCCCCATCCTGTCATCCTCGATGAAGCTGAAAGCTGGAAAGCCGATCTGATTGTATTAGGGTCGCATGGCTACGGCACGTGGCACCGCTTGATATTGGGATCAGTATCGCAAGCCGTAGTCTTGCATGCAAAGTGTTCCGTCGAGGTTGTGCGTAGCTGCGACAAAAGCATGAAAGTTAAGGCAGCCTGACGGCCAGATTAGTCATTGCCGGTGCGGGCTTTTATCGTCACCGCAGAGCCCTTGGCTAAACGACTCGCCTCGAAGAACCCGCCGGCAACAAAAGTACCTGAAGCTTTCCACGGCCTGCTTTGATTCGTGTCACTTCGTGAATTTCGTGAGATTTCGTGAATCGTACTGAAGAATCCAAGTCATCCGGCTCACGAAATTAAACTAACCACACGGAGGGATACGAAATGGGAGGTCTTATGCAACGGTTGTGTTCGCCCCTCACCTAAAATCCTCTCGCCTTCCCTCAAATGCGATAACAGTGTTCAACTGGATTGAAGTGAGTTTGTTCGCGCCGACTCTCGTGCCGCCTTTCTGGAAACGCAGTTAGATTCACCCTCTTATTGCTTCATAAGTGTCGAGTGTTCATTCTTCAGACTTTCCGTGCAGGGGAGAGCTGGAACTAACTGGAAGGTTGCAAGGTTGAGAGTTGCGTTTGTCCCGTAACTCTCCTCCCTGACTCAGCCTCTGGCAAGCGTGCCGCGCATTTTTGCCGGGCGTTGGTCAGTTATTCATGAGGCAGCAGAACAACGGAGGACAACATGACAATGCATTTGACGATGATGGCGAAATCTCTCGCCCTCGCCGTGGCCACCATCGCCGTCCTGACGCTCGGACAGGGTGTCGCGCGCGCCGACGAAGTCACTGTTAGCGGTTCGACGACAGGAAGCATAGTCGGCGTTCCGCAATTAACGTTTGCGGGCAACCAGAATTTTACCGGTACCACGGCTTTGGGAGTTGGATCGCTGAGCGGTCCCAATAACCTGGGCACGTTCTCTTTATCCACCGCCCCACTGGAAGCGGTGTCTGGTCAATTCACTTTGAACGTGACCTTCATTGGGCCGGCCGGCATCAATGGAGGGCAGGGTGCTGTTTACACGGCTACCATCCTGGGGACGGTCTCGCCGAATGTGAATCAAGGTGGCGTGAATATCCATTTCACCAACCCGGCCCAGCTCTTTACTTTCAATGACGGAACCAACGCTGGATCATTTTCGCTGACGGTCGCGGATCTGTTTGTACAGTCCGGGCAACAGGCAAATTTGACCGCGGGGATATTCGGGCAACAGGGCTCCCCTGTTCCGGAACCAGCGTCGCTGCTGTTGTTGGGGACGGGCTTGACCGGACTAGCCGGCGCAGCACGTCGACGAATGAAGCGAAGGCGCACTGAATCGTAAACCCGGGGCGCGGTTTTCCCGTGACGCGCAGTGCTGAGAACGGCGTCTAAGCTCTCGGCAGGGATAAATCAAAGGCCGGCGGACTATGATGTTCGCCGGCCTTTTGTTTAAGGACTGGGCATGGCGCGATATCGCGCATCGGGCCGGGCCTTAATCCAACAGAATCTTGAGCAGGCCGCCAACCGAAGACAGGCCTGCAGCCCGATCGTCATCCAAATCTCGCATCCGCGCCAGTGGCCCAGTGCCACGCGCTGCCGCCAATTGTTCAGCCGCCAATTGCCGGCGTTGCTCTTCAATATCCTGCTTGTCCCGCGCCCGCGCTGCATCCAGTCCGCCGGCGCGTATGAATTCGATGATCTGGCGCAACTCCTCGGCATCGAACCAGGTGCCGTGACCTTTACAAACATCTACGACGACACCGGAACAACGCGCAAAGTTAATTCGGTTCATTAGTTGTGAGCACTGCGGGCAGGGCACATAGCGAATCTTCTGCGCCGCGTCGAGACGCACCGGATGTGCGGGTTCGGGAGATGCGGCGCCCAACACCGCAGCCTGCTGCTCGCGATCAGCGCAAATCTTCTCTAACGCCAAGGCTTCCACCCAGAGACCGTTGCATTGCCGGCACTCCCGCACTATTGCGACGCCGATCGCCAGCGCGGTCATATCGATCCGGCAGCGCGGACACTTCAAAACTTTCCCATCATCGACTTTCGCGCGCGCTGCTGCCGCACCGCAATGCGGACAGTGCTTGCTGCCTATGAACATCATTCCAAAGCACGAAGGGCAGGCGACAGTAGCGAGGCGCGATTCGCAGAAGGCGCACATCGATGCCTCAGAGGAACTGGCGGCGCCGCAGTTAGGACAATTTAGTGTGTTAGCTTCCATCAGGGATTGCTGAGACTCTGCGATATACTAACAAATCAATGCGAGGCAACCAGCAGGAAAATTTTGGAGTGCGGTGAGCTGTCACCGCTTTGGCCCGCGGCGGCTTGACGCCGCTTTCTATGGTGAGATTCAGAAGACAAGGGCTGCGACGGGTCACAGCCGGCCAAAGCGGTAACAGGTTACCGCACTCCAAAGAGAGGCCCGTCGCGAGAAGACGCACTCGAT
This sequence comes from Blastocatellia bacterium, assembly GCA_033856235.1. Lineage (GTDB taxonomy): Bacteria > Acidobacteriota > Blastocatellia > Pyrinomonadales > Pyrinomonadaceae > DASXRU01. The sequence continues at coordinate 4,798 of JAWVFI010000130.1, read as the reverse complement.
ATGCTGAATGAAATAGCGTCGGATGGAGTGGCAATCGCCGACCCCTACCTGATTTCCCAAGCCCTGAACGATGAACCTGAAACTCCTATCGTCCTCAGCGTGGATATCGGCACCTCCGGTGTGCGGGCCATGCTGTTTGATGGACGCGGCAATGAAATTGAAAGTGCGCAAGTCCGTCCCGCAAACGATCTGTACAACGCGCTGAGTTCCGGCGCTGACGCCGATCCCGACCAGTTATTCAATCACGTACTCGAAGCCATCGACCTTGTACTTGGCCGTTCAGCAAAGACAGCTGGCGTCGATCTGGTCGGGATTTCCTGTTTTTGGCACAGCCTAATAGGCGTGGATGCCGCTGGGCGGGGGGTGACTCCGCTCTTTGGGTGGGCAGACACGAGGGCTGCCGCCGCCGTCGAACAACTGAAGGTCAAGCTTGACGAGCGCGAAACCCATCAGCGCACGGGCTGTCGTTTTCATCCGAGTTACTGGCCGGCAAAACTGCTTTGGCTGCAAACAGAGCGTGCAGCTAAATATCGTTCGGCGTCCAGGTGGCTTTCTTTCGCCGAGTATCTGCAGAACCGTTTACTGGGGCAATCGGCGATGAGCATCTCGATGGCTTCGGGCACCGGTCTTTTCAACCAACACACCTGCGATTGGGACGACGCTCTGCTTCGCGAACTCGATCTCGTCAGAGAGCGGTTGCCGCCGCTCGCTGATTCGGGCCAGACCTTTACGACGCTTGAACATGAATATGCGCTTCGCTGGCCCGCGCTGGTCGAAGCGAAATGGTTCCCGGCCATCGCTGATGGCGCGGCCAACAATGTCGGCTCCGGATGTGTTACCGATGAATTCGCCCTTTTGATGATTGGAACCTCGGGCGCCATGCGCGTCGTTCAGGAGGGACCTCCACCCGCGAACCTTCCGGCGGGGCTTTGGTGTTATCGACTGGATCGCCGGCGCGTGATCGTCGGTGGGGCACTTTCTGATGGCGGCAGTGTCTATCGCTGGCTGCGCGAATCACTGGACCTGGGGAACAGCGAATCAAACATTGAGAGCTCTTTGGCAGCTATGGAGCCCGATGCGCATGGCCTTACGGTTTTGCCGTTCTGGGCGGGTGAGCGCAGCACCGGATGGAACGCGTCCGCGCGCGGAGCCATTCTGGGCTTGCATGCAAACACGGAACCACTGGAGATACTGCGTGCCGCCATGGAAGGAGTCGCTTACCGATTTGCCCTCATTGCGGAAGCGCTTCAATCAGTTTCCAGGAATGGCGTGGGTAAACGAACAATAGTGGGTACAGGAAATGCTTTGCTCGCCTCACCCTGCTGGACTCAAATCGTTGCCGACGTGTTGGGGCAGGATGTTCACCTTGCGCGCACACGCGAAGCGTCTTGTCGCGGCGCGGCCCTAATGGCGCTGGAATCAAAAGGGAAGCTGGGTGACATCGCCAGCCTTCCCATTGCCGGCGATCGCATCTTCATCCCCGACATGTCGCGTCATGAAAAATACCGCGCGGCGCGCGAACGACAGCAGCAGGCCTATGACCGGCTATTCGGCTAGCGCCACACGGAACAAAGTGCGGTGTCGTGGATTTAGTGTTACGCGAAGCTAGGGTGCTGGTAAAGCAGGATCGATTTTCCATATATCATTTTCCATTTTCCATTTGTCGTCGTTGAGGAGCTGTGATGGTTCCTCCGCCTCGCAATATCGAGGTCAAGTGGAAGCGAATGACAAATGAGAAATGGAAAATGACAAATGGAAAATGGACGGTTTCCTATTGCGTTACTCTTCACCCCAGCCCCAGACCGCAGAAGCTGCACGAGCGGTAGTCTTCTTTGATCAGCAATCCAATCCAGCAAAGTGGAAAACACGCGAGCAGCAGGACCACAAACAAAATCCATCCCGCCGTTGAAATCTTCTGCTTTTGCACCGGGGGAGCATGGGACTGGCAATAGGGACACTTGAACGCAACGTACTGGCCCAGCGGCGCAAGCGGTGCCGGAGGATGATAGGCGCCGGCCGCCGGTGGAACGTAAGCCGGAGGCCGATCTTCTGTCTTCGGAGGGCGTTGGTTTAGCTCGCTGCTGGCGCGCCAGGACTCCGCGGCGAGTGGCAGCGGCGTGCCGCACTTAACGCAGAAGCGCCCGGTCCCGTTCTCCGCCCCACATAAAGTGCAAAATGCCATTCGCTTATTTTGTCGCCGGCAACCAGAACGTTGTCTTGCGAGTTACACGTTTGGGATCCAAAAAGCTTGCCCATCAACTTCGACACGCTTCAGGCCGCGTTCTGCCAGGTCGCTTTCGCGCAATCCCAGAAAGGTAAAATGCGGCAAGTCACTCAACACCGTTTGAAACCAGCCATGCTCGCTCATGATCTGGCGCACGCGCGCGTGATGGAATTCTATGACGTCGAAGGCCAGCATGGCTACATGCTGTGAAGTTCCCGGCGCCGCGATCGAATAAAGCACTGACTTCGAGAGGTCCTTGCTGAAAAAGATGCCGTCCTGCTCCAACTCCAGGACCGCGCGCACCTGCTGATCAATCGAAAGGTTCTGCAACCAATCGACCTGCTCCGCCGACAGACGTCCCTGTTTTTCCCAGTGCGCCAGGGCCGGGACAAAGCGCGTATTCCAAAGTCTCAGGCTGTCGGTATAACTCCGGCGGGCAGCTTCCGCGCCATCGCGCGGTGTGATGTCCAAACCCTCATCGTGCGCCTGGCGGCGCGCTTGCTCCAGACCTTTCATGGCGGCCGGTTGCAATTCGACGCGGGCGCCATCAATGGACGCAGCGCTAAAGCCGGCGGCCTTCTGAAACTGTTGCACCTCATCTTCGTTACTGAAAATGCAGGTTGGAGGCGGAACTACCTCGGGGCTGGCTAGAAACATCGCCCCATAGTCTTCCAGCATCCGGCGCGCTACCTGATCAGCCGGCGGGCAGATTTCCGCGAGGGTCGTGCGTCGCTGGTGCAGCGCCTCATGCAACGCCAGGTAAAAGGGCGAACTGTGGTTTGAGATCGTCTTCGGCACTTCGCAGGGAGATTATCAGTTTACTGTTGGCGGCGCATCATAATGAGCCAGGCAGGTCTGGTCAACTAAATCCTTGACAGGCATCGGCAAAGATATAAAATCCGCGCGCTCTGAAGAAAGTCCGACGCGTCAAGTCAAGGCGGTGCGCATAGCGGCAGTTCCTTTCATAACCCCCAACTGAAGGAGAATTCGATATGAAGATAAAGTATCTCGCGGTCCTGGTGGCGGCCATAGTTCACTGGCTGCTCGGCGGAGTCTGGTACGGCGTGCTTTTCAAGAACCCGTTCATGACCCGCATAACCCCGCAACAGTTGCTGCGGATGGAGGGCCAGAACGAAGGCATGGCTTTGGGAGTTGCGTTCGTCATGTCGCTGCTACTGTGCTACATCCTGGCGCATTTCATTCATTACACCAAAGCGAGGTCTGCGATGGCCGGCGCCCAGACGGCGTTTTGGCTATGGTTAGGTTTTATCTTCAGCACAAACATCGCGACGGTCCTGTTTGAGGCAAGGCCGCGCGGTTTGTTCGCGATTAATGTTGCCTACCAGTTAGTGGCCTGCATTATTGCCGGGATCATTTTGGCCGTGTGGCGTCCCCGTGAGGTGTTGGAGGCTTAGGGAACCAGCACGATCTTGCCCGTGTTCTTGCGAGATTCGATGTAGGTATGGGCGGCGCCAGCTTCCGCGAACGAAAAGGTGCGATCGACATGCGGCCGCACCCACCCGGCTTCGGCGCCGCGCAGTATTTCCTGGGTCCAGCGCCCGACCATCTCCGGCTCGTGGAAGATGTGGCCCAGGTTCAAGCCAAAGACGCCGCGGTTTTTGTTGAGCAAGGCAAAGGGATGAAAACGTGGCGTCTGGATCACTGCCTTTAGCATTTTAAGTTTGCCCGCGAGACCGCTGGCCGAAGCCGCGGATACGCCGAACATGCCCAGCCGTCCGGTATGCCGCAGCGCGCGATAACTCTTTTTCCAATGCGCGCCGCCAATCGGGTCGATGATCAGTTCCACTCCGCGGTTTTTGGTCAAGTCCATTAAGACCGGCAGCCAATCCTGATTGCGATAGTCGATGGGGTGGTCCAACCCGCGCCGTCGCAGGAAATCATGCTTCGAAGGCGAGGCAGTTCCGTACGTTGTCGCGCCGGCGTGTTTTGCGATGTCGAGTGCGGCCAGCCCTACGCCGCCGCCGGCATTGTGAATTAGGACCGACTCGCCTTTGTGCAAACTTCCCATGACGACCAGCAGCGCATAAGCGGTGAGGTAATTGACGGGAATCGCCGCGCCTTGTTCGAAAGTCAGCGATTCCGGTTTGGGAAAGATCTGCATTGGTTGGACCACGACGAATTCCGATTGCCCGCCAAACTTCGTCATGGCCAGCACCGATTGGCCGAGCAAACTCTGATCGACACCCGCTCCGACTTCATCAACCACGCCTGAGACTTCGTAACCCATTACGCAGGGCTTAGGGGGACAGTCCGGGTACAGGCCCTGACGCGCGAGGATGTCCGCGAAGTTGAGGCCGGCAGCGCGAACAGAGATGCGCACTTCACCGGGCTGCGGGTGAGGATCGGGCTTTTCTTCGACGCGAAGTTTTTCAACTCCGCCATTCCCAGTAGTTACTATCTGGCGCATTAAGAGTAAACCTCTCGTCGTCACTCAAGCTCTTCACTGGGAGCGCGGGCGTCCCGCCCGCAATGAGCACATAGCGCGAAACGACGACCGCGACCTTGCGATTCAAAGAATGCGCCTGCGCCGCATTAGCGGGCGGGACGCCCGCG
>JAWVFI010000129.1:0-16935 GCA_033856235.1 Blastocatellia bacterium | reverse complement strand
GCGACACGCTCAATCTCTATTCGGCGCTGGGAATTCTGGTGCTGTTCGGCGTGGTGAAAAAGAATTCCATTCTGCAGATCGATCACATGAATAACCTGCGCGCCAAAGGCATGGAGCGTCTGGAAGCGATCATGCAGGGCAACCGCGATCGCCTGCGTCCAATCCTGATGACCACCCTTGCATTGATCGCCGGGATGACACCGCTGGCCCTCGGCACCGGCCCGGGCGCCGAAGAGCGCCGCTCAATCGCAGTAGTGGTGATCGGCGGCCAGACCCTCTCGCTCTTGCTGACGCTGATCGCCACGCCGGTTGTTTATTCGCTATTGGACGATCTCAAATCTACCAACCGCTGGCGCAGCCTGGCCACGACACTGACCGCCACTTCCACTCAGATCAAAAGCGCATTACGCCGCCCGGCCCCGGCCCCGGCGACTGCGGTCTCGGACGAAACAGCGCTCGCGCCTTCTCATGACCCGGCTGGTGCGCACCCTTCTAACGGTCCAATTACCGAAAGCAATCTCGTCCTTAACGACTTTGAGGACGACGAACCCGATCCCGTTGGGGCCGTCCGTGCGAGCAAGTAGAACCGAAGATGCGAAAACCTTACGCCCAACGACGAAGAACGAGTCGTTGGGCCGGAGCCTAAATACCTTTCTTCTCAACGTGGCTGGATTTAATAGAGCGTTGAATTACAATCGTGTTGAATTGTAATCGTGCCCGAACCCGCATTTGTGCGAATAGCCGAGAGGTTGGAACAGTATGGCAACAAATGAATTGATTATCGCTGTTTATTTAAATCAGAGAATAGTTTTTGACCTAATTGCGATCCTGCAAGATGGTATGTCTACCGTCACGCGCATCAACTCCTCAGAGGAAACGAAAAACGCAGATACTCAACGATATGGCGCCGCTTTTGGTTTAAGCCAAGCGCTTTCATCTCTTCTTAAGATTGATGTGTCTGGAGATAGAGCGAAGTTGAAAGAAGGCTCTTCAGGCACCCAAAGAAGCGAAGAGCGGGTTCACACTCCGTCTTCTCTCTTTCAAAAACTACGGTCCAAGCTCTTGGAAGAAAACAAAATCCAAGTTGTTAATGCTCAATACACACCAGAGCCGGGCGATATCGTCGAGTTTTCAACATCATTAAGAAGGAACCCACTGATTCAGGTGATGGATACCTTCGGCCAGTTGTTTGATATGGCGATGGCGTTCGACCCTCAACCCCAAAAGGGCGGACACAAGAATAAGCCTAATGAGATGGCAAAGTTAAAATCGCAGATCGGTCTGTTTTCTGAGATGCTAAAGGCAGGCGATACAGTCGACATCGTTAGCGATAACTTGGAGTGCGGGCATAGAGCGGTTATTACGCTCGACGAAGAGTATCTAAATGATCCCACAATGGCTGATCTGGTTGATGGACAGTTTCAGGTTGTTGGAAAAGTAATTCGAGTAATCGATGACTCGAAGGGCTCTGTTAATTTGCTGCGGAAGGGCGCCGTCGGATCGATGAATAAACAGGTTTTGGAGACAGCATTTGCGCATTTCAATTCAGCTGCAGTGACAGCAAGCGTTGACGTGCCATCAATCGAGTGGGAGATTCACGGCCCGGTCATTCAAATCATTCCCATTGCGATATTCGCCTAGCAAGCGCTTGCAGCACACCAGCTACGGCGCGAGCAATAGGTAGGGTCGGGCAAATAGTCCCAGCCCGCGGATGCGGGCGAGACTTTCCAAACCGTACGTCGGCGCTCATTCACGATTATGTCGCCCCGATGGGGCTCGGCCGGAATTCGTGATCTCATACCCACAGCTGGCGCTGTGGGCTACGGATATGTCGCCAGCTGCGCCGGCTCGGATCCGTTCGAGTCCAGCCAGTGCGAGGAGGATGAAATGAGACTGCCAGGAATTGTAGCTCTCCTACTAATGGCGTTGCCGATGTTCGGGACGTCTCAAGAGTCCGCGCCAAAGGTTCGATTTACTTCCAGGCACGGCGCGTTACACATTCCGCTTGATATTGACAACAACATTATTCTGATGCGTGTCAGCGTTAACGGTTCAAAACCTCTCAAGTTCATTTTTGATACAGGCGCGTCCTCTTCCGTCATCAATTCTCAGCGAGCGGCAGAATTAGGACTGAAGTCGCAAGGGCAGGCTCGCGGCAACGGAACTGGCGGGGCATTTCAAGGCTCTTATACGAAAGGCGTTTTGTTGAGCGTTCAGGGGGCGGAAGTCTCTAATCAGTTGCTTGTTTCATTCCCATTCCCTACAGTTTCCGATTTTGAGTTTGACGGTGTAATCGGCTACGACTTCATCAATCAATTTGTCGTCGAGATTGATTACCAAAACAAAATTATGAATCTGTATGATCCGCAAACCTACACTTACTCAGGCCGAGGCAAGGTTATTCCGCTTTTACTCACGGGGCGAAAGACTCCCCTGGTTCGCACGAAGATCATTCTGGAAGGGCGCGCGCCTGTCGAAGGTAACCTGGAAGTGGATACCGGTGCCGACAATACATTTACTATCAACAGCCCGTTTGTCAAAAAACAGGGATTGCTGGCAGCCATCTCGAAAACCACTCAAGGAAAACAAAATGGTGCGGGCGGCGAACAGCAACTTGTCGTTGGGCGGGTAAAAGCTATGCAGTTCGGTCAAGTGATTATCAAAAATCCGCCAATCGGACTCTCGCAAGATACCGAAGGTTCAGGCGCGAGCCAGGAGAATGATGGACTAATTGGCGGCGAGATATTTCGGCGCTTCAAGGTAATTCTGGACTATTCTCGCAAGCAAATGATTCTCGAACCGAACAGTAGTTTCAACGACCCATACAACATTGAAACGGACGGCTTTTAATTTAGCCCGAGTCGAACAATTAACCAATTTGTAAATTCGGCGTCAAGACCTCTTTCAATAATGGATTACGACGCGACTGATATTCCGGTTGGCTATGATCGGGGCCGTGACCATGGGCCGGAGTTTCTCACGCTCTGGATGAGCGTTGTCGCGTCCCACATGGAGGGCCAGCGCGTTAAAACGATTCTCGATCTGGGTTGCGGCACGGGGCGCTTTTCTGAAGCGCTCGCGGTTCGTTTCGATGCGGAAGTTATCGGCGTTGACCCTTCAGACAAGATGTTGAATCAGGCGCGACAAAAGTTGCGCGATCCGCGCGTTCGATACGAACCAGGGTGCGCCGAAGAGATTCCCCTGGCGGAGAATCTCGTTGACCTGGTTTTCATGTCGATGGTTTTTCATCACTTCAATGATCCAGCTCGCGTAGCCCGCGAGGTTCGCCGCGTGCTTCGGGACGCGGGCACCGTCTTCCTGCGGGCCGGGACCCGTGCACACATCCCGTCGTATCCTTACGTTGATTTCTTTCCACAAAGCCGCCCGATTCTGGAGGAGTGTCTTGGCAGCAGCGTCTTAATCCGCGAGGTTTTTGAAACGGCGGGATTTTGCGCGGTTGGCACGGATGTGATCACGCAGGAAATTGCACCGAACCACCTGGCGTACGCTGAAAAGCTATCCGCCGGAGCAGACTCAGTCCTCGCTCGCTTGAGTCAGAACGATTTTGAGGCCGGCATGGAGGCGTTGCGGCGGTATGCAGATCGCACACCCGGGCAAGCAGTCTTCGAGCCGATTGACGTTTTTGTTTTTCGCCCGACCGGCGCCCGATAGTTTGTTGCAACCGCAGTCCATGAGGCAACGCTTTGCCCCAAAAGTAGAAACGAAAGTCGACGCGTAGCGTCGAAGTGATTTTAGCCCGGCCTTTGAAGGCCGGGAACGGCAGCCCTCCCTCAGCGCCAAGGCGTCGCGGCAGCGACGCCGTGAAAGATTTTCATTCCGTCGCTACGCGACGGATTATTCCGAGGATCTCTTGTAACCCGGCCTTAAAAGGCCGGGCTAAAGTCACCTCGACGCTATGCGTCGAGCCCCTCTGTCGAGCCTCTAACTTTGAGGTAAAGGCTCAGCGCAATAGAGAAATGAAACAATCAATCGTCCATGTCGCACTAGTGGTCAGGGATTACGATGAAGCGATAGAGTTCTATACGAAGAAGCTGCACTTCACATTAGTTGAAGATACCTACCAGCCGGGGCAAGACAAGCGTTGGGTAGTGGTGGCTCCTCCCGGATCGAGTGGCACTACTTTGTTGCTAGCCAGGGCCTCAAAAACAGAACAGGAACCGTTCGTTGGCAATCAGTCCGGGGGCCGGGTTTTTCTATTTCTCAACACAGATGACTTTTGGCGCGACTACCACGAGATGGTTTCCCAGGGAATAAGCTTTGCGAGAGCGCCAAAGAACGAGAGTTACGGTATGGTCGCTGTGTTTGCAGACTTGTACGGAAATCTATGGGACCTGCTCGAGCTTAATGACGATCATCCAATCTCCCAGCGAGCCGGATAGCAAGATTCGTCCCGTTCGGTTGATTAACTCGTTGGGTCGCTAACCAGTGGAATGCATGTGAAGCCCGCACCGCGGGCGGCAATATCAGTAGCCCACAGCGCGAGCTTTGGGTAGACTAGCCAAAACATACCTAGCCCGCGAGTGCGGGCGACATAACGGTAACGACGCGCGCCAGGACGGACGTAGAATGTGTCGCCCCGCTGGGCTCTATTCGGTGTTTGATCTGTTACCCACAGCTTGGCGCTGTGGGCTGCGGATAGATCGTCGGCTTTGCCGACTCGTGGTCTCGTGAATGAGGTGTCGCCACACGCTGGTTGCTTTGGGGTGATCCGCTAATGAAAAAGACTACGCCGCTTCGAGCCGTTGCGCAGGGCCACCTCACCGTCACTCTCCCGGTCATCGCTGTTATGGCGCTTTGTGGGGTAATCGGTGGGTTCCTGAACGGGCCGGGCGCGTTTGCTATGGGAATTCTGGTGGGATGCATCGTTGCCTGGCCCGTATGGTCGTATCTCGTACCGCGATGGCGGGCTTGGGTCGAGGAATCGGGACTCAGAGGCGATGATGTTCAGCGCCTTGCGACTCTCACTTTTCTTCTCTGGCCTGAGGGTTCATTATTCGAGCGAACGGAGTGCAAACGGCGTAACGGCAAACGCGGCTGGTGAAGGCAATCCACGCTCGCGCACGAGCGTGCGGCCGGGGCAAAAGCACACATGGATGAAGACCGTCGTGATTTTCTGAGCGACTCTGTGCGCATAGGCGCGCTGGCGCTTGCCGGTTCAGCGCTTGGACACATGGCGTCTGCCCACGCCGGGAGCCAACCAGATCGGGAACTCGCCACGATGACTATCGTCGAACTCTCGCGTCTCCTTGCCAGTCGGAAACTCACGAGTCGCCGGCTCGTCGAGCAATCGCTGGCGGCAATCAAAGATCCTGAGGGAGAAGGCGCGCGTACTTTCCTGCTCGTGCATGAGAGGGAAGCCCTCGCCGCCGCCGACCGCGTGGATGCTGAGCGACGTAGCGGCGTGAAGTTACACGCGCTTGCCGGCATTCCGATATCAATCAAAGACTTGTTCGACGAAGCGGGTGTGGTTACGCTCGGAGGCTCGAGAGTGCTGCTGGGAGCGCCGCCGGCAAAACGCGACTCGACCGTGGTCGAACGATTGAGGAAAGCCGGTGCAGTGATCATCGGCCGCACCAACCTTACGGAGTTCGCCTACTCAGGCCTCGGCATTAATCCGCACTACGGCACACCGAAGAACACTTTTGATCGTAGCACCGGGCGCATTCCCGGCGGCTCGACGTCGGGTGGCGCGATCTCGGTAACCGACGCTATGGTCGCCGGCGCGATCGGCACCGATACCGGCGGCTCGGTCCGCATTCCCGCAGCGCTCAATGGACTCGTCGGTTTTAAGCCGACGGCGCATCGCGTACCACGCGATGGCGTGCTGCCGCTTTCCCACACACTCGATTCGGTTGGACCAATCGCCAGGACTGTCGCTGATTGCGCCTTACTCGACCACGTGTTGGCTGCGGAAACCGGCAGCGCTCCGCGTTCTTCTCGACCGCGGGGTTTGCGCTTCGCCGTCCCAAAGACCGTGTTTCAGGACGACCTGTCACCTGCCGTGGCCAACGCGTTCAGCGCAGCGCTGGGCCGCTTGTCCGTTGCCGGCGCGACCATCGTTGAGCTGCCCATGGCTGAATTCGCACAGGCTGCCGCAATCAGCCCTCGCGGCGCGCTGGCCAGTGCGGAAGCCTTTGTTTGGCACCTGCAATGGCTAAAGGACGGAGCTGATAAGTATGACCCCCGCGTCCTTGTCCGCATTCGTCCCGGTGAGAAGATCACTGCGAAGAATTACAACGAACTATTGCAATTACGCGAGGGCTTTATTCGCACGATCAACGCACTGGCCAGCGGTTTCGACGCGATGCTTATGCCCACCACCCCTGACACAGCACCGACGATCGCCGAAACCAGCAAGGACGACGAAAGTTACTTTCGACTTAACGGGCGCATGCTACGGAACCCGTCGATCGTCAACCTCTTCGATGGTTGCGCCCTAACGGTTCCTTGCCATGATCCGGGCGCCGCGCCGGTGGGTCTGATGATCGCGGGCACGCAAAACACCGACCGCCGGATTCTGGCAATCGGCCTGGCGGTTGAAGAAGTCGTTTGGAAGCGCCGCGGCTGAAAAACAGTGACGGCGAATTTCATCGACAGTCATGAAAGAGAGACTCTGATCAGGGGTATGCGCGGTCAAGCCTCTCCGACCCACAAACCCTGGCGACCTACCATCTCTTGCGTGAGAGCATTGAAGAAAGCGAATTTTCGTATCGTCAGGCAGGGAAAACAAATCGTCATTTCCCATGGAATTCCCACCCTCCCCATCCCGCTGCACAATCCGGTGAACGCACTTACGACGGGTGGTATCCCGATAATACTGGTCTGTCAGTCGACGGGTGCAAGCAGCTTTTCTAGTTACAGTCCATCCAACAAATCTTGCAGCGAACAGCGCGATTGCATTCTTTTTAAGTAGTCTTTTCCTCAGTTAGAATGCTGATTGCGCGCCGCAACTGTAACGTTGAGTCAGAGGGCCCAGGGCTAATCTAATTGCGTGGATCCAAGCTACAATGTTGCTCGCGTCTTGAGTTCATTCTCCCCGATCTAGTCCAGTAAATACGATTTTGGGAGCACGCCATGAATGCCGCTAATCGATTCGAACGGGTTCGCGCAGCCATAGAGCAAATCGGTCCGGCCGACCACGTCTGCACGTTGTACGACGAGCGCGAAGAGGAGGTGGCTATCACCGTCTCGTACATCCGCGCGGGCCTCAATCGCGGCGAACTTTGTGTCTGTGTTGTTGATGACGGTGGAGAGAGCATCCGCGATGCGCTCGCGTCCGAGGGCGTTGATATCGAAGCAGAGATCCGCAAGGGCCGATTGGCTTTTTTCGAGAAGCCGCTCGCGCAGGGGCTCGAGACGCGCGACATGCTGGGGAAGATCGAACAGTTCGCCATCGACTCCCGCAAGGCCGGCTATGCCGGTTTCCGGATTGTCGGGGAAATGAGCTGGACGCTGGACGGCGACATGAGGGCGCTCGCCGAGTTCGAGGCGGGCCTCAATCTCAACCGCGTCTGGGAACGCCACTCCTGCGCCGGTCTCTGCCAGTTCGACCGGCGGCGGTTCACGCCGGAAACGCTTCGGGAAATGATCATCGTGCATCCCCTCGTCGTCATCGGTGATCGTATCTGCCGCAACCCATATTACGTAGCGCCCGAGCAGTACCTTTCGCCGGACTGGCCGCGGCGCGAAACCGACTGGATGATGACTAACCTCGAGCAGTTGGCGCAGTCGCAGGACAGCCTGCGCGCGTCGCAGGAGCGCTACCGGTTACTATCGCGCCGTCTTCTGGAGCAACAGGAGCACGAGCGTGGCGAACTCGCCCGCGAGCTGCATGACCAACTCGGGCAGTCGCTCGTCGCTATCTCCCTGAACCTTCAGGCGATCGAGGGCGAGCTCTCTCGACCCCCGCGGGCGCGGGTGCTGGAAAGCACGCAGATGATAAAAAAGATGATCGAGCAGGTACGGACGCTGGCCTTCGAGCTTCGCCCGGCAATACTCGACGAGTTCGGGCTGGTCGAGGCCCTGCGGAACCTGGTGACTCGGCACGGTCAGCGCGCCGGCGTTCACGTGAGTTTTACTGCCAGGCCGAATGACGCGCGGGCGCCAGAGGAGATTGAGACCGCTTGCTTCCGCATCGTGCAGGAAGCAATGAGTAACGTCGCCCAGCACGCGCGCGCGCGTCACGTCGAAGTAGCGCTGACAGCGCAGGACAACAGCCTCGAGGTCACGGTCAGGGATGACGGCGTTGGCTTCGACCTACAGCGGAAGCGCACCGGTCTGGGGCTAATGGGCATGGACGAGCGCGCCGAACTCGCCGGCGGTAGCGTCGAAAGCGAGTCGGTGCCGGGCGCCGGCACGACTGTGCGCGCGTGCTTCCCGCTAGGTTGATCGCGTTCGTCAAACATCAAGCGCCGGCTGCACATCATAAATGCGCCTCATCGATGGCCGCGGTCCCCGGGAAGAAACTAAACACCCACCATGATGAACGGATTATTCACCGCCATTACAGCCACCTTGCTGCTGACCGCTTCGCTATTCGCTCAGCACAAACCGGACCGGGAGAAGGCTAATCTTCTGGGCCCGGTGCGCTCAGTTCACTCTCAAATGACCAGTTACATTGACGAGAAATCACAGGAAACGGAACCTACCAAGCAGTTGGATACTGTCCTTTATGACCCCAAAGGAAACGAGATCGAACGCACGATTTACGACGACTATGGGTTTCTCGCTGGCAAAGAAGTCCATACTTTTGATGCTAACGATAACTTGATGGGAAGCGTTCTATCCGATCCCGAAGGTGCGGTTATGCAGCGCCAGGTTTATGCCTATCCCAACGGTAAGTTGACTCAGATTGTCAGCTATGACGGAAAGGGCAAGGTCGGCCTAAAACAGATAAATGCGTACGGTGAAAACGGAAAGCTCCGAGAAGAGACCTACTACGAACAGAAAGCTGTCGGGAAAACGCTCTACAAATATGATAGCAAGGGGAACCTTTCCGAAGTAGCTTTCTACATGGCGGACGGCTCTAAAGCAGTTGCACCGATTGGCGCTTGCCTGGGAGCGCACCGCGTAACCTACTCTTATGATGGTAAAGATCAGCTTACCAGAATGAGGGCTTATGAACCTGATGGCCAAGTAAAGAAAAGTTGGCGGTACGCTTACAATTCCCGAAGGGAGCAAGTCGAAGATCTGCGTGAAACTGACTGGTCGCGCACGACATTCGCTTATACCTACGAGTACGATGCACACCAAAACTGGATCAAGCAATTTGCGACGGTAACCGACCAGTCAAAGTCTAATCAAACCGAACCTTACAAAAGAAAGATGGTGATTTCGCGCGAGATCACATATTACTGAGACTCTCAGCTGCGAATAGTGATGGACAGCAGAATTGCCATCGCGCAAAGTGACCCGGAGATTTCCGGTTGTTATCGGGTAAGGGCTGAGCTGCGCCCGCACGTCCCGGCCGACGGGATTCAGTGGTCTTTGGTTGACGATGACCCTACGGTCAGATATTCTTCGCCGGATCAGGAGCCCAACGCCCCATTCGCCCCGGAGGTACAGTGAGCGAACTCAACCAGAAAGCCCCCAAGAGTTTTTGCCTCGTGCTAATCAAGCCGTCGCATTATGACGACGATGGTTATGTCATTCAGTGGTTGCGGGCGCCGGTCCCTTCAAATTCGTTGGCAGTGCTCTACGGCCTCGCGCTCGATTGCGAGCAGCGACACGTGCTGGGCGATGACGTTAAGATCGAAATCCACCCTTTCGATGAAACCCACTCCCGCATTCAACCAAAACGCATTGCCGCTCTAATTGAAAAAGCCGGCGCCGGGATGGTCATGCTGGTCGGTGTTCAATCCAACCAGTTTCCCCGGGCGCTGGACATTGCAGCGCCTCTGCGCCAACGCGGCATCCTCGTATCGATCGGCGGCTTTCACGTTTCCGGCACCCTCGCGATGCTGAAAGAGCGCGATCCTGACGTGCGCCGTGCTGAAGAGATGGGCATCTCGCTGTTTGCCGGCGAGGCCGAAGGTCGGCTGGAGCAGGTGCTGCAGGACGCCGCTGACAACCAGCTGAAGCCCCTCTACGATTTCATGGGTGATCTGCCAGACCTCGAAGGATCGATAACCCCGTTACTTCCAGTGGACATTGTTAAGCGAGCTTTCAGCAACACGAGTTTCGATGCCGGTCGCGGCTGTCCGTTTTCATGCTCGTTCTGCACCATCATCAATGTTCAGGGACGAAAATCCCGCTGCCGCACGGCCGACGACGTGGAGCGGATTGTGCGCGCGAATCTGGCGCTGGGCATTCACAGTTTTGTAATTACCGATGACAATTTCGCGCGCAACCAGAATTGGGAGTCTATTTTCGATCGCCTAATCTACCTGCGCGAGGTGGAAAAGATTGATCTCAAGTGCAGCATTCAAATCGACACCGGCTGTCACCGAATTCCCAACTTCATCGATAAAGCACGGCGGGCCGGCGCCAAGCGCGTTTTCATTGGCCTGGAGAACATCAATCCGGCCAACCTCAAGGGCGCCAGAAAAAATCAAAACAAGATTACTGAGTATCGCCAGATGTTGCTGGACTGGAAGAAGACCGGCGCCATCATCTTCTGCGGTTACATTCTCGGTTTCCCCAACGATACGCTGGAATCAATCCTCAACGACGTGCGGATCATCCAGGCGGAATTGCCCGCTGACATCATTGAATTCACGACCCTGACGCCCTTGCCGGGCTCCCAGGATCACCGCGAGCTATATGAAGCCGGGGTGCCTTTGGATCCTGACTTGAACCGCTACGATGTAAATCATGTCACCTGCCCGCATCCGCTGATGTCGCGCGAGGAATGGGAAACGGCTTGCGAAAGCGTGTGGGCCGCCTATTACTCGGACGAGCATGTGGAGACAGTGCTCAAGCGCTGCCGGGCAACGGGAACGAGCCCCGGGAAAGCGATGATTTATCTGGTCTGGTTTCGTGGCAGCATGCTGATTGAAAAAACACATCCGGTGGAAAACGGTTTCCTCCGTCTCAAGTTTCGCCGCGATCGCCGTCCGACTTTGCCAAAAGAATCCGCCTTCAGTTTCTATCCCCGGTATTGGTTCTCCACAGTTTGGAAGCAGGTGCAGTGGGCCACTCTCTATTTGAAATACTATCGAATTCTGCAGCGAGTCCGATCGGAGAAGGAAGTGTTTGACTACACCGACCTGGCCATCACCGCGGTCACAGAGGATGAGGTTGAGACCAGAGAGTTGTTTCAATCTGCTGCGGCGCATGAATACGTTGTTAAAATTCAGCGCACCGAAGACCTTCGCCACAGCATCTCGGCTTGATGTGATAAGTCAGAGATGCCGGAAGTTGAAACCACCCGCCTCCGCCTGCGCATGTTCACGCCGAGCGACCTCGACTCTCTCTGCCTGATCCTTGGCGACCTGCGCGTAGTCAAGTATCTGGGCATTGACGCCGGCAAACCCTTCACCCGTTTAGAATCTGAAGAAGCGCTGAACAAGGCGGTTGAAGCCTGGAGTAAATACGGCTTTGGCAGATGGGCCGTGATTGATAAGGCAACCTGCCGGTTGGCCGGACTGTGTGGCCTGAGGTCGAGGGAGGGAAAGCCGGAACTGCTATACATCCTGGCACACGCATACTGGAACAGAGGCTTCGCCACCGAGGCAGCGTCGGCTTGTCTGAGATTTGCGTTTGAGGTGCTGGCGGTGGACCGGATCATCGCCTTCACCAGGCCTGAAAATGTTGCTTCGCGACGCGTGTTGGAGAAGGTGGGAATGAGTTTCGAGGGAGAAGTTTGGGAAGTGGGCGTTGAGGGAGTGATGTATGCGATCGCGCGACAGCAGTTCCGCCCCGATGAATCTGCCTATTTCAGCGCCAAATGACGAACCAACTCGTTTTTGTCTATGGCACGTTGCGGCGCGGTAGCGCGCACTCAATGTCCATCAGGTTTCCTGAAGCAAAGTTCATTGCTGAAGCCACAGTCCGCGGCAAGCTCTATGACCTCGGTGCTTATCCTGGCCTCGTGCTTGACGAGTTCAGCTCATTGGCTGCAGGCGAAGTGTACGAAGTTGATGATGAAACTCTAAAGCAAATAGATGACTTTATGCGGTTCACGAAACCTCATTAGCTTCATTAAAGAACACGAAAAAGAGTTTAAGCTTCGGGCTACTTGTCTGCAACAAAAATGTCGGCTAAACCACAAACCATCGACGAATACCTGGCGCCGTTGAGCAAGGACAAGCGCGCGTCGTTGGAGAAGCTGCGAGAGGCGATCAAGACCGCGGCTCCGAGGGCGGAAGAGTGCATTAGTTATCAGATCCCAACCTTCCGTCTGGACGGCCGGATGTTGGTGTCCTTTGGCGCGTGGGCGGACCACTGCGCTTTCTATCCGGGTGCGTCGCCCATAGCAGCGCATCAGGACGCACTCAAGAACTACGACACCAGTAAGGGCACCATACGCTTTCCTGTGGACAAACCGTTGCCCGTCACCCTGGTGCGGAAACTGATAAAGACCCGAATCGCCGAGAACCTCAAAAGAAGAGGGAAGTGAGTCCGGCGCGGAAGTGATTCCGCGCAGAAATAAATGCATGGTCCGCATCCAGACTTTGGCGAGCAGCTTAGTGTGCATCGTCCGTCCCGAAGGTGGATCCTGTGGTTGGTATTGTGCGTCGCCCCGCTTTTGCTGGGAACGGTGGCCGCGACCGTGTTAGCAACCACTTCGCTTACGGGCAAGGCCTCAAGTAACGCCGCGGGCACACTCGGTTGCCTGGCTGGGCTGGGTTTGCTCTTAGCGCTGGTCGGCGCTATGTGCATCAGCGATTTTCGAAAATGGTATGCGACGCGAAGCGTCAGGTTAGTAGTTTTCCAGAAAGGCTTTACGTACCAAAACAAAAGTCAGATGGAGTTTTCTCATTGGAGCGACATCAAGCACATTGACTTCAAACTCATTGAAGTAAAAAGCAAGCACTCTCCGGCGAGAAGAGTGACCGCGGTGCGATCGATTGTAAGGAACTATGGGACAGTTATAGGCTTTGCGGACACATTGAAACTGGAGAAGATCACGCGCCTCATAAAAATCGCCAGCGGGAAAGCTGGTTAGTTGCCGGTTCTTTCGCAATGAACGATTGCCACTCCTGTGGTGGGGTCAGTTTGAATTTCTCATTAGCACCACACTTCAGTGCGGTGATCTGAATAGGAGATGATCCCGGAACCGTTTTAACGGTTTACCTGGGAGAAACCGTTGAAAACGGTTACAGATCAAGGTTCGGCCTTAAACACCTGACTGAAGTCAGGTGCTAATGAGCTTTCAAACTGACCACTACGGTCACTCCGCATTGCTTGACGCGCGCGGGACTTTAGCCTTGCGACCTTTTATGATGAAGTTTGAGCCGGCGGAACCGGATTTCGAGCAACGAGTGCGAGAGAGTTTTGCTCGCCAGCAACTGATGCATACGCTGGGCGCCACCCTGGGGCTGGTTGCTCCAGGGCTTGTGGAAACGAACTGCCTTACGGTGTCGAATTCACGCAACAGCACGGCTTCCTGCACGCGGGCGTCGTCGCCTCCGTGCTTGATAGTGCCTGCGGTTACGCTGCTTTCACCTTGATGCCGGCGGATGCGGCGGTTCTGAGTGTGGAGTTCAAAGTTAATCTGCTGGCGCCGGCGCGCGGCGATCGTTTGGTGGCGCGGGCAGAGGTAAAGCGCGCCGGACGGACGGTGACTGTTTGTACTGCCGATGCCTTCGCGTTCGGAGGTGAGCAAGGCAAGGTGGTGGCGACCATGCTGGCCACCATGATGTGCGTTCGCGGCCGTAAAGATCTCGCCGGTTGAAATCATTGCAAGCTAAAAGCTTGAACTCTATGCACCTGTCACGCGCGTTGAGGCTTCAGGCCGAACGGGCCTATAAAGTTCTTTTCGTTAGCTCCATCGATGAAACGCTACGTTATTGTTACTGGAATTCCAGCCAGCGGGAAGTCCACGATTGGCCGTTCGCTCGCGACGGCGTTGGGATTGCCGATGCTGGACAAGGACGAGATTCTGGAAGCTCTGTTTAAAACGAGAGGCGTGGGCGATGCGCCATGGAGAATGAAGCTGAGCCGAATGGCCGACGATGCTCTTCAAGAACGAGCGATGCAGGTCGAGAGCGCCGTGATTACTTCCTGGTGGCGCCATCCAGATTCGCGGGTTGATTCCGGTACGTCCGCCGGATGGCTTTTGACGCTTCCGGGGACTTTGATTGAACTCCATTGCATCTGCGGGCCGGAGATCGCAGCCAAACGATTCGTGTCACGCAAGCGGCATGAGGGCCACCTGGATAAATTCAGGAGCTACGCCGAACTGCTGGAGAGTTTTCAACAACAGGCAGCACTTGGACCATTGGGGGTAGGTCGCCTCGTCAATCTGAATACGGAAGGAAATGTGGAGCTCGCAATCATGTTCAATGAAATAGAACTCGCCTCGTCAGTTGATTGCGGTAGGCCGAGCCAGGTCTAACTCTCCTTTAGCAGCATCGTAATAGTCTTCTCTCTGAAGGGGGCTTGCACAAAAGGTGTCCTTACGTTCGCTTTGATTCGTGTCCCTTCCTGCGTTTCGAGGGATTCGTGAATCGTGTGCTGAAGAATCGGAGTCATACGGTACCCGAAATCACACTAACCACACGAAAGAACACGAAAGTGGAGTTTTGTGCAAAGCTCTTCTAAAAGAAAAAGCAGGGCGAAGGATCTCGGGATGTTCATGTTCTTTCGCCGCCTGATATTTCACCCACTGTTTGTCGGCTTCGCGGCGTTAATGGGCGCTGCCATCTGCGCCTTTTATGTCACGCGGGGGTTTTCAGGCGACCGGCTGATCGCGCAAACGTTTTATGTGGTTCCGATCGTCGTGCCCTTCGTGGCTTTTCTCTTTGACCGCGCCGAAAGGTTGCAGCGACGCGCCGTCATCCAATTCATTGTGGATTTTCTGGTGGTTGGCCTCGCGATGGGGCGCGTGGTGGGCAATGTGCCGTATGTTTCGGGGCACACAATCTTTTTGACCTATGCTCTATGCAGTAGCTGTTCAAGAGTAGTGCTGGTAACGGCAGCGATTGTGATGCTGCACACTCTTTATCTAAAATACGTCGTCTGGCACGATTTGGTGACTTCAAGCAGCGGAATCGTTTTGGGACTGATGGCGGCGCTGGTTACCTGGTGGTTTGGCAGGAGAGGTTCGCACGGAAAATCCCGACCGGGGGACTTGCCAGATTGAACTGCAATGCTTGCATGAAGGTGAGTAGCTCCTCCTTGGCGACTTCTCGGGTAGTGGGTCAATTTTGAAATCTCATTAGCACCTGAATTCAGTCAGGCGGTTCATGGTCGAGCCTTGATGCTTAACCGTTTTCGACGGTTTCCCCAAGGTAAACCCTTAAAACGGTTCGCGGATCGTGTATTACTCAGATCACCGCACTGAAGTGCGGTGCTAATGAGATTTTCAACCTGCCCCACTACCGCTTCTTGACTCCCGACTGAGTTTGGCTTACAAGCAGTCCGGCTCAAAAACATCCGAAGTCACAGTCAAGGGAAATAGGAGGTGGTACCGGTATGACCAAAATTCGTCTGAGCGCTTTCGTTTTGCTGTCGTGGTCGTCGCGAGCTTGTGTCTGGCCCAGGGACAATCGCGGAGGAGTCCTCCCCAGGCGCCGCAGAAATCACCACATGTGATGATCGCTCCCGCGGAAGTCAAATGGGGCCCGGGTCCACCAAGTCTTCCTCCCGGAGCACAGCTGGCCGTGCTGAGTGGCGATCCAGGGAAAGTGGGTGGCGCGTTCACAATTCGCGCGAAATTCCCCGCCGGTTACAAAGTGCCTCCGCATTGGCATCCGACCGACGAGAATGTGGTCGTGGTTTCGGGGACGATGATGTTTGGGCAGGGCACTAGTTTTGACGAAGCGGTTATGCACGAGAGCCCGACGGGAACTTTCGCGTTGATGCCGCGCGGAATGCGACACTTTGCCATGGCTAAAGAAGAGAGCGTCGTCCAGATCTACGGCACTGGACCATTCGCCATCAATTACGTTAATCCCGCGGATGATCCGCGCAAGGCAAAGTAGTCACGCAAAAACACATTAGTTGGTAAAAGAGGAGCGGCGCCGCGCATCGCTAGCGGCCGGAAGATGACTTTTCAAAGGTTCGTTTACGAGCATCGAGGTCCGATGGTCACGCCGCCGCTCTTGTTCGCCCTGGTCTGGACCAGGGGCATGGTGGGCCACGCGTCGCAGGTCTGGGCCGCCGGGCTTTTCATATTTGGCTTGGGACTGCTGGGCCGCGTGTGGGCCCAACAGCACCTTCATTTCCGTTTGCGCGAAGTGGACAACGCCTTTACGCACACCGGCCCTTATCGCTGGGTGCGCAATCCAATTTACATCAGCAACACTTTGCTCTGCGTGGGGTTGACCGTGCTGTCTCAGATTTTGTGGATGGTCCCGGTCACCATTGCCTGGTGCCTGATCGTTTACACCATCGTCATTCGCGAGGAAGAGGAGCGGTTGCTGGAGTTATACGGCAAACCCTACGCCGGCTATCTGCAAGAAACTTCGCGGTGGCTGCCACGCCGCTCAGACAAAGAGGCCACCGGCGCCCGCGGCTATCTCTTGAAATCGCTACTGGCCGAGGCCCACAACCTGCTGCTGTTGATTCCCTTCATCATCAAGAAGCTAATGGTGTAGGGGCGGCACTCCGTGGCCGCCCCCTTTCTTTTATCAACATGAGAAGAAATCAGGCGAGACAAACGAACGGGGCGGCCACGGAGGTGTTAGTTGTCAAGACATCCTTTACAGATCGTTATCATGACATCCTTTACACTTTTGATTACCGTCCCGAGTTGTTTGCAGTTCGGACTGGCAGGAGCACCGCGGTGCTCCTGCCGGTCTGAAGGTC
>JAWVFI010000128.1:0-25655 GCA_033856235.1 Blastocatellia bacterium | reverse complement strand
AATCTTACTGATTTCATGCCCCGCTCCATAATGACAAGTGGCCCAAGAAGCAACCATGAGCAGCAAGGAGAAGCCGAGGAGAATTCGGTGGACGTTTTTCATCCGAACCAAGAGAGAAGCGCATAACGGTTGAGTTGACGCGGCGTCGCGATTTCACGAACCCATCGCCGGACCAGTCATGATGCCAAACACGCTCCCGCCGCTCGCGTCCAACGATTTGTTGGGTTGCGCCCCGATTTACAAGCGTTCAACTTCATTACCATACGTGTCGAGGAATACCAAGTAACGCGTGCCGGCAGGCCAGTCAATGTCTGTTTCGGTAGCGCGTTTCTGTTCCACAGATCGCACCTCGGCCGATTCGTAAATCTCTCCGGGTGTATGCGGCTCAGGGCACGCGCAATAGAGAAGTTCCGATCGCCAGACAACACGCCAAGCGCCACCGATCTCAGGTTCGATAAATATGTGGACATTGCTAGCTGAGTCGGGAGACGTCATTGTTACAACCACGTAGCCGCGCTTCTTTTCGCGCCAGTGATTCCAAATGAAGTCCCGCGCTTGTCGCAACGACGATTGGCAGCGACGAGACTCCCGACTGAGAAGCGTCTTGCATCCTAGATGTCCACCGAATGCGTAAGTCGAGACGTCCCTGTTGGCCGGCGGCGTTTCCTTCGTGGGTGAAGGCGTTGGCGTTACGGCGACGTTTGGCGTGGAATATGTTAGCTGCGTTGGCCGAGTCGTCCGTGAACAGGAGGCGACCGAAAACATAAATAAGATTGGAATCAAGAAGGCTGGTCGAAGCATAGCCATACCAGTTAGACGTTCGAGAGAGCTTCAGGTTCCCATTTCCACAAAGTAGCAACCCAACGCCGGCCTTCAGCTGCGGCGCGCGATCAGCATCCAAGCTGAGCGAACAAAGCTACTTGAGAAGCACGCTATCGCGCCGTCAGCTGCAAGGCTTTGTTGGATTGCGCCGCTGGGCGACACTCACTGTCTGCCTCTCACTCTTACAAACCAGAACAGCAAAGTTAAAGGTAGCAAGCACAGTAGAACGATCATTAGCGCAACTACTATCGGGCCAATCGTATACACAGCAACTGGAGATTTCCAAGGCCAGGCAAAAAGAGAAACAATGGCCACGAGGGTTATTAGATTGAGGATGGACAGAATTACTAGGGAGCGCATTGACAGCACGCCACATTTCTTTGTCACCATAATCCCCAGACCGATGGAAGCGGCCAAGAAGCTGATCGCGATTAGAACTAACGTATCCATCAAAACCACATTGCCTCAAAGAATTTGACGCGGGGAACTCGTAGCAATCCAACGTTTGAGTTGACCGGGCGGCGCGATTTCATTCAACCTTCGCCGCACCAATGATGATGCAAAACGCGCAACCGCCGCTCCGGTCCAACGATTTGTTCGATGCGCGGCGAGACCGAACAATTACTGACCGGGTTTGAGAACTGAGCGGATATGAACGAAGCGCCCGTCGTCGAACCGGTAGAAGTGCGCGCCATCGTCGCCGTCTTTCTCGTTTAGCAGACCCGAAAAAACAACCAACCGACTGTCCGGGCGAAATTCGATTGGATTGAATTTGTCGTCTGTATCGGAACCCCAACAGCAAGTACTAAAGCCCCACCAAGAGACTGTGCCTGTTTTGGCATCGATGACAGCGCCCATCACACATTCCGCGCCGCACCCCCAAGTCGTCAATATGTAATGTCCGGCGAAATTCGGTTTCTGGTTTTTGGCCGCCCATCGCAGTCTTGATTTGAAGGTTAGGTCATCGCGCTTGAGGACAAGCGGCGCGATCGGGCCTTTGTAGATTTCGCCGGCCGGGTAATCTTTGAAGCGCGGAACACTCGATTGTGCTAAAGCTGCGCGAGGCGAAAAAGAAATCATCGCGAAGGAAAACGCCGTTGCAAACAGGACGGGCGCAAGGAGTTTGGTTTTCATAGGAGATCCCTCAATTCGCGCATCGAACGCCCGAATTAACCGGGCGCGGGCGAAGGCATTCAACCTAATCGCAAGGAAGAATCATGAAAGCCACGCTACCCCGCGCTCCGGTTGAATGAGTTGTTAGACGTTTTTTCGCGCCCCAAGCCAAAGGTTCCCTTTCTTTACGCCATACATCTTGTCGCCATCAGAAGATTCTACAACTCTGAAAACAATCTTCTTTAAAGATTCAATATCCTCTGCGGATAATTCATCCTCCCTTTCAAAATACACATCTTCATCAACAGATAAATCCCAATCATAATCATGCAAGTTATAGATGCCATCAAGATACTTCTGATAAGGAAATGCCTTGGTTTCATTACTCTGGGCAAACAAATCCTCATAATAAGTGACGCGTTTGCCCACGGCAGCGACAACTTGCGAGGTAATAAAGTGCGGGTCAAACAACCAAATCTTTAAATAGAACTTTTCACCTTTGATAATCAATTGCTTACGCCAACTCTCATAAATTTCAAGCAGCCCCGCGAGGATGAGACGCTGAAACCAAATTGGTGGATTCCGTTTTTCCAAACGATACCAAGGGTCAAGCCAAATCTTCACATAGGAATAGCCATAACGATTAAGCTCAAGATTAAGATTTTGATTTTTCCATCGTTCGAGTTTTCTAATCTGTCGCTTCCAACCTCGAACTTTCTTTTTATTCATACGTGATAGGCAGACCTGTCTGGATTAAAAACGTCTAGCGTTTGAGTTGACGCGGCGGGAAGCAACTTCGATACGGACAAGTCATGGATGAGAAGCCCGCTGGTTCCGCTCGCGTCCAACGATTTGTTATCCCGCGCCCGAGTGTAACGCGCCGACCATTCAACGCTGGGCAGAGCGCGCGACCGCGTCACCTCATCTTAGACCGAGGCCGTCATCTTGTCGCGCGCGATGGTGCCGTCTAATCGACAGACCAACTAACCGAGCCCCTTTGCCTTTTGGCGGGTTCTCACAAGCGAAGCGGGATAACTACTAAATAGACGTCAAAACGACTACATAATACGCCGTTTTCCGGTATTATGCATCGCATACATCACTGCGAAATTCGTCACAGATTAGTCTCGCATCCTAACCACACGAGTGATTCCGATAGCCAACGCGTACTCATTCAGCGAGGCTTTCACAAAGAGTTCTGTTCGTGTTCTTTCGTGAGGTTTCGTGTGATTTCGTGGAGCGGGCGCTTGCAGAAATGTCAGCCATACGATTCACGAAGTCACAAGATCCTCACGGAGTAACACAAACCAACGCTAACCCCTGACGTACTCAACTGCCTCTTCGACCGGAAGGATGACTCTTTTTGCAGTGCCGTCCGCGAACGCACCGCCCCAGCAAAATACTTTGCACTAAGCCGATCTGAGCCGATCACGGATCACCGTTGACTCGACATTCCGCGTGCAGTAGTTTTCGCGCGAAATTTCTTTGCGGCTCGTTCGCGTTGGGACCGGCTCACAGTTTGGTCTCACGTTGACGAAAGAATTGAAGCTCAGTCTTTCCCCTTCCAGGCTGTAGGCGCATCGGAGGCGCAGGCAACCGGAACTCAGGAGTTCCCCAATGCCCTCCTCCGAAAACCACTGCGGGTCAGCTAGACGATCACGTAAACAAAATTGCTTCGCGCGAGCTGGCAGTTCACTCACCCATTGCGGGCGGGACGCCCGCGGTCCCAGTAAGTTCTTGAGTGGTTACGGCGACGCGCTGCTACCTCGATCGCGCGTGCTGTTGAGTCTGCTCTTGATCTGGATCCTCGTCTGCCAAACAGTAGCCGCGCCCAGAGTTACGATCAACCTGCCCGCAAGGGAAGCTTCAGCATCAACGACGCCCAAGCATTCAGCGTCTTACTGGGACCGCGGGCGTCCCGCCCGCAACCCCTGGCTAACGCGCCTCGCCAATGGATTATGGTCCGCTGTCACAACCAATATTCTGGTTCACCCCAATTTCCCTCCCTATGATCCGGTTCGCCCTGAGCTAACCGATACAGTCATCGCGCGCCATCACCCAACCCTGAACAGCGGCCGCATCGAAGGCACTCTCCGCCTCCTGCAACCCGAACCGTTTACCCTCAACGGCAACACCCAAATCGCCGGCGACCTGTTTCTCCCCGGCACGCCCGCAATCCAACTCAACGGCGGCGCGCAGCACGGAGGATTAGTGACCGATGAAGGCAGCGCTATCCCAAGTTACACAGTCACTCTCTCCGGCAACATCAATCTCCCCGGAAAGATTCACACTCACGTCGACGCCAGAGGCTTACCGGAAGACTTCCCTTCTTCTGTTCCCGCACCAACCGGCACAAGAAACGTAACCATCCGCACGCAATCCGACATAGCCGCGATTGGCGACTGGCAAACAGTACGCGACCTGAATGTGAAAGCGTCGCGCCTGGCCATCGATGTGCCGCCGGGAAACTACGGCGCCTTCACCGTCAACGGAAACAGCCGTCTGAACTTCAGCGCCGGCACCTACAACTTCGCGAACACTTTCAACCTCGACGGCAGCGCATCGCTGCAAACTACCGGGCGAGTCACCATCAACGTCGGCCAAAACCTGACCATCACGAGCGGCGCTGTCGTCCCCGGCAGCTACACGTCGCCCGGCGATGTGCACCTGAACGTGCTCGGCACGTCGGTCAACATCAATGGCAGCAGTCAGGTTTCGGGATTGGTGCGGGCGGACCACGGCAACGTCTCAGTGAACGGCACGGCCCTCGTGCGCGGGCAGGTCATCGCCGACACCTTCACCCTCAACGGCGGCAAAGTCATTGGCGCCGTCTGGCCAGTGCGCACGACGACGGGTTTTACAATTCTTGGCCCGCGCCGTTTCGACCGCACGACGGGACCGCCGAATCAGTATCTGGAGCAGTTTTCTTTGCCGGCAGGTGGGACCGCGCCTTACACCCTGCACATTCAGAACCGCGGGGAAGGCACTGACCGCGTCTCGAGCGCGACAGTGAAACTAAACGGCGCAGAGATTCTGCTCCCCAGCGACTTGAACCAAAACGTTGCGAACATCGATCGCCCGGTCTCACTCAGCGAGGCAAACAGTCTCGAAGTGCGCCTGGCCAGCAATCCCGGCTCGTACCTGATTATCGATATCAGCGCAGCAGCCCAGGTTAAGGACACCAGCCCGCCCACGGTTTCAATCACCACGCCCATCGACGGATCCAGCACCAGCAACAATGCGGTCGATATCAACGGCATCGCTGTGGATACCGGCGCCGCCGCCTCGGGCGTGGCCCATGTTTACGTGAATGAATTGGAAGCTGTCTTCAACCCAGCGAACTCAACCTGGACGATTGCCGTTGTTCCCCTGGTCATCGGCGTTAACGAGATAACTGTGCGGGCGATCGACCAGGCCGGAAACCAATCCACTACCAGTCTGAACATCACGCGCGAAGCTCCCAATGCGCCGCCCACGGTTAACGCGGGCGCCGACCAGACATTTTCGTTGCCGCACGCCGCCGCACTTCAGGGAACGTCCGGCGACGATGGTTTGCCGGAGGGCAGCCACTTAACAACTATCTGGAGCGTGGTCAGTAATCCCGGCCCCGTTGTTTTTTCTGATTCGCATGCACTGAAC
Source organism: Blastocatellia bacterium (assembly GCA_033856235.1). Classification (GTDB taxonomy): domain Bacteria; phylum Acidobacteriota; class Blastocatellia; order Pyrinomonadales; family Pyrinomonadaceae; genus DASXRU01. Next base: position 20,081 of record JAWVFI010000128.1, on the reverse strand, counting down.
ACCAGCGCCACTTTTACCACGGCGGGAACTTATGTACTGCGTCTGACGGCGAGTGACGGCACGCTGTCTGCTGCCGATGAATTGACGCTCACCATCCAACCGGCGAACCAGCCTCCGACCGTGAATGCCGGACCGAATCAAACGATCGCCCTGCCGCACACGGCGACCCTCACCGGCAGTGCGACGGATGACGGGCTGCCTTTGGCGGCGAACTTAGTCACTTCATGGACCCAGGTCAGCGGGCCCGGAACCGTGGCCTTTGAAGACTCATCGCAAACTGAAACCACCGCCAGCTTCTCCAGCCCCGGCGCGTACGTGCTGCGCCTGACCGCAAGTGACAACGAGTTAACTGCGATCAGCGAGGTCACCATCGACGTCAACCCGCAGAATCAGGCGCCTACCGTGAATGCGGGTCTGGATCAAATAGTGTCTTTGCCAAATGCGATCCAGCTGAACGGTTCAATGTCGGATGATGGGTGGCCCGCGGGAAGCAACCTGAGCGTTGTCTGGTCCACGATCAGCGGCCCGGCGCCGGTAGCTTTTGATAACTCGACGGTGACTGTAACTCCGGCGAGTTTCAGTGTGCCGGGAAGTTATTTGCTACGCCTGACTGTGAGCGATGGTGAATTGAGCGGCAGCGACGATCTGCTTGTCACCGTTACGCCGCCTAATCAGCCGCCAAACGTAAACGCGGGACCGGATCGCGAGATCATATTGCCCGTCAGCACCGCTAATCTCGGTGGGCTCATCACTGATGATGGACTACCGCTCGGCAGCAGCGTGTCATCTTCATGGAGCAAGGTTAGTGGGCCGGGTGAAGTGAGTTTCAGCCGTCCCGACGCTGCGGAGACCACTGCCCAATTCAGCACTCATGGTGAATACACCCTGCGACTAACGGTGACGGACGGCGCTTTCACTGTCACCGATGAAGTTGTCGTGCATGTCATTCCAGAGAACCACGCGCCCACAGTTTCTGCCGGAACAGATCAAACAATTGCCCTTCCCGCGAGCGCGCACTTGAACGGCAGCGCCGGCGACGATGGCTTCCCGGCCGGAAGCACTATCGGCACGACATGGTCGATGATCAGCGGTCCGGCCCCGGTATCGTTTAGCGAAACCAACGTGTCAGTGACCGACGCGGTCTTCAGTGCGGCAGGCACATACGTATTGCGCCTGACCGCCAGCGATTCGCAACTCTCCAGCACCGATGACGTCATTATCAACGTCGAGCCACAGAACCAGCCGCCCGAAGTGAACGCCGGATCAGATCAGGCGATTACGCTGCCCGCGCACGCAAATCTAAGCGCCATTATCAACGACGATGGCTGGCCGCGTGACAGCCGCGTCAGCGTCATCTGGACGCAACTTAGTGGGCCAGGGACCGCCACCTTCAGCAGTCCCAACACCAACGCGACGACTGTGACGTTCAGCGAATCAGGCACGTACGGGCTGCGCCTGACAGCGAGCGATTCGCAACTAAGTAGTACCGACGAGCTCGTGGTCACCGTGGTTGCAGAAAACCACGCGCCTACGGTCACTGCCGGGACTGATCAATCGATCACTCTTCCCGCTACGGCGAATCTGAATGCCAGCGTCAGCGATGATGGATTGCCTTCCGGCAGCTCCTTAACGACGACTTGGAGCAAACTCAGCGGCCCCGGTAATGTCACGTTCGCTAGCCCGAGTCAGACGGTGACTTCCGCGACCTTTACCGAGCCCGGCAGTTATGTGCTGCGCCTAACTGCGTTCGATTCTGAACTGACTACTAGCGACGATCTCACCGTTACTGTCATCCCGGAAAATCACGCGCCCGCGGTCAACGCTGGAGCCGATCAGACAATCACTTTCCCGGGCCTCGCAAATTTAAATGGCTCAGTCAGCGATGACGGCTTGCCGCAGGGCTCAGCGTTAACAACGACCTGGACCAAGTTGAGCGGTCCCGGATCCGTAGTCTTCTCTAACCCCAACTCCAGCATCAGCAGCGCTGCCTTCAGTTCTCCCGGCGCGTATGTCCTGCGTCTGGCCGCAAGCGATACGGAGTTGGCTGCCAACGACGACATCGCTGTGACGGTCATCGATCCGCGCGTGCCGCCCAGCGCTGATTTCGTTGTCCCCGAATCGACCGGGGCCGCGGGCGCGTTTGTGATTGCCAGTTCCGGAGCCACGTCCAGCACACTAGCCGCCGACAAGACTCTCGACAGCGACAATCTCACTTATTGGAACACCGCCGGCGCCAGTAACCAGTTCGCGAAAATACAATTCTTCGATCAGCAGATGGTCTTTCTCGATCGCGTCCGGCTGCAGTCGCGCCAGGGCGCTGTCAGCAATCTGACTCTGAAGGACTTTGAGGTCCAGATTTCCGCTACCACTGCCGACGACGCCAGCTTCACCACCGCATTGACTGCGACGCTGATCAATAACGGCCAGTTGCAGGAATTTGTTTTCCCGGGAGGGCCACAGCGCGCGCGTTACCTAAAGCTGATCGCCAAAAACAACTACGGCGGCGCGAACAACATTACGCTCGGCACTTTCAATCCCGTGGCCGTTGGCAGCGCCGACAGCATCATCTCGCTGCCGGGGCAATCGAACGTGGCGCTCGGCCAATCTCCCGCGCTCACGGCGAACGGCGGCGCGATTTACACCTCGAGTTATTCGGGCGGCACAAATTCCGCTACCAACCTGTTGGGCTACTTTGCTGGGGGGTGGCAAACCGGCGGTACTACGAACGAGTTCGCGGTGATTCAACTTGCGGGCGGGAAGAGCTACATGCTGCAAGGCGTCCGGCTGGCCACCTGGTGGGACACTGGCCACGGATTTCCTACCGGGGTCAAAGACTTCGAGGTTTGGGTCTCCAACACAACTCCCGACGATGCCGCTTTCACGCGCGTGCTCTCCGCGACCGCGGCCTTTGTTCCATACTCGCAGCCGTTCTATTTCCCGGGCGGCCCGGTCGCGGCCAGATATGTAAAGTACGTGCCACTTACAAATGGCGGCGGCGGCACGACTTTCAATACGCAATTGTTTGATGTGATCGCTGCCGGGGCCGCCAGGGTTGTCGATGTCTCATCCGAATCGGGCATCTATCCCAACTCCGCCCAGGCCGCTTTCGACGGTGTCACCACTACTAATTGGATCGCCACCGGCACCCTCACGAATGTTTGGGTGAAGACAGCTCTCGCCAACGATGTGACGCAAAGAATCTATGGCGTGCGCATCCAGCCGCTGACTGATATCTCCAACTTACAGGGACCGAAGGATTTTGATATTCGTGTTTCCACTACGACGACGGACGATAGCGCCTTCGCGACCGTTTACAGCAGCACCGTCGCGCCCATTTTCAACTCGCCGGCGCAGGAATTTCTATTCAGCAACCCTATCGATGCTCGCTACGTGCAGTTCGTTTGGAAAAACGCCTACAACGCGTCATTAGTAGGCGTCAAAGAATTGGAGGTACTGGCCGCGCCGGATCGCGGCTCGGCTATCGTCGGGTTCTCCAGCCAGGCAGGAGCGCTGGACACTCCCGGTAACGCCATCGACATCGATCAGATCGATCGGGCCTGGGTCACGGCCCTCAATCAGAATACGAACCAGTGGCTGAAGCTGCAGCTGCCGCGCCCGGAACTCTGGTCCATCAATCACATTGCCCTTCGGCCCGGGCCGGCCAGCAACGATCTCAACCGTTCGCCCAAAGACTTTGAACTTCAAGTCTCGACGACCAACTCCGCCGACGCGTCGTTCACTACCGTGCTCGCGGGGACGCTGTTGAATTCGACCCAACTGCAGGACTTTTACTTTCCCACTACCACGGCGCGCTTCGTCCGGCTCTTGTTGAAGAACAATTATGGCTCGGGCCAGATTGGATTGAGTTCCTTCTATATCTACGCCGGAGATCTAATTGGCAGGAGCACACGCTTCGTCGATCGCTCGTTTGATTCAGATGGCCAGATCGTTTCCTGGAGCTGGAACTTTGGCGATGGCACAACCAGTGGCGAGCGCCATCCGGCCCATACGTTTCCGGCGCCCGGGGATTACATCGTGACCTTGACAGTCACCGATGACAGTGGCCTGACCAGCACGCGGCAAATGCTCTACCATGTTGCAACCACGCTGCAACCCGACTTTGCCTGCTCGCCAATGATTGCCCACGAGGGTGGCGAAGCGGTGCGCTTCACGGATGTGACTCCTCTCCTGGTGCGGTCGAGTGCTATTCGCCAGTACGACTTTGGCGACGGCAGCACCCTGTCGCAAAGCGCAAACACCAGTGTCCACACCTTCGCGGACAACGGCGTCTTTCATGTGAAGCTGAAGATCGGCGATCCGCTCGGCGCCAGTTATACGGCCACTAGAGACGTGACGGTGTTGAATCTCCCGCCCTCAGTGGATATCGATCCCGGCAAGACAATCGTTTGGGGCGAGCCGTGGACCAGTGTGCCCAAAATTGCCGACCAGGGACCGATCGACAATCAGACATTGCAGGGACAGTGGGTGTTCGGCGATGGACAAACCAGCCAATGCGTCAACTGCACCAACGCCAATGCGACGGTAGTTCATACTTACAACACTCCCGGTACTTACAACGCTGTGCTCACCGTCACTGACAAGGATGGCGGCGCCGGCTCGGACAATGCCACCTTCGAGGTAAACAAACGGCCCACTTCGTTCGTGCTGCAAAACCCGCCCGCGCAAACTACGGGCACGGGCCTGTTGCTTCATGGTGAGTTGCGGGACACGTTTGCGGGCCAACCTCTGCCCGGCAAACCGGTCCAGTTCACACTGAACGGCGCGGTTTTCAATGTCACCAGCGGGGCCAACGGAGTGGCGGAAGTGAGTGTGCCCTTGCCTGCGGGTACCAGGATTGATATCGCCACGGGCAGTTTCGCGGGAGATGATTTCTATTTGAGTTCATCCGGAGTGGGCGTGCCGCCGACAGCGGGCAGCACAACGCCTGGCGGATCAAAAACCAATCAGGGCACAGACTTCTGGTTGATGTTTCCGTCCGCTTATTTCATCGGCGGATTACCGGTGCAGAAAATATTTATCAGTTCAGCCGTTGCCACCAGCGGCACTGTAACTGTCCCGGGAACGAATTTCACGCAGGGGTTTTCGGTGCCGGCAAATGGATTGGCGACGGTGACGCTGCCCTTTGTGCAAGTCACGGAATCCGATCTGATCCAGGCTAAAGGCATTCACGTTACTTCGCTACAACCGGTGGCGGTTTATGGATTGAACCAGCGCACCTTCTCAACGGATGCCTTTCTCGGTCTGCCGGTGACTTCGCTGGGGACCGACTATTACGTACTCACCTATAGCAACATGCCGTTTGCGCCTTCGAGCGAGTTCGGCATCGTCGCATCTCAAAACGCGACCACGGTGACCATCACGCCGTCGGTGACAACCGGAACGCGCATCGCAGGAGTTTCCTATGCGATCACCCTCGAGCAGGGACAAACCTATCAACTACAGAACACCGACCCGACTCTCCAGGGTGATCTCAGCGGCAGCCGGGTTACCGCTACTAAACCAATAGGAATTTTTAGCGGCCACATGGCGGCCACGATTCCGGCAGAAGTCGGATGTTGCGCCGACCACCTGTTGGAACAATTACCGCCGGTGACTGCCTGGGGCAAGCGATTTGCGACGATGCCCCTCGCGACCCGCACTAAGGGCGACTACTTCCGTTTCCTGGCGGCGGAGGACGACACTTCCGTGTATCTCGATGGCCGACTCACGGCAACTTTGAACCGCGGACAGTTTGCAGAACGGGTGTTGAAAACGCCGTCGGAGATAATTGCTACCAGGCCAATCCTTTTGGCGCAGTACGCGACCAGCATCTATTACGACAACGGCACTACGGGGAAGGCCGATCCGTTCCTGATGATCATCCCGCCTTACTCGCAGTTTCTTAGTCACTATACGGTCGCGACTCCGCCCAGCGGATTCCAAATCAACTACGCGAACATCATCGCGCCGACGGCGATGCTGGGGAGCATCACAATTGATGGCGCACCAATCTCTGCGAACGCTTTTACGCCCGTCGGCGTCAGCGGTTATTCCGGCGCCCAAGTCCCTCTAATAGTCGGCGCGCATACACTCGATGGTCCGGCTGCGTTTGGAGTTTTTGCTTATGGCTTCGCGCAGGATGAAGGGTATGGCTATCCCGGAGGCATGAACCTGATACCTACCGTGGCCGCCACGAACATCACGGCCACTCCGGAGGTGGCGACCCATTCGATCAACACGGAGGCTTGCGTAGTCGCGACAGCCACCGACGAGAACCAGATCCCTCTTGGCGGCAGAACGATCGCTTTCACGATCACCGGAGCGAATCCTTCGAGCGTTTCGCTTCTCACCAATGCGGCGGGACAGGCGACGCTTTGTTACCTCGGCGGCCGCGTCGGCACCGATCAAGTTTCAACCGCGCTCGGCAGCGCGCACGCCACGGCCTCCATAATCTGGTTAGCTCCCAATCAACCGCCTGCTGTTAACGCGGGTGTGGATCAAACTATCACTCTGCCTGCCGTCGCGAATCTACAGGGAACAGTCATCGATGACGGCTTACCGGCAAACAATCTTAGCGTTCTGTGGAGCAAAGTCAGCGGTCCTGGCAATGTAGCCTTCGGTAATCCCGCGGTGGCAACGACCAGCGCCACTTTCGCCGCTGCCGGTGCCTATGTTCTGCGTTTGACGGCCAGCGATACCTCTCTTAGCGCCAGTGACGACGTGCAGATAATCGTCAGCCCTGCGCTTTTGAATCATGCGCCCACCGTCGATGCGGGAGGAGATCGCAGCATCACTCTGAATGGGAATCTCATTCTCAATCCGGGTAATGAAGAGCCGCTAATTGGCGGTGAAGTTCCCCGCTGGATTGAAGTTGAAGGATCAAGCTGGCGCCAGGGAACAGCGGATAGCACTGCCGGCTTCCCTGCTGCCGAACGAGGCGCCGCGTATTTCTATGCCGGCGACGTTGCGCGGGCCGAGTTGCGCCAGGACATCGACGTTACCGCCTTCGCGGGCAGCGCCGCGGGCACGCAGCAGTTTCAGTTTCAGGCTTACCTCCGTTCATTATCCGAACCGGCCCCCGATACTGCAGAGGTGATAGTCGAATATCGCGATGTCACTAACAGCTTTGTGATCGCGACGCTCGATTCTGGCCCAATCAATTCCAGCGCGCAGTGGCATCTGACTGAAGACACGCGGACCGCCCCGTTGGGGACGGGATGGATCCGGGTGCGTCTGTTGGCTACGCGTCACAGTGGCGGCACCAATGATGCCTTCTTTGATTCGATCACCTTGCGGCCGGTGGGGACCGCCGCGCTCAAGCTTGAAGGCACAGCCAGCGATGACGGCCTTCCGAGCGGTAATAGTTTGTCGGCCAACTGGAGTCGGGTCACTGGGCCTGGCCCGGTTTTGTTTTCCAACTCGCAGGCAGCTTCAGCAGGCGCTGAATTCGTTACCGCTGGATCCTATCTACTGCGCTTGACGGCCAGCGATGGAGAGCTCAGCGCGACTGATGACTTAACCGTAACTATCAACGCGGCGAACCAGGCACCAGTCGTAAGCGCAGGGCAGGATCAGGCCATAACTCTGCCGGATACCATCGCGCTTAACGCCGTAGCAACCGACGATGGACTGCCTGCGGGGGGCAGTGTGTCCATTTCCTGGAGCCAGATGAGCGGTCCGGGAATCGTAACCTTCGCTGACGCTACTTCCGTAAACACGAACGCGAGGTTCAGTACGCCCGGCGTTTACGTTTTGCGTCTGACCGCGGACGACACCGAATACGCGAGCCGCGCCGAAGTAACTATCACCGTCCACGCAGCTCCTGAAAACCAACCACCGACGGTTACTGCGGGAGCGGACCAGATCGTCGCGCTGCCTTCAGGCGCAGTGACATTGAACGGCAACGCGGCAGATGACGGACTGCCTGCGGGCACCCCAATGACTGTTGTCTGGACGCAGGTTAGCGGGCCCGGCCTGGTGACCTTCAGCCAGCCGAATAGCCCAATTACGAGTGCGCAGTTCAGCGTCCCTGGTAATTATGTCCTGCGGCTGACCGCGAGCGACGGCGCTCTGAGCGCGACCGACGAAGTCAACGTTACCGTCACTTCCGCAAACCAGTCCCCGGCCGCAAATGCCGGCGCGGATCAAACGGTTCTCTTGTCGCAAGGCGCCATGCTCAACGGGAGTGCCAGTGACGATGGGCTTCCGATCGCGAGCTCGCTGACCACCACGTGGTCCATGGTGAGCGGCCCGGGCAATGTCACCTTTGCCAACTCGCATGTCACAGTAACCACCGCGCAATTTAGCGCTACCGGAGCATACATCCTCCGACTTACCGCCAACGACGGCGAACTTTCCGCTTTTGATGAGTTGGCGGTCACAGTCAAGGACGACGTACCGCTGCCGGTAGTTGCCATCACTAGTCCGGCGGACGGCGACGAGTTGACCGCCCCATCCCTGGTGACCGGGTCAGTCAGCAATGGCAGCTGGGTGCTGGAATACAGTCTGAACAGCGAAGACGGCTCGGCCAACCAGGCTTGGCGCGAAGTGGCTGCGGGAAATTCACCGGTAAGCAACGGCGCGCTTGGTTCGCTCGATGCGACGCTGATGCTCAACGGTATTTACTCGCTGCGCCTGCGCAGTACTGACGCGTACGGCCAAACCTCATTCACTTCGATCAGTGTTCTGCTCGACAAGAACCTGAAGGTCGGTCACTTTCAGATCGCCTTTTCTGATCTCAGCGTGCCGGTCGCCGGCCTGCCGATAGAGGTCGTGCGCAGCTATGACAGTCGCGACAATCGTTCGGGCGATTTCGGCGTTGGGTGGCAACTGGGGATCAAGAGTGCGCGGGTGGAAAAGACGGGCGCGCTCGGGTTCAGTTGGCTGGAAACCGTGTCCAGCGGCGCTATTCCCACCTATTGCCTGGAGCCGGGACGTCCGCACAAAGTCGCGATCACTTTTGGCGATGGCCAAGTCTTCAAGTTCCAGGCGGCGACTGCAATTCATTGCCAGCAATTCGCCCCCGTTACTTCCACGCGCCTAACGTTCACGCCTGAGCCGGGCACGCATGCGACGCTGGAAGCCGTTGGCGCTACCGACGTCCTCGTGGAAACGCAAGGCGCTCTGCCCGGGCCGGTCCGTCTTATCAATCAAAACAATCCGGACATCTTCAACGCCAGCACTTTCCGCCTGACGACTGCCGAAGGTGCGGTGTATGTGATCGACCAGCGCACCGGAGTCAGCAGCGTGCGCGATTCTTACGGCAACACCCTCACGATTGGCGCCGCCGGAATTATTCATTCGTCCGGCCAGAGCATCGCCTTCACCCGCGACCACGCGAACCGCATCACGCAGATCACTGATCCGAATGGGAACGCGCAAAGCTACAGCTACGACGAGCATGGTGATCTGGTTAGTTACTCCGATCGGGAACACCACAACACCACCTACACTTACAACCCTGATCACCGCCTGCTGACCATCACTGACGCGCGCGGCACGACGCCTTTGCAGAACCAGTTTGACGCAACCGGGCGATTGAATGGGCAGGTGGATGCTTTGGGCCAAACGCTCGCCTACGATCATGATGTTGCCGGGCGGGTGGAAACTATTACCGATCGTCTCGGGCACGCGACGCGTTACGAGTATGACGAGCGTGGCAATGTCCTGCGCCAGGTGGACGCGAAGGGCGGCGTGCGCAGTTTCACCTATGACTTTTTTGACAATTTGTTGAGCGAGACTAACCAGCTCGGGAAGACGACAACTTACACCTACGACTCAGCCGACAATCGCACCACGGTCATCGATCCCCTGGGGAACGTGACGCGCTTTACTTATAACGGCGCGCGCCAGGTTTTGACCGTTACTGATGCCCTGAATCACGTCACCACAAATACTTTCGATGCAGCGGGAACGAATCTCCTGAGCTCAACCGACGCCCTGGGAAAGACCACGAGCTATACCTACAGCGTGGTCACCGGCCAGCGCACTTCGATGAAAGATGCCCTGAACGGGGAAACCTTCTACGCCTATGACGGCAACGGCCGGTTGAGCAGCGAGACCGACGCGCTCGGCCACACCACCAGTTACACCTACGACGCCAACGGCAATCGCCGCAGCCAGACGGTCACGCGCACCAATGCCTTGGGACAAATGGAAACGATCACGACCAGCTACGAATACGACAAGTTGAATCGTCCGGCGAAGACAATCTACGCCGATGGCTCATTCACCCGGGTCGAGTACAACGAGATCGGGCAACAAAGCGCCACTTTGGATCAACTGGGCCACCGCACTGAATTTATCTACGACGCGATGGGCCGGCTGGCGCGCACTGAATATCCGGATGGCACGCATGAGGAGACGACGTACGATGCGGAAGGCCACCGCCTAACGAGCGCCGACCGCGCTGGCCACGTGACGTCGTACACCTACAACGAGCTGGGCAGTTTCATTAAGACCACGTATGCGGACGGCGCTTTCACGTCCACGACGTATGACGCGGCCGGGCAAGTGCTGACGAACACCGACGCCCGCGGCAACGTGACCCGCTATTTCTATGACGACGCAGGTCACCGAACAAGAGTGAAGAATGCTCTGGATCAGGAGACGACGTTTACTTATGACGCCAACGGCAACCAGCTTTCGTCTACCGACGCTCTCGGGCGGGGGACCAACTTTGAATATGACGCCGCCAACCGGCGCACTCGGACCATTTACGCAGACGACTCCGTGGACGCAGTCAGCTATGACGCGTTGGGCCGCACTGTTTCGAAAATAGACCAGGCGGGAAAGACCACGCACTTCGTTTACAACGCCCTCGGCCGTCTTATTAAAGTCAAAGACGCCGCAGACCAGGAAACCAACTACAGCTACGACGAGTTGGGCCAACAGCTGGCGCAAACGGACGCGAACAACCACACCACCCGCTTTGAATATGACGAGCTTGGACGGCGTGTGCGACGGATACTGCCCCTCGGGCAGAGCGAGACCTATTCCTACGACCTCGCCGGAAATCTCCAGGGCCGCATTGATTTCAACGGCAAGGCAACGAGTCTTACCTACGACGCCATGCGGCGTTTGCTGTCGAAAGTTCCCGACCCTTCCTTGAATCAAACGACGGTCAGCTTCAACTACAACGCTAACGGACAACGCGCGGGGATGGTGGATGCTTCCGGGGTCACAACTTACGGCTATGACTCGCGCAATCGGCTCTCGAACAAACAGACCCCGTTGGGGACGCTGAGCTACAACTATGACGCGGCCGGCAATCTGGTCAGCACTCGATCCTCCGACGTTCACGGCGTAAGCATCGACTACACCTTTGACGACCTGAACCGTCTGGCAACAGTGAAGGACAATAACGTCGTCGCCCTGAATGGCGGTATTACTAGTTATTCGTATGACCCAGTCGGCAACCTGCTCAAGTACAGCTACCCCAATCAGGTAAGCAGCAGTTACACGTACAACTCCCTTAATCGCCTCACCCACCTGACGGTAGGTAATGCCGTTTCTGGTCTGGCAGGTTACGCGTACACGTTGGGCGCGGCGGGAAATCGTACCGCTGTTACCGAACTCAGCGGGCGAACGACGAGCTACAGCTATGACGATCTCTATCGCCTTACTGGGGAGACGATCGCGAGTGATCCGCATGGTGTGACTGGGACGCTCAGTTATGGATACGATTCAGTAGGCAATCGACTCTCACGTTCTTCCACGGTCGCCCCGCTGGCTTCGCAGACTTCCGTCTATGACGCGAATGACCGGCTGGCGAGCGACAGCTATGACAATAACGGCAATACCACTACGGCCGGCGGGAAAAACTACGCGTACGATTTCGAAAACCGGCTGACGTCGGCGACGGTCAGCGGTGCAGTGCCTGTTAGTTTTGTCTGTGACGGCGATGGGAATCGCGTCGCAAAAACCGTCGGTGGTATCACGACGAACTACCTGGTGGACACGAACAATCCCACCGGTTACGCGCAGGTGGTCGAAGAGATCCAAAACGGCGCCGTCACTCGCAGCTACACTTACGGCCACGATCTGATTTCGCAGCGCTGTCCAATTCCCAACGCCAACTGTTCGCTTTCCTTTTACGGATACGACGGCCACGGAAGTGTGCGCCTACTGACCGACGCCGGCGGCGCGGTCACCGACACCTATGACTACGACGCCTTCGGCACCCTCATCTCCCGCGCCGGAACAACCGGGAATGATTACCTCTATGCCGGTGAACGTTTTGATGCAGAGCTGGGTTTCTATTACCTGAGGGCGAGGTACATGAATCCGGGTAACGGACGGTTTTGGAGCAGGGATACGTTTGAAGGTAACGCCTTCGAACCAAGAACCCTGCACAAGTATTCGTATGTTGCCAGCGATGTCGTAAATCAGGTCGATCCCTCGGGCCAGATCGGCGTTGGCGACGTTATCAGTGAGCTAAGTGCGCTCAGCTGCCGGGTACAGCTCCTTGCTATGAATTATCCGCACGCCTTAGCTGCCGGAAGACTCGTGCTTCACGCCTTAAATATAGCCTCATTCTTCGGAGACAATGAATCACGCGACCTATACATAACTGGTGCGGGCGGTCCTCTAGCAGCTGCCGAGCTTCTAGCCGAAACCGCCGGTGCGATTATCGGTGCCTCAAGAGGTATTCTGACAGCAGCCTCTGCGACAGGGGGTCTTTCAAAGGCGGCCGTCATCTCGGCAGAGCGTGCTAACGGACTGTTCGTTAATAGGCTCGGATTGACTGCTGAGGGAGCGGACAGCTTTGTCGCATCATTTGAAGGGCCGGTAATAGCTAGGATTGCTCAGCCTGGCGAGCAATGGCCAAGGTATACGGGTAATGCCGCTAGTAAGGGCCACTTCTTAGCAAATTCCCACTTTGGTACGGCGGAAGAGGCTATGAATGCGCTCAATATACGGCTCTTTGGAAATCCAGCTACTTACCGTCAAACGGTCACGGCCACTGGACGTAGTATTGTATTGGAGGGAAGCATAAGAGGTAGTAATCCTCCAGGAATAAAACAGACGGTAATCCTTGACCAAGGGAAATTCCACTTCAGTACGGGTGAGAAATATTGAAATGGATGAACAAGTATCCTTGCCTGTCATGATCGATAGCATAATCGAAAATCTATCAGGCCCATTAACGAGCGAAGAGATCTCAAATGGCTGGACTGAAGACAGTCAACGCGTGATGACAGACTTCTTTAAGGACCTGCAATCTAAGATTTCAAATAAGGAAGAGCTGTCCTACTTTGGGATCCTGCGCGGATTAGACCATTGGGGCATCAGCGGTGGCGAACTCTTCCTTAAGGTGGCAGCAATTGACCACAGGCTTCGAGAGGCGCGCTGAATCTACCTCAAAGGCTTCAGACGGTTTGCAGGGCTGTTTCATATTGGAGGCATCTGAGATCCAAGGGCTCACGCCTCAGCAGCTACAACAAAGGTTTGCTTACCTTTTGTCACAGATAGAATCGCCATAGCTGAGGTTCCTGCTGGAACTACAATCAGAATTGGAACTGCCGGTCCAAACAAGTTTGCTCCAGAGGGAGGTGGGGTACGCAGATCGAGATACAAAATCCAAATCACCCAAATCCTCCTTCACCCCCAACAAAGTTCCAATAAATACAGCCGGGCAGCGTCACATTTGATGCAGACGAACTATTCAAATGATTTGCACTTGCACTCTCAACAGAGGGCTACTTCGAGCCCTGATAGAGTTCTGCCGTGAGAGAAGCGATGAGTACCCTTCAGTGGTAGAGTTACACAAATGCCTAAAAGCGCTCGAGCGCGGTGACATCAGATCTGCCGTTGAATCCTATCAAAGGGTTCCCTTGGGTGGCGCGGGATGTTTCAATGATTGGCTTTTATTTTCAGTCATGAGACACCAGAATACGTTCAAGCCGTCTTCGAGGCTCTAACTACCCAGTGGAGTTTGCTCATGAAGCTTTCGTTGCACGACGGCGAATGAGATTACTTTTCATCAAACCAGGCTCGCATAACGGCGGGCGGAACAAAGTTATGAGTTTGTCCAAACTTAAGTATCCGGAAAACAACCAAAGCCCACGCAACCCCCTTCTGGTGGAAGCCATTAATCAGCAGTAACAAATCCTTCGCCGTCAAACCGACAAGTCCTGTTTCAAGCCTTGCTGGAGAGTACTCTCTTAGTGGGATTGCAAAGTTTGCCTGAGGACCTTCCCCGTGTTCCTGACGCGGTCGAGAGGGACACTCCTATTTCAATTCTTACATCGACCAATGCGGATGGTGATGAGGTATTGCCCGTATTCTCAGACCTCGATTCTTTGAAAGCCCGTAACCCTCGGATACCTTGGGTAGCAATGCCCGCAAAGGGTATTTTGGAACTCGTTTTAGAAAATGAATTCGCCGGAATCGCTATCAATCCTGCGGTTACGTGGGTAGAACTATCTCTGGAAGAAATTAAGAGTTTAGCCGCCGATAGGAATGAACCGACTTAATCTGTTCCGACCCCCAGCCGCCTTCAGGCAGCTTCCCCCAGCAGGGTTAATAGCCCAGCGCTTTTAGCGCTGGGTCGAGCGAGCGAGATCAACGTTAGCGCGCTTCAGCGTGCTTAAACGAGCCTTAGCACTCCGGCTAAAGCCAGCACCAAACTTAAGCCCGTTGAAACGGGCTTGGCCTTGGTGCGTCAAGCGACCCGGCCGTCAAACGACCGGGCTAGTAACCCTGCGGGAAAGCCGCGTGAACGCGGCTGGAAAGACCAATTCGCATATGGTAATCGGCATCCGAAAGTCGTAGACCCAAACCTCTACTATGACGGTAAGAAGGCCGCCTAACTGGGGGTTGAAAATGGACCAGAAGCAAATCGATCGCGAACCGCTGCAGCAGAAAATCAAGAACACCCCGCAGCGGGTATTCTGGTCGCTCTATCTTAGTGTGCTGCTCGGTCTGTTGCTGGGCGTGCGCGCTACCATCCTCCAGGTCACCGCGGCAACCTTCTCCGTCAAGACTCTGTTCTTCACCGCCATGATGGTTGGGTTCTTTGCTTTCAATGGGCTATCACTGCTGGGCAGAAGCCGCTGGTCCTATGCGTTGCTGGCAGTCTTCGCGCTGTTGCCTGCTCTGGGTTCCTTGGCCGGCGCCATCCATCTGGCGGCTCTGTTGGCTTCGGGCGAGATTACCAGCCGTCCCAGCGACACGATTGTCTCGATCGTGGCGGTGTGCCAGTTGGTTGTAATCGCGGCCCTTTATTTCAACCTTCTCTCCAAAGTTACCCGCTCATACATTTGGAATGCGGCGGCCGCCAAAGCAGCAGTCGACTAAAGCGTTTTCCACCTACCGCGAAGGCTTCGCCTAAAACTGATGGTTGCGGTCAATGCGGGCGGCGAAGTTAACCTTTCAAATTGTCCTTTTGTCTTAAAAAGAAACTTTGGCCAGGCAAAGAGAAGGGCAAGGCAGAGGCAAATCACTCCATCCAAGACCCCCATTATTAATAGACCTCGCCTCAAAATGTTGACGGGTGGCGCTTCGGGCATGGCCAGGCCGGTTACTACCTCATTGACTTTAACCTGCAGGGTTAAGGCTTGTGACATGCCGGTGACGGAAACAACGATCAACGTAAGTCCCAGCAGGAACGGAAGGATTAACGCATGTTTGATGTATGGGCGCTCTTTACGATTTGCCAAATAGTATGCTGCGAGAGCCCCGGTAAGGGCGTAGTAAGAAGTATGAACCGTTAAGGCCGTGTCCAGGTAGCCCTTAAAAATCTCAACGATAATCTTGTAGTTTTGTAGATTGTCATCCATGAGGAAACCCTTTCTCCAAGTCGTGTGGTGAAGGTGAAGAACGCCAGCGAACAGGGGGGCTACAATCGTAGTCTCTTTTCTACAGATGTCCACAATAAAACCACACTGGTTGTGGGCACGCCTGCCACACAATCAGTTGTCGGAGAATGACAAGGTCGAGCCGCAGGAACTGACTACCGCGCTGGGCCGCAGTAGCCGCGGCATTATCAGTTTGCTGCAGCTCGGTTTTGATCGCGGCGGCAAGATTCTCCGCCTTCCCGCCGTACACCTGGCGCAACCTGCCCCTCGACGTCGCGCACGTCCTGACCTATTCGTCGCCGATGAGGGTCATCATCGCGGGCAGATTGTCATGCTCGCGCGCGAACTGGGCTATCGTCTACCTGTGGAAGTTACGGGTGAGCTTTGGCAGTGGGCGAAGCGCTCGCAGGAAACACGCAAACCGAATGAAGCGGCAAGCTAAAGCTTGTACTCTATCCGCCTGAAACGCGCATTGAGGTATCGTTCCCGACAGGTGTTTAGAGTTCAAACTTTAGTTTGCCTCGTTCCGAAACCCGCTGTGAATTCAATCCATTTCGAAAAGCATGCCGGTGGTGGGTTCGACAATGAGTTCCACTGGTTGGACCAGGTCGGGTTCGTCATTTTGGGGATAGTTGACTTGTGTGGTGACGGGGTAGCTCTTCATTGCCGCAGCCGGAAACGGAACCAGCAACTCCTTCAATCCATCGGCCCCTACCTGGCTCTGCAACCATTCTTCCTGGGCGGCGGGAGAAAGAATGACGGGCATGCGATCGTGTATGGTCGCGAGCAACTCGTTTGCTGTTGTAGTCACGATGGCGCAGGCGTTGATCGAGAGGCCGTTATTTTCCCAACGGTCCCAGATTCCGGCGAAGGCAAACGGGGCTTCATCCTCCATCTGAAAGTAGAACGGCTGCCGGGATTTCTGGTGGCGCGGCCATTCGTAGAATCCGTCGGCGGGAACAAGGCAGCGGCGGCGCTGAAAGGACTCGCTAAAACTCGGCTTTTCTTCCACCGTTTCGGCGCGCGCGTTGATGAATCCCTTCGCCTCTTTACTCCAGGACGGAATCAATCCCCAACGCATCACGGTGGCCACGCGCTCATTTTCGGAATACGTTTCGGTTAGGACATCCTGGCTGGGGGCAATGTTATAGCGCGGCGCCAGGGCGGCGAGGGGAATTTGCTGTGCGTTCCGCAACCGCAGCCGAATCCTATCCGTTGATCGCAAGGTAAAGCGCCCGCACATTCAGTTTTGTCCGCCTGCTTTTCTGTAAAATGGAACGTAGTCGTATTCGCCGATCCCCTGGAGCACAAGAAAAGTTGCCGAAGTATCTCCGGCATTCGCGACGAAGTGCGGACGGCCAGAAGTAACGGCATAAATGTCGCCCGGCCCCAGGTCCACTTCCTCAGCCGGCTTGCGCAGGGATAGATGCAGGCGGCCGGCAATCACATAAAATGTGTCCCTGATGTGAGTGTGGTAATGCCAGGGCACGGTCTGCGCCGGCGAAATCTGGAGCTCGCTGATGCGAAAGCCGGGCCGTTCGGCATAACGCGTCCGGCGCTCAACTTCGTAAAGATGGCTCGCATCTTTGATCGGTTCCATTGATGTTTTTTCCACTTACGATCCACCGGATTTGAGTTAGCCACGCCCCCGGGTGAAACAAGATGGAAATCTAAGGTTGCCACGCGTAAAACGCAAGATGTATAAGACCTCCATGGAAGCTCGGAAGCATATGAAATATTACGTGCCGCTGTTTTTTGCCGTCTTCAGCCTACTCGCACCGGCTTCAAGTCCGACCGCCCAAACTAAACCAGCAGCCCCCGCAACCAAACAAACTGCTCCGGCGAGCGGTGCTGCCAATAAGGTACCGGACGAAAGAAAGGCCGAAGCAGATCGAGTGGCAACTCAACGTCGGGCGCAAGCTCGCGCCCTGCTGCTTTCCCTGGCCAGCGATGCGCGCGGCTTTCACGACCAGACGTTGCGGGCGCGCACTTTGGCGCGAATCGCCGATGCCCTGTGGGACACCGATGTGGATCGCGGTCGCGAACTGTTCCGCAAAGCCTGGGAGGCGGCGGAGAAAGCGGACGAAGAGACCGCGCAAAAGCGTCAGGAGGACATTCAGCGACAACAGTCCCGGACCGCTGGCGGGTATGCTATTCCCGACTACCCAAATGTGCGCGGCGAACTATTGCGGCTCGCCGCCCGGCGCGATCGCGAACTGGGCGAAGAGTTTCTCCAGAGCCTCAACGCGAATCAGCCACTGGGCGTGAACGGAGAGAACCAGCGGCTGGCCCTCGCTGGCGAACTCTTAGGAACCGGAGATGCAGAGGCCGCCTTACAGTTTGCCGGTAGCGAGTTAGCCACCATCAACGTCTCCTCGGTGGACTTTCTGGTATCGCTGCGAGAGAAGAACCCGGCTGCGGCCGACGAACATTATCGCCGCATGATTGACACCGCCGCCCGTAATCCACTTTCGGACGCCAACACGGTTTCCTTACTCGCGTCTTACTTGTTCACTCCACATTTCTACCTAACCTTTCATGGCGGCGGGATGTCGTCCTCAGCGACGGGGCCCGCGTCGTCACCAATTGATGTCCCACCCGTATTGCGGGCGCGCTTCTTTAGCATGGCTGCGAGCGTCTTACTTCGGGCAGATCCCCAACCGCAACCGGATCAGCAAAGGGCAGGAATTGACGACCAGTACTTGATCATAAAACACCTGCTGCCCGCCTTCGAACAATATGCTGCCCGGGATATTACCGAATCAATCCGAGCGCGGCTGGAAACGCTCGGCGCCATGGTGCGCGCCAGCGTGCGCCAGCGGGATACGCAGGTGCGGCACGAGCAGCCGTCCGAGAGTGAGATCGCCAGTCGGGAACAAGCCATCCTGGATCGGATCGATCGCGCGAAGACGTCAGCCGAGCGAGACCGGCTCTATTTTCAGTTGGCCCAGGGCTCCTTGAATGGCGAGGACCTGCGCGCCCGCGACTTTGTTAGCAAGATCGAGGACAGCGAGTTTCGCAATCAGGCACAGGCGTACATTGATATCTCCCTGGCTGCTCATCTGGTCCGGATGAAGAAGGTCGAACCCGCTTTGGAGTTGCTTCACAAAGGAGAGCTAACTCATATTCAGCGAGTCTGGCTGTTAACTCGCCTGGCAAAACTGGTGGCGAAAACAGATCGGGAGAAATCCTTATCGCTCTTGGAGGATGCCGAACCGGAGGCGCGGCGCATTGGCGGACTGGATCCCGATCGCCCCCGCGCCCTCTTAGCCATCGCCAATGCGCTGGCCCTAACTGAACCTGCGCGCGCCTGGGATTCGGCCTTCGAGGCGGTGAAGGCCGCCAACTCCGCTGAGGGTTTCACGGGAGAGGACGGCAACATGAACATAGTCTTCCAGGCCAAAGGTTTTTCTTCGGCCAGCGACATGGGGGAACCGGACTTCGATCTCAAAGGACTGTTCGGTCTGCTCGCCAGGGACAACTATGACCGCGCGGTGGAGTTGGCCGGCAGCTTCCAGGGCGAGGCACCGCGCGCCGCAGCGGTGATCGCCATCGCTCAAGCGGTGCTGAAAGAGAAGGGCGCTGCCCTCCCGGCAAGCAAACCCGCCACTAAGAGGTAACGAATGAGAGCACTCATTATAATGGCTTTGACGGTGCTGGCGCCGTTTTGTGTCGCGGCCCAGGACAAAGAAGAATGGCCGTCACTGGCTTATCTCCGAAGTGATTACAAAGCGGTTTCCGTCGTGGCGCACATTCGCATCCGGGAAGCCAAAATCACGAACCGCATTCCCGGCTATGAAAACTGGCGGATCCGTGGCGAAGTGCTGGAGTCCTTCAAAGGCAAATTCCGCAAAGGCAATGTGATCGAGTATTTTCACGGGGCCGAGGCAGGATTTCCGCAAAGGTTTTTCGCCGGTGAGAAGATTGTATTTCTGCTCTCCGAATACGACAAACAGGCCAGCGCCATGAGGTATTCCGTTTTGGAAAACTCGAGCCTCCCGCCAACGCCGGGACGTTTGAGCAAGCTAAGGGTGATAAAGCGCAAAGCGCTAAGCGCAAAGCGCGAAGCGCAAAGCGCGAAGCGCAAAGCGCGAAGCGCGAAGCGCGAAGCGTCGTGAGACCAGCTGCTCTTGTCTCTTGGCTTATACCTCTTTTCTTTGCTCTTTGCCCTTGGCCCGCGCTCACTGAATCACCCGGGCAATGATGCATTTCAGATAATGCGTTTCCGGCATCCCGGCCAGAATCGGATGGTCGCTGGCCTGAGTTCGCTTCTCGACTATT
>JAWVFI010000127.1:0-45190 GCA_033856235.1 Blastocatellia bacterium | reverse complement strand
AATCTTACTGATTTCATGCCCCGCTCCATAATGACAAGTGGCCCAAGAAGCAACCATGAGCAGCAAGGAGAAGCCGAGGAGAATTCGGTGGACGTTTTTCATCCGAACCAAGAGAGAAGCGCATAACTACTAAATAGACGTCAAAACAACTTCATAATACGCCGGTGCGCGGTGTTATGCATCACCCTCACAACTAAAAACATTTGCTTTAGAAGGAGTTGATGCAAGAAATTTGTTAAGGCGATGGGCGTCGTCGTGGCGAGAGCTCGAGTCTCTTAAGGGAACTTGCTTTGCCTCGGGGCTACCTCAGAAGTCAGTAGATCGCAAACTAAACGGGAAGGTCCACCAAATCTTCGTTATCACCACCTACTAGTTTTGGGCCATACTGGCGGCATGCAACTATTCAAGACTGTGCTTTCGCGCCAGGCTGCGGTTCTATCCCTGCTCTTCTTATTCCTCGTTGTTTCTTGGCCAGGCACGTTAAGCGCGCAACAACCGCAGGCGTCGCCGGCGCCGTCCGCCTCGCCAACACCGTATCCTGATCCACCCGTGGGCTTTGAGAAAGCAGAGCATCGCATTCGGATGCGGGACGGTGTGCAGCTTTACACCCTGGTGTACACACCGAAGCAGATCAAAGAGCCTTTGCCGTTTTTGTTTCTGCGAACACCCTATGGCGTCAGCACCTGGGGTTACAGAGCTATTCCCCGGTACCTGAAACCGTTCGCCGAGGCTGGTTATATTTTTGTCTTTCAGGATATTCGCGGACGCTACAAGTCTGAGGGCAGTTTTGTTATGGGCCGTCCGCTTCGCGATAAGAGCGACAACAAGGCGATCGATGAAAGCACCGACGCATATGACACCATCGACTGGCTGGTGAAGAATGTTCCGAACAACAATGGCCGCGTGGGCATGACCGGTGGTTCTTACGATGCCGAACTCGCCATCATGGCGATGCTCGATCCGCATCCGGCGCTCAAGGCCATCTGCGAGCAGGCCTCGCCGGCGGATTCTTTTCTCGGCGACGACTTCTATCACAACGGCGCTTTCCGTTTGAGTTATGGATTCGAGTACGCGTACCAGCTGGAGTCATCGAAGGAGGATCAGGACTTCAACTTTGATAGTTACGACACTTACGAATGGTATTTGCGGCTGGGCGCTCTGGCCAACGCCGACGCTCGTTACTTTCATGGCCAGCTTCCCACCTGGAATAATTTTGCGAACCATCCGACCTACGATGCTTTCTGGAAACAACAAGCGCTTAGCAACAGCCTGACTCGGGCGACGGTGCCAACAATGCATGTGGCGGGCTGGTGGGACCAGGAGGATTTCACTGGCCCTATCAAGGCTTATCAGATTCTGGAAAAGGCCGACGCCGATAACAAGAATTTTCTTGTCGTAGGGCCGTGGAATCATGGGGGCTGGGACGGCGAAGGCAGCAAGTTGGGAAAGATCGATTTTGAAAGTGCGACCGGCAGGTATTTCCGCGAACAGATCATGGCGCCCTGGTTGAACTACTACCTGAAACAGACCGGGAAGAATGCCCAGGCAGATACCCAAACGTTTCAAACGGGAAGCAATAAGTGGCAGTCGTATGAGTCCTGGCCGCCGCGCCGGAAGATTGAGGTACGCAAGCTCTATTTTCAGCGTGAAGGGAAACTGGCATTTCAGCTTCCCTCCTCCGACGGTTTATCAATGTATGACAGTTATGTTTCAGACCCGGCGCATCCGGTCCCGTATCGCCAGCGTCCGATTGAGCCCACCTATTTTCCCGCCGGCTCAGGCTGGTACAACTGGCTCGTCGAGGATCAACGCTTTGCTCAGGGACGCCCGGATGTTTTGACCTGGGCATCGCAGACTTTGACCGAGGACGTCACCGTCTCCGGAAATATCTTTGCGCATCTGTTTGCCTCCACGACCGGGACGGATGCGGATTGGATTGTGAAATTGATCGACGTCTATCCGGAGACATATTCGAAGGATGTGAAGATGGGCGGTTATCAATTAATGATAGCGAACGACGTTCTGCGGGGCAGGTTCCGCCGGAGCTTTGAGCGGGCGGAGCCGATTACCCCCAACAAAATAAGCGAGTATGTAGTTGACCTGCACGCCGCGGATCACGTTTTCCTGAAAGGCCACAAGATCATGGTCCAGGTCCAAAGCACCTGGTTCCCCCTCATTGATCGCAACCCTCAAACCTTTGTTCCGAATATCTTCCAAGCGCGGGAAGCGGACTACCGATCAGCAACCCATCGCATTTCTCGCTCGCCGCGGTTTGCCTCCTACATAGAATTGCCGATCTTAAACCCATAGGGTGCCGGGTACCGGATGCCGGTCTAATGGATTGCCAGACATCTGACACCTGGCACCCGATACCTGACACCCGGTTTCCCTACATGTTAATACCTCACCCGCTTCGAGCGTCTTATTAGAAGGTCTGCTCGAATAGTTTGCGCTTCAGGAATCAAACTTTTCCCGTCAACCTGTCGTACCTAAACTATAACTGGCGCTAAACCATGGTTCACCTTTACACCTTCTACTCGGACTCTGCGAAGATCGCGCTACAGTCGATCCTCGCGCACAAGTTGCGCGCCTTCCTGACCCTCATCGGCATCATCATCGGCGTGGCCTCAGTGGTAGTTGTGGGCGCGACCATCTCCGGGCTCAACACTTATGTCGTCGAAAAAGTGTCAAAGATTTTGGGTTCAAACCACTTCATGATCGCGCGCATCGCCAGCCAGGGCGATTTGTCAGAAGAAGATCTGGAGCGCATGAACCGCCGGAACAAGCAACTAAAGTGGAGCGACATGGAATGGCTGCAGCGCTACTGCGAGACCTGCACCGCGGTTGGAGCGCAAGCCGCACACGGAACCAAGTTCGAGCAGGACAATATTAGCTTCTTCGGGGGCATCATCTTCGGGGTCACCGCGAACATGGCTGAAATCGAAGACAAAACCATGGCCGACGGTCGCTTTTTGCAACCCGAAGAAGTCGAGCACGGCAAGCTGGTCGTCGTCCTCGGCGGCGACATTAAGGACAAATTTTATCCGGACACGGATCCGATCGGCAAAGAGTTCAAAGTCGCCGGCCTGCCCATGCGGGTAGTCGGCGTGGAAGAAAAGCGTGGTCCGATCTTTGGCGACATGATCGACAAGCACGTGTACATCCCGCTGACGACATTTCAGCGAATCTATGGACGCAACCTCGATTTGCAAATCCACGGCAAGGGACAGAAGCGCGAAAACTTCCAGTTAACCATCGAGGATGCGCGCGTCGCGCTCCGCAATTATCACGAACTGATCGGAAGCGAAGAGGACGACTTCGGCCTCGTCAACACCGAAGCGCTGGGCAGCCAGATCGATCAATTCACCGGGGCCATCGCCCTCGTGGTGACGCCCATAACTCTGATCGCCCTCGTCGTCGGTGGCATCGTGGTCATGAACATCATGCTCGTCTCAGTTACCGAGCGGACTTTCGAGATCGGGCTGCGTAAAGCCCTCGGCGCCAGGCGCAAACAGATACTGCTGCAGTTTCTGATCGAGTCATCGATGCTTTGCATTCTGGGCGGGATACTTGGCTTGCTCGCCGCCGCCGGCATCGCCTGGCTGGTGACCGTCCTGACGCCGATTACGATGACGATCACAGTGGGCTACATCGCGCTCGCGCTCGGCGTTTCCACCGCGGTCGGGATGATCGCGGGCATCTACCCGGCATTTAAAGCTTCGCGCCTGGATCCAATCATCGCCCTGACGCGAACCTGAGTTCGTATGAAGCTAAGACTGCCAAATTTCATCCCGCGCGAAACCCTGCTGATGGCGCTCGACAGCGTTCGTGCGCACAAGTTCCGCAGCGCGCTCACCGTGCTGGGAATTGTTATCGGCGTGCTGGTCGCCATCGTGGTGGCCTCAATACTCACCGGTTTGCGAGCGAACATTGTCCACATGGTCGAGGAGTACGGCACCAACAATATCTACGCTTTTCATTTGACCACGGGCCCGCAACTTGGTGAACGCGATCAGGCAGAACGCGCGCGCAAGCCTCTGACTCCGGAAGACGGCGAAGCGATTGCGCAACAGGCATCGGCAGTCGATGCGATGGCTCTGGAATCGGTGAACATTGGCTGCAACGGCTGCGGTTTTGACGACACCATCAAGCTGGGCGACCGGACCTACCGGCGCGGCAACACGCAGGGCGTCACCGCCAACCATGCCGACATACACAACGCCTCTGTGAAGGAAGGCCGCTTCATTTCCGAGCAGGACGATCTGAATCGACGCAACGTGATGGTCATCGGCGTCAATGCCGCCCAAGCCCTCTTCCCCGACAAGGAAGACGGCATGGTCGGTACGCGCGTGAAGATGGGCGGTATGGCATGGGAGATTATAGGCGTGCTGGCGAAAAGGCAGACGACTGTCTTTGGAGAGAACGAGGAGGATAATGCTGTCTTCGTTCCCTTTCGCACGGGACTTCAGATCGCGCCCGGGCGCAAGTACTTGACCATTGTGTTGCGCGCGAAGCCTGGTCAACTCCAGGAGGCGGTGAATCAGGTGGAAGAGATTTTGCGTACCCGGCGGCAAGTGAAGTTCTCTGAGCCAAACAACTTCGACGTCAAAACCGCGGACGCTTTCATCACTCAGTTCGATAGCATCTTTGGCATGATCGGCGTCATCGCGATTGCCATCTCGTCCATCGGACTAATGGTGGGCGGCATCGGCGTCATGAACATCATGCTGGTCAGCGTCACTGAACGCACTCAGGAGATCGGTATCCGCAAGGCCCTGGGCGCCCGCCGCCGGGACATCACCAATCAGTTCCTGTTTGAAGCGATGACGCTTACGTTTCTGGGCGGAATCATCGGCGTGCTTTTGTCGATGGGCATCAGCAAACTCATTGGCCTCCTGATCCCCGCCCTGCCCGCCTCAATCCCCATGTGGGCCGTGATCGCCGGACTGACCGTCAGCGTAGCGATCGGGCTTATCTTCGGTGTCTGGCCCGCGCGCAAAGCGTCGCGCCTGGATCCGATCGAGTGCCTCCGCTACGAGTGAAATATGAAGGCTGGGGGTCGCAACCATTGCGGCTGCGGCGACATCTCAGGAGCGTTCCCATCAAGCGTGCCAACCTAAGGAGTGAGATAAGAAACTTATGAAGATCGTTCGTATGCTGGCCGTCTCAGCAGTTGTCACGGCCATCGCAGCTATTCCGGCCTATGCTCAGGGCACGCGTCCCGCGGGCGCCACGCCCCGGCCCGCCGCCTCGCCGGCCCCTGCTAATGTGGCCGTGCCCGAGAGCAAGATCGCCTTCGTCAACACCGAAGCCTTTGCCGATGAGAAAGCCGGCATCGCGCGTTTCGTCGGTGCGCTTCAGAGCCTCCAGCGCGAGCTCAAACCCAAGGCGGATGAGTTGCTGGCACTTCAGGCGAGACTCGAACAGCTTGCCAAAGACATCGATACGCTAAACAAGAATCCACTGGCCGACCAAAAGCCGATTCAGGCGAAGCAGGAGGAAGGCAGCCGGCTCGAGCGTGAGCTGAAGTACAAAAAAGAGGACTACGACGCGGTCGCAGCCAAGCGCTATCGCGATCTGGTGACCCCAATCTCAACGGACATCGGAAACGAACTCGATGCGTATCGCAAAGACCACGGCTTCAGTCTGGTTCTTGACGTGACCAAACTCCTGCCGGCGATTCTCTCGGCTGACGAGAAAATGGACATTACCCAAGCCTTCATAACCTACTACAACGCCAGGCATCCCGCGACTGCGCCGGCCCCGAAATAGAATCTTCCGCGGCGGAGTTCCGCAAAGAACAGTACGGGGTTATCTCAACTCTTCGATCCGTCGTATCAACCCGTGGCTGCTACGTTACCGCAGCGTCGTCGGGGTTGTCAGCCTCGCGACTTTTTACCGCCCCACTAAAGTCAGTTCGACGCCACGCGTCGATCCTCTTCCTCTATCCGCCCACGTTCTCTGCGTCCTTAAACGGCCCGGCATCTCGCCCCAGCCCCAGTGGCGCTTGTCATCACAATTCAATCTCGCCCGATCTAAATCCATAAATAGAAGCTGGCACAGCATTTCCTATGCGAATGCAATTGACGGAGTCCACTTTTCATAGGAAGCCGGCGCCAAACGATCAGGACCAGTAGCCTATCCGCCGTCCCTACATAGCCAGCGCGACTAATTTAATCTGAAATTCGGAGAATATCCATGCCTGCCCGCATCTCTTCCTCACCCCGTTCATCTGCCCTGAAGAATCGCCGTTCGCGCCGCCTCATCGCCTGCCTGACGCTCTTGTCAGGCCTGCTGGTGTTGTGTGCGGGGTTATTGCCAAGCAGCCTGAGTACGAATGCCAGTGGAAGGAATGCGGCACGAGCACCCAAAAGTACTGACTCCGAATTACAGCCCGCTGGGGGAACGCAGAAGGAGAGTCTCCAGGGCAATGAACACACCGCCCTAGTTCCCGAGCAGCAATCAAACGCCCAGGATCAAGCGCTATTAACTCAGGCGCAATCCGTGCCCATGCTCACCCGGGACAACGCGCCTGATATTCCTCAGTGTCGTGGGATTCTGAAGCAGGAAATCCTCGATATCGTCAATGCCGCCACTGAAGATCCGGCTGAGATCTTCGAGAAAAACCGTTACGCACATCCGCACATGATCATGATGCCGCCGCCGCTAGATTGCGCCAGTAAATTATGGAAGGCGGCCCGGCGAGGAATCCACGCGACAGAGCCTGAGGCTAGCCCCGAGCTACTATCTTTGCGGCAGAATCCGGTTGATGCGTTTTTTAATCTTGGCGCGCTCAATGCCTCCGTGGGCTCGAACCTCGACCCGGGGAACGGCGTCGAGGGATACCAGGGCGAGAACAGCATCTCTATCGACCCCAATAATCCGCTTCACCTGATCGCCTTCTCCAATACGTTCTATAAAGATTCCACTGCAGCATGTCAGTCGCCGACGGGCGGCACCGCGAACACGTATGGCACCATGACGCTCTTCGGTTCGACTGATGGCGGCGCAACATGGACGTACAACTGCGCACCGTGGCCGGCGACCATCACCGGAGGCGTGACCGGCGCAACCTTCTGGTTCGGCAGCGACCCGGCACTGGCCTGGGATAGTCAGGGGCACGCCTACGCCACGTACATGCTCATCTCGCAAAGTGCGTCAGCGAGCGGCGCCGCCATCGTCGTAGCTCGCTCGTCGGACAACGGCGCGAGGTGGCAGAGCTTGGGCACCGTCGTTAACGGCATCGCGTCCACCACGCAGGGCAATGACAAAGAGATGATGGCCATCGACAACACGTCGGGCCAGGCCTTTTCCAATCCTGGTCGCATCTACGTGATCTGGGACGCGGCTAACGCTGAGAAGATAGCGTATTCAGATAACGGCACTGCCTGGACCACTGTCAACTTTCCGTCCAACACCGGCGCCATTGGCGGCAACGTCGTCGTCGGAGCGGACGGCACCGTCTACGCGATCTGGAGCCGCTACAACGTCGAAACGATCGTCTTCTCCAAATCAACGAACGGTGGCGCCACCTGGACCGCGCCTCAGGTCATCGCTACGCTCGCGCTGCAATCCTTTGGCACCAACAACAAGCCCCCCGCACAGGACAAGCGAGGCATCAACGGGTTCGGCGCGATCGACATCGACCGGAACCCCAACTCCCTTTCTTTCGGCAACCTGTACGTTTCCTTCCCCGACTTTCCGTCAGGAACAACCACAGGAGCTGACATCAACACGTACGTTGTCAGATCCACGAATGGCGGGACCTCCTGGTCTTCAAGGGTCAAGGTGAACGACGACAATTTCGGCGCGACGCAAATATTTCCCTGGCTGGCGGTCGATCAGTCGGACGGGACGGTTAACGTGTCCTGGTACGACTCGCGCCTCGATCCTCTCAACCGCCAGACACAGATGGTCAGCTCGCGTTCAGTAGATGGTGCTTTATCGTTCGAGGCGAACGTCCTTGTCACCGATGGCGGCTCGGCATGGAAAAACAACGTCAACTACACCGATGAAAACAGCGCTGACAATACCGCCTACAATGGCAACCAGTACGGTGACTATTCCGGCATCGCCGCGTTCAACCGCCAGGTCCATCCCTTGTGGACCGACTCGCGAATGTTCTTTCCGCTCGCCGATACTCAGTCGCCGACGCGCAGGGAAGACAATGCGACTTCGGTGCTCACCTATTGTTCGGCGCCCACGGCAATCGCCGCCCCGGCAGTCAATTCGTCGACCGCACCGAGCGTCGCCATTTCGTGGAGCGCGCCCGCCGCGTGGGGTACCAATGCTACGAATGGAACTTACTCCGTTTTCCGCGACACCAGCTCCGTTTTTCCATCCACCTCGCCTTTGGCTTCGGGTCTAACCTCAACCAGCTATCTCGACACCACCGGCGCCAGCGGCACGATCTATTACTATTTCATTCGCGCGAAGAATAACTGCCCCGGCACCACGCTGACGCCGATGAGTGCGGATTCTCCTGCCTCCGCCGCGGTGGACTACGGCTCAAACGGAACGCCGGCGGGGATTCTTCAGGGAACCGTGACGGCGGGCAGCAGCCCCTTGAGCGGCGTGGTCGTGACTGCCGGAACATTCTCGGCCACGACGAATGTCAACGGCTTCTATTTGTTTGCGTCGCTTAACGCCGCTACCTACACGGTGTCCGCCAGCCCTACGTCCTATAACCCGGCTTCGGTTAACGGCGTGGTCGTCACAGACGGTGGCACGACGATCCAGAATCTTGCCCTGATGCCCGTCACCTCCGCCTCCTGCTTCACCGACGCGACGTACAGCGACTTTGCCTCAGGCTCGGGTTCAAATGTGGATCTTGTCGCCAATCCCGGTGACGTGAAACTCCGGAACCTTGGCATTGAAGGGACCGATCAGATCAGTTCGCCAGCAGCGCTGTCCACCACGAACAACCTGAGCGCAACCACATGGACCGGTCAGACGTTCCGCGCCGGTGTTACTGGTAGCCTGAAGAAAATCAGTGTGGGTCTTGGCCTCGCCTCCGGTACTTCGGGCACGATCACGGTGGAGATTCGCAACCTCAACGGCATCAATCCCGGCACCACTGTGCTCGCGACTACCACGATAGGTCCGGTTACTAACGTGGGCACAGCGACGTTATACACGACGACCTTCGCAACACCCGCGGCCGTGGTTAGCGGGACCAGCTACTCGGTTGTCCTGAGGACCAGCGTCGGCAGTACCGTGTTCGGCGTCCGCGGCAGTACGGCAGGCGGCAGCACGATGGCCAATGGCCAGGTCTTCACCACCACTAACAGCGGCACCCTTTGGACTGCGGTCGCAGCTGATCTCTATTTCACAACTTATGTGACGCCGCCAACAACCTACCTCGCGTCCGGCACTTTATTCTCCGGCGTGAAGGATGCCAATCCGGTTGTCGGCCTAGTCCCTCGTTGGCTGACCCTGTCGTGGAATGCGACGACTCCGGCGAACACCAGCGTTCGTTTCCAGGCGGCAGCCAGCAACAGCGTCAACGGTCCGTTCAACTTTGTCGGCCCGGACGGGACTGCCGCTACTTTCTTTACAACCAACGGCGCCTCCCTGTCGCAGTTCAACGGCTACCGCTATCTGAAGTATCAGGCGTTACTGAGTACAACCGACAATCTCATCACACCCGCCTTGAACGATGTCACAGTCTGCTTTGACAACGACACACCATTGATCTCGGCAGCTGCCGCGCTCTCCAGGCAACAAGCCGCCGGCGCTTTGAATTCACAAATAGCGTCGGTCAGCGATCCAGGCCAGGCGGCGAATACACTGACAGTGACTGCGACACCGTTGACCGGAACCGGCGTTACCATCAACAACATCAGCGTTGACGTCGCAGGCAAAGTCACGGCGGATGTCGCCGCGGTTTGTGCCGCTACGAACTCGACCTTTACGCTCACAGTAATAAACAGCGCCAGCGCGATCGCGACCGGTACGTTGACGGTCAACGTCACGGCGATGGATGTGCCGGCGATCACTCCTGATAGTCCGACAACATTCTGCAAGGGCGGCAGCGTCACGCTGACCTCGAGCAGCGTCAGCGGTAATCAATGGTACTTGAACGGCAATCCCATCGGCGGGGCAACGAACCAGGCATACGCCGCCACTGCTGCTGGCAATTACACCGACACCGTAACGATCAGCGGTTGTACCAGTTTCCCTTCCACGGCAACGACGGTGACGGTGAATCCGGTTCCGGCAACACCGACAATCACCCCTGACGGAGCGACAACTTTCTGCGGTGCCGGCAGCGTTACGTTGACCTCGAGCAGCACCAGCGGCAATCAGTGGTCTCTCAATGGAAGCCTGATCAGCGGCGCGACGGATCAGAGCTATCTGGCCAACATTTCCGGCGCCTACACCAATACAGTCACGGAAATCGGTTGCGCGAGCGAACCTTCAACCGCGACCACGGTGACGGTCAACCCAATCCCGGCAACGCCGACCATTACGCCTGATGGTCCCACGACTTTTTGCACCGGCGGCAGCGTCACGCTGACTTCGAGCAGCGCGAGCGGCAATCAGTGGTACCTGAACGGTAATCCAATCAGCGGGGCGATCAATCAAGCGCACATCGCTACGGACGCGGGCGACTACACCCTCATCGATACGGCCAGCGGTTGCGCCAGCGAACCTTCAACCGCGACGGCGGTGACGGTGAATTCCATTCCGGCAACGCCGACAATTACTCCCGGAGGTCCGACCACGTTCTGCGAGGGCGAGAACGTGACATTGACTTCGAGCAGCGCGACTGGCAATCAGTGGCACCTGAACGGGAGTCCCATCAGCGGTGCGACGAACCAGGGCTACACCGCCAGTTCCACGGGCGACTACACAGTTACTGAAACAGCCAGCGGTTGCAGCAGCCCCGCTTCAAGTGCGACCACGGTAAATGTAAATCCAATTCCCGCGACACCGACCATCACACCTGATGGCCCAACGACTTTTTGTGCCGGCGGAAACGTCACACTGACTTCCAGCAGCGCCAGCGGAAATCAGTGGTATTTGAACGGAAATCCCATCGGCGGCGCGTCGAATCAAACCTACATTGTTGCGGTCGCGGGCGATTACACCAACACGATTACGAGCAGTGATTGCACCAGCTCGCCTTCAACCGCAACGACGGTGACGATAAATCCGATCCCGGTAACGCCGACGATCACGCCTGGTGGTCCGACGACTTTCTGTGCCGGCGGTAACGTTACGTTGACCTCGAGCAGCGCCAGCGGCAATCAGTGGTATCTGAATGGAAATGCAATCGGCAGCGCTACGAACCAAGCCTATGTGGCCACTGCGTCTGGCGACTATACCAACGCGGTCACGACGAGTGACTGCGCCAGTGCCTCTTCAGCCGCGACGACGGTGACAGTGAACCCGATCCCGGCAACTCCCACTATCACTCCTGGCGGCCCAACGACTTTTTGTGCGGGCGGCAGTGTCACCTTGACCTCCAGGAGTGTGGGGGGCAATCAGTGGTATCTCAACGGCAATCCAATCGGCGGCGCGTCGAATCAAGGCTACCTCGCCACCTCCTCGGGCGACTACACCGTCACGGCCGCAGTCAGCGATTGCACCAGCTCTCCTTCAGCAGCGACAGCAGTAACCGTAAATCCGATCCCGGCAACGCCGACGATTACCCCCGATGGCCCTACGACGTTCTGCGAGGGCAGCAGCGTTACGCTGACATCGAGCAGCACAAGCGGCAATCAGTGGTATTTGAACGGGAACCCCATTGGCGGCGCATCCAATCAAGGCTACATCGCGACGGCTTCGGGCGATTACACCAACACGGTCACGACCAGTGACTGCGCCAGTGCACCTTCAGCCGCAACGACGGTGACAGTCAACCCGATCCCGGCAACGCCAACAATTACACCCGGGGGCCCGGCAACATTCTGCGAGGGCGGAAGCGTCAAGTTGACGTCAAGCAGCGCCAGCGGCAATCAGTGGTATCTGAACGGTAATCCAATTGCCAACTCGACGGATCAGCAGTACATCGCCACTGCTTCGGGTACCTACACCAACACTGTGACGACTAGGGGTTGTACCAGCTCTTCTGCAACAGCAACAACGGTAACCGTAAATCCAATCCCGGCAACGCCGACGATTACGCCCGAGGGCCCTACAACGTTCTGCGAAGGCAGCAGCGTTACGCTGACCTCGAGCAGCACGATAGGCAATCAGTGGTATTTTAATGGGAGCCCCATCGGTGGCGCATCCAATCAAGGCTACATCGCGATGGCTTCGGGCGATTACACCAACACCGTGACAACCAGCGACTGTAGCAGTGCGACTTCAGCCGCGACGACGGTGACGGTGAATCCCATCCCGGTCATACCAACCATTACGCCTGAGGGTTCAACGACCTTCTGCACTGGCGGCAGCGTCACGTTGACATCAAGCAGTGCGAGCGGCAATCAGTGGTATCTGAACGGTAATTCGATCGGCGGCGCGACCAATCAGGCGTACATCGCTGGTTCCAGCGGTGACTACACTGTCACGGACACGACCGGCGGCTGCAGCAGTTCCCCTTCAAGCGCGTCAACGGTGACGGTGAATCCAATCCCCGCGACTCCGACCATCACGCCTGGTGGCCCGACGACCTTCTGCGAAGGCGGGACCGTTACGTTAACGTCGAGCAGCGCGACGGGCAACCAGTGGTATCTGAACGGAAACCCGATCGGTGGCGCATCGCATCAGACTTATGTGGCCACGGCTTCGGGCGACTACACCAACACGATCACGACGAGTGACTGCGCCAGTTCTCCTTCAAGCGCGATGACCGTCACGGTGAACCCGATCCCGGCAACGCCGACGATTACGCGTGGTGGGCCGACGACTTTCTGCGAGGGCGGCAGCGTTACGTTGACGTCGAGCAGTGCGACGGGCAATCAGTGGTATTTGAACGGGAACCCGATCGGTGGTGCATCGAATCAAACGCACATCGCTACGGCCACGGGCGACTACACCAACACGATCATGACCAGTGACTGCACCAGTGCACCTTCAGCCGCGACGACCGTGACGGTAAATCCGATCCCGGCAACTCCCACCATCACGCCTGATGGTCCAACGACCTTCTGCAATGGCGGCAGCGTCACGCTGACATCGAGCAGTGCGGGCGGCAATCAGTGGTACTTGAACGGAAATCCGATCGGGGGCGCTACGAATCAGGCGTACATCGCAGATGCCGCCGGAGGGTACACGGTCACGGACACGACCAGCGGCTGCAGCAGTTCCCCTTCAAGCGCGTCAATGGTCACGGTGAATCCAATCCCCGCGACTCCGACAATCACGCCTGATGGCCCCACAACTTTCTGCACGGGCGGCATGGTCACGTTAACCTCAAGCAGTGTCAGCGATAATCAATGGTATTTGAACGGGAACCCAATCGGTGGCGCTAGTAATCAGAGCTACATTGCCACCACCGCCGGCGCCTATACCGACTCGGTGACGACTAGCGGGTGCACCAGTTCGCCTTCAACCGCGACCACAGTAACGGTAAATTCGATTCCCGCAACCCCGACGATCATACCCGGCGGCCCGACGACATTCTGCGAGGGCGGCAACGTTACGCTGGCCTCGAGTAGCGTGACGGGCAATCAGTGGTATCTAAACGGGAATCCAATCGGCGGCGCGACGAGTCAGGCGTACATCGCCACGGGCGCGGGCGACTATACAGTTGCAGAAACGGCCAGCGGTTGCAGCAGCGAACCTTCCACAACGTCGACGGTGACGGTAGATCCGATCCCCGCGGCTCCAATAATCACGCCGGGCGGTCCGACAACGTTCTGCGAGGGCGGCAGCGTCACGTTGACGTCGAGCAGCGCGACTGGCAATCAATGGTACTTGAGCGGAAACCCGATCGGTGGCGCCACCAATCAGATCTATGTCGCAAGTGCTTCCGGTGATTACACTGACGCAATCACGACCGGTGACTGTGCCAGTGCATCTTCAACTGCGACAACCGTGACGGTAAACCCGATCCCGGCGACCCCGACGATTACGCCGGATGGCCCGACGACTTTCTGCGAAGGCGGCAGCGTTACTTTGACCTCGAGCAGCACGAGCGGCAATCAGTGGTACTTGAACGGAAATCCGATCGGTGGCGCCACCAATCAGATCTATGTCGCAAGTGCTTCTGGTGATTACACCAACACAATCACGGGCAGTGACTGCACCAGTGTTCCTTCAAATGCCACGACGGTGAAGGTGAACGCGATGCCGCCGACTCCGACCATTACGCCGGATGGCCCAACCACGTTCTGCGAGGGCGGCAGCGTGACACTGACGTCAAGTAGCGCGAGCGGCAATCAGTGGTACTTGAATGGCAATCCCATCGGCGGCGCAACTAATCAGACTTACATCGGTACGGGCGCCGGCAACTACACCAACACAGTCGCGACAGATGGCTGCGTCAGTGCGTCTTCCGCCTCCACGACCGTGACGGTAAACCCGATCCCCGCAGCACCGGCGATCACCCCCGATGGTCCGACCACCTTCTGCAATGGCGGCAGCGTTACACTCACGTCGAACAGTGCGAGTGATAATCAGTGGTACTTGAATGGAAATCCGATCGCTGGGGCGACGAATCAAGCATATCTCGCCAGTGCTCCAGGCGATTACACCAACATCGTAACCACCAGTGGCTGCAGCAGCGCACCTTCAACAGCAACTACGGTAACGGTCAATCCGATACCCGCAACTCCAACCATTACTCCCGACGGCCCGACGACATTCTGCGTTGGCGGCAGCGTCACGCTGACGTCGAGCAGCGCCAGCGACAATCAGTGGTACTTGAATGGGAACCCGATCGGTGGCGCGACCAATCAAGCGTATCTCGCTACTGCGTCCGGCGACTACACCAACACGGTGACGGCCCTCAGCTGCAGCAGCGCAACTTCAAGTGCGACGACGGTGACGATAAATCCGATTCCCGCCACACCAACCATCACGCCGGCCGGCCCGACGACTTTCTGCGAGGGCGGCAGCGTTACGCTGACCTCCAGTAGCGCGAGCGGCAATCAATGGTATCTGAACGGTAACCTTATTGCCGGCGCCGTAAATCAAACATACCTCGCCGCCGCGGCCGGCGACTATACCGACACCGTAGCGACCAGCGGCTGCGCCAGTGCTCAATCCGCGGCGACAACCGTGACCGCGAACGTCGCTCCCACGCTGACTTACGCAAGTCCCCAATCCCTGGCGTTCGCTGATTCTTTGACGGTCACTCCAATATCAACCGGCGCTTCCATCGTGAGCTACGCGGTGCAAAGCGTCGTCCCGGCTTTAACAACAGTGCCGGTGGTGAATGCCAGTGGAGTCGTTTCGATCACGAATGCCCAAGCTGGGGGTGCGCACAACATCACCATTCGAGCCACCGACAGCTGCGGCGTAACTGTTGACGCGAGTTTCACCTTGAACGTGTCGGTCAGCACGACGTATTCCGACTCCTCAGGCAACTGTGGGGGAAGCACGCCTTGCTACACAACTCTCCAGGCAGCCATCGATGCCTTAACCACCAGCGGCACAGTAAATGTGACTGGCGGCACTTTTGATGAAGACGTGAATCTGAGCACCGACGCGGTCCTTAACTTCAATGGCCCAACGACCATCAACAGTTTGACTATCTCGGGAGGCGTTTTGCATGCCAGCAACGGCGGGAGCTTTACCTTAACGCTGGCCACCGGCAACTGGATCAATAACGGCGGCAGCTTCGATCCGGGCACCGGCACAATCAACTTCTCCGGCAGTGGCCAATCGATAGGCGGCATGAACCCTACGACTTTCAACAATCTGACGATTGGCGCCGGCGGCGCTACTGTGAATGTCGCCCTGGCGGGAAAACCCAACCTGCAGACCAACGGCCCGGTGGTCACAGTGGACGAAACGGTGACGGGCCTGCTCATACTGAACGGCGATCTGGAAGTTACCAGTCCAGCCAAGCTGATCATGCCCGCAAGTGCCACTTCGACGGGCACGGGCGACGTAATCGGAAAACTTGAGCGCCTGGGATTTGTGACCGGCACCTGTGTCACCTCCCCCTGCGTTAACACGCTCAGCCTTGGAAATCCCGACAACCAGATCACAATTACTGCGGGCACTGCGCCGGCCAGCATCTTGGTCACGCTGGCGAAGTCCGCGCCGGCAACCTACGCGGCCGCGGTGCAGCGAAACTACATCATCGCTGAGACCGGAGGCAGTGCCTTCACCGCAACTCTGCGCCTGCATTATCTGGATTCAGAGTTGAACGGAAATACGCCTGACTCAAACTTGAATCTGCGCCGCTGGAGCGGCACCGCATGGACTGCAGTCGTCCGTTCGAGACCGGTGGACACCAGCGCGAACTGGGTGGAAAGCAATACAGTCACGAGTCTTTCTCAGTTGACCTTTGCGGTGCTGACCCCCACTGCGGCAGGCGGAAGCATCAGCGGCCGGGTGCTTAGCGATGGCCACCCGGTCGAAGGCACTGTGGTCAGCTTGAGTGGCGCACAAACACGCAAACTGATCACCGACGTCAAAGGCAACTACCGGTTCGAGAACGTTGCCACCGGAGGCTTTTACATGGTGACGCCGGCGCGCGCGAACTTCGACTTTGCTCCAGCCCAACGCTCCTTCAGCCAATTGGAGAACAACACTGAGGCATCCTTTAATGGCTTCTCGAACAGCGATGCGCAAAATCCGTTGGACACGGCGGAATACTTTGTGCGCCAGCAATACGTCGATTTGATGGGCCGCGAACCGGAAGAGGGTGGTTTCAACTACTGGAGCGATCGCATCCTTGAATGCGGCAAGGACGGGCTTTGCATCAACGCACGCCGAGTGGCCGTGGCAGCGGCCTTCTTCATGTCGTTGGAATACCAGGAAAGCGGCTCGTACTTCTACGATGTTTACCAGGGCGCGCTCACACGCAATCCGTCTTACGCGGAGTTCAGTGTTGACCGCCGGCAGGTGGTCGGCGGCGCCACCCTCGGAGCGCAAAAAGCGACGTTTGCCGCAAGCTTTGTCGTGCGCGAGGAGTTTGTAAATAAGTATCAGAACAACACGAGCGCCGCATCCTTCATTGATGCCTTGCTGACGAACGTACAGCAGGTTGCGGGCGTTGATCTTAGCAGCCAGCGCGACGCCCTCGTCATCACGTACGACAGTGGCGGGACTATAAACGAAGGCCGCGCTCTCGCGCTACATGCAGTGGCGGACAATGCCGAGTTCAAGCAAGCGTTGTTCAACCGCGCGTTTGTGATCACGGAGTACTTCGGCTATCTCAGACGCAATCCGGAACTGGAGGGGTACGCATTCTGGGTGAACCTGATCGACAACCGTGAAGCAGGCAATTATCGCGGCCTGGTCTGCGGGTTCATCACCTCTGCTGAGTACCAGCGGCACTTTGGTTCAATTGTTACTCACAGCAACGCGGAATGCGGCAACTAGGCGTGAGGAAGCGCGACGACGATGATCAGTAGAATCGAATAAGTTTTGGTGGAGCCGAGGGGGATCGAACCCCTGACCTCATGACTGCCAGTCATGCGCTCTCCCAGCTGAGCTACGGCCCCCGAGAATCGTTGCGCCTGTGGTTGAGCCCTCCCTCACGGTCGGGCTTCTGCCCGGACATGTTGAGGACGTCGGCGCATTTGCTGTGAAGGCAGAGTAGCCCAGCGTGTAAAAGCAGGTCAAGCGAGGGGATTGAGGAGGTTTCGGGTTTCAGGTGTCAGCTTTAGGTTGTTGCTTCGGATCCCGCTGGTGACTTCTAACGAACGCCCACACTTACTGCTCACTGCTCACTGCTCACTGCTTACCGCCACCGCCCACTGCTCACCGCTCGCTCTTCAACCGTCGGGCACCGAAGAATGCCAGGGCCGCGCCTACTACTAACATGGCAATGCCGCCGGCTACGCGCAATGTGTTGGGTAACTCACGCACGTGCGCTTCCGTGATCACCACTGCTGCGGCGGGTTCGATGAACAATGCGCGATAGGCGATTACGCCGCCGGCGGCGGCGACTAGCAAACCGATTATGAGAAAGATGGCTTTCACAAGATTTTAGCGCCTACAGTAAAGAATCCCCTTCGCTACGCGAGTGTAAATGACTCGCTCAAGAACAAAGGGAGGAGCGGGGGCAAGCCGCCCTTCCCGACTGCAAGTAACTTCCGTTAGTCACGCCGACACGTGTCTTTTGAGACCCTTAATTACCCACCCGCTATCGCAGGTGGTACTGACTTCCCCGCTACTTGCCGGTGAAATTCGGTTTGCGTTTCTCCAGAAAAGCGCCCACGCCTTCATCCTTATCAGCGCTGGAAAAGCAAAGCGCGAAGAGGTCCACTTCGCGGCGCAGACCTTCATCCAGGTTTGAGCGCGAGGCGAGCTTCACCGCCTCCTTCGCCATGCGCAGCGCGATGGGACTCTTTTCGGCGATGCGGTTGGCGAGCTCCATGGTCTTGGCTTCCAGTTGATCAGCTGCGACCACGTGGTTAACCAGCCCCAGATTAAGAGCTGTCGGCGCATCAATTATCGCGCCAGTGAGAATCATTTCCATGGCCTTGCCTTCACCGATCAGACGGGTCAGGCGTTGCGTGCCGCCGCCGCCGGGAATAATCCCGAGGTTGATCTCCGGTTGGCCAAAGGACGCCGTGTCACTGGCAATGCGCAGGTCACAGGCGAGTGCCAGTTCGCAGCCGCCTCCCAGGCAGTAACCGTTGATCATCGCGATCACTGGTTTGGGGAAAACATCGATGGCGGTAAAGAGCGAACGGCCCAGCATCACGGCACGCTGCGTGAGCGCCGTGCGCCCGGCGAACTCACCGATATCAGCGCCGGCGATAAAGGCCTTGTCGCCGGCGCCGGTAATCACCACCACCCGAATGTTATCGTCGTCTTGTAACTGTTCCAGGACAACGGCACCCTCTTCGCGAGTTTTGATATTCAGCGCATTGCGTTTGTCAGGACGATTGATGGTCACAATCCCGACCGGTCCGCGTCGCTCAACCAGAAGTGTTTCGAAGGCTCCAGCCATTGCTTGAGACATAAAATTCCGATCTCCAGAGAAAGTTGTTTTGATGATTGCGGGGGAATCCTAAAGGCTGGAGGAAGAATCGTCAAACGCACGATCTTCTCAGTACGACAAGCATTCCTGCCTGTCCCTGCTAGAACATGCGCGCACTTTGAGGAAATGGACAGACAGGAGTGCTTATCCGACTCAGCTCGGGCGGGCGGCCCGGAGCATTTCTGCGGAAGGATTATCCAGGTGGGTGATTACTTCCGGGCAGCGCAAGCATGCGGCCTTGCCTTCCTGCTGGTACCAGCGACATTCAGGGCGAATGGTGCATGGGGGCAGAACATCAACGGCCAGCGGCAGAATCTGCACAATGCGCGTTGCCAGGTTGCAGTCCTGGCCGTCGAAATGAACACACTTGCGCTCTTCACAGTGAGCCGCAAAACGAAAAATATTTCGCGGATCAGTTTCGCCTGTTAATGAAAGCAGTTCCGGAGTTACCGGCTGAGGCTGTTCAATCCAGGCAAGCCGCTGGCCCTCGGGCGTCGCTTCAAAAACGCCGAGAACCATGCTGCCTTCCATTTCCGGCTGGGCGCTTGGGCACAGTAAGGGCTTACGAGCGCCGCCACCGTTTCCAGATTCGCTCATAACGCTAGGATTTAACGGTTAATCACGTCAATCTCGCGGGCGATGAAGCCCACGGTGGTGATGCCGCCGGCGACGGTTAATACTTTCGGAGTCAGCTTAAAGCCGGGCATTGACGCGCTCATGTCTTTGGTGATGCTGCGCGCCACGGCGGCGGTGTCGATCTGTTTGGCCAGCGCTTCTCGAATCATGCGACCCATGATCCAGTCGCCCGGGATTTTCTTTCCCGACGACGCGACGGCCCGATCAATTGCGGTTGAGAGATCTTTGAGTTTGATGCTGCTTGCTCTGGTAGCCACTTGAGACACCTCCAAGTAAGGTTGGTTTTTGATTGTGCACGAAACGGTAAGACTGAGGAACGCGCTGAACTCTATGCCTGAAACCAGGGCCTGTCAAGGAAATTTGTTGTCAGGTGGTTGCGATTCAGCGGCCTCATTTTTAGTCGTCGTCGGAGTCAGGATCGGGAGGAGGAGTAGGTTGTTCGTCGGCGACCCACGAGACAAAAAGGCGCACCCAATTTTCGACCGGTTCGGCAATCTGCACCCCAACTCGCGCTGTGCCATAGACGGCCGGGGCCAGGCGGATCACGGTTGCAGTGGCTTCGATCGCCGTCCCGTCGGGCTTATGGGCGCGCAGAAAGAGGCGCTCGCCCCGCGTCACTTTCTGATTTAGATGAAAGAGGGCGCCGGCGGTTGAGATGTCGTCCGTCTGCGTTGGCTCGCTCCAGGATGAGCCATCCTCAGTGCGTCCGGAGACTACAATAGCGAGCCGCACTGCCATGCGGAGTGCAAACCGTTTCTCTTCTTCGTTGTAGATTTCAGATCCCACGTTAGCTTCGGTTTCGGGTTACGAGTTTCGAGTTTAAGGTCGGCCTTCTGACTTGTGACCTCTGACTTCTGACCTCTGTTTTCTGATCTTCACCGCGCGGCGTCGTGCCATTCATAGAAACCCTCGCCGGATTTCTTGCCCAACTTCCCTTCACTAACCATCCGTCGCAGAATGTCCGGGGGCCGAAAAGTCTCGGAACCAAGCTCACCGTAAAGGTATTCTGCAATGGCCAGGCGCACATCCAGACCTACCACATCCGTCAACCGCAGCGGCCCCATAGGATGGTTATAGCCTAATTCCATCGCCGTATCTATATCTTTCGCACTGGCTACGCCCTGTTCCACCATCCGCATCGCCTCCAGCCCGAGGGTAATGCCGAGCCGGCTGGAAGCGAATCCCGGGACATCGCGCACCGTTATGGGCTCTTTTCGCATGCGGCGCGCCACTTCCGCAACGGCGAAAACGGTCGTCTCCGCAGTCTGCCGGCCAACCACTATCTCAACCAAACGCATAAGATGTACGGGGTTAAAAAAATGCATCCCGATAACGCATTCCGGCCGGGCCGCGACTGAAGCGATTTCGCTGATTGAAAGCGACGAAGTGTTCGAAGCGAAGATGAACTTCGAGTCAGTGAGCGACTCGAGTTCGCGCAGCAAGTTTTGCTTTAGTTCCAGCTTCTCCGGGACAGCTTCGATAATCAGGTCGGCGCCGGCGACATCCTGTAACTTAACGGTGCCGCGAATCCGCTGTTGAATATTGTCACGATCTTCTTCCGTAAGTTTCGCGAGCCGAATCCCCTTTTCGAGGTTGCGTTCGATGGCCGCCACGCCCCGCGCCAGCGCGTCCGTGTTCACCTCAAACAGGACGACCGGATATTTAGCGGCAGCTGCCACTTGGGCAATGCCGTGGCCCATCGTACCTGCGCCCAGGACGGCGATGCTTTCGATGTTTTTTGGAGCGGAGCCAGCTTTCAATCGGTTGCCCAGGTTCTCCCGACTGAGCTGCTGGTTAGTAAGGCGCCAGCGCTCGGGGGTTCGACTACTTCAGTATCGCTAATTATACTGCGGTAGAGCCTTTAGCTTGCCCGTCTATAGTACAACAAAACCTTCGGTGGCCGTAAGGCGTTGGTTTCCCGGGTAATCACTTAATTTGCTTTGCGCCCTTTCGATCCTGCTTTGCGCCTTTGCGAGAAATGCTCCGAACCTGCACAATATTTCACGCAAGGGCGCAAAGTCGATCTGCGAAGCCCGCAAAGAACTTTTGAAATCAGGCCACTACTGTTTGCCGCAAGCCCGTGCCGCTCAAGAACTAAGAGCGATCACTTTTATTGGTTCCTAAAAGCCGTTACTATACCCTTTAACCTGAAAGGCTTTACTCCGGCGCTCAGTCCGCCATTTCAACTTCGTGACAAGGACGTAAGACACAGATATGCCTCGACAAACTATCAAAAGAGACGTGGTAATTATTGGTTCCGGACCTGCGGGTCTGACGGCGGCGATTTATACGGCGCGCGCTAATCTGAAACCGCTGCTCGTCGATGCTCCGGTCGACATGGAAAAGCAAACAGCGCCCGGCGGCCAGTTGATGATTACCACTGACGTCGAGAATTATCCCGGCTTCTCCGAAGGCATCCAAGGTCCGGATCTGATGGTCGAGTTTCGCAAACAGGCGGAACGTTTTGGCACTGAGTTCATGGAAACGTGGATCGAGAGCGTCGATCTTAGCGAGCGGCCCTTCACGTTAACCACGGCGGATACGGACATTGTCACGGAAGCCCTGATCATCGCGTCCGGCGCATCAGCCAAATGGCTGGGTATTCCCGGCGAAGCCAAAGTCCCGGCAGGTTTTGGTGGCAACGGTGTTTCCGCCTGCGCTACCTGCGATGGGCCGCTGCCCGCTTTTCGCGGCAAGCACCTGGTAGTGATCGGCGGCGGGGACACGGCGATGGAAGAAGCAACCTTTCTTACTCGCTATGCTCGAAGGGTTTTTGTGGTGCACCGCCGCGACAAGCTCCGGGCATCAAAAATTATGCAGGACAAAGCCTTCAACAACGACAAGATCGAGTTCATCTGGAACACCGACGTCGCGGAGATACTGGGGAATCCAGAACAGGGCGTGACCGGGGTTCGACTGAATGATACGACGACGAATCAAGAGCGAGTGTTTGAGTGCGACGGAGTCTTCGTCGCCATTGGTCATAAACCGAACACTGATCTGTTTCAGGGGCAGCTCGATATGGATGCGGTCGGCTATTTAAAGACTTCAGGCCATTCTTCCGCCACCAACATTCCCGGAGTCTTCGCTTGCGGCGACGTTCAGGATTCGGTTTATCGCCAGGCAGTAACGGCGGCGGGGACCGGCTGCATGGCGGCCATCGACGCCGAACGTTTTCTGGATCACTTGCCGGTGGCCATGCCCAGTGGTGAAGAAATAACAATGGAAGGCGAGCACATTACTCCGGATCACGAAGCGATAATCATGCCCGATGGCAACATCGTGCCTAATAATCCGTAAGCGGGAGTGATTGACTAGGAAGCCAGCGATGACTAACGACGAAATTCAAGGGACCATGGAATTCATCCTCGAACAGCAAGCTCAGTTTGCTTCGAACATACAGATGCTCCACGAAGAGCGGAACCGTGATGAGGATCGGGTTCGCCGCCTGGAAGAATCTTTTCAGTTGCTGGTCCAGCTAGCCCAAGGTACAGATACGCGGCTGGACCACATTGAATCCAGTATGAATACTCTCGGATCCAATATGGCGGCTTTAGCAGAGGCGCAAACACATACCGACGAAAGATTAAGTGCCTTGATTGATATTGTGCGCAACGGCCGCAATGGAAATACTGCCTGAAAAACCTCGCCTCATCCAGTAAGTCACAACAAAACAATTTGATCGTCAAGCTCGCGCCGTGCCGGCGCCCGTCGGCGTTCGGGCACGGAAGGCTGCGGCACGGTAGTTAGCGGGCAGAACTCGCAGTAAAAACCCAGGCGGGCACGCCGGTCTTCACACTCATTACAATCCAGCGCCTGACCCAGTTGGCGCAGCGTCTCGAGCAACGGAAACAACGCCTTCGCTTTCGTGGTCAGAGCGTATTCAACGCGCGGTGGGTTCTCATGGAAATCCTCGCGCGTCACCAGTTCGTCCTGCTCCATATCACGCAGGCGGCCCAGCAGGGTGCGGCTGCTGATCGGATGCAGCGCGGCGAGCAGATCCGTAGTTCGCTTCGGCCCGTTCACCAGGTCGCGGACGACCAGCATGGTCCATTTGTCGCCGACCAGTTGCAGCGCCCCGGCAATCGGACAACCATCACCTTCGCGTCGTCGCATAGGAATTGGGGTTTCGAGTTTCGAGTTTTGGGTTTCGAGTTTC
This sequence comes from Blastocatellia bacterium, assembly GCA_033856235.1. GTDB lineage: Bacteria > Acidobacteriota > Blastocatellia > Pyrinomonadales > Pyrinomonadaceae > DASXRU01. Next base: position 21,335 of record JAWVFI010000127.1, on the reverse strand, counting down.
GGCTGAGTTTGGAGTTCAGCTTGCTATCCGCCAATCTGAACTCGAAACCCGAAACTACTTCCTGACCTAAGGTCGCAAATTAATATTGTAGGTCTTGATTTTTGAATTGAGCGTCGTGGGATTCATCCCTAACAGGCGCGCGGCGCGCGACTGATGCCCCACGGTTTGCTCCAGCGCGCGACGAATTAAGTCGATCTCAAAGCGACGGACTTCGTCGTAGAAGTTTACCCCGCGGCCAATGTCCAAAGCGGCGGCGCTGCCGGCAGAAGCACGCGCCACTGCCAGCGCGGCCTCAGGATCGCTTACTTCGGGGCGCAGGCATTCACGCGTGATCTCATCCTCGGGAGCGATTACGACTGCCCGTTCAATGGCGTTCTCCAGTTCGCGGACGTTGCCGGGCCAGGAATAGGCTTCGAGCAACGCAAGTACTTCCGGGGCGATCTGCTCTGAGACTTTGCGGCCGTTTTCCTCGTTGTATTTGCGGATGAAATGTTGGGCCAGGGGGAGAATGTCTTGCCGCCGGTCGCGCAAGGGCGGCAGCTCGATAGGGACGACTGAGAGCCGGTAGTAAAGATCTTCGCGAAACGTCCCTTGCTTCACGGCCTCTCTCAACTCGATGTTGGTGGCGGCGATGATGCGCACATCGACTCGCCGCGGATTTGTGTCGCCCAGCGGCGTGAACTCTCGCTCCTGAATCACGCGCAACAGGCGGGCCTGTGTTTCCGGTGGGATATCGCCGATCTCGTCAAGAAATATCGATCCGTTGTCAGCTACTTCGAACAGGCCCTTTTTCGCGGCAACCGCGCCAGTAAAGGCCCCGCGGGTATGGCCAAACAGTTCAGACTCCAAAAGCTCCGAAGGAATATTGGAACTATTTACCGTAACAAAAGGTTTGCCGGCTCGGGGGCTGGCCTCGTGAATCGCCTGAGCAATCAGTTCCTTGCCGGTGCCGCTTTCCCCTGTGATCAGAATCGTGGAGCGTGCGGGCGCCACCTGTTCGACGAGGCGAAAAACTTCCTGCATGACATCGGAGCGTCCCACGATCGCGCCGCGATCGACGGCCCGGCTCATCGCCCGGCGCAGCGTGCGCCTCTCTTCTTCCTTGCGGCGGCGCTTTATCCCCGCCGCGACGGTGCCGCTGATTTGCTCGTTTTGAAAAGGCTTGCGAATGCAGCCAAAGGCGCCGCGTTCCCAAGCAGCAATGGCCGTATCGAACGTAGCATAGGCCGTGATCATCACGACCACGGCGTCCCCATCCAGTTTGAGAAACCCTTCCAGCGCGCGCAAGCCGCCGATGCCCGGCATGGAAACGTCCAGCAGGACTACGTCGTAAGAGCGACGAGTGTATGCATCCAAGCCTTCCTCGCCGGTCTTGGCGAGATCGACCCGATAGCCTTCCGCTGACAGCAATGTCTCCAGCACGTCGCGCATGATTTCTTCATCATCGACGACGAGGACCGAGCCTTTTTTAGCGGTTCGTCTTTCGGTCTTCACTTTTGCGGGTGCGCCATCGGAAATCATTTGCATTACTTAGTCGGGAATGTTGTGAAGAGCGAGATTACCATCACAGAGAAGCAAAAAGCCAATAAGCAGCCCTCTGTGGTTGGTTGTGCTTGAGTAGCCCAAGCCCCACTAACACTGGGGGTTTCTACAGGCGGCGATTGGCCGCGTCAACACCCATTAGTTCTCTTTCGCCGGTAGCGGGGACGGAGCGGGAGGAGCCTTCTGCGCCTTCAGGACCGCTTGGGTAATAGCGATGGTGGCGTTTGCGCGGGGCGCCTCGCCCCGAAAACCGCCCGCCAGCTCGACTGACCGTTCGTAATCGCTATTCGAGGCAACGGCGAAGATTCCTCGGATATCAAAATCCGGAACCGTTTCTCTGCTGTTTAGAATCTGACTCGGGCTCCACAGTGTGAGAACAACTTCAGCGCCTTCACCCACAAACCCTTCGGTTGAGTTTGCCGCCTTCACCGCATCGAAGATGCTGTCCCACATCCGCGCCGGCTCGATCAAACTCAGTGCGTTGGCGATGCCCAGCAGGGCGCGCGGTCGATCCAGATCCGGGCCATCAATACGACGGGCTTCGGAACTTGCATCGTCAACCAGCGCCAGGGCCCGGTCATGATCGGTCTTAGCCAAAAGTTTCGCCGCCTGAGTGAAGATCCATACTCGCTGGATGTTATTCACCTCGCCCCGGCGAGCAATTTCCAGGGCCTTCTCAATCTCTCTCTTCCTGACCAACCTGGTAGCGAGGCCCCAGTCGACATACGCTTGCGCTTGTTTCCGCCGCTCCCCGTCGTCAATCTTACTTACATGATCCCGGGCTTTCAGGTCCGCCTTATTGAGCGCGAGCAGCGCCACCTTCAACCAGAGTTCGTCCCGCTCACTCGACGTCCTGGCCCGCTCGATTTGATCAAGCAGAGGTTGTTCCGCATCCGCCAGCGATTTCTCGGCGCCGATCCCTTTGTGTAGCGATTCATCTTCCGATTTACGTAAGTCAAGGCTCACCAGGGAACTGAGCGCCTCAAATTGGTTGTGCAGCGCTGCGGCAATTTCCTTCGGGGCGTACGCATCAAATATCGGCATCAAGCGCTTCACAACCATGTACTTTCCGGCAAAGCCCGTCGTGCTCTGATCCTGTTCCGGCGGAAGTTGGGGTCGCATCAAAATGCTGGCGGCGGTTTGAAAAAAGGCCAGTCTCAGTTGTGGACTGATATTCGCAGGTGGATACGATGAGGGCATCCACGAACTATCGGCGCCGCCCTGAGAGTTAAAAATAAAGTACGTCTGGGGCGAGAAAATATAGGAGGAGAGCAACGATATCGTATTCGCGTCGGCGAATGCGCTGGTGGCAGCGTTTGCCAGAAGCGCCGCGTAGCGTTGGTCCGCTGCGGTGGGCTCCTTCTCGCGCAGTTGGGTGAGAAAATCGATCGTGGATATGGTGACGTTGCCCAGGACAGGATCGGCAAATTGCAGCGCGTGCTCGATGTCACCAAGGCGCAACAGTGATTCTGCAAGGTCCAACCTCTGCTGCGATGCGTCGGGAAGCTCCCACAAATTCGGTTTCGAGCTTTCAGTCGAGATCGGCTCATCATCGGCCTTGAGTTTCTGAAGAAACTCCTCAGCGAGCACGCGGTCCCGTCTGGCAACCAACGTCAAGACCTGCTGGCGGAGATTAAGAGGCTCCTTACTTTCCTTGTCAGCCGGGCCCGCGGCCTCCCAAGCCCTACGGAAAAGGATGCGGCCCTGCTCGGCATCCATATCCCACAGCGCGTCTGCAATTCTCGCCTGGTAGCGCGCGCGCAATGCTTGATCGCTAAAGCTTCGCACGTCAGTCGCCAATGAAATCAAGAGCGAACGGGCGTGCGACTGGCGCTCTTTTCGGATCCGCTCGGCTTCTACTTTAGCGAGGGATTCGTTGTTGCGGCCCTTGCTGGACTGAGGTTTGGGCGCGGTTGGTGTTGACTGTGCAAATGCCTCGCTTGCGAGGAGGATCAAGCCCACGCCGACAATGAAAGAGAAACGAGAGTGGGTCATGGTAATTCACCAGTGAGGATTTGTTACCTGAACCCCTCGAAAAGTTGCTTACCGCTCAGAGGATTGAAGTGAGACCGCGGTCAGGGGAGTTACTGAGCTATGGCTTGCAGTCGCGCGCGCGAGTTGGCGGTGGGTAGCGTGATGCGAAAAGTGGTACCACGGCCCGGGGCGCTGCTGACGGAGATATGGCCGGAGTGTTCCTGAACAATGCCGTACGACACGGCGAGGCCGAGGCCCGTGCCCTGGCCCACCCCCTTAGTGGTGTAAAAGGGATCGTAAATCTTCGCGACATTTTCCGGATCGATACCAACGCCCGTGTCTGAGACCTCGACGAACATGGCTTCGTCGGTCCCGTTTGAATTGGTCGCCAAAGTAATGCGCCCGCCCCCGACGATAGAGTCGCGAGCATTCAACAGCAAATTAGTGAACACTTGCTGCAACTTGCCGGAGTTGCCAAAGACGCTGGGAACCTCAAGGTCATACTGGCGCACAATTTCGATCTGACTGCTGCGCAACTGCGGCTCCAGTAACTGCAACGTGTCATCCAGCACGCGATGGATGTCCACATCCGTGAATTCGGTGGCGCTGCCGGTCCGGGAAAAATTCAAAAGGTTGTTTACGATATCGGTGGCCCGATCCGCCTGGCGGCGAACTTTTTGTAACAGGGCGTGTTTGGGATCCGTTTCGGGAAACATTCCCAGAAGCATCTGAGTGTAGGAGGAAACTCCGGTCAGGGGCGTGTTGACTTCATGCGCCACACCGGCGGCCAACAGTCCGATTGAGGAAAGTTTCTCCCGCTGCTGCAGTTGCTCTTCCAAACGAATCCGTGACGTTACGTCCTCCATCACCACGAGGGCGCCGGTCCGTTCATGCGAGTCTACACGTAGCGGCGCAATCGCAATGTTCAGCACCAGAGAGCGTCCGCCCTTTACCGCCGTGTGCAGTTTGTAAATGTTTCGCAAACCAGTCAGGCGCCAGCGATCAGGGCCCAGCACCTGATTCAGTGTGTCGGCGAAATCTTCCGCAAAGAGACCTTCGACGCGCTTGCCAATGGCTTCTTCGCGGCTGGTGGAGAGCATCTCTTCGAGAGCGGAGTTCAAACGGGTGACGCGGCCGTCGAGATCGACCGCCAGCAGTCCCACGTTAATTGATTCCACAATCGATTCGTTGAACTCCTTCAGCGTTTCCAGCTCTTCGGTACGCTGTTCCTGTTCCCGGTAGAGCAGGCTGTTTTCAATTGCCACCGCCACGTAGCCGGAAACAGTGCGCAGAATCTCGACGTCTTCCGACGACAGGAGGGCGCCATCAGCGGAGCGCCCCAGGCCAATGACCGCGACCATGCGTCCGCGAACTACACAGGGCACATAGTAATGCAACGCCCGGCGCACAAATCCCGTAGTGGACGGCACCAGATCCAAATCATCGGCGCGCACCACTCCGGTTTCGGCAGAGCGGGTGCGAATCATTTCGCGAAAGTCCGGCGGCACGATCATCGCCGACGCGAGCCCGGCGGCGCGGGCAACGCGGTAGCCGGCCGCCTCCTTCCCGTCTTCGACAAAGATTGCCACGCGCTCAACATTCATCACCTGTTGGAGACGGCTGATCAGCGCGTCCAGCAAGGGCTCAAGGGCCGTGGTAGCTGAGAGAGTTCGGCCGAAATCCAACAACCCGTTGCGCATGTCGTAGCGTTCGCCATAGAACAGCCGGTCCGTTCGCTCCTGCAGAAAGTTCTTCACCGGCGCGGCAATGATTACGATTACCGCCATGACCACGACGGCCACCACGACGCGGAGAGTGATCTCGCCGGACGTCACCAGCTCGCCGTTCAATGCATAGAGTCCCGCGAGGTAAACTACGGAACCAATCATCAAGGCAATCGCCGCCGTCGTCAGGGCGTACACCGCCACCCGCCGCACCACCAGTTCCACGTCCATCAGGCGGTAACGCACCACTGAGTAACCGAAGGCCAGAGGAATCAAAGCCAGCGGCAGGACGGCGACATCAGTCAGCCAGCTGTCGCTTTGCGCGCCAACGATGTACCCGGCGCCATACAGCAACGTGAACGGCGCGATCGCCAGAACTGAGCCCCAAACGACCCACTTCAACTGCTGGCGAATAACTGTGTTCTTGCTCTTAATGAACCGGCGCACCAGTAGAGCGGCGCTTAGCAAGAGCGTGATCGTGAAGTGTATAAAGCTCGCTCGATAGAAGATGTTGACAAAATTGGCCGGCAGCTTAACCAATGGCGAGTAAACGAATACGGCCATAAAGAGCAGCACCAGCGTCGGCAGGTAAAGCGCCGTGGCCCGCCAGCTTCGCTCTTCAAACAAATGGTGACGCGCGGGATAGATCAGGCAGAAATGCAGGAACAGGGGACCAAAAAGAATAAAGGCGGCGTTCCTCAGAATCGCTATTGAGAGATCCAGATCTTCGTAAGTTCCAACGGGCTTGAAGCTATGAAAGACAAATGCGGCCAGGCAGAGCGAGGCAAAGTGAAGGACGAATGGCGCCCGGCCTCCCTGTTTGAAAATCACAAATAAACCGACGAAGAGCCAGATCAGCCCGAGGAGGTCGAGATAAATGTCGCGGGGTATCCAGGTCTGTCGCGCGTCGAGGGCACTGACATCAACGTAGTAGTAGCGAGAGTCTTCGGGATAAGAAGGTCTATCGATCAGATAGTGGACATTGCCGCCGATGCGAGCTTCTTCGAGATAGATTTGAACATCCTGCGCCTCGGCTAGAACGTCATACTTGCGATCGTCTTTGCTGATTCCCAGTAAGCGATCTCCTGGAACCAGCCGTGCTCGGGCGCCCGATGAGTTGGGATCTACGGCCACCGCGATGATGCCGTCTTTCGTGTCGCTCCAGGTCACGCCGTCCCAGGGGGGAGCGTGGCTTTGCAACCGTTGAGCAAAATTCAACCCGCCGGCAACAATTAACAAGGCTGACGCGACCAGCAGCACCCAGGTCCTTGTTGTTAGCACTGAGTCTTTCAAAAAAGACAGCCTTTCCTGAGAGCGTTCACACTTCGACGGCCCTAACGAAGCAAGCAATGTTCCAAGCTGAACTGAATGCCTTCACCATGCGGCCCATTACCGTGCCGGCGGCGCGCGATGAAGGAACGCGTGGCTTTAGCCACAACCAGAAGCAAACTGGCCGAAATCAGCCGATTGCGCCTCGACTAGGAATGGAAACCCCATCCGAGTTTTCGTATCTCTTCCGAGATTTTGGAGAAGCATTAGGGTAAGACAGGCGTTCCGCCGCCGGTATCGGAGGCGTTCCTACTGCAGCAGGGACAGGCGGGGAAGGCTGTCCAAATCTCCTTATCTAGAACCTGAGAGAAATTCCACCGCGAACTGAGCGTCGCGTTAAGCCCACCTGCGTCATTGTTTCGCCATTTTCCGTCTGGGCCTGAAAGTCGAGCAGGTTGCGCGCGTCAATTATGGCTTCGGCGCGCACGGGCAATCCGAAGGTGGGAAGATCCTGAGTTACTTGTATGCTCAACGAAGGATCGTACACAGCCAGCCGGCCGGCAAATGGATCGATTGCGAAAACGGTGGCTTGCGGTGAAAAGCGGAACACCGTGCGAACATTTGTGCCCGTGGACAAGCCAGCATCCAACTGCACCGCTGCAGTCTGGAAAAATCCGTTATCAAAAAGTTCGGCGGGATTGGTGATGCCTTCCGGCGAAAGCCGCTGACCGCGTCCGAACGAGTAACCTGCTGACGCGCTCCAGACGCTGCTAATGCGGCGGGCATATACCACACGCATTCCACGCGCGGCTCCCTGCTGATTAGCCACCGACATTAACGCCGCTCCGCTATCTCCCGAAAACGCCGTCAGAGGCGTGCTCAGCAAACCCAGGCCGCGGCCAGTGGTGGCATCGAAGAACGCGGTCGCCTCGACGCTGGAAGAGTTATCCAACACTCTCTCAATGCCAATCTCGAAGCGGCGACTGCGTTCCATCACCGCCTGGCCATCAACAAATAAGACGGGCTGTGTGCCGGGTTGGTGGAATGTCACCTGGGCGTCTTCAAGAGTGGTCGAGCTCTGTGCGCTCGACTCGGCGCCACCCGGCGCATAAGCGGCCTTCACTCGAGTGCGCGCGTTGGCGTCAAACTGCACGCCTATCCGCGGGCTGATAGAAGTGGCGCGTCCGGCGCCGACAAAACGCGAGTAATCCAATCCCAGGACCACTACCACACCATCGCGCACCACCCACTCGTCGATTGCGCGAACAGATAGTTGGCCCAAAGAATTTTCAGGGATAAGCGAAAGTGGGTTACGACCCGGCAGGCGTACAGCTCCTGCGCTCAGATTCAACACGTGGCGATTGTTGGCGCGTACGCGAGCGGACGTCTCCAGGCGTTGCGGTGCGGTGCCCCCGACTCCGGTCTGCCCGGCAAAGATTAGCTCCACACGATCGCCCGCGGGCGAGCGAAAAGCGAAGTTGACCCCTGAGTAGCCGGAACTGAAAGGGGTGCCACTGCTGAAGTACGTTTCAATAACGCCGCGCGTCCGATTCCTGGGCTTTTCTTCCACCGGAACCGCTTCCGACGGTCCGGTTGTTTCGTGGGCCTCGGCGACTTCCGCGGCAATCGCGCCGTCCTCGCCTTCCTGGGCATTGAATATCGAGCGCTGGCTGTGCGCCGAGCGCAGACGCCATTTCACATTGTCGCGATCGTTGCGTTGCTCAGCCGCAGTGCGGCCCGATCCGGTGGGCTCCAGATTGAAGCGATAGATGATTTCGTCGGAAGGTCTAACCTGTACAGATGAGAAAAGGACTTCATTAAAGCCGGCAGCAAACGCCTTCAGTGAGTAACGCCCGGGCGCGATCCTGGCTGAGAAGGTCCCATCCGCGGTGCTTCGTGTCTGTTTGATGACGCTGTTGGCGCCTTCGCGGATCAAGGAGATCAAGACCCCGGCCACTGGCAAACCCTTGTGATCTCTGACCGAGCCCGCCACGGTACCAAGCGAGCGGCTGGTCTTGGCCTCGCTCTCGGAATTGATAAGACCGCCGAATCCTGCCACCAGCCAGAAGGCCAGCACTGCACGGAAAATTTTTCTCATCGCCGTTGAGCCTCCTGACGAACGCTCCCGAAGGAAGTGGCCCCTATTCTGGGTACAGCTAATCTTGACCGGCAAAGTCGGGAAGGTTCGTCTTGTTGGTTCATCAGATGCCAAAGCTACCGGGTTATGGTTGCCCTCTGCTTAGAAAAGGCCGCTGCCGCAGGGCACATGCTCTGGCGAGGAGACTAAAGTTACACCCACTTGAATGCGTTTATTCTCGAACAGAAGAGAAGCACTGTCAAGGTTCGATAGTGACCCATTTGGCCGCGAACCGTTGGTTACCGACGTTCTAAGGATTCAAGGGCTTGCAGCTAATAGGTTCAAGCGCGTGAGAGCCCGCGCAGCGGGCGCGGATATCCGTAGCCCACAGCGCGAGCTGTGGGTACCGAGAGCATTTCTGAAACCGAGCCCGCGAAGCGGGCGACATACTTATTCCCAGAGGTAACGTAGCTCACCAAGCCCAGAGACCGTGAAAGCAAACGTCAAATTCACCTTCCGGTTCGTCTTGACAGATTCCTGGCTTAGCCGTTCATGGCCTTATTCCCGTCCCTTCTTGCTATTGTTCTGGGCTCCTAGGATAAAGGCTCTTGAGCCCGCGCCGCGGGCGACGATACCAGTAGCCCACAGCGCCAGCTGTGGGAAAGCAGTCCAATCTACCTGCATAAGCCCTGGAGGGCGACATAAAATGAGCAGAACCTTCACCAACCTCTTGGCACATTTAATCTTTGGCACCAAAGGCCGGGAACCATTTATCGTTCCAGAAATTAAGCCTGAATTGTTCAGCTACCTTGGAGGGCTAACTCGAGAACTCCAAGGCAAGGCGTACGGGATTAACGGAACCGCCGATCACGTTCACATGCTGGTCAACTTGCCGCCAACCATTTCGGTCTCAGACGCACTGCGGAATTCATCAGGCTGGGTGCATGACAAGTGGCCTCGACGACCTTTTGCCTGGCAGCCTGGTTACGGCGCATTCAGCGTCAGCAAGTCTAATGTTCCCGGAGTACTGAAGTACATCGGGAATCAGGAAGAGCATCACCGTCGGGCTACTTTCCAAGAGGAGTTCATTAACTTCCTGCGGGCGCATGCGATTGAGTTCGACGAGCGTTACGTTTTGACATAGTTATGTCGCCCGCTTCGCGGGCTGGGTTCTGGTAGGGACTCGGTACCCACAGCTTGCGCTGTGGGCTACGGATATCTACGCCCGCTTCGCGGGCTCTCCCATCCATCCCGCGTTCGATTACAGCTTCGCCCTGAAGCGTCCCGTCTATCAAAAAGTCCATCAACTAACGAAGATCCTCAGGGCCGGAATTAAGTGTCTCCACTTACGAATGGGCTGGTTTTGCCGTCACTTGGACACATGTTAGGATGTCGCGTTACAGAATCTGATTGCGGCCGCCTTCCCGTACCTTAATTATGACCAACCAGGTGCAGTCAACCACGCTCGCCAATGGCCTGACCGTGTTAACCGAGTTCATGTCAGGCCTGCGGTCCGTCACGGCCGGCATCTGGTTGCGCCACGGTTCGCGGAATGAAGCGCCGGCTCTAAACGGTATTTCGCATTTCATCGAGCACACAGTGTTCAAAGGAACGCGCCGCCGCACGGCGCGCGACATAGCCAATGAGTCAGACCGGTTGGGCGGCCATATCGACGCCTACACCAGTCACGAAATGACCGGCTTTGCCATGAAGGTTGTGGACACTACCTTGCCGCAGGCTTTCGATCTCTTATCGGACATGCTTTCCAACCCCCGCTTTGACGAAGAAGATTTGCAGCGGGAACAGAAAGTGATCATCGAAGAGATGAAGATGATCGAAGACACTCCGGAAGAGTTCCTGGCGGAACGGTTCCATGCGGCATATTTTCCCGAGCATTCGCTGGGACGCCCCATCGAAGGCACAGAGGAAACCGTCGCTACTTTCAATCGAACAAGAACAACCGAGTTCCACAGCCATCGGTACGCGCCCGCGAATCTGGTGGTGGCCGCGGCGGGAAACGTCGCGCACGAGCGACTAGTTGAAATGGCCGCCGGCGCCTTCGATCAGCGTTCCGCAGTTAGCCCGTCGCAACCGGCAACGTTGCCGGAAGCACGACCGGTGGCCGCCGCGCCGATCCTGATTGAGAGGAAGAAGGAGTTGGAGCAGGCACACCTGATTCTGGCAACTCCCTGGCCGGCGGCAAAAAGTGAAGACCGGTACGCCGCCAGCATGCTGTCGTCTTTAATCGGAGGAGGCACTTCCAGCCGCCTCTGGCAATCTATCCGCGAAGAACGGGGCCTGGCATATTCAATCGGGGCCGGCGGAAACACTTACACCGACGTGGGAATCTTCAACATTTACGCGGGCGCTTCTCCCTCGCAGATTGATGAGGTGCTGGATCTTTCGCTGCTCGAGTTGCGCCGCATTGTTCGCGAAACTGTTGAAGTTGAAGAACTGGACCTGGTCAAGCAACAGGCAATCGCCTCCATCCTGCTCAGTTTGGAATCGACCAGTTCTCGAGCAGGAGCGCTCGCGCGCCAGGAAATTATTCATGGCCGCCGTATCCCGTCCGACGAAATCATAAGCAAAGTAGAAGCAGTAACCCCCGAAGACATTCGCCGCGTCGCTCAGGAATGCTTTACCAGTGACCACGTGGCCCTGGGGGCTTTGGGAAACCTCAATGGCTTTCATGTCGATCGCGCGCGCCTGGAAATCTAGACGATGAAACTGACGGTGATTGGCAGCGGCTCAACCGGCAACACGGTTTTGATTGTGGCCAACGGCACACGCGTCCTCGTAGATGCGGGTTTGAGTGCGCGCGAAACTGCGCGCCGCATGGCCACCATGGGCGAGGATCTAACCAGCCTGGATGGCATCCTGATCACACACGAGCACGGGGATCACGCGGGCGGCCTGCGAGTATTGATGAAACTGGTTGACTGTCCGGTCTACATTTCGCAAAAAACCTATGAGGCATATGTCGGCGAGCGCGGAGTTGGCAATGAAGAACCGCGACGGCGCCGTGACGCTTTGCTTAATCGCACCGTCGAAATTGAATCCAGCCAGGACTTTCGGATCGGGGCGATCGACTTTCACCCTTTCACGGTCCCACACGACGCGGTGGATAACTTTGGGTTCACGGCCACGCATCAGGGAGTGAAGATTGCTACCTTGATGGATTTCGGCCACATCACCACTCTGATCACGGAACAACTGCGCGGCTGCGCGGCCATCGTCATCGAATCCAATCACAGCCGTGACATGTTGAAGGCCTGCGTCTATCCATGGGAATTGAAACAGCGCATCCTTTCGCGTCTGGGTCACATCTCGAACGAGGACATTGCCGATTGGTTGCGGGACGGATTTGACGGCGCGGCCAGACATGTCGTGTTGGCGCATCTTTCACAGCGGGCCAACAATCCGTTTCTGGCGAAAATTTGCGCCGAGAGTGCGCTCCAGGAACGCTCGCCTTTGTTTCATACTCATACCCAGTTCAGCCTTTCGTGCCCTGCTGAGCCGACGCCCTGGATCGAAGTGTGACGATGAAGGCAAAGTATTTCCTGTTTACGGTTTACTGTTTCCTGTTTACCGTGCCTTTCGCCTCCTGCGCCTTGAAGGCAAATCGTGAAGGCGTGCCGGGCGCTGTGCAGGACACTGTGGCCGCGGTCGGCGAAGATATTGCGGCCAATCGTTACGAGAAGATTTACCGGGAAGCCGCGGATGAGTGGCGACGTGATTCCACGCCGGAGCAATCAACCGCAGTCTTCGAAACCGTTGCGGGTAAGTTAGGTCGGGTGCAGAGCCGGGCGCTGCACACGGCCACCGAAGCGCAGAACAGTAGTGCGAAATTGCCGGGCCACTCCTACGTTGTTAGTTACCAGACGAAGTTCGAGAGGGGCGAAGGCATGGAGACTTTTACCCTGGTCCAGCGCAATGGCCGTTGGCTGCTGGCGGGATACTTTGTAAACTCCACCGCGCTCCGGTGAGCGCAAAGTGCCAAGAGCAAAGGGTAAAGCGCACGAACGTAGCCCCTTAGATCTTTGCTCTTTGCTCTTGGCTCTTTTGCCCTTTGCTCTTGGCTCGAAAATCATGATCGAACGATACACATTGCCTGAGATGGGCGCGCTCTGGTCCGATGAGACCAAGTTCCAGAAATGGCTGGACGTGGAACTCGCCGTCTGCGAAGTGCACGCGGAAATGGGCACAATTCCCCGAGATGCATTGGCCGAAATAAAACAGCGCGCAAAGTTTTCCGTCGCCCGCATCAATGAAATTGAGAAGACCACCGATCATGACGTCATCGCCTTCACTACGAATCTGGCCGAGAACATTGGCGACGCGGCACGCTTTGTTCATTACGGGCTGACTTCCTCGGACGTAGTCGATACCGCGAACGCCCTCCTGCTGCGCGACGCCTGCGATTTGCTGCTGCAAAAGATCGACGCGTTGATGCCCGTGCTCAAGGCGCGCGCGTTTGAATTCAAGAGCACGCCACAAATCGGACGGACGCATGGGATTCATGCGGAGCCTACGGCGTTTGGGCTGACCTTTGCGCTGTGGCATGACGAAATGCGCCGCAACCGCAGGCGACTGGCCCAGGCGCGCGAATCAGTAGCAGTAGGCAAGATTAGCGGTGCGGTGGGCGCCTTCGCTCATTTGGATCCGGCAGTGGAGGAAGCAGTTTGCGCCCAGTTAGGTCTGCAGGCGGCGCCAGTCTCGACGCAAATCATCCAGCGCGATCGCTATGCCGAATACCTCTGTACCCTGGCGATCATTGCATCTTCGCTTGATAAATTTGCGCTGCAAATTCGCCACTGGCAGCGAACGGAAGTGCGTGAGGCACAGGAAAGATTCAAAAAAGGACAGAAAGGATCGAGCGCCATGCCGCACAAGCGCAATCCGATCCTTTCCGAACGCATCTGTGGCATGGCCCGGATTGTCAGGGCCAACAGCCTGGTGGGTTTGGAAAACGTAGCTTTATGGCACGAGCGCGACATCTCGCATTCATCAGCCGAGCGCGTCGCGTTGCCCGACGCCAGCATCGCCCTCGATTACATGTTGCACAAGATGACATCGCTAATTGCCGGGTTGGTCGTTTATCCGGAACGCATGCTCGAGAACCTGGCGGCGACACGCGGCCTCGTTTTCAGTGGGCAATTGTTATTGGCGTTGACCCAGGCGGGCGTCTCACGAGAGCAGGCTTACGAATGGGTGCAGCGGCAGGCAATGAAGGCCTGGGATGAAGGCGGAGAGCTGCAGGAACTGGTGTCGGCCGATGCGGACATCGGGGCGCATCTTTCCCGCGAGCAAATAGCTCGCGCGTTTTCGCTCGATACCTACCTGCGAAATGTTGATGCGATCTTTGCCCGCGTATTCGGCGAGTAGTCAGAACCGCCTGCGGTAGCGGGCGGTTGACCTGTAGTAGTTTGTAGCTCGATAAGGCCAGATCAACCGCCCGCTACCGCAGGCGGTTCTGACTGCTAGTTGGAAAACTGATCGGCAAACTTGCCGATGATTGGCAGCTTGAAGATTTGTCCCTGAAAAGCCTTGATGGCGGCGATTACGAGGCCAATGAAAAGCGCCAGAAAGATCAGGCCAATGAGACCCATCAGGATCATCGTAAACAGCGGGAACCCGACGACGGCATTATCGATCATGATACAGATAAACGCTGCTATCCAATAGATGATGCCGAGCACGAACCCAGTCACACTTATGAGAATCGATTGGAAGGCATGGAAGCGGGCCAGTTTATTCGTCTTCTCAGTAACGACAGTGACAATGCTGAGAATCAGACCGAGCGCGCAGACGAGATTGCCTACGTAACAAAGCCCGGCCTGGACGTTGGCATCGAGCCCGAGGGAAGTCTTGTCGGATGACATGTTCTGCATAATAATTTCTTTCTACACTCCTTCTAAGGTTTTGGTTGACTATTCGGTTAAGAGTCGTACTTAATGCCGCTATTGAGAAACGACGATGCCAGTGGGCTGGACTCATTGGGGCCGGCGCCGCCCGGGACCCGCGCCGCCTTTGCTTCAAGGGCGCGCATCTTAAGTCATAGACTGCGCGCGTGGCAATGTTTTACGGAAGGTCTTACGGTTGCATTGATAAGGAGCAATTAAAGTGGCCATAAAAGCCCGGGTCTATGTGACTCTAAAAACCGGTGTCCTTGATCCGCAGGGGAAGGCGATCCAGCACTCAGTCGAGCTGCTGGGCTTCAACGGCGTCGCGGACGTGCGCCAGGGCAAGTATTTTGAAATAGCCATCGACGGTTCATTGAGCGCGGCCGAGGCGCAGGAGTCAGCCACCCGCCTGGCCCGTGAAGTACTTTCCAATCCGATCATCGAAGACTATCGCGTGGAGATGGAAGCGTGAAATTCGGCGTCATCGTTTTTCCCGGGTCAAACTGCGATCACGATGCCTATCACGTGATCTCCAAGCATGTGGGCCAACCGGTGGACTTCATCTGGCACCGCGACACCGATTTGAGCTCGTACGATGCTGTGATTATTCCCGGTGGGTTTTCTTATGGCGACTATTTGCGCGCCGGCGCCCTGGCACGCTTCTCGCCGGTGATGACTTCAGTGCAAAAGTTCGCGGCCCAGGGGAAGTTCGTACTGGGAGTGTGCAATGGTTTTCAGATTCTCTGCGAAGCTGGCCTGCTGCCCGGCGCGTTGATACGCAATCGTGACCTTCATTTCATCTGCGATTATGTGCGCGTGCGCGTGGAAAGCTCCGACACGCCCTTTACCAATGAACTGACCGGTGGCAGCATCTTGCGAATGCCCATCGCGCATGCCGAAGGCAACTATGTCTGCGACGATGCTACGCTGGCGGAATTGCAACGCAACGAGCAGATCATCTTTCGCTACTGTGACGAAAAGGGCGCAACGACAGCGGCAGCAAATCCAAATGGCGCGCGCGACAACATCGCCGGGATCTGCAACCGTGGCCGGAACGTCCTCGGATTAATGCCGCATCCGGAACGTGCTTGTGAAGATCTTTTGGGTTCCAGTGACGGCCGGGATATATTTCGCTCATTAGCCGGCACTCTTTCAATGGCCGCGGCTTAAAACACTTTTCTAACTACCCTTGAGGAGGAACTTCAATGAAACCCCACGCAGCCTGGTTGGCCGGTGCGCTGATATTAACTGCAGTGCTGGCTTGCAAGTATTCGACCAACTCGAACTCGAACACGAACTCAGACTCCGGCTCCGGCGCCATTTCCAAGATCGTGATGGCCAAGGACAATAACGGAGACCCCGGCGATGAAACCAATACCTTTAAGGCCACGGACCACACAGTGCACTGTCTGGCGACCCTGCGGAACCCGAAAGAAGGGACCAAGATCAAATTCTCATGGTGGATCGTGGACTCGCCCGGTCATAAAAATGAACTGGTCAAGGACATCGACTACACAACGTCCAATGACAAGGTCGTGCACGGCCATTTGAGCCTGCCGCGGGATTGGCCCACCGGCAAATACAAATGCGACGTTTATGTGGACGGCGTCCTCGGTAAATCCATTGAGTACTACGTGGAATGATGAAACGATTTCTTCCCTTCATCATTATCGGCGCCGTTTTGCTGTTGGCGATTGGGCTCGGCTGGATGCTGGTTCGCTCGACCGAATCGAGCAGCGAAACCAAACTTCCGGCCGAGGCCAGACCTGAAACTTCCAACTCGAACACTCCGTCCGGCGCGAACCCGCCGCACGTGCGCGGCGAAGCAAGCGCCCCAGTCACGCTCGAGGAGTTCGGAGATTTTCAGTGTCCGCCTTGCGGCGGGCTCTATCCGGAGTTGAAAAAACTCGAAGCCGAGTTTGGCCCGCGCCTGCGCGTCATCTTTCGCGAGCGGCCGCTGATTCAGGCGCACGAGCATGCGTTGTTAGCAGCGCGTGCGGCCGAAGCCGCCGGCCTCCAGGGACGTTTCTGGGAAATGCACGATCAGCTTTACGAACACCAGAAGGATTGGTCGGAGTTGAAGGAAGCGCGCACCGTCTTCGAAGACTATGCTCGATTAGTGGGCCTGGATATGGAGCGCTTCAAACGAGACCTCGATGGTCCGGCTGTGGAGACGCGGATTTTCCTCGATGGCGCGCGGGCCCATGCGCTGGGCTTCGATAGCACCCCTACACTAATGCTCAATAACCGCGAAGTGCCTTTTGCAACTCTGGCAAAGCCCGATGGCTTACGCGCGGCCATCAATACGGCGCTGAGCGGGACGGGCCCATGACTTCCGTTCCGCAGCGGCTCTATGGGATTGCGGCGGCCATTTCTCTGGTGGGACTCGGCGACGCAATTTATCTCACCGTCGAACACCTGACCGGCCAGAGCGTCCGCTGCACTATCAGCCATGGTTGTTCGGAAGTCCTAAGCAGCTCGTACGCGGTTGTCGCAGGCGTTCCGCTCGCCGTCCTCGGCGCCGCGGCCTACTTCAGCGTTTTCAGCCTCGCCATTCTGGCCGCGTTCGGTTATCGCCTCGCCGGCAAGTTGTTGACTGTCCTGGTCGGCATCATGTTCCTCATGACGCTGTGGCTAACGTTTTTGCAAGCCTTCGTCATCCGGCACTTCTGCCAATTCTGCTTGCTCTCTGCGCTCGTGACGTTAGTTTTGACGGGGTTGGTAATTGCGTTGTGGCGAAGGATGCAGGCCTAACTATGATTCAAGAAAGAGCAGGCCAAGCTCTCCTTTCAAAGAACGTAGGCGAGTTTTCACAAAAACCTATTTCGTGTTCTTTAGTGTACTTCGTGTGCTTTCGTGAATCGTATCACCGCGGCTGGTCAGCGCACGATTCCCGAAACTACACGAAATCCACGGTGACACGAATCAACGCCGGTTTCTATCATTGTCGCTTGTTGGCTTTCAAGTTGCCGGGCCTTCTTGTGCCAGGCCTACGCAGGCTAAATCCTCACTTGGCCAAAACTGCTTTATCGCCTTTTCCTTCCAGCACTGCCCGGGCAATAGCCACGGTAACTAAAGCCCGCGGCGCATCAGCTTGAAAGGTTTTCCCCGCTCCGATCGCCTGGTAGAAATCATCTTCGGCCAGCGCCGCAAACGAATCGCGTAAATCATTCGCTCCCGCCAGCTCAGTCCCCATGGAAACGCTGAACTTCCCTTCCAGCACCAACGATGTATGCCCGTTCTCACCGGTAAAGTTTGAAACCGCGTTGGCCGCTTTAACCGTTTCGGACACCAATTCCCAACTGCGAACCTTATCCAAACGGGAAAGCAGAGCCAGCAGCGCGACCAACGAATAGGCGCGCTCGGACGTGCCGGCATCAAGGCGCCTCGCTTCTGTCAGCGCTTCATCAATCAGCTCCAGGGCCCGCCGGCGATCTGTAGTAGACAGGATCTCGGCCGCGCTGGTCAGTACGTGCGCGAGCAACAAATGCGAAAGGTCACTCTTCCGGGCCAGGCGCACCGCCTCTTCAGCATTCTTCTGGCGCAATAACCGTTGAATGGAATTGTAGTTGACGACGGTGCGAACTGTGCGGCGTGTCTCCAGGTCTTCAATCTTATCGACGAACTCGAGTGCCCGTGGATCGCCAGTATCTGCCGCGCGCGTCGCCGCGAAAGCGTAAGCGCGGTCCCGAGCATCTGTGCCGGTGGCGCTCTTCAGCCGATCCTCCAGTTCCCCGCCGATTTCATCTCCGGTAGGCTCCGACCGGCCCATGCCTTGATTCACAGCGCGATCGCCGGCATTCGTGGCCCCACGGGCAGCGTCTGGTCCCAACGCCGCAAGTTGAGTGGCCAGGGCTGGAGCAAGATCGGGAGCGAACTGCTGGAATAAGGGAAACACCCGCCTGCCGATGAAATAGGCGCCGGCGCGCCCGGCAGAAGATTGATCCACCTGCGCCAAAGGTCGCAGCAGGATATTGGCAGCAGCCCGGAAAAAACTATTGCGCAACGCGGGACGAAGATCGGGTGCGGCCTTTAGTTCGAAAGCCGTGCTTGAAGGGAAGCCCGACGCGGAGACAACCAGAAAAATGGAAGGCGTGAACGCGTAGGTCGTAAGCAGCGAAACCGTGTTTGCATCTGACGCTGGGTCGCTCGCGGCTCGCGCCAACAGTTCAGCAAACCGCTGGTCCGCGGCAGTCGCGTTCTTATCACGCAGCTCGATCAGGAACAAAATGGTCCGCGTGGTGACCTGAACTAGCGCCGGATCGGCGAACTGCAACGCCCTCGGAACATTGTCGGCGGCCAGAAACTCGCCGGCCAGCCTGAGGCGCTCGCGGATTTCGGCATCAGATAAAGGACTGGCGCTGCCCGGCGAATCATCTGCTCGTGCGACTTCATCCTTTTTTGCTCCAGCCATTCTTGCGAGGAACTCTTCTCCCAGCGTGTAGTCACGGCGCGCCGCGAGCCGCAGGACTTCCGCACGCAAGATCGTCCGTGGCCGAGCAGATGGCCCGCTTGGATTGTTACCTCGTCTTCCAGGCATCGCCGTGCCACCGGCTCCTGACTCGGCATCCACATTTTCTGCTACTTCCCAGGCTCTGCGAAAAAGCGTCCGCGCGCCATCAACGTCCTGGTCCCAGAGCGCATCGGCGACCCGCGCTTGCGTACGGGCACGCAAGGCTTCATCGCGATAGCTGCGCGCCTCAATCGCCAGCGCTCTCAATTCCGAAAGCGCCACTGAACGGCGTTGCGCCAGTTCCGGATCGACTGGGACCGACGATTTAGATGTTGATTTCTGAAGAGCCTCGGCCGGCTTGGGCTTTTGTGCCGCGACACTAGACGCGGTGGCAGAGATTAAGAGGACGAGAAGGCTGAAGGTCGTGAAGCGGCCGTAATTCATTCAGTCACATCTCCTGGTTCCAAATATGGAGTGCGCCGGCAGAGTGCAGCGGCGACGGCGCTTTGGATAGGCTTGATCCCGTGTCGTGAGATTCGTGGATCATGTGGCATCAAGACCACACGATTCACGAAACCGCACGAATCCCACAAATCAACACGAACAAGGATGCCCTTTGCCCTTCGCCCTTCGCCCTTTACGCTTTGCCCTTTGCCCTTTGCCCCCTTACGGCGTCACGCCCAACTGCCAGAAGAGAAAACTCAGAGTATCCGTCTGGTCGTCAATCTGCTTGCTCACTGGCAAGCCTCCCGAGTGACCTGCCTTGGTGTCATAGTGCAAAAGAATCGGGCGGTCCGAAGCATTCGCGGCCTGCAACAGCGCCGTCATCTTGCGCGCGTGCAGCGGCGCGACACGAGTATCGGAATCGCCGGTGATGAAGAGCACCGCCGGATATCTAGTTCCCGGACGAACGTTGTGATAGGGCGAGTATTTGTAGATATACGGAAACTGTTTGGCATCCTCAGCCGAACCGTATTCCGTCACCCAGAACTTCGCCACCAGGAACTTGTCGTAGCGCACCATGTCGAGCAACGGATAAGAGCAAACCACCGCCTGGAAAAGGTCGGGCCGCTGCGTCAGGGCCGCGCCCACCAGCAGTCCGCCGTTCGAGCCCCCGGAGATAGCCAGCTTACCGGAGTTCGTATATTTGTTCTGAATCAACCACTCCGCCGCGCCGATGAAGTCGTCAAA
This sequence comes from Blastocatellia bacterium, assembly GCA_033856235.1. Classification (GTDB taxonomy): domain Bacteria; phylum Acidobacteriota; class Blastocatellia; order Pyrinomonadales; family Pyrinomonadaceae; genus DASXRU01. The sequence goes on along the minus strand of JAWVFI010000127.1, from coordinate 1,202 downwards.
GACATTCTGCTTGTTCTCAAACATTCCTGCCTGGTGCCACTTCTCGCCAAACTCGCCGCCGCCGCGCAAATTCGGCAAGGCGAACACGCCGCCGTGCTCGGCCCAAAATGCTGCGGTCGATGAAAACCCGGGCGTCTGTCGCAGGTTAAATCCACCATAGCCGGTTAGAAAAGTCGGATGGCTGCCATCGAGCTTCGTGCCCTTCTTGTAAACCAGGAACATCGGAATCTTCGTTCCGTCTTTGGATGGATACCAGACCTGCTTCGTTTCGATTTCCGCGCTGTTCACGGGCACGTTCAGGCGCGCCCAGACTTCCTGTTTCCCGGTCGAGGGAATGTAACGGTAGATCGTCGAAGGTTGAGCATACCCGCTGAACGAATAGAAGCCTTCGTCCCGGTCCATCCGCCCGCTCATGCCGCCGGCGGTGCCGATGGTCGGAAAGGTGATGTCGTGCAGCCACTTACCGGAAGGCTCAAAAACTTTCACGCGCGTGATTACGTTTTCCAGATAGTTAACAAAAATCTTTCCGCCAACCAGGGACACGCCACTGATTACGTGGGGACTTTCCGGAACCACAACCTTCCAGTTCGCCGGAGCAAAGTTGCGGAGGTCGATATCAATCAGCCGCCGGTTGGGCGCCTGGTAATTCGTCAGTGCATAAAGATGATCGCCGACGATGGTGCCGCCAAACGAGGCTTTCAGATCTTTCACGATCGTGGTGATGGGGCCGTTGTTTTTCAGGTCCTTTATGTAAACGTCCGTGTTGTCGCCGCTCGATCCATGCGAGGCATAAATCAGAAGGTAACGGCCATCGAGCGAAACATCGGGAGAAACAGTATCGGTAAAACCGTACCCCTCGCCGAAGATCATCTTGTCCTCCGCCTGCGGCGTGCCCATCACGTGATAGAAGAGACGCGAAATGGTGCGCTTCTCTCCCGGCGGATAAATCGCTTTGGAATAGTAGATGCCGCTCTTGTCCGGCAGCATTTGCATTCCGGAATAGCGCGCCTCGGCCATTTGGTCCGGCAACTCTTTGCGCGTATCGATGTCCATCATGCGAACACTGGCTTCGTCTTTGCCGCCCTGGCGAATATTGTAAATAAGCCACTTGCCGTCTTCGGTGACGTCAACGATACCTACCGAGGTCGTTTGGTCGGCGCTCATTTGATTGGGATCGACGAGGACTTCGTCTTTGCCCTTCA
>JAWVFI010000126.1:0-5034 GCA_033856235.1 Blastocatellia bacterium | reverse complement strand
AAGCCTGAAGCGCTCGACGCCCTGCGCAAGGCGCGCGCCGCCGGGTTCCGCGACTCCGATTGGGCGCGACGCGATCCTGATCTGGCGCTGCTCCAGGGCGATCCTGAATTCGACCGCCTCTACCCGCTCAACGCGTGAGCTATTCGCGGCGATGAGCGGTCGCGGTGTGAAGTATTGCCCTGCGCCGCCTTTCACGTCCTCGGCATTCTTTTGCAACAGGCCCTCGTAAGCGTCGCCCTTCACGTCGGCGTCGAGGCTGGACCACTCCTCCTTGTCGATTAGGTCTACGATAAGGCGGCGTAGCTTGGCCGGGTCCTGGATCTTGTTCTGTGCCTTGCGGAAAATGACGCCGAGCATGCCCGACCGCTTGCCGAGTTCCTCGAGGGTATGGCGGTAATGAACTTCGAGGTCATCACCATCCATCTTCAGCAGTGTGGCCCAACTGAATTCCTTCGGAATGGGGGAAGACTTGTTGACCTTATTGAACGGCGGGCGCGACTGCTCATCCGCCATTTTCAGGAAGAGGAGAAACGTCAACTGCTCAACGTAGTCCCCGTAAGACAGACCGTCATCACGCAGGATGGCGCAGTAGTTCCAGAGCTTCTTAACGAGGCCGTTAGGGTTGCTCATACGCGTTTTGAATTGGCCTTCAACCACTCCGAATACGTGGCTTCTTTCATCCCGCCAGCGGCGAGCGCCAGTGTGCGCAAAGCCGCATCCACTTCTGTCGCTTGAAACTCGTAGCCGTTGAGTTCGAGGAAAAGGACCGCCACGACGAAGCCAACGCGCTTGTTGCCGTCAATGAAGGGATGGTTCTTCACGAGGCCGAAGGCGTAACTGGCCGCGAGATCAAACAGACTCGGTTTGCCGTAGGCGAAAAGGTTTTGTGGCTTGCTCAAGGCCGAGTCCAACAACCCCTCGTCGCGCACTCCCGGCGCGCCGCCAAACTGCGCCAGCGATTGCTCGTGGAGTATCAGCACCACTTCCGGCAATACCCACGCCGGCTTTTTCACTTGGCCAGTTCGCGCATGGTGTGGCGATAGCGCTTCATCACGTCCTGCGCCACTTCCATCTGGCGCGCGACCTCGGCCTTGTGCGGGCTCATCCGCAGGGTGCCATCCGGCCCTTCCGTGACCGACACCATGTCACCTTCGCCTGCGTTCAAATGTGCGAGGGCTTCTTTGGGCAACACCAAGCCCACCGAGTTGCCAACCTTGCGTAATTTCAATTCGAGAATCATGTGACCAGTGTAGCCACAAATGTTATAACGTCAAGCCAGTCGGCCGGTGAAGGCTTTTTGGAGGATGGACTGCCGTAGGGGGGTGGCGCGAATGGAGTCAGTAGCCGGAGCGGACCGGGGTTCCCGCACGGGCAGCCCGCGTGGGGTGGTGGTAGCGATGGGGTAAGTCCAAAGGGCGGACGTCCTCCCTTTGTCACACCCAATCCGCGCACAGCAGCTCTGCCTGCGCCAACACGGTCTTCACAGCTTCTTCCTGTAAATCCGGCGGGTAGCCGTACTTGTTTAAGATCCGTTTGACCATGACTCTAATCCTGGCTCGTGCGCTCTCACGGAGGGTCCAGTCGATAGTCACGCTTTTCCGGACCTTGCTGATCAATTCGGCAGCGATCACTCTGAGCTGGTCGTCGCCCATCGCCTCGACCGCGCTCTCGTTCGCCGCGAGGGCATCATAAAATGCAACCTCGTCGTCAGTGAGGCCGAGTTCATCGCCTCGTTTGGTGGCGGCGTCCAACTCCTTCGCCAGCTTAATCAGTTCCTCGATCACTTCCTGCGTGGCGATGGCGCGATTGTGATATGCGTTTAGGGTCTTCTTAAGTTTTTCACTGAAGAGCCGGCTCTGCACGAGGTTTCGCTTTGAACGGACCCTGAGTTCGTCCTTGAGCAATTTCTCCAGCAGCTCTGCCGCTACGTTCTTATGCTTAAGGCCGCGCACTTCGGCGAGGAATTGGTCGCTCAAGATGCTGATGTCCGGCCTGGGCAAGCCGGCGGCGGTGAAGACGTCGATCACCTGGCCTTCGGTGGTGATTGCCTGGCTGACAAGCTGGCGAATGGCGGCGTTGATCTGCTCAGGAGTTTTCCCGTTGCTGCGGCTCTGCTTGTTCAGTGCGGCTTGCAGGGCCTGAAAAAAACTCACATCGTCGCGAATCTCGGTGGCCTCTTCGCTGGCGGCGCAGAGTGAGAAAGCACGAGAAAGTTCAGATACCACCTGCACCCAACGCTTCTTGCCGTCTTCCTGTTGCAGGATGTGTTCCTGTCCGGCTGGGAGTAGCGCGAGCTTTTGTCCGCCCGTGCCCGTGGCCCAAAGGGACCAATCAAAGCCGTGCATCATGTCGCTGGCGATGCCTCAAGGTCGCCGCGGAGTATTAGATGGTCCCCTTGGTTGGAATCGGGCTGCATATGAAACCCTAAGTGACCTAGCCCAGCTACCTAAATCACCCACGTCCTTAGTGCGATGTCGTGCATACCAGCCCGCCGTTACTACGACAACCTTTCTCCCGTTCGAGCTCTGGGAACTAACATCGCTCTTATCAAACAGACCATCTTGTTTCGCATTGCCAACGCAATACACTCTCCGAACTTGCGCATCGCCAGGGATAGAAAATTCTACGACCCAATCATCCCCTAGTCTCTCGTTTTTTACATACCATCGTTCGGCGTAAGCGATTGCCTCGCCTTGTTGAGATTGTGCAAGTGGGATCGCTGAAAGAAATATCACAAAAATGAAGAGGCTCTTCGCCTTAAGAGTTATCACTTGGGGCCTCCCATATCTTTGGTTGAAGTCATTATTCTTTTCTCCACTATCAGTTCGTTGGCCCTTGGTAGCCATAGGATGCAAGGGTGGGATACAGCAAGGCTCAGTACGTTAGGAGGGAAAACCAATGGTTTGGCTATCACCTGCTAAGGTCTTCCTTGGAAAGCGCAGGCAGCAACTTTCTCGCACTGCTTGTAACAGCCACCACCATAACGCTGCATGTAACGATCGGCGTCTCTAGGCGTCCAGTTCTTCTGTCTAACACAGCCGTAAGAACCGCCGCAGTAATCGAGGGCATTTGCTTGTTGGCAACGGCGAATAATATCCTTCTTGCCCCCGAGAAAATACGTCAACCCTGGGTAAAACTGCTCCGCGCCGCGACAGACGTTCCCTCCATTGACACAATCCGGACATCGAGGCAAAGCCGCGCAATAAGTGCCGACTTGTCCACCAGGATTTTGGGGGCGCTGTAAGGTAAACAATTCAGCGTAACCCGTCACGGAGAATGGGTTCGGCAAATCTTCTTCGATTGCATGAACAGAGGTTACGTCACGCCTGAATGCCTGTTCGTGAGGCAAGGCGTAGACCAACGAAAAGGCGATAAAAGACATGACCAAGGCCGATGTGAAAGGATTTCTCATGTGAGCGCTCCTGAGAGAGTCGAAGTCCTTTAGCGAGAACTTATTCAAAGTGCGAGCTATGCCTTTCCGACGGGGAGGCCATCGGTCAGAGCTTTGATTATTTCAGGAAAGTGATAGATCGCGATATGCCGATGTTTTGCTCTTCATATTGCGCTGCATTGGGACCGGAGTTGACGGTTATCAAATAGAACAGTTTTATTGGACTGCGTTTACAGGCGTAGACCACAACCTGTTCAGTGTAGGATGACTTGGGTGACACTCCCGCTAAACGATTGGTTACGCAGGGCACACCGTCAACAGTCTCGCTAACAGGGCCTCCTATGCGCTTCAAATACTTGTTAGCTGACTTTAACTCCTGGAGGTGTTTTTCAGCGCCCTTTTCAAAGGTACTCGAGCTAAAGTCGAAGAGACCTAGTATTACACCGTTCGTTAAACTACCTCCGGAGTATTGACTAGACGGAGCTAATGTTACAGATCCGATATCATCAAACCGTTGCCATCCTAGCGGTGCTACAAATGAAAAGTTTAAATGAGTACTGGGCTGATTGAGATCTGAACTTGGGGACCTCGAGAGACGCGGGTAGGCATTTGTATCGAATGCCTTGGGAGTGCTTTCCACGGGTTCGCTGGAAGAATTTGTGCTAGACGGACACCGTCCAGTTTCTCGGCAGTAGACCTGAATTAAAGCATCGGCTATATGGAGAAGAACACGATTTGTTCGCGAGGAACGCGGAATTCTCGATGCCTCGCCACTGGGGTTCCCTGGCACGTCCATTCCTTGGCCATGACCCGAGGTCATACACCCTAATACGACTATTAGAACGCCTACAACAAGGAGGGGCTTAGATCGTTTTGACATTGGTGCTTCCTGAGGAAAGAACGAGAATAATCATCTCGTTCAAATTGAAGTTGAGGCTAACGAATTAAGTGCCCGTGAGCGAAAGCTGCGCGAAGTGCCCACCTTTTATACGAACACCAGTCCAATGTCAACAACTTTTACCCGGTAAATTGATTGCTGTCAGTTTCTCCCTCCCGTCCCGGCGTGCCGGGGTCGTAAACTCTGTAGTGGGGCGCAATGATCTCGTCAGCCACGGCGAGGCCGGCGTCCCCTTGGTTGCTCGACAGTTCGTGTAGCCAACGGCGGACGATTTTCTTGTCCTCTTCTGACATGGTTGTTCTCCAATGGTGTCGGGTGCCGGGTGTCAGGTGTCGGTTTCACGCACTTAGCACCCGACTCTGGCCCATCTCCTGTTTGATATGTTCTGTTAATGAGCCGTGGCTTTCAAGCCACGCGTCTCGAGTTACCAAAAAGAATATTTCGTCGCATCAGCGACGATGGAATATCCGCCGTCGCTACGCGACGCCTAGGTTCCGGGTCGATGTGTGATCCCGGCCTTGAAAGGCCGGGCTAAAATCTATCGTCGCTAACGCGACGCGGAAACGAACGGGTTGGGAAATTCTCAAGTCCGCGGAGCGGACGGTAGTGTAAAGCCTAGGGTGAAGCGTAGCGAACCCCAGGGAACCGGACCAGCAAAAAGATTAAGGAGTCCGCGAAGCGGCCGACAGCTTTTAGCAGAAGATCCTGTTCGCGAATTCATCAACGTTGCAACGAAGGCTGTCGC
>JAWVFI010000125.1:0-6411 GCA_033856235.1 Blastocatellia bacterium | reverse complement strand
AGCCGCGAAAACTACGCGGCGGTCAGGTAGAGGTGCGGGCGGGGGACTTTGCGCCGCACCACCTCAACGCGAACCACGTCGATATCCTGTGGCAAGTCGCTGAGATACTGATGGCAGTTGGCCGGGGTTAGAGTCTGCGCCGCACTCTCAAAGTCCTCGGCGATAGCCGACAACACATCCACCAGCTGAATGCCAGGCAGCCCGCCCTCGACCTCGCGCAGACAGGCGCTTTCCGTTGCCGCGAGGGCAATCTTGGCGATGCTGGCCCCGTTGATCAGGTCCGCGCCGCGTACTGAGCGACGCTTGCCGTCACGAAAAGTGATCGTTGCGAGCTCGTTATCGCTGTTGGGCGAATAGATCGTCGAGACCGCCGATTCGATGATCGTCTGACGTAACCCAGCCTGATCTCGGTCCGCACCGTTCGCCGCCGCGTACGGAACCTCCGGGCGCAGATGCTTTCCGAAGATCTCGCGCGCCGCCTTCATGTTCGGACGCCGCAATTCGATGATCGCGTCGCCGAGCCTGCCCGGCCGCAGCAATGCCGGATCGATCGCGTCGCGCCGGTTGGTCGCCGCGACGATCAGAATGTTGCCGCGCGTTTCCAGGCCATCCAGCTCCGTCATGAAGGCAGTCAACACCTGATCGTTTACGCTGACCAAAGAACCGCCCCGCGCTCCGCCAATGGCATCGACTTCGTCGAAGAACATCACTACCGGTACTTCCGGCTCCTGCTCGCCCGCCGCCCGCGCGATCCGAAACGCCTCGCGGTAGTTGGCCTCGCTCTGCGAGTACCACATTGAATGCAGCCCCGCCGGCTTGATGTTCATGAACCGCGCCCGTCCCCGACTGGAAATCTGGCCCAGCCAGTTTGCGAGCGCCCGGGCCAACATCGTCTTGCCGGTGCCCGGCGGGCCGACCAGCAACACCGAACCCTTGGGACGCAGCCGGTAACGACGTACGGTCTCCGCGTGCTGAAGATGCAGCCGAATTGAGCGCTGCAGGCCCTCAATCTCCTTATCCAGTCCGCCGATGTTTTCGAAGCCCTCCGCCGGAGTATCTTCAATGAAGAGATCCGTTCGCTCTGACCTTTCGATTTTTTCGAAAGCCATCCAGAGGTTGCGATCCCAACGCACTTGATCTCCGCTGCGCAGTTCACAGCCCTGCAAAGAGCCGGCGACATCGACGATGATTTCCTCGTCCCGCCACTTGAGAACAATCCTCCGATCGGGAGTGTAGCGATCGAACGACGCCGTCTCGCCGCTGTGAAAGAAATGGTAAGGCGACTTGCCGACGATGACATTCAACTCGTTGCCGAGCAGCACCTCTTCCCCCGGCTGCAAGCTGGACACTTCCACGTCTTCGCTGATGCGCACGACGCGACGCGAACTACCCCACGTGATCATCGCCGCGGTACCCATCTCGGTCGGCACCAGGCCGAGAAAGACTGCGGGATGCAGCGGAGGAGCCGTCAAGGTATCCAGCAGCTCGCGCAGCTTGTCCTGATTGACCCGGGCCTCCGCCAATCCAGTCTGCGAGGTGGAGAGCCTTTCGATCAAAAACTGATCGACGCGCTGGCCGATGTCTCTGGAGTAGGTCCGGATCTCCTGCAGCAGTCGCAACTTTTCTTCAACCGTCGGCGCTTCGCCGCCCACAGTTGCCAACTGCTCCATAAGGAACGGGATTCGGTTTTCATTTCGGGCAACGCTCGTCATCTTTTTCACCTTTCAACTCGATCCATAGACTCCGCGGGACGGACGTGACAATTGGCCGCCACGGCTATGCCGCCTGATGTGCGGAAGGTCTCCGACCTTCCGACACACGCACAGTTCGCTTGGGGCTCTGCCCCACCCCGATCTAATTGGGCGGAGCCCCAGACCTATTTCCGATTGGCCGGAAGGTCGGAGACCTTCCGCACATCAGGCGGCATAGCCGGTAACTGTAGCCCCCGCGCGCTGACGCTCACCGCTTGTTCCCTTTCGATCACGTGAAAACCACGTGATTCCAAAAGCCCCTGCCTCCATCCAAACATCGAAAACGTGGCGGCATCGCCAGCCAAATCGTTAACTACCAGGGCGATGCTGTACGCGCGCGGGAAGATCGTGCGATGCAGGGCGTGGTCATGAGCGCTGAAGAAATCTCCCCCCATGACGCACACTTTCTGACTCGCGACCGAACAATCCTTGCACCACTCGCGCACCGGATGAGAGTGCCACCAGCCGAGCATGATCTCGTTCTTCCTTCGCAGCTCGAGCGCCGACCGCACTTCGGTCCAGGTCTCGGAAGTAAAGGTCAGCGAAGTCAGCGTGGCTTCTGTGTGACGCGCCGGAATCTGGGCCGTGACCCGGCCAAACAAATCGGGGAGTCCGGCGTCCCGGTTCAAGTGCCCAATGAGAATGCCGCCCGTTTCCCTGGCGCCCGCCTCTTTGCTCAGGGCCTTCGCCTCGTCCAGCACTCGCTGGGGCACAAACAGGTGCATGTCATTGGCGTTATGGTCTCCCTGAAAAAAAGATCCAGAGACCACGTCTGACAACGTCGCATCCGGCAACGGCAGGTCGGGCATCACTTCTTCCGTAGTGAAGTTCAGCTTCGGCCGCGCAGGCACTGTCTCTGTTTGCGGAAAAGCCGCCACCAGATACTTGAATGGTTCACCCTTCTTCAGCATGCCTTTCTTGATCAGCAGGCCCGAAGCTTGTTTTGCCATTTCGCTGAAGTAAGACTTGCTGAACTCCGCGGAAGCCTCGCGCGAGCAAGGCGCATCGATATTCAAGCGAAAGCCTTTCACGTAAGGTTCACCCAAGCGCGGGTGCCACAGCGGCTGCACGTTGAACTGGCTCAACGGTTCGTCCGCCGCGACCAGCCCCTGCCTGAGCGCACGAAACGCCGTCCACTCGCGGGCCGGTTCCCAGTCAACGGTGACTGAAACCTGGCCCAGCGAAGCTTCTCCTCCGCGGTACAGCATCAGCGAGTATTGATAGTTATTCTTCATCGCGACATTTCATCCGGCAGCCACGTTGCAAAAAGCGGACACCGAAGACCAGCATTGGTTCGTGTTCCTTCGTGAGGTTCGTGTTCTTTCGTGAATCGTGGCTCAGGAATCGCAGCCATACGATTCACGAAATTCACTAAGCCACACGAAAGGAACACGAAGTCAGAGTTTTGGTGTGAAGCCTCCGGCGTCGATGTTTGGTTGCAAGACCAATTCGTCGCCCGTCTGCAAGGCGTCACCGACTCGCTCTGAAGCGAGCAGATGGCGGCCTTCTCTTTCCAGCCGCGCGTGATATGTCAGCGGGCGGCCACTGGCGTCGTTCTGCGGCAGGTTCATCTGCGATAGCAGTCCCTGGACCAACTCGCCGACAGTTGAATCTCCTGGCACGTTGTTGACGTTTCGCTTCCGCTGTCCTGAGACATCCAGGACCGAAAGGCCCACGCCCATTGTTTCCGCTTTTCCCATTTCAATCTCCTTTGCTTACTTATATGTTCCCCACATAGGCTGGGGAGTCCGTCGAAGAATATTGCGCCGCCAGGTAATGCCTGGCGACAACCTCGTCCCACATCGCTTCACCCGCATGACCACACAATCCACACGCGACCGCGAGGGCCGAGAGGCCATGGCCAAACTCTGCCGCGCAGGGTGGCGTCTGAAACAGAACTTCAAAGCTCGCTGTGGCTCCCGCTTCTGTTTCTTTGATCGTCGCTCGTGACAGCTTGACCAATCCCGAAGCCCGCAACAGCATCCCCGCGATGGCCTGCTTGCTTTGCTCGGAAGGAGCAGCTGCGGCTGTCAGTTCTGCTGTCAAAGAGATCGCTCCGCCAAACTGTTCGGCGACCTGCGCCTGATAGAATCCGCTTCGCGTTTCTAAATCTACGGCCAGCGTCGGCCCGGACCTTTCAGTGAACTTCCAGCCGGACTCCTCACAAAGGCGCTTCAACACCGCCGAACTTTCTTCGTCTGTCGCGCCGCTGGCCGGGCGCACCGCAATTTGTTCGCGCGTCTTCTCGCCGTGCAGCTTGCCGGCCGCCGTTTTCAAACCGGCGCAGGCTTCGCGCAAACGTCGCGCGAGGTCAACTTCCTCATCGAGGGGAATCTCCGCTCGGACGCGCGGCGTTGACTGGCCGGGCATGAGCGCAACTTTGCTCAAGCCGCCGAGACCACAGTTCAGTTTCAAAAGTTGCCACGCGTCATACTTTGCGTCCTGCCTTTGACGTGTGCCGCTTCTTTCATCGGCCACCGGTGCGTCCAGATGCAGCCACTGCTCATCCGCACGCGCAGTGACCAGCAGCATGCTTCCGTTGTTCAAGACGAAATCCCAGGCACCCGGCCCAACCTCTTCAACCAGTGAAGCACACTTGTGCAACGACTCGCCGATCACAAACTCTCTGGCTCTCAACACGTACGACACTTCTAATTCATCCTCTGCTTTCTGTGGTCCCTGTACCGCTCCGGGGCCGCCCCGCGCTCCCCTTTTGTAGGGGTGGCCCTCCGTGGCCACCCCCTTCGTTGTCTTTGCGACAAATCCCAAGAGAACCACGAAGGGGACGCGCCCACGGAGTGCCGCCCCTACACAAACTCCAGTTCCAGCATTCGCCGCTTGAGCGGCCGTGTATCTACCGGAAACTTCTCCTGATTGCGCCGGGCCCACGCGCAAGCCTGGCGATTCAACGCATCATCCTCACGCATCGTGACCTTGTTGTAGGTGATGATTTCCCAACACTGAAACAAGATGTCGACGAGCGAAGTGCCGGGCGCCAACCGGCCGACGCAAATAAAAGGCGACCTATCGCTGATGTTCGGATGGAACACTTGCGCCGGGTAAGCCCAGGACAAAACCTGAAACGCATTGGCGTTGCGCAGATAGTCGGTGGGGAAATAGATGACGACTTCGAAGCAATCCCATTCTTCAAGGCCTTCATCGAACCGAACCAGACCCTTGCAGCGAAAGCGCGCCAGGTATTCCTGCGGCGGGATGCCGTCGCTCGTGGCCGCCGGAAACAATTCCAGCAGGTCACTTGCCGCAGCGAGGGCCATCCCCTCTTCATATTGCCGCTGCAGGAAACATTCAAAAATCTTGTCCATCATTTACTCGCCAGGTTTTCCGCCGTCGATACTGCGGCTCTGCCGCCGCACCGCTCGCGGCTTCGCCGCCGCACAGTGCGGTGAGGCTCTGCCTTACCGTTAGGAGTTCTCTTATTTCTGGAGGCTGCGCCTCCACTCTGAGGCGGAGCCTCGGGTCTGGATAACTAGTAAACCGGAAAGGCTGAGCCTTTCCGCACTGTGCGGCGGCAAGCCGCGAGTGACCGATACCGTCATCTTCCAGTCTTCCCTTCTCAATCATCGAGGTCTCATCAAAACACAAAGTCTGGTTTAAGTTTTTGCCTTACTGAGAATCACCCACCACCGCATCCCCAACTTCAATACCGACGCCGATTCACTTTCGTAAAAAACTGAGAATCACATTTGCTCAACATCAAACAAACAGATGTCAGAGAACAGAAGTCAGAGGTCGGCCCTCAATCCCCACCTATTTCAAAGTGCTGCTCCGCTACCCGGCTGCCCACGCTAAACACGTCCCCGGGCCGAAACCCCAGGCTATAGAGCGATCGCGCCATTACGGTCCGCGATAACTTGGTCGCCTCCAGGCGCTCGCTTAAATCGCGACCGGCGGCCATCATCGTCTGACCACAGGAGGCGCATTTCTGTTCGCCTTTGCCCACGCGGCTCTGCAGGCGAAACAGACGCCGCCTCTGCCCACAGCCCATACATGTCAAACGACCCACAAAAGGATCTCCGGCGACACGCAGTCCCGCTCCGCCGTTTACGCGACTCACCTTTCCCATCTCGATGGCTTGACCCACATTCAACTCGCGCGGCCCCTGGCGCAGTTTGTTAATGCGCCATGTCTCGTGGCCATAGAAACGGCAATCGGGGTTGCGCCGGTAACTCGTCACGTAATGCTTATGGTGCGCCGCAGCGATCAAGACCTGTTGCCCGACAACCGCTTCGTCCATCCGCCCACTCAGAACCTTGGCGCATTCGATAGCCTGTAAAGAGGCCGCCAGCGCGCCCAGGCTGGACGGCGCGTTGCTCGCAAAAGTTTGCGCGGCAAAACCCTGGCACGGATAAACCTGCTCCAGATCTCTGTAATCCTGATCATCCCAACCGCACTCCAGGCAGGCACACTCGGCTGACGGCACATACACATTCACGCTCGCGAGTAAGCCATCTGCTTCCACCCCGGAGTCGATCCAGGTCACTCCCAAACGCCACGCCGCCCCATTCACATGAGCCCTCGCGCGCCGCGAATCCAGACATGCCAGAATCACATCAGCGCGCAGTAACCCCAGCGGCACTCGCTCGACTGCTTCTGCTATTGCCCGCACACGCAAATCAGGATTGATGCGCGCCAGACGCCG
>JAWVFI010000124.1:0-27354 GCA_033856235.1 Blastocatellia bacterium | reverse complement strand
TGCATCGCCTCCTCGGCAAGATCAAAATCACCAAGCAAGCGGATCAGAGTTGCCAGGACTCGTCCCGAATCGACGCGATAAAGGGAGTCGAGGAGTTCGCGTGTCTGCTCATGTTTCGACTCGGGGGGAAGCTCGGACATGACGACGACCTTAGCAAGCCAGCCATCCTGAATCAATTTGGCGAATGGACGATCGATGCGGCTTTGCCTCAAAACTGAGAACGCGAGTTGCGACGCCTAGCGTCGCGGTGATTTTAGCCCGGCCACGGCATTTTCTTCTGCATATTTGTGCAACACCTTAAGTATGGCATCGCTGGCATCCTCGTCTTGGTCAAGGGCCTTCCCGTCTTTTCCAGGCTTACCTTTTACGTCAGGCCGAAGCGTATCGCTGCTTTGCTGATCGGGAGAGGAGCTGGCCTCATAGGCGTTATCCAGGATCGATTCAAGCCAATATGCCGAGAGACAGGCCGGTTGAGGGTCCGCCGCGTCCGCCTTGGCATCGGGATCATCATAAACCGGCAGATTCGGCAGTCCGCTGCCCTCCGAGCTCTCCCAGCGGAGCGATTCCTCCGCCAGCGATACAACATTGTCGGGATAGATACCTCGCGCACGAAAAGCCTCGATCATATTTGCGCGAAGCCTGATCTCATCGCTCGGTGATAATTCGAAGTCGGCAGTAACGAGCGCCCTAAGATAATCTCCGAAGGTTATGTCGATGGGCGGGAGATACTCGAACGCACGGATGCACATATTGAGGACAGTTTGCGCTGTACGAGACGCCTCCTGCGCGATACGGTTCACCAGGTCGGGGTGAAGCTCGCCTTCGGGAAGATTGCCCGTGCCGCCAGTTGCTATTCTTATCAAGTCGTCGATCCGCGCCTGGTAGGTCTTAAAGAACGCATCGAAAACCGCGGCTACAAGAATCGATCCCCGTTCGTGGTGCTCTAGCACGGTTTGATAAAGCGTGGCGTCGGGGATGCGCATCTTTTCCGGATTCACCAGGCCCTTATCGTCCACGGGGTCGAGCGCAGAGCGCAACGCCTTACCCTCACCGGTCGAGTATCCGAACTCGCTGGCTAATGTGATCAGATTATTCGGCGAGCGGAGGTTGCCACGTGTTTCCCGGATGTGCTCGCGCAGAACCACCGGAAAGGTGAAATGCTGGAAGATCGCCACGATATCGGAAAACCCCTCGTGAAAAGCAGCCACATCGCGGTTCGTCGGCTCCCTGAAATAGTAGCGGAGTCGATCGACGATGGCGTGCGTGACCTCGTGCGCGATGATGTCCTGAGACAGGCAGGTAAAAACATTCTGCCCCGGAATATTTGGCCCCGGATCTTTTTCATCGGCCCTGAAATAACCGAATAATATTGCCTTCATTCCCGGATCGTAAAAAGCATTCTCGCCTTGAAACGCATGGGGGAAGAGGCGCAGTTCTGTCGTTCCGGGCCTTTTCCGGAACTTGATCCTTCGGCCGAGGGCGATGTCGAAATTCTCGAGGACCTTCATGGCAACGGCATACACCATCTGCTGATGAAATCGAGGATCGGACTCGGTGGGCTCGAGACCGTTCTGCATCAGAATGGCTGAATCATCCAGATTTACCGGCGAATAAAAAACGTCGTTAGCGCCGTCGTAATCGATGACCGTGATCCTCTTGCCCTTCGGCCCGGCCTCGAGATCGGTTTCGTTTGGAATATCTATGATTATACGCCCGCCCTGTCGTCGGCCGATCATGGGATCAAAAGCATAAATCTTTAACGGGCGGCGGGGTGCCGCCGGTTGTTTGAAATCGAATGAAGGTCTCATATTTAACGTGTCCTTTTTTACGCAGATTCGTTCAAACGGTACGCAGAGACTGACTCTCATTCCGCAACCTTGAATACGAAAGCGTTACAGCAATATTGCGGGAACGTGTGCGTTAGATTCCAGCAGGGGCCGCGTCTTTATACCTTCAGTGTGTAGAGAGGCCTGATACCTTGATCGAAGAGCAGCACGTAAATGCTGAAGGGATCCGTTTTCAACTTGGTAATCTTATTTTTTATCACTTCGCCGAAATGTCCGATGTCGGTTAACAAATCAATGTCTATGTCTGCGGCCAACAATCCGTTTTCGGCTTTTTTCGCAAATGAAAGCTGCAGACTGCAAAAGGCAACCTTCTCCTTGAAGCTCAAAGGAAACCCCTTATGGTTCAGCTCGTTGAGATCCGGATTAAGCTCGCTGAAAGTCTTTAGTCCCCTCACCTTTCCGGGCATGTCCTCAGTCACCTGGACCTTAACGCGATCGCGCTCCAAAGAGTCCGCATTAGCAAACAGCTGAATGGCATCGACTGCCTGGCCCTGCTTCAAAGCGGTTGCTCGCAACTTTGCTTCTATGTTCAAGAGGGTTGCCATTCTGATGTTGCCAAACTTTGCATCGGCCTTGGCCAATCCGAGGAAATCGCTCTCGGAAACATTCTGGCTTAGCGCGCTATGGAACTGCGGCGACTTCATCTGCAGCTCGGCATAAGAAAAGGCGGCAAAGTTCGGGGCAGGATCATTCGGGATAAGCATTACATTCAGTGACGTCTCGCCACCGGAAATCGGCTTGACCGGAAATACCGAATGGCTCCGGTGTTTATCAGCGTCGATGAACAAAATGTACCTCTGACCGGCATCGGCTGGAATGCCATCCACGACAATGGTGTTCGTGCCTTTCTTCATGCTCCTATCGACAATGTTCTTGTTGCTGGAACTCGTAAAGGGATCAGTTAGCCTCAACCGCACTTCAGGGCCCCGCCATAACTGTCGGCTGGCATCGAAAACGCTTATGTTCAATGTGCCTGTGGTTGCCATATGATTGCACCTTCCTTTGCTTAAGACCTCACGGGTTTGACATCAATGTAAGCGGTGAGGATGAACCGCCTGCATGATGGCGATAGGGGGCGCGAGCATTGCGCTCTTCTGCGCTAAACGAACCTACGGCAAGGCGGCGTTAATGCTCTTCAGCGCCTGAGCCGCAATAGTAAGCGTCGGGTTAATCGCCAACGCGCCGGGGATGGCGGAACCATCTACGACAAAGAGGCCCGGATACACGTCGGTAGAGCCGGGCGCTTTGTTGCCATCAAACACGCGGCCAAGCTCGTCCACGACGCCGTCAAAGCTGGTTGGCGCGATAGGACAACCTCCGAGCGGGTGCGTGACGGTGAGTTTCTTGTTTCCCAAACCTTTCCAGAAGGGGAATGGCACGTAGCGGCCGCCCATCGACTCCGATAGCGACTTCAGCAGCGTTTCAATCTTCCCGAAGATAGGCGTTTCCCCAATCTTCTTGTCCCAATCGAGCTTGAGCTTGTCATTGTCCAAGGTGAATTTGCCGCTGGCATCGTCCTGCCCCATTACATTAAAGAAGAAGATATTGGCCACCATCTCGGCTTCGGTCTCGTAGCTGGTGGGGTCATATGTGTCCGGCAGATGCGGGAAGAAGTCGCGCAGGTCGGGAAACGCCATAGTCGTAAAGGCGAATTTCATCTTGGCCTTGAGGGCCTCGCGCTGGGCGAAGTTGTCGAGCACTCCGATGGTGGTGCTGGCGAGCGCAGCAAACATTTCCGGGATGCCGGCGTCCTCGACATGAATGTGGAGACCATCGAACTTCGCGTGCACGCCAGAGGTGTTGATGGGACCGCGGGTGCTGTAAACGGGTTTAGTAGTACCCACACAAAAAGCGCCAAAGTCTCCGTTGGTTGAGAAGTGGGTTCCCAGCGTTTTGCTGAATTTCAGACCGCCTTTATCGCGGGACCGCAGCAGGATTTCAGTTGTGCCCAACACTCCGCCGGCGAGAAAGACCATCGGTGCCGTTACCGTTTTCTTGTTGTCGTCGCGATGATCGCGGTAGTTGACCTCGTAGCCACCGGCGATTTGCTTGATGTCCCGCACTTCGGCAAGCGGCGAAAGCGAAACGCCTTTCGTCGGATCGGAGAGCAGTTTGGCATAAAGAGTTTTGTTGAGCGTGTGACGGGCGGCCGGCAAGCAACCGAGAATGCAGCGCCCTTGCCGTTCACAGAAAGTATGATTTTTTGCGGCCTGGCTTTGCGCGCCCTGATCTGGATCGTATTCGATGAGCGACAGATCCAGCGGCGCCCAGGGCATTTGAATCCCCAGTTTCTGAGACGATATTTTTGCGGCGTCGCGCAGCGCGCGAGCGCGGTCGAGGTAAAGATAATCGTCGTCCGTCAGATTCGATACGTCGCGACCGGGCAACGGAATCTTGGTAACGACGCGGTTGAGTTTTCCACGAAAATCTTCCATCCACTTCAGTGCAGCCTGATAATCTGCATCGCCCAGGTTGAGACCAATGCCCTGCAAGACTTCTGCTTGAGGTCGCAGCGTCACATTCGAATAGATGAGCGATCCGCCGCCCACGCCACTGGCCGTGAGGATGTCCGCCTGTTTGAAGATCGAATACTGGTAGAGACCATCCTTGTTGAATGGGGAGCGCACGCTCGCGAAGAAGTCCAGCATTCCCTCCCGGTGATTGGGACGTGGCCAGTATTGGACCGGCATTGGTGGAGTCTGCTCCCTGGCCCATACAGGAATAGGCGGCTTACCCCCGACCGCTGGTTGGCCCAGCTTCTCTGGAGTGACCCAGAATGTGCCCCGTTCGAGCATCAAGACCTTCTTCCCTTTTGCGGCCAGCTTAGTCGCGGCGATCGTTCCGCCAAAGCCGGTTCCAATCACAATCGCATCGAAATTCATCGCCATGAGGAATTCTCCTTCGTTACATCCTTAAAGAAGTGCAGTGGCGAGATGCTCGAAAGAGACGCATGTCGTCCAGGCAGTAAACCGAAAGCCGGATAAAGGTCGCGAACGCAATCGCCAATTTGGTCGTGACGACTGCTCGAAGCAAAAATCTGGATTCAGTTAAAGTTGGGATCCGTGAGAATCATGAGGTTCTCAGTTTCTTCCAAGCTTGGAGTAGTGAGGCCGGATAGGTACCTCACACTACTGTTAGGTGCGACCGCAACATATGCCAAGGTCTAACCTGTGTCAAGCTTTTTGCCCAGGCTTTTTGCCCAGGCCTTTTTGCTTAAAATGGGCGTACCTGACGCGGCTTGCAACGTAAACTTCGGCGAGGGCGAAGCGATTCAGGCCCAGCCGTACAGAAAGACAGGAATATGAAGTTCCGAGACGGGCTTTTTAGCAGTCATGATGTGCCCCGCATAGCCTGCGCCGCCACTGCGCAAGTCTGATTCCTCTTAAAATCAGATCCGATGTCAGGGCCGGAAAGAAAGGGTTTATCTCTTGAACTTCGCAGGATACTGTTTGACGATGCCTTCGGTCAGCATGTCCGCCATGTGCAAAATCTGTTCGTGCACTTTGTCAAAGGCGGCGATGTCCGCGGCCCAATTGCCCTGGAGTCGGGCGACGACTTCCGTGATAGTTAAGTTCAGGTGCTCGCGCATCATTTGCTGCATTTCTGTGCGCGGCCAGTTCCTGGGATTTGCATCACTTAAGAACGCTGCGATTTGGTCCGCGTTTGCGAACCAGCGTTTGGTGGCGTCTTCTTGTTTGGGTTTGTCTCCCGCCCTCGCTGCGGCCACGATTTCCGCTGCGGTTATTACATGTTCCTTCAGAAGTGTGGTCAGCTTATCGCCGGCGGCGTCGCCGTAATACGGCTTGATAGCGTTTCCAATCTCCACCTGGTTCTGAAGTAAACGCTCAGGGGCAAACCCTTTGTCCGGTAAATCCGCCACCGCGCTAATGATGAAGACGCGGGTCCAGAAGACGTGCTCTGCCCAAAGCTTTCGCATTGCATCATGGAGCGCCATTCGCTTTGTCGATTCACGTTCGTTATTCGGAAATGAAGCTAATGCGGACTGGGGAAGGATCACAAGACTGAAGCAAATCAAAAACAGCACGAGAACAGACCTTATCAGCTGACGGTTCATCTCTAAACTCCTTCAAGTTCTACGCTCTCGGCGCGGTTAAGGCCTTATGGAATTCGGTAGTGCGCTAATTTGATAGTTCTTTGCGTGCTTCAGAAATCGACTCTGCGCCTTTGCGTAAAATACCGCGCAGGTTCGGAGCATTTCTCGCAAAGGCGCAAAGAAGGATCGAAAGGGCGCAAAGCAAATTAAAGTCACTAGCTGCGCAAAGCCATCTGCCAATATCACCCGAGGTCGACTCTGCCAATTGGGACGACAAGCAGGAATCTCAGTCTAATTCCTCATGAGGCGCCTGCAGCTTTCCTATTGCCAAATTCGGAATTGAGTTTGTTGGCTATCCGCTCGGCTTCCGCGATGACTATGTAATCCTTGTGAGTTCTAACTAACCGGTCTTTTTCGTAGATAACTACTTTCCATAATCCGGTTCGGGGTACTCGGTCCAACGGGTTTTGTGGCATCGGTTCTACTTCTGCACGGTACATTTCATGGATGATACAACGTACCTTGAATTACATCAACCGTGTGACGGCGTCGGCTGTTAAAAGGACGCCGCGTCATCGTGACGATTGTAGTAGAATCCGCCGCAATAATTCGTTGAATAGCCGGAGGCCACCCATGCAAAAGCTTGCACAGCACGTTTCGATCGTTTTCCTCTGCCTGATTTGTCAGAGCGCCGTCTTCAGTACGGTTGGATTCAGCTCCGGCGGACCATCCGGATACCACATAACCAGGAAGACCGTATTGGGTGGCGAGGGCAGCTGGGACTATCTAACCGTGGACAGCAAAGCCCGGCGGGTTTACATCTCTCACGCGACCCACGTGGTGGTGGTCGATGCCGACACCAGCGCCGTGGTCGGTGATATTCCCAAGACCAACGGTGTGCATGGCATTGCGATCGTGACCGATGCCGGCAAAGGCTTTACCAGCAACGGCCGTGACAACGCGGTCACCGTTTTTGATCTTAAGACCCTGGCGCCAATCGCGACCGTGCCGGTGGGCCGCAATCCGGACGCTATCATTTACGATTCTTTCTCAAAACGCGTTTTTGCCTTCAACGGTGCAAGCCACGATACAACTGTGATCGATGTGAAGACCAATGCCGTCGCCGGCACGATAGCTCTGGGTGGCAAGCCGGAGTTCGCTGTGTCGGATGAAAAGGGCCACGTGTATGTCAACATCGAAGACAAGAATGAGATAGTGCAGTTCGATCCGGTGAAACTGCTGGTAAACAATCACTGGTCAATTGCTCCCGGCGAAGAGCCATCGGGCCTGGCAATCGACCGGCAACATCGCAGGCTGTTTGCAGTTTGCGGAAACAAATTGATGGCGGTAGTCAATGCCGACAATGGAAAGCTGATTACGACATTGGCTATCGGCGCCGGTACTGATGCGGCGGCATTCGATCCGGCAACGGGATACGCCTTCAGCTCAAATGGTGAAGGAACTGTCACAGTTGTTCATGAGGACGCACCGGACAAGTTCACGATAGTCGAGACTGTGCCCACTCAGGTGCGCGCACGGACCATGGCGCTCGATATAAAGACCCATCAACTGTTTTTGGTTACCGCTGAGTTTGGAAGCGCGCCGGCGGCTACGGCGCAACAGCCCCGGCCGCGAGCTCCGATGTTGCCGGGAACGTTCACCCTACTTGTGCTGAGTCGTTGATTTTCACTTCGACGATTGAGGAGAAACATCATGAAACACGTATCAGGATTACTGCGAATCGGCTTAACGATCATAGCAATTGCTCTGGCCGGCAGTTTCGCGTCGGCCCAGGAAAGACAGGTTAAGGCGAAAGACGTACCCGTGGCGGTACGGACCGCTTTTAAGGCCGCCTATCCAAACGCGACCATCAAGGGCTACGCGCGGGAGAAAGAGAACGGCAAAACCTTCTATGAAATTGAGAGCACGGAGGGTGCGACCGGCCGTGACGTGCTTTATAACCCGGATGGCAGCGTCGCCGAAGTTGAAGAGACCATTGCGCTAAGCGATCTCCCAACAGCCGTCCAGGAGGCAATCCGCACAAAATATCCAAATGCGGCGGTGAGGAGTGCCGAGAAAACTGTCACGGGTGACAAGGTCAGCTACGACGTCATCGTCAAGAATGGCCGGAGGCGATTGGAACTGGAGTTTGACGCCGACGGGAATTTGAAGCAGAAGTAAGAAATGCTGCGTTACCTTACGCGGTAGCGCGTCCAACGTGCTGCGTGATAACGATAAAGACCGGCGCTGATTCGTATAACTTCGCGGATTTCGTGTAGTTTCGTTAATCGTGCGCTGACGAATCCCGGCGATACGATTCACGAAAGCACACGAAATACACTAAAGAACACGAAATCGGATTTCTCGTGCAAGCATGCTTGCAGGCTCCCCCGTTGCGGTTGTCTGATGCCGATAATTCGAATTAATCAGGGCATTGCTCTAGCCATCGTTTCGCTTATCCTAATAGCGATCTGGGTCCCGGCGCGCGCGCAACAAACCACCACATCTAACCCCACGGCTGCCGGGAATCAAACATCTCCTCCCACTCCGCTCACGATTAATGAGGCACTAAGACTGGCCACGCTGCAGGCCTCGGTGTTTCAACAAGCAACACTCAACGAACGCATTGCGGCTGAGGACGTAAATCAGGCCAGAACTGCTTTCCTGCCCCACGTCAGTGCTCCCCTCAGTTACCTATACACCTCGCCGGCGATGGGCCTGCCGCCGGGGACTCCTCGCGCTCCAAGCTTCCTGGCGAACAACGCGATCGGCGAATACCAGGCTTATGTAAATGTGGCTGGTGACCTGGATATTAACGGCAGGCTGCGGGCGACGCTGGAGAAGAACCGGGCGCTGCTGGCCGCCGCACATGCGGGCACTGAAGTGGCGCGCCGGTCGCTGGCCCAAGCAGTAATCGAAGCCTATTACGGTTTGGCGCTGGCGAACGCGCAAACGCGCGCTGCGGAACAGAATTTGGCCGCGGCCGAAGAATTCGAGCGGGTCACTTCCCTTCTCCTCGCTGGCGGCGAAGTTGCGCCGGTTGACCTGACTCGTGCGGAGTTGCAAACGATCACGCGCCGCGACGAATTGGAACGCGCGCGCGCTGATGAAATTGTCAGCGCCGGCGCCCTGCGGATACTCGTCGGCTATGATTTCACCAGGCCGATTGGCACGTCCGATTTGGTCATTACCACGCCAGTTGATGGCGAGATGCAACAATTCACCGTGAACGACGTCACGCGACGTCCTGAGTTTCGCCAGTTCGAAGCGCAACAGCGCGCGGCGCAGCAGGAAGTTCGCATCGCCCATGCCGATCGTTTACCCCAGCTCTCGTATTCTATTCTTGGAGGCGTTGACAGTGACTCGCTGAGGCAGCCTCGGTTGAAGGAACATACTGGCATGTCAGCGGCGGTAACGCTTACGATCCCCCTTTTCGATTGGGGTGAATCCAAAAGCAAAGAACGGCAGGCGCGTCTGCGCGCCGAGGTGGCGGAATCCGAGCGCGCACTGGCGCTGCGCGGCCTGGTGCAACAGTTCTATGCGGCCCAGGCCCAGGCGGCCAGTGCGCTGTTACGAATCAGGTTGGCCCGGGGTGCGGTGACGCAGGCACAAGAGAACCTTGATGCTTCGATTGCGCGCTACCGCGCGGGCGAGGCACAAATCGTAGAAGTGACGGACGCATTAACAATACTGGCCGCACAAAGACAAGCTCTCTATCAGGCGCTCTTTGATTATCAGGTAGCGCTGGCACGCCTGCGACAGGCGACCGCACAATGAAAACAGAACGCCCCAACGAATTACCGGCAGCCGATCAGGAGCTACTGACGGAGATGGAGACCACAACGCGTTCGCGCTCGTGGCAGGAGCGCCGCTATCTGATTATCGGTAGCGCTGCGGTCCTGCTCGTTCTGCTAGTGATCGTGCTAATCGTTTGGAAATGGAAGGGCACAACCACCGCCGCAGAATCTGTCACTCCGGTAGTTAGCGTAAAGGTGGCCACCGCCGGGAAGGAAGCGATCGCAGCTCCGGTGTCGGCAGTGGGCACGATCTTCCCCAGAGAGCAGGCAACGGTCGCAGCGAAGGTTAGCGCCCAGATCAAAACCATGGCGCTGCTGAAAGATAAAGTTGTCAAAGCGGGGCAAATCATCGCGGTGCTTGAATCGAGAGATCTGTTGGCCCAGCGCAATGAGGCGGTAGCGGCCCTCAATCAGGAGCGCGCGAGTCTGCGCAGTGTCACTACCGGCACGATTCCCCAGACCAACGCGCAGGATCAGAAAGCCGTGCGCGACGCGCAGGCCCGGGTCAGGACCGCGAGGGCAACCTATGAGCGGCGCCAGGTGTTATTCGATAAAGGCGGCATTTCGAAAAAGGATCTGGAGGCGTCTCAACTGGAGTTAACGACTGCGGAAAACGAACTGCGACTCGCCGAGCAGACCGTTATTTTGCGCACCAGATCCATCAACCCGAACGACATCGCTCTGGCAAATGCGAAAGTCGCGGCGGCCCAACAGCATCTTGCCACCCTCGATGCGCAATTGAGCTACACGGTCATTCGCGCTCCCATCTCCGGCTTGATCACCGATCAGTTTCAATACGAAGGCGAGTTTGCGGCGGCCGGAGGCAAACTCGTAAACATTGCCGACATGAGCCAGGTCATCGTTAAGGCGCCTTTTTCCGACACAGTTGTTTCTCAGTTGAAGGTCGGTGACGCGGCAACCGTGGTGCCGACGGATATTTCCGCTGAGGAGCTGCGGGGACAGATCACTTTGCTTAGCCACTCCAGTGATCTGGCAAATCGCACGGTCGAAGTGTGGGTGGCCCTGGGTAATGGAGCAGGACGATTGCGCGCCAACGGCGCCGCCCAAATCATGATTGCGGCGCAGGCAAGAACGGAAGCGATCGTCGTCCCGGCCGCCGCCGTTACGCTTGATGCGGTCAATGCCAATGAGGGGACGGTGATGATCGTGGACGACCAATCCGTTGCCCATGAAACGAAGGTGACGGTTGGCATTCGCACGACCGACAAAATGGAGATCGTCGAAGGATTGAGTGGTGGTGAAACGGTTGTGATTGAAGGCAATTTCACGCTGGCTGACGGCACGAAAGTCGAGGTCGCGAAGGAAGATCCGGCCGCGGCTAAAGAAGAAAAGTAAGCCGCAACCTATGGAGTGCGGTGACCTGTCACCGCTTTGGCCTGCGGCGGCCCGGCGCCGCTTTGGCATGAATTGAATCAATGTAGCGATGACCAAAGCGCCGACAAGTCGGCGCACTCCAAAATCGATGAAACTTGCCGCCATAATCTCCAGGCAGTCGCGCGCCATCCTCGTGATCGTGGCGTTGCTATGCGCGGCGGGACTCTATGCCTCGTGGCAGTTGCCCATCGCGATCTTTCCCGCCACTGACTTTCCCCGGATCGTAATCATCGTTGATAACGGAGTGGCGCCGGCCTCGCAGACACTGGTTTCGGTCACGCGTCCGATTGAAGAGGCAATGAATGGAATTCCCGGCATCGCCAACATTCGCTCAAAGACTGCGCGGGGCTCATCTGAAATCAGCCTCTTCTTTGATTGGAACGTCGATATAATCCAGTCCCTGCAACTGGTTCAGGCCCGGCTGTCTCAACTTTCATCGACGCTGCCGCCAACCGCCTCGATTCAAAATGTCGAACGCCTGACCTTTGCCGTGTTTCCCGTAACCGGATATAGCCTCACCTCGCCGAAGCGCGATCAGGCCAGCCTCCGCGACATCGCCAACTACACCATTCGGCCAAGGCTGGCTCGGCTCCCAGGTGTAGCCATCGTCGGCGTCGCTGGGGGCAAGGTTCGCGAGTTTCACGTCACCATCGATCCTGATCGTCTGGTGGCGCACAACGTCTCAGCCGAGCAGGTCGTGGATGCGGTCCGCAATTCGAACATCATCGTTTCGCCGGGACTGATAGACGAGAACCACCAACTCGAATTGGTGTTAGTTAGCGGCCAGGCCAAAGCTCCCGAAGAATTGAACAGCATTGTCGTGGCCACAGTTAACAACGCGCCGGTGACGCTTACTGACGTGGCCACGGTAGGCGCCGGAATTGAACCGGAGTACACGATCGTGACCGCGGACGGCCATCTCTCTGCCTTAGTAAACGTTACCCGGCAACCGGACGCTAATACCGTCGCCGTCGTTGATGAGGTAAATGCCGAGCTGGCGGCAATGCGCGGACAGATTCCCAGGGACGTGAAGATAGCTCCTTACTACGATCAGTCTCTGCTGGTGCGCGAGTCAATCAGTTCGGTGCGCGATTCGATCATTATCGGGTTGGTGCTGTCAGTTATTATCCTTTACGCCTTCCTGCGAAACTGGGGCACGACGTTCGTTGCGATTCTCGTTATACCCGTTACAGTGCTGGCCACATTTTTGGCGATGTGGCTGGCGGGGCTAAGTTTCAACCTGATGACCCTGGGAGGTGTGGCGGCCGCCATTGGGCTGGTCATCGACGATGCCATCGTGGTGGTGGAGAACATCTACGCGCACCTGGCTCGCGGTCAATCGCGGCGTGAAGCCGTTGCCAGCGCAGTTTCGGAAATAACAATACCGATTGTCGGTTCGACCGTCACGCCCGTGGTTGTCTTTCTTCCCTTGACGCTGTTGACGGGCGTCACTGGGGTCTTCTTCCGTTCCCTCGCCCTCACCATGGCGGTCGCTCTGCTCACCTCGTTGGTGCTGGCTCTGTTCTTCACGCCAGTTCTCGCGGAGCGGTTTGTCAGAATCAAACGCAAGCCCGGCGAAGAGAACGACGACGGAGCCGACGAGCTAGCGGTTTCAATTCGAGAGGAAAAGCAGGGGCGTTTGCTGGGTGGAATCATCCGGCGCTACGAATGGGTGCTCGGACATTCACTGGATAATCGCTGGCTGGTGATTGCCATCATGGCCGCTGTCCTCGCTGGATCGTATCTTTTGTATCGCTCGCTGGGGTCCGAGTTCTTGCCGGCATTCGACGAAAGTGCCTTCGTGCTCGACTACCAGGCGCCTCCGGGAGCGTCGCTCGCCGAAACCGATCGCATGCTGCGGCACGTTGAAGCACTGCTGCTGCGGACCCCCGAAGTCGAAAGCTATTCCCGCCGCACCGGCCTCGAGTTGGGGCTCTTCATTACCGAACCCAACACCGGCGACTTTGCCGTCAAGCTAAAGCCAGGTCATAAGCGAAAGACTGACGAAGTAGAGGCCGAGCTGCGTTCCAAGATCGAGGAATCGGAACCCGCGCTCCAAGTCGAGTTTGTGGGGATTCTCCCGGACATGATTGGCGATCTCACCAGTTCACCCGAACCAATCGAGATCAAGCTCTTCAGCGAAGACACTGCGGCCCTGGAGCAGAAAGCCGGCGAGATCGAAGCTGCCATTCAAAAAGTTCAGGGAGTAGTTGACACTCAGAGCGGCGTTATCGTCAGCGGGCCGGCTATCACCTTCAATATCGATCCCCAGCGCGCCGCCCGGTTTGGCGTCACGGCCAGCGACATAGCGCGCACCGCCACCACAGCAATGTCCGGCGATGCGGCTTCCTCAATCCTGCAACAGGATCGACTAATCACGGTGCGGGTGCTTTTTCCTGCTGAGATGCGCACATCTCTGGAGAAAGTCCGAGCGCTGCAGGTGCGTTCGTCGTCTGGGACGCTCTTCCGCATGGATCAAGTGGCTGATATTCAGTATGAGACAGGGCAGACCGAAATCAATCGCGACGGGTTGCGTCAAACGGTCGCGGTCACTGGCCGGCTCGAAGGCAAAGACCTGGGTACGGGCATCAGGGAAATTCAGGCGTTACTGGCGCGCGAGGTCAAACTGCCACCGGGGATGACCGTGGAATACGGTGGTCTTTATAAAGAACAACAAGCGAGCTTTGGAGAGCTGGCCTTAGCGCTCTTCCTGGCAATTGTTCTCGTCTTCATTACGCTGTTGATCGAATTTCGCTCGTTCGCGCATCCGGTATCGATTGTGGTTGGCGCGATCCTGGCACTTGGTGGAGTTCTGCTCGGGCTCTTTCTAACCGGCTCCACTCTAAATGTCGTGTCGCTGATGGGAATGATCATGGTGGTCGGGATAGTCGCGAAGAACGGCATTCTTATGCTCGACGCGGTTGAAGATCATCTCGCGGCCGGAGACTCGCTGCGGGAAGCATTGCTTAGATCTGGGCGGCGCCGTTTTCGTCCGGTATTGATGACGTCACTGGCGGCGATTTTAGGGATGTTGCCGCTGGCGCTAGCGATAGGATCGGGCGCCGAGTTGCTGCAACCATTGGCAATCGCCGTGATTGGCGGTTTGGCTGTTGCCCTGTTGCTCTCGCTGGTCGTCACGCCGACGGTTTACGCCATGTTGAGCCGCGATCATCCTCATGCCGGCCCTGCACCGGAACTCTGATCTGCGTGGCTCTGCACAAGAAACCAAATTCCAGTTCAAACCGCAATTTCTGTAAGCGCCAACGGCGCGAAATGCAATAGCCCGGGCCAGCGGCCCAGGGTTTAGTCCAGCGCACCCGGCAAGCGCTGAAGGCGCGTAATAATGCATGACTGACCGCAATCATTGGACTACGATTGCGCACTTTCAGTGCTCAGGGAAATATGCGCTTACCACTACCCAGGCCGTTGGCCTGGGCTTTTAAATTTCGCGTCCTTGGCGCTGCGGGAAACATTTACCTCGCGACTGTGTCTTGAACCGAGACAAAGCCTTTTCCCGGTAAGCCCGCGTTACGTTTCTCCGGTGAATGTCACTCGCCAGTGAGAGTACGAATTCACTCAAGCGAGTAAGACCGATCTAAAGGAGAAAAGATAGTGCCAACGAACCACGTTACCCAGTTTGCAGTTCGGCGAGCGTCGCTGAACCTGAGTCAAAAGATTTTTCTCACGGGCCTGATGGCAACCCTGCTTGTCCTCATCCTGTGGTCCGGATCACAACGGGCTCATTCTGCTGCTGCAGACGAAGGGCAACCGACGTTGGTCCAAACCCCGGGACCGGGCGGCGGAGTACCGGCCTGCTTCCCTCCCCCAAAAATGATGGTGGGGTGGTGGCCGCTGGATGAGCCCAACGGATCCGCGACTGTAAGAGACCTGGCCGGCTTCAACAACCAAGGGGTTTCAAAGCCGGGCGTTCTCGGCACTCCGAACGCAAACGCAGTTCCGGGCCGTGTCGGTGGCGCCGTGGCTTTCAATGCTACTTCCCAAACCAATGGTCCACACATAGAGGTACCTGATCACCCGGAGATCAACTTTGGGACCGGTGATCTTTCTATCGACGCGTGGGTTTTCATTCCTCAACCCAATGCCGTGTACATCCATCCCATCGTGGACAAGCTGAGCTACAACACCGCGGGCACACAGGGCGCTGGCTACGCGTTCAGCCTGGTGAGTTCGTTTTCCACGGGGGCGAGATTGCAATTTGTGATGGGTGGCGGCGGCCCGCTGACGGGCTACCTTAGTCCCAATGTGCCGTCGGTGCCCTTCAACACCTGGACGCATGTGGCCGTGTCGGTGAACCGCGGCGCTGGAACAATCATGTTCGTTGTAAACGGCGTGCAAGTTCCCGCCATCGGCCCGCCGCTGCCGTCTTATTCCGTCACGAATAACATTCCTCTATTGATCGGCGAGAGCCGTTCGCCCGGCACTGTGCAGGCAGCGATGACGATTGATGAGCTGGAACTATTCAACCGGCCGCTCGCCGCCGCCGAGTTCCTGGGCATGGTCAACGCCGGTCCTGCCGGCAAGTGCAAGTGCCTGACTACCACTAACGAGAAAATCACTTGCTGGAAGGGCGGCACGTTCAAGTACACATTTACCTTTACGAATTACTCCGGCGGAACCGTCAGCGTAGTTAATTTTTCCAGTTCCTCGGCTGTAACTATCACGCCATCATCCCTCGTGATTTCGCCGCTGC
This sequence comes from Blastocatellia bacterium, assembly GCA_033856235.1. Classification (GTDB taxonomy): domain Bacteria; phylum Acidobacteriota; class Blastocatellia; order Pyrinomonadales; family Pyrinomonadaceae; genus DASXRU01. Next base: position 11,550 of record JAWVFI010000124.1, on the reverse strand, counting down.
CACCTGGAGGTTCGACTACAGTCACCGTAACGATCGGCGGAAGCAGCGCCGTTCCGGGAGCCACCATATGTTTCAGCGCAGGTCTGGCCGGACCCGCCGCGCCGGCCTGCAAGATTCAGCACTGCATCACTCTGCCAATTTGTCAGACTTCCTGCGCGACGCCGCCTCCCAGTATGGTTTCCTGGTGGCCGCTGGATGAAGCGAGCGGCAACACTGTGGTTGACATCATCGGTGGCCACAACGGGAGTACCTCGAACAGTATTGGGTCTGATCCAATGCCAACGGCGCCGAAGGTCGGCAATGCGCTGTACTTTATTAATTCCAAGGCGACAGTGACCGGCAGTTTTTACAATTTCGGCACCGGCAACTTCTCAATCGACGCCTGGGTCAAGGGCCCGGTAAGCAACGCCGCGCTGGGGATCGTTGACAAGCTGGACACGTCAACCTCGATACCGGCAGGTTTCTCATTCTTTATCCGCAGCGGTTCAGTGCGGCTGATAATGGGAAATGGCACTACGACACCGGCGACCTTCATCAGCCCACCGACCTTCACCCACAACACGTGGCAACACGTCGCCGTTACCGTGCAGCGCGTGGGCGTCGGGGCGCCTATCGGGCGGTTCTATTTGAACGGAGTTCAGGTAAGTACGTTCGTACCGCCGGCGACGAGCGTCAACAACACTGCGAATTTGCTGCTGGGGTCACATCGTTTGAATTTCGGCTGCAGCAGTTGCGAAGTCGGGCTGGATGAAATCGAGATCTTCAGGGATGTGGTTTCAGCCAGTGACATCCAGGCCATTTTCCTGGCCGACGCAAAAGGTAAGTGCAAGCCCCAACTGCCTCAACTGCCGGACCTGAGCACCGTGAAGAAAGTGATTTGCAAACCGCTTCCCGGATCCTGTCTGGTTACTTTTTCCATCACCAATAACGGACCCGGGGCTTTCAACGGGATTCTGGTAGTCAAAGATGTGGTCACACCTCCTCCAACCACGGGACTTACCTGGGCGGGCAGCAGCACCCCAACCGGATGGAGCTGTGGGATTGGTCCATCTGACACTATCGGTTGTGGTTCAACCGGCGCGGTGAGTCTCGCACCGGGACAGAACACGACCTTTAGCATCTCGGTAAATGTACCGGGCGGCCACTACAAAAACTGCGCCAGCGTTGCCGGATATACGCAGTTTCCTTATAGCGCCACGACCCTAATCACGGAGAGCAACACGTCGAACAACCAGCATTGCGTGCCTATGCCCTAGCTGGAAGCCGCTGCGTTTACCTGTTAAGCAGGGGGAGTAAATCGAGGGCAGTACCGCTTTTCTTTGCTGCTCGATTATCGATAACCCAGTCTCACCCCACCCCGGCAGCCTGAGCCCTTAACCACTCAGGCTGTCCGGCTTTTGGTGGCGCAAAATTAGTGTAGGGTCTCGAATCATAATTGCGTTATGCTGTGACCGCAATTTCTGTCTCCAGGGAACCAGGGCCTCAACGATTGCCGGATCCAAACACGAAAAACGAGATCACGCGAGAGAAGTTTGCCGGTTTTCTCGACTGGCTTAGTCCCGACCGCGAACGCGCCGGCGAGGAGTATGAGCGGTTGCGTTTCCGCCTGGCCACGTTCTTCGCCCAGCGCCAATCCCCCTTTGCGGATGAATTGGCGGACGAAACCATTAACCGCGTCATCCTCAAGAGCGCGGAAGAGAAAATCGAAAACAAAATCGCGTATTGTTATGGGGTCGCCCGAAATGTCTATCGCGAATCGCTGCGCAAAGAGCGCGTGACTCTGGACATTGACAATGTGACGATCGCTGCGAAAAGCCCCGAGGAACCAGCTTTCTCCAGCGAGTGTTTGGATCAATGCCTGGAGAAACTTTCGCCTGACAGCCGCACGCTGCTGCTCGATTATTTTTCCGAAGCCAGACTGGCGAAGATTGAACTGCACCGGCGCATCTCGGTGAGTTTGGAAGTGACGCAGACAGCCTTGCGCATGCGCGTCATGCGGACCAAGCAGAAACTGAAGGTTTGCGTCCAGGAATGCATGAGCTAAAGCCCGTTACATTATCCCCACTAATGACACTCTGAATTGGGGGCGGTGCGAGCAATGGGTCCATCCTTAAGAAGTGAAGAGACAGTTCGCGAGTACCTGCTGGGCCGCGTTTCCGATGAAACGACGCTCGAAGGGCTCGAAGAACTGCTGTTTACCGACGAAGACTTCTGCTCCCAGGTCCAACTCGCTGAAGACGCGCTGATCAATGATTACGTATTCGGCGCCCTCAGCGATGCTGACGCGGAAAGTTTTAACGCCACCCTGAAAGACAATCCGGAGAGACGCTTCAAGGTTGATCTGACCCGGCAGTTGCGAGAAAAGGCGCGGGCCAGAAGTTCACAGCCGGCTGCCGGAAAGCCTTCGTTCTTTAGTTCCCTCGCCTCCTTATTTCGTCAGCCCGTATTTGCCGGCGCGTTTGCCGTCCTCCTGATTGGCGCGGTGGCGCTCGTCGTTTACTTCAGCCGGCGCCCCGCTGCTGACGAACTTGCCGAGCTGCGGAGCATTTATCGCCAGGCGCGGCCGACTGAGACACGCATTTCGGGGTTCGGCTACGCCCCCTTCAGCCAGTTGCGCGGGGCGCCCGAGCCGGGTGACACGAACCGTTTGCGGCGCATCGAGAACAACTTAATCGAGAGCACCGAAAAGAAGTCAGACGCGGAAGCCCATCACTCACTCGGTATTTTTTATCTAACGCAAAGGGACTTTCGTAAGGCGATCACGGAACTCGAGACTGCGGTGCGGTTGGCGGACAGCGACGCCCGGATCCATAACGATCTCGGGTCGGCCCATTTCGAACTCGCAAAGCAAGAGAAGAAGCTTGAAGATCTTAGTCAAAGTCTGGAGGAGTTCACGAAGGCGACCGAACTGGACGGCAATTTCCTGGCAGCAATCTTCAACAAGTCGCTGGCATTGCAACAACTGGGATTGACCCGCGAAGCAAAGGCCTCCTGGCAGCAATACCTGGCAAAGGACCCATCCTCGCGCTGGGCCGATGAGGCGCGTAAGAACCTGACGCATCTGGAAAGCCTGCAGTCGCTCGATAAACCCGCTGCCCAGGTTTTGTCCGATTTCCTCGCAGCCTTTCGCGCCGGCGATGCCGCCCGGGCCCAAAAGATTCATAACGAAACGAAGGGATTGCTGAGGGACGTCACTCTGCCGATTCAGTTTTCGCGACGTTACCTCATCGCCAGGCAGGCGAACGACTGGTCGGAGGCCGCCGAAAGTATCGAGGCCTTGAAGTTCATAGGCGGCTTTGAACAAGCGCAAAACGGCGAGTCTTTTTTTTTTGAACTAGCCAACTTCTACGCAAGTGCGGACCCCGGCCAGTTTGCTTCTCTATTGCAGGCCCACGACTTTGCTGCCAGCGGGCAGACTTTGGTGGAGGAGTACAAATACGCGGAGGCAATCCTCGCCTTTGAAAAGAGCCGTGACCTTTTCGCCAGGGCGGGAGACACCTGCGACGCGACGATTGCGGAAATCTGGGCCGCTCAATTCCTTGCCGGCGTCGGATCGGTCGACGAACAGCGTCGCCGTTTGAATTCGATTGTCGAATACTCAATCAGCAGGAATTACAAGGTACTGCTGCCGGTAGCCTATTACTGGGTGGCGATGAGTTACTACAATCAGGCCGGTCTTTCCGAGACCAATAAATATTTAAGAATGGCTTTGCAGTCGGCGGAGTCGGCCAACAATACGTTTGGGATAATTTACGCCCAGGACGCTCTCACTGCTAATTACTCACAACTGGGCGACATGCCCACGGCCCTCACGTACGCCAGCGCCACGATCGAGACCCCGGAACTTTACTATCTAAACCACCGGCAATCCTGGCGCCAAAAAGGTACGCTCGCCGATCTTTCAATAAAGCTAAAGTTTTTCGCCACGGCGGTTAGCCTGGCCCGAGAGCGCCTGGCGATGATCCGCGAACGTCCCAACGACGTAATTCGCCTTAACGATTCGCTGCGCCAAATGGCCGAGGCGGCAGAAGCCAAGGGCGAGCTGGACGAAGCCTTGCAGTCTGCCAACGAATCGCTGCAAATTGCGCTGACTCGAGACGAAAGCAAAGCGAACACGAGAACCAGGGCCGAGATTCATCTTTTGCTGGGCAACGTGCAGAGCCGGAGGAAAGATTGCGGTGCCGCGTTGACTGAGTACGACCTGGCGCTTCAGCTGTACCAGCGTCTACCGGAAGTCAGGGAAAACCTCTACGAGATTCATAAAGGCCGGCTGTTCTGTTTTGAGCAGCTCGAGGGGCACGAGGACTTTGCAGTTGAGCTGGTCAACGTTTTGAAGCTTTCCGAAGAGTACCGCGCTACCATTCGCGAAGACACCTTAAGACAATCATTCTTTGCGAATGAGCAAATCGTCTTCGACACCGCCGCGACGAATGCAATAAAAGCGCGGGACAGCCGGAAAGCATTCGAGTTTGTGGAAGCGTCAAAGGCCCGCTCATTACTGGATTTTGTCGAGTCCGAAAAATCGATTGCGGAAGTTGAAAAGGGTTTTGACGCAGTCAGCCGCTCACTCTCGTTGGGGGAAATTCAGGCGCGGCTTCCGGAAAACGTGATTTTCGTGGAATACGCAGTCCTTCCGGATAGATTGTTGTTATGGATGATCTCGAAGACGCACTTTGACATAGACGAAAAAGCAATCGCAGCCAGCGAATTGGAAAAGAGGGTGGACGCATACCGGGCGGCGATTCTAGCCAGGGGGACACCTGCAGAACTTCGCGCAGCTGGACGCGAGTTGTATGACCTGCTGATCCCGCACGGCCTAACTGACGAACAGCAGGTTTGCCTGGTGCCCGATAAATCGCTGCATCAGCTGGCGTTTGCGACCCTCGTTTCGCCGCGCGGAAAGTACCTGCTGGAAGAGCACGCGATCTTCTATTCACCCAGCGCGTCGGTGTTGGTGTTGGCCAGCGAGAATGCCAGACGCAAGGAGCGGTTCAAGGATGAATCTCTGCTGAGCGTCGGCAATCCGGATTTGGCGCGCGAGGACACCCGGGAGCTGGCGAACCTGCAGGCCGCTGAAACTGAAGCGCAGACGATCGCTGGGGACTATGCAAGTTCACTTCCGTTGATTGGCAGCGAGGCCACCAGGGAAAGGTTCCTGGCGAGTTTTGCCGGTGTGCAAGTGGTTCATTTCGCCGGTCACTTTGTGACGAACCCGCAATCGCCGGCTAACTCAAAGTTGCTTTTCGCGCACGGCGAGCTGCGTTCGGCGGACCTCGGCAACTACAAACTGCCGCAAGCGAAACTGGTGGTCCTGTCGGCCTGTGAAACTGGATTCGAGAGTTACAACAAAAGCGAAGGGGCGATTGGTATTGCCCGCACCTGGTTGGCCATGGGGACCCCCATTGTGGTCGCCAGCCAATGGAAAGTGGACTCGGAGCCTACAAAAGATTTGATGATCGCCTTTCATCGGAATCGCAAGTCCAAAGGAATGACTTCCGCCGAGAGTCTGCGGCAGGCCCAGATCGAAGTGTTGCGCAAGAATGAAACCCAGGCGCCTTTTTATTGGGCAGCCTTTTCCCTGTTCGGCGGTTACGCCAATTATTAAGGCCATGCGCATCTGCCCTAAATGCAGCGCCTACTACGCGGAGAGTTCGTTGGGGTTTTGCCTCGCCGACGGCATGCCTCTGGTGGAAGTGTTTTCGGGCACAGACAAATGGAACGAGGGTTCGCGCCTCCTCAAGGAGAAAGATCTCGCCCTAAGTAAACGAAACCGCGCGGTCAAATGGCGTTACGTCCTGATGGCTGCGATGACCGTGTTGATAGCAACCGTAGTCATGTCCAGGTCAGTAACCACCGCCAGAAAGCCTGCTGCCGCAGTTACCGTCAGCGGCAAAGTGACGGATGGAACCAAGCCCGCGAGTGACGTCACGATCGTGCCTGACGGAGAAGCCGATCACGTCCAGCTCTACAAGATCATCGGCCGAGTGACGGAGGCAGGCAGACCTCTCAGCGACGTCAAAATAAGATTGACTGGGACAAAAACTGCGTCTGTGACGACCGGCGCCAGCGGCGGGTACGAGTTCCGAGGTCTGCCGGCAGACGGTGGTTACGCCGTCACGGCCGAGAAGCTGAAGATTACCTTTACGCCGCCGAGCCACGCCATTGATTTTCTGAAGCGAGATGAGGCAGCTGACTTCGTTGGTCTGGTCACACCCGATGTCTACAGGATTACCGGGCGAGTAACGTCAGCAGACAAACCTCTCAGCGAAGTTAGGGTCACGCTACGGGGAACACGAACTGGCTCAATGAGGACCGATGCCAGGGGCTACTACGCTTTCACTGATTTGCCGGGAGGCGGCAATTACACCATTAGCCCCGCGAGCTCGGGTCTAAATTTCTCGCCGCGCGCCTTCAGGAAATTGACGGTGAATCAAACAGCTGACTTCTCCGCTCTGCCGCAGTTCTACAGAATTAGCGGGCGCGTGGGATCCGAACGTCAGCCTTTCGGGAGGATTATCGTGCTGCTCACTGGCGCCAAAAATGACAGCACCAGGACGGACAAGCAAGGCTTTTATGTTTTCGATCACTTACCGGCAAACGGCGCCTACACTATAACCCCATCGGGCCCGGTGCCTTTCACAGCGCGCTCGGTTAGGAAGTTGGTAAAGAATGAGTCTGTTGACTTCTTATTCGTGGTTCCAAACGGTCCGATACGGCGTTGATGGCTTTGCTCAAAACTCCGACTTGGTGTTCTTTAGTGTTCTTGGTGTGTTTTCGTGAATCGTATCACCGCGATTTGTCGGCGGACGATTCACGAAATAACACGAACCCCCGGGAACTCACACGAATCAACGCCGGTCTTAGCATTATCACTTGTTGCTTCGAAGTTGCCGCGGACTTTTTGTGCAAAGCCGCGTTGACAGGAAGAACGGCTGAATCGGCGCGTTACGTTTCAGCGCTAAACAGCACTCTAATTTGAACGCATCGCCACTCATCGAGAGGAGAAGATCATGTCTGTAAATGAAAGTTCCGCTACCGCACTTGTAAGGTTTACTGGCCTGGGGATTATTTGCTTCAGCCAGGAACGGCAGCGAGGTGAAATCGCCGTCATTCGCGATCACAAACACACCCTGACCGTCAAAATTCAGAAACCGGCTTATCAGGAGGGCGGGGGTATCGACATCATCGCTTACCAGGATATAGCCTCGTATCAGAAACTGCCCAAAGAAGACGTGCAGATTGAGATCAAGGTCGCAGGTAAACCGGTCATCCAGACCTACGAGCTTTATCAGCCTGGCGATTTTGATCGGCTCGATTGCGCCGACGTTAATGACTTTCGCTGGATAGTTAACATGAGCACGTTACATGGCGGCACCCCCCTGGCCCCAACCAGGAAACGGGATCATCCAGTTTCGAAAATAGCTATCAGCAACGGGCTGTTCTATACCTACAAGCTGGATACAAATCTGTTCTTCGAGATGGTTGAAAAAGATCCCAGCGGTCACCCCGCGCAGCGCGAGGTCTTTGGCAATGTAGGTGAAACTATCGGCGTGAAGCTCGAGGGCGACGAAGTCAATTTCACTATTCGCGTCGGCGGCCGCGAGGAGACCCACACGCTCCGGCGCGTCGAGGGTCTCCCATTCAAAATCGAAATCAAGAACATGGATTACAGCGACAATGCCGTTTACAGCGACATGGCCGACTATTATGGTTTTGTTGCCAGCCAAAGCGGAAAGCAGTTTGACTTCACACCGATCTTGGAAGAAGGCGAAGGTTCGAAGGCAGAAGGCGGGGCCGTAAATCAGTTGGAGTTCTGCCATCCGGTCGTGGTCGATGATCCGCCCGGCATCGGCTAGATCTTGAGAGTGATCAATGGTTCTTTTGGCCCTGGGAAAGCACTGGATGTACGATCGCCCTGACGGTCAGGGCGGGACGATCAGCTACTACTATTCCGACACGGTAATTTGGGTGCTGGCGGCCCTGTCGCTGATCTGGGGCACGTGGTTCCTCATTAACATCTACCGGCGGGCGAGGGCCTTGCGACGTCCGCCGCAACGCTCCAGCTTCAAATCGTTAAAACGGATTATTAAGCTCAAGCGCGAGTTGAGCTCAAGATACCTGCGGCCTGGCTTTTCTACCAGGATCCATGCCGTGGGGATTGGGCGGCTCCCCCCTGGTGATGAGTATTGCCTTCAAGTCTTTATCAATGCCGCAAATGACGAACTGTGGTCAGGGGCGGGCGCGGCGTCGTTCCCCGACAGTTACCGAGGAGTTCCGCTCATTGCGATTGAAATGCCGGCGGCTGGTTTCTTACCAGGAATGGAAGGGATGGCCAGCGAGCAGTATGCAAATGGCATCCGCGAATACCAGGACGTAATAATCGGCGGCATCAGCGGGGCCAATGCAAACCTTGACGGGCAAAGCGGCACGATCGGCTATTTCTGCAAGCGCAAGACTAAACTGCGCCGCCGTAAAGAGATTCATCTGCTGAGCAACTCCCATGTGTTCGCCGACCTGCGCAAGGCCACCGTTGATGAAGCTGATTTGATAATGCAGCCAAGCCCGGGCGAGCCAGGAAGTAATCGACCGATCGCCTCACTGGTAAACTTTTCCAATCTGAAGTTTGATGGCGACATCACTGACCCGAATAGCGTCGATGCCGCGGTGGCGAAACTTTGGGGACCGCAGCGGCACAATCCGGTGATTCCGATGATTGGCGGGATCAAGGGCTATGTGCCAAAGCGCGATATCGAGGTTGGGGAGGCTGCGCGCAAGTTCGGACGAACGACTGGGTACACGGAAGGAAATATCTTTTCGATCTATCTGGACATCTGGATTCGTTACGACCGCACGGGCCAATCGGCCTTCTTCCACGATCAGTTTCTGATTGCTCCGGCAGAGCCTGCCTTTACGAAATTCGTGGATAAGGGTGACAGCGGTTCGTTGGTGGTTGACGCGGACCAACACGCCCTTGGTTTGATCTTTGCCGGCATGGCGGATGCGCCGGAGGTTCGGGATATTGAAACGATACCGGAAAATGATCCGGCAGCTAACAACCGAAAGCGGCTCGAAGGTTACGGCGTTGCAAATTCAATTAGCGAAGTAATGCAACGGCTGAACATTGAATTACAGATCTAATGTGACAGCCTGTGGGAGTGCGCGTAAGCCTGTGCTTTACTTCGCCAATCTGATCGTCGTGTGCTGCGGGCGGGGTCTAGGGACGGGCAGTGCGAATGCCTTGAACGGATAGTTGCAACGATCGCACATTAGTTGTTGAAAAAGGAACAACCGCAGCAGAAACGCTGCCGGTTGATAATCGGGTACAATCTTGGAACCCCCACACTTCGGACACCTGGGCCTCAGAAACTTCATAATGCTCTCACCTGGAAGCCACCCTTCCGCTAACCTCATAATTGGACCACTGAACGCGCAGGGGGAGCGTGAGTTCAATTCGGGGATAGGACAATTTAACCCCTCAGCGGGGAATCACGCAATCGGGGACTTCCTTATCCACGCGTGAGTCTAAGCCTGAACAGAGAACGACGTTCAACGTCAGAAGTCTTTGTTTTGTGCTACCGCCCACTCTCATTAACACCTGACTTCAGTCAGGTGTTAATGAACTAACCTTGATGCTTAACCGTTTTCAACGGTTTCTTCCAGGTAAACCGTCAAAACGGTTCGCGGGATCACCTCTCACTCCGATCACCGCACTGAACTGCGGTGCTAATGAGATTTTAAAGCAGACCCACCACCGGTCACTGCCGTCAACTTGACTACTCTAAACGCGGCTGCTACATTACGCGGTCTTTTGCTTAGCGCTGTTGGCGCCAGTATATGCCCTAATGAGGAGTTTAAGAGTTGAGCACTGAATCTAGTTACCTATTCACGTCCGAATCCGTTACCGAAGGTCACCCGGACAAAATTGCAGACCAAATATCAGACGCGATCCTGGATGCGGCCCTGGCCGAAGATGAGATGTCTCGCGTCGCTTGCGAAACTTTGGTGACCACTGGATTGGTGGTCGTGGCGGGCGAAATAACCACCAAGGCACGCGTCGATTACACCCGCATAGCGCGGGAAACCATTCGCAAGATCGGCTATACGCGGGCGAAATTCGGTTTCGACTGCGACACTTGCAGCGTCCTTTCCGCGCTCGATAGTCAATCTCCGGATATCGCCATGGGCGTGGACACGGGAGGCGCCGGCGATCAGGGATTGATGTTCGGCTTCGCTTGTAATGAAACGCCGGAGTTGATGCCTTTACCAATTCAGCTGGCGCACAGCCTGGCGCGAAAGCTTTCGGAAGTTCGCAAGAACGAGCAACTCCCTTACCTGCGGCCTGACGGCAAATCGCAGGTGACGGTTGAATATCGGGACGGCCGGCCGTTTCGTTTAGACGCCGTTGTCATCTCTTCACAGCACGCGGACAGTGTCACTACTGAGCAACTGCGCGCCGAAATCCTTGAGCAAGTAATCAAACCAACTGTTTCGTCTGAGTTGCTGGACGAGAACACGAAATACCACATTAATCCGACCGGGCGTTTCGTTACCGGCGGACCACAGGGCGACACCGGGCTGACCGGCCGCAAGATTATCGTGGACACCTACGGCGGTTACGCGCCACATGGAGGCGGCGCGTTCTCAGGAAAAGACCCGACGAAGGTCGATCGCTCGGCAGCCTACATGGCCCGCTATGCAGCGAAAAACATCGTGGCCGCCGGCCTGGCCGATCGCTGCCTGGTGCAGTTGGCCTACGCCATTGGCGTGGCCGAGCCGATGTCGGTGTTCATTGACACCTCGGGCACCGGCCGCGTCAGCGAAGCGGTACTGTCCAAACTGGTTCGCGAGCATTTCCAGCTAACGCCGCAGGGAATCATCAAAGAACTGCAACTGCGACGCCCCGTCTATGAAGCCACCGCTGCCTACGGCCATTTCGGACGTACGGAAAACGGATTCACCTGGGAAGCTACCGACAAGGCTGAAGCATTGCGCGCCGCCGCTAAGGTCTAAACTAATTTCTTAAGAAATTCATACCCGCGCGTTCGACTCAACGGCCGAACGCGCATTTCGAGATAATGAGGATATTGAAATGAGTGCTACACCCGCACAGGAGTTCGACGTTAAAGATTTAGCTTTGGCGCCCGAAGGTAAGCGGCGCATTGAATGGGCCGAAAGAGAGATGCCTGTTCTGCGACTGATAAGAGAGCGCTTCGGCACCGAACGCCCACTGAGTGGCCTGCGCCTGGTCGCGTGTGCCCACATCACCACAGAAACGGCCAACCTGGCCCGGGCGCTACAAGCGGGCGGCGCGGAATCGCTGCTGATCGCTTCTAATCCGCTTTCGACGCAGGACGACGTCGCCGCTTCCCTCGTTTCGGATTGGGACATCCCGGTCTGTGCGATCAAGGGTGAATCTACCGACACCTATCGCCGGCACGTGCAAACCGCGCTGGACTTCCGACCTGACATTATTATTGACGATGGTTCGGATGTGGTGGCGACCCTAATCAAAGAGCGGCCGGATCAAACCAAGCAGATAGTCGGCTCGAC
>JAWVFI010000123.1:0-5325 GCA_033856235.1 Blastocatellia bacterium | reverse complement strand
TCCCCAGCGCATCAACGTCCGTGGCGTACAGGTTCTGGGCAAATGAAACCAGCATCCCCTCGAAGGGTTCAAGATCCACTGCCGCGGAAGTAGTAACGGGTAGAGTGACCGCGACGGCTGAAGGCAGTCCGGATCCGGTGCTGTTTACCACGACACTTGGTGACGTCAATTCAGTCAGTCCGGGCGGGCCGCCAAAGTTTGCCACCGTGCCCGTAACCGTTACATCGTCACCCGCGTTAACTGCCGTAGCCGGACTGGTGCCGTCGAAAACGAAAATGCCTTCCGAGGTCGCGTTGTTGGCATCCCAATCCGATACTTCTTCCTCAACAAAGAAGCCGCTCAGCCCGGCCAGGCCCTGGTAATCCCCGACCACGATGCCGCGGATCGTGACAGCATTTCCGAGTTGTTGCGGAGTTTCCGCGGATCCCTGGATGTCGTGAATAAATAATGCAACCGCAGCCGCCTGGGTTGTCAGTGATATCGAGGTGCTGCCTGCTCGCGCCTGGGTATCGGCGATCGTAATCGGCAAGGACTTGGCACCCGCTGATGTTGCTCCCGCCACCGTCGCCTGATACGAAAAAATATTGTCCCCCGCCGTGACATCACCGTTCGTGTTGTTGTCAAAAAACTGTTGCGACGCTGAGCCGCCAATGGAAGTGAGATTGCCGGTGACCGTGATGCCGGTGCTCGTGGGATTGGTTCCTGGCGTGACGGTGACAGTCAAGAGCGTTGAACTCCCCGCCGGCACAGTGCCAGGGTTGGCAGACCCAACCCCAGAAGGGTTTGTACTGGCGGTGGGATTAGGCGTGATAAAAAAGTCGTCAATCGCCAGGCCGTCATCGCTGCCTGAAGGATTGGTGCTGACCCAACGAATCCAGAAGGTGTTCCCATTCGCTATGCTAAGAGTTGGGATCGTAGCACTGAGGGCAGTACGATTTGCCGCCGCATTACCATCCAGCGCACCAACCGCCGCGGTCGGTTGTGGACCGGTAAAATCCAGTGTGTTCACGTCCGTCCAGGTCCCGGTCGTCAGACTGGTCGCATCAGTGCTGTATTGAAAATCTATCTTGTCAGTGGTAGCGGAAACGTCGCCTGATCGCCACTGCTCACCAACGTAAGCTATGCCCAGCGACGTCACGGTAACACCGGTGTTATTCGTGAAACTTGCCCCGAGGGTGATGGGCGTGACTGCGTTTGAGTCGAGCTCCCCGAGAGCCCGATCGGAAGGGGCGGCCGCTGAGCCGAAGCTGTAAGTATCTCCGGCCGTTGCCGTCCCCGTGCTGGCCTGGTAAGTGGTGTTGCCGCCGGTTTCAATGAAATCCCATGAAGTAGGCAGCGTCGACGAAGCGTTCGTCAAACCCGTTTGAGCCAGCGAATTAAAATTTTCGCCCACGGCCGAGCCGGCCGTAGTTAGCGAGATGACCCCTCCGGGCGCGGCATGACTGATGCGCACGGCGGCATAGAGGCCGCCAATCATTGCAACGAAGAGCAAGCAGATGATGACGCGATCTTTGCGACGATGGAACCTGCCGGCGGGGCGATAGTTCTTTTTCACTTGAAGTTACCCTTTCTGATCTAAATAGGCGTGCACGCGGTCCTCCCCGAATCTTCCCACGTTAGGAAGATGCACGGGACCGCAACAGTATTGATGTTATTTGGCGTCGGCGCCCTGGGAGAGCCTCTGGCCGTACAAAATTATGTGTCGTTAACTCATCGAATCTTCATTGAGGGATCGCCAAAGAAAACCCACGTGCGGCGCACGTCGAGATCGACAGTCGCGGTCTTCGCTTGTTTGATGGCATCGCCCAGGGGCATCGGCGCCTGGTTGTATAAAAGTTGATAGAGCAGCTGGCTCATATCATGCTGGCCCTCCGGGAACGTTTCCCCGGACGAAGCAAATGCGGCCACCGCGCCACCGAAGGGCGCTTTCAAAAATGATTCCGCCAGGCCTTCGCCGGCCGAACGCGGCTCTATGAAGTAGCCGTTCAGACAATCCATCACCACGACGAACGAAAGCTTATTGCCATTGGTCAGGGCCAGTGCGTCACTGGAAGTCAAAATAGAGCCCGCCCACGCATTTATGTTTCCATGACCCGAATAATTTACCAGAGCCTGCCCGGCATTCACCTTCCCGATGATATTCACCTTGGCAGCGGCGTCTGACGGTTCGGTCCGCCGGTTTACAGTCTCCACCGTCATGCTCGACGGCAGCAGGGCCGCGACGTTAGTGTTCGCCTCTTCAAAATCGAAATAGTAGTTCCCCTGCGCATCCGCGACCAGGAGGGCGCTTTGTGGAACGACGGTTGGGTTAAAATCCACGATCTTGGAAATCATGATGTTGGCTTCGGAGACCGTGCGCGCCGGTAGCCGTCCGACGGCTAACTCCACCAGGCCGTCCTCGTCAAAGTCCGCCAGCCAATCATCTGAAGCAGTTTCCAGGAAAAGGGTGTCGATGATCTTGGTGGGAACAAAATCGAAGCTGCCGATACTCTGATAATTGCGCGGGTCGGCACTGGCGTCGCCCAACAGAATCACGTAGCGGGGCTTCGTGGCCCAACTGTTCGCGGCTTGGGAAAGGAAAGCCCGCAGAGCGTACGGATCGTGGCGGCCGTAACCGAATTCATCGTAAACATCTTCGACGTTCACTGTCTTCACAGACAAGCCCTGCGTCGCCCTTTGCGAAACCAATGGAGCGGCGCTCGCCATGAAGTCGGTGTGCGAAATGATCACCATGTCGGCGCCGTTGCCGGGCGCATTGAGGCTCGATGGCGTATTCAGAGTGACCGAAGCCGGTTGCTGAAACTGACCATCGAGAAACGCCAGTAGCGTGCGGCGTCCTTTGGCCGGTGTCGCCAGGCCCGGAATCGTCAGTGCGTAACCTGAGGCGCTGGGCTCCATGATGGGGCGCACTTCGCTCACCGACAGTGGGTCGCTGATATCCAGCACCCGCACGCTGCTGGAAGTGAAACCATCCACTTTAACTGTTTGGCTGAAGCGGGAGGTGAAACGCAGTGAATTGTTGTCCGCGCGATAACGATGCGGGAAGCTCACTCGAACATAGTCCACGAAGCTTATGCCGCTACCGCCGGCGGGGACAAACTTGACGTCATTGTTCCCTTCCCTCAGCGAAGCAACCGGGATGGCGAAAGAAGCCACAGGATGATCGCGATAGAAAAGACTAATCGTGCCGACCATCACGTCGTTAAAGAACACGCTGTACTGGGCCGCGGAACCAATTCCTTGCAAAGCGACTTCCAACTGCGCCGGGCCTTCAGCACTGGTCTCAATGTTTGTTAACGCGAGCTGCTGGATCGTGGGCCCGGGAGTCGTGAGTACCTGGCCAAAAAAGTTTTCTGCCTCGCCGTTTTGCAGCGCCGCATAATAATTTACGCGCTCCTGACGGGACACGGTCTGCAAAAAGCTGGTCGCGGGCGTCACGGTCACGTCGGCATGATTTCGTTTGCCGGCGCGACGGCGCGCTAATCTACGACCTCTACGGTTTTGCTTCTTCGTCTGCGCTACGCTCGAGCGCGAAAGGGTCTTGCCAGGTCGGACCGGAGCCTTAATCAACCTGCCACTATTTGTTGGTTTCACGGCCGGCATCGCTGTCCTGCCAGTTGAGTTGGTGGGGCTTGCTTCCGTCTCTTCATCAGCAAGCAAAGTTCCCGACTCATCCTGCACAGGTACTTTATCCAGGGGCGACTCATTTGCTGGTTTGATTTCCGGCCTTACCGGCGCCGGCGGCTGAACCGTCGCCGATTCCTTCAAGATCCACTCCGGGGGAAATGAGATGGGGAATCGCAGGGGATATGAGATGACGCCGCGCTCTACCGGAGCGGGAGCGGGTGAATTCGCGGGTGGCGCCGGTGTCGCCACTGGCGAGCTGTTCGGACGGAGACCACCCGCTATCGCAATACGCCTCCCGGCCTCGGTCCCCCCGGTGAGCCAGTAGACCTGGGTTCCGGTCCAAGGCAAGTCAATTCCCGTCGCATAAAATTCAATGAAGTCAGAAGGCCCGAGTGGCCCCCCAGTGCGGCTGACGCGAATGGGCACTTCCCGGGCATTAACGAAGAGCCGCAAATTACCCGCATCGGTTCCGGGATTAAGGCCGGCGCCAACGAGTTGGGATTGGGTCAGACGGTACCAGCCATCCTGCCGCACGCCGATTTTTAGCGCCGCCTGGCTTGCGATTACCCACTGGTCTTCGATCGTCCCGGTAGCGGTCGCCTGGCCGGTGGCCGCAGTAGGCCATGACGATTGGCCCGAATTTTCAATTGCCCCGTTCACGTTGGATTGAGCCTGGGGCGCTAAAGCCTGGCGCTTCATTCCCGGCGCGCTGAGCGGGACAATGCCGGCGTGACGAGCGATCGCGCCGTGCAGATCGAGGCTTTCCAATGAGTATCTGCTGTCGGGCGTACCGGCAGGATCGAAGAGGGAGTAGCCGTTTCCGCCGCGCAGCGGCACGCCATCGCCCAGAATCAAGGCTGAACCGGGCACGATTGAAGTGTTTACGCGAACCCGGCTGCCGGCTTGTTCGCGATACACGTAGAAGCCGACGTTATTGAGCTCGTAGCTGGTGCGCCATTCGATCAAAACGCCGTCCGGGCCGGCAGTGGCATTAATAGAGACAATGGAGGCGGCAGCATCCTCTGGATCGCTTGCCGCGGCCCCCACCGGGACAGGCTGCTGAGCAAAAATAGAGATAGCGAGTCCCAGGGCGATGAGGATTGCTACGGTCTTATTGCTCAACCTAATGCGCCTCATGCAGTGCTAACTCGGTACCCGGAAAATCATTTGTAAGGGAAGAAGAAAGGACGTGCAGTCCTCCCTCCATATTCGCAAGCAGAAGGAGTTTTATCGCACATCCGGCAACTATGCAAGGTGGGAGA
Source organism: Blastocatellia bacterium (assembly GCA_033856235.1). Classification (GTDB taxonomy): domain Bacteria; phylum Acidobacteriota; class Blastocatellia; order Pyrinomonadales; family Pyrinomonadaceae; genus DASXRU01. The sequence goes on along the minus strand of JAWVFI010000123.1, from coordinate 436 downwards.
GGTTCCGCAGATTTACACAGATTTCGGTTGGAAACTGAGCAACCTTTGGAGTGCGGTGGCAGAGCGAAGCGGCGACACCGCTTTGGATCTACTCGTAGCGACAAAAAAGCATGAAGCCGCAGATTAACGCGGATAACTTGGATCAGAACTATTTCCTAATTCTGATCCGTTTTATCCGCGTAAATCTGCGGCTAATTTCTTTCCTGCGGCCCGGTCCAAAGCGCCGTCGCCGCTACATAAAGAATTGTGCAGCGGAGATCTTGGGCGGTTGCGACGTGGGTTCCGCAACGCAATTACAGGCGTATAGAGTTCAAGCTTGAGCTTGCATCTGTCGCGAGCAAACTAAAGTTTGTACTCTATACGCCTGTTGCGGCGTTGAGTTAGTTACCGCATTCGGCGTTGCTGTGGCTGACTACTTGTCAGTACCACCTGCGAT
>JAWVFI010000122.1:0-18350 GCA_033856235.1 Blastocatellia bacterium | reverse complement strand
GTGTCAGGACTTACTTCCCTTTGGCAAGGATGCTGGCCTGGGCTTTGCACAAAAGCCCCGGCTAGTCGAAGCAAACGAGTGTCAGTGTCAAGGATTACGTTGATTCGTGTCGCTGCGTGGGATTTCGTGTAGTCTCGTGAATCGTGAGCTGACAAATCGCAGCCATACGAGTCACGAAATCACACAAAGAATACTAAAGAACACGAAATCGGAATTCTTGTGCAAAGATGCCGGGCCTGAGGGTTCAATCGCTTGTTAGCTTTCACATTTCGCGCTGCCAGCCCTAACCCGCCTCAAAAACATAAATTGCTAAACCACGGGGCAAGTTAGGTAACAACGCCTCTAAGACATCCGGCGGAATGTTCGGCGACTCGAGGACGACGGCCCTTTCGATAATCGCGACCTTTTCTATGCGGGCGTAGCCGTTTTCCAGGAATACCGTTTCTGGATCGTCGGCAATGAACTTAAAAGGTGCACCCATGCCCGTAAGTTTTTCGTGCATGGTTCCAGCGTGGTTTTCGATGAACTCCCTGCTCATGAGGTCACCAATTAGCTTATGTCGTGGGAAGAGACGGCGTAATGTCTGAAGCAGTTGTCTAATAGCCTGCTCCTCCAAATACAGGAAGACGCCTTCTACGACCACCGCCACCGGACTGCGGTTCGAGAAGGGGGAAAGCTTTTCGTCCAGCGAATCGGTCGAGAAGTCTATCGGGATGCGATGCAGCTCATTCTTACAATCTGAAACGGGCAGCCGTTCGTTCTTATACGCGATCACCTGCGGCTCATCGAGTTCCATCCACCTGCCTCCTGCGAGCCTAAAGGCGCGGCTATCAAACCCCGCGCCGATGATTACCACGCACAGACCGGGGTCGGCAAGGAGTTCCTGCCGCAGGAAATCATCAATGATGCGGTGCCGGGCAACGTTAGAAACGTTAGGGCCCGTTTCATCCTTAAAAGCTTCGAGGATGCGCACGCCGTCTTCATTCATGAAAGCCCTGGCGTAGATGTCACCGCAGACAGGGTTACTGCGTTCAGCATCCTGCATCCGTATGCCGCAACAATAAAAGGCCGTTCGTGAAATTGGCTTCATAGCGTTGCACTAGCTGCGAAAGTCTTGCGTGAATCTCATTGATGGAGTTGCCGCGCTGGCGCGAATTCGTGAAAGACACGCCGGCCCAACGAGTTTACGACAGGCTCCCGCCGCTCGCGTCCAATGACTTGTCAGGCCAGCTCCGATGGCTGACGCGCCAAGCGGTCCTCTCTCGCGGGGCCAGCGATAAGACGCATCCCCACAATCACAAGACCGGCATAGGTGGCAGGAAATATGGCGTCCTGGCAAAATGGCACCCACCACCAACCTAGCGCCTGGCAGAGTGCGATCGCCGCCCACGCCCAGCAATCCAGCCGCTGCGCCACCCACCACTGCTCCAACGACTCGTCGCAGTTTCGCGCCCGTAAAATAGACCACGGCCACAAGCGCAACCAGGTATCCGAGGTAAACAGGATGATCAGTTGCGTGGTCATGCACTCATCAAGCCGTCCAGCTTCCGAGTTGATGCGTCGGTGCCAATCAAAGCACCACTATATAACGACATTCCTGTCTGTCCCCTCGTTGCCCCAAGCATGGGCCCGTTATCACGGACGGGACAGGCAGGAATGCCTATCCTACTTATCAAACTGTGAAAGCCTTGCCCCGGCCCAGCGATTTGTCACGCTTCGGCGGACCGTTGGTAATTCACCCTCAGCAACAAAGACATGAGCCATAAGAAAAGGAGCGCATTGATGATTTGTGGCACTTTGCGTAACCACCAGTTGGTGAATATAAGCCGGTCAATAAGCGGCAGTGACAAACCATCCCTACTCAGTTGCATTTGAATGGGAAATTGAATGGTGAAAGTGGCAACCCAGATAATAAGTTGCAGCACGACCGCAAGCCCGATTGCCCACCGTGGGAGAGAAGCTGGCCTGAACCACAGGAGAAGAATTGTCAATACGGAGGTGATCAGCATCGGGATTACCATGTAGCCGATGATCAATGGGCTAAGGGCTTGGTGATATGCCCGGAACTCACTCGCCCCGATCAGACGCCACGTCGGGTAGTTGACGAAGCTCTCCACAAAAGACGCGCCTACGCCATAGAACACTAACGCGAATGCGATCAGGAAAAGCCAAACCGAAGTCTTGTTTGATGTTTGCTGATTCATTACTCTCCCATCGGAAACGTTTAGCGTCTGAGATGACCACCCTTTCAAGTTATAAGTTGGATCGCGTTGTTATATCAGAACGCGCCATAGCAACCACGCGGCGACGGCGCTCCCAAAAGCAAAGCCCACCCACAACACAACACGTACCAACAGTGAACCGCGACCAAATGACAGAATGAAAAGATTGAGGACCAGCCAAACCAACACCATGCGTTGCGCCATTGATTGAAGATAATTCCGACGGACGTGTATCGATAAGCGGAAATCGCCGTCGCGCCGTTCGAAAAGAGTTTTCATCTCCTCCAGTGATTTTATCGCCGGAGGCGACTTGTAAAAATGGTAGCCCGCCGAGCGAGTGGCCGATGTGTTTCCGTCGACGTAATTCCATGGGGGAAATAATTCCGACAAACCCCAGAGACCGAATGCGCCGACAATCACAAGGATAGGAGGCAATTTACGTAGCATTGAAGAGTAGCGCCCCAACAGTTGAGCTGACCGGAACGGCCATTACCATTCAACCTTCGCCGCACCGAACAAGTTAAGAAAGAGGCTAGCCGCGCTGCGGGCCAACGATTTGTTAGATGCCGGTGCTTTCACGCGCCCGCTCCATGGCAATTCTCGCGTTGAGGTACGTCAAAATAAACCCGAATCCGGCGAGAACAACCATCATCACCAACATTGCCAGGTTCAGAAGCACTCCTAAGGTGGCAGTCGCGCGTATGAACCAGTCAAACTCGAGCGGGTGCCGATACCAAATCTGCACACTACTGAGGATGTAGGGAACTGTGGTGCCCACAATCGAGACGAACATCAAGAGTGGAACATCTTCCGCGCTTAGCAAGTTGGAATGGCGATGAAGAAACCAGAGACTCCCTAAATAGGAACTAAGAGATACGCACACATACGAAAGCCAAAAATCATAATCCCCACTGGTTGTTTCCGCGCCACTCTTAAGGCTAGTGTCCCAAACGATGGATCCGATGGTGATAGCGCACATCACGCACGCGATTATCGCGAAGGTTGGCGGGCGGGTTTTTGCGTTCGCTGCGGTCATGTGTTTCCAGACAGACCTTCAGGCATCTAACGTCAGAGGGGAGCGGGCGGCGCGATTTGCCGCAACCGTCACCGCACCCTTCATCTTTAGAAACAGGCTCCCCGCCGCTCGTGTCCAACGATTTGTTAGACCGATGCCGCCACTCGTGATGGTCTGCTTCCCTCCCTCATTCACTGATCCTGCCCCTGGTCATTTGCGTGAGCCGTTCATTCACATCGAATTTTCTCGCCCGAACACCTTCGATCCCGGACGCCTTCATCCGCTCGATCTTTCCTGCAAGGTAAGAATCCAGTGAAGCTTCATCCTCAAACAAATAAATCCCGCCCGCTTCTCCCGTCTCTGGATTCTCCGTCCACACTTTGCAAATAAGGCCGGCGACATCTGCTATCCTGCGCGCAAGAGAGGAATATTTTTCCGCCATCTCAGAACCCCAGGGACCGGAAAAGGGATAGTCCATTTGTAAGAGTTTAAGAGCCAAAAGAATCTCCTTCCATCACCCAGAGTCAGGAAAAGTAGCACATATCATCGGCCTAACGGTTGAATTGACGCGGCGGCGCGAATCAAAGCGCCCTTCGCCACCAAGCTAGTTAAAAACCACGCCCCCGCCGCTCGAGTCTAAGGATTTGTTCGGTGGCGCGCCCACGATATTAATGCTTCTTGTAGGTGATGGTTTGCCCTGGGCAAGTTGCCTTGCCCCAATGAATAGTCGCAGAGAACGTTCCGCCCCAGCACCAACCAGAAGTCGTGAAGCTGGCATTCTGGTAGTAAGCAAAGTAGGCGCCCCAACACCCGGGATGGTGCAGCTTCATTTGCGGGTCTCCACCATTCATCGATCCCTCGCCTGTCCTTTTGCCTCGTTTTTCTAGAGGGACAATTTCATTGATGAGTTTGATAACTTCAGCCGTCGCCATGTAATCACCTTTGGGTGCGTGTTCAACTCTGCCTTCTTTTGGGGTTGAATTCGGAACCGGCTCGAGCGTCGCTTCACACGGCAGACCATGTTTCGTATATCGAATGGTCATCAGAATGTTGGGACGCACAAAATAACGCTCGACAACAGGATGATTATTTGCAAGCTGACTCATCTGGGGTTCGCCGTACTTGGCGCGTAGTTCAGAGGGGGTCTGCGCGCGAGCGGCGATCATTGCTGAACACGCGACAATTAGGACCACTATGGGCCGTGAGATTGTTTGTGATGAGAGCGCCATTGCTATTCGAGAGAGCCACCGAACGGTTGAATTGATGCGGCGACGCAATTTCATTCAAGCATCGCCGGACCAATTAAGTCACGAAACACGCTCCCGCCGCTGCGTCCAACGATTTGTTGGGCAACATGGTTAGAAGCAAGAACGGCATTGGTTCAGAAGCGACACTGTCGGACCACAGAGTACCAAATCGCCGCCATCTGCGGTTGAGTTGGGTGGCGAGGTCTTTAGATCCAAACCAAGTGTTGAATTTTACGGTCAGCAAGAACCTCGCACCATCAGATGATTTTCGCGTTGGAATTCGCGCGGTAATTAACTGATACATCGTATAGGCATGTCCTGGCATCAAGATCATAAAGTCCTTGCCCGGACGCGCCCGAACCCATTCGTGAAATCTAAACGAGCTCCCTGGATGCGGAACATAATCCATTTCCGAGACTTCAGCAAAGGTGTCATTAGTAGGGTGTTCGACATCCTCAAAGATGCCGGTCTCGGCCAGGAGCAAGCTGGGGCGGTGTAAAATTAAGCGCCGATGTCCGGTGTTCCTAAACCGCAACTGTAGTCTCATTTCCAAAGTATTGTTTCCAAGCTGTTCACGGCTGACAATGGCGGTTGTGAGAACCAATGAATTCTTCGAAGGGCGGTGTTGTCCGTTAACCAAAAGTGGGAAACAAAGGAGCGCGGCGAGGAATGCAACAAACAATCTGAGGGTTTTCGCTTGCATCGCTAATACCATTCCAATGCTGCCTAACGTTTGAGTTGACGCGGCGGCGCGAATCAAAGCCGTCCGCCGCACCAAGCAAGTTGAGCCCCCTCCTCCGCCGCTCGCGTCCAACGATTTGTTGGGCCGCGTTGCAATTTAAGCGACACCGTGGCTACGAATATTCTTGAATAAGAGCCACATAGCAAGACCACAGATTACGCCAGCAACGAGCCCGGCAAAGGTCAGCGATACAACCAGACTAGAGAAGCCGTTTTCAATCGACTTTGTTGCCACGAGATCAGATCCCTTGCCAATTGGCGCGTAGTGATACCCGCTGAGAAGAAAAACAAGTCTAAAAAGTAACCAATAGACTAGGGGACACGCAGCGACTGGAATCGCCGTCACGAATGGTCGCAGAGTTGACCGAAAGAGAAAGAGCAAGACCAATGATAAAAGCGGTGCAATGAAAGCTAGCGCCCAACCAGCGGAAGAATAGAACCGTTCGGGCGGCGACATGAGGATTGCGAAGGGATACGAGTCCAGCGTGTGCGCCAATAACGCGCCTTGCCCGAAAGCACCGAAGCCACCGACGGCTATGTTAGCGACGAGTTCAGATCGTTTCATCGAAAATGGTTAGCGGCCCAACGTTTGAGTTGACGCGGTGCGAATTCATACAAACATCGCCGGGTGAATCAAGTTGAGAAACACGCTCCCGCCGCTCGCGTCCAACGATTTGTTATGCGCGTCGCCACGAAAAGGTCAATGTCCCTGGATTGAAAGAAACAAGACCCACAGAACCGACAGCAAAGCCAAGAATGACGGCACCCTCGGAATGCTGACAATGCCGAAGACGAATGTCGCAAACAAAAGCAAGATCCAAATCTGGTTTACGATTCGCGGTGTTGAATCAATGTAGGCGTTGTCAATGAACGCCACGTAATGAACACGAGTAAACCAATCACCCGCGAACAACCCAACCGCCAGTGCGAGCGTCGGCCACTGAACGATATCTCTAAAACGCTTCAACGTCATCGACGGGAAACCGGTAAGCGCATAACGGTTGAGTTGACGCGGCGGCGCCAATTCATTCAAGCATCGCCGGACAAGTCATGATGCGAAACACGCTCCCGCCGCTCGCGTCCAACGATTTGTTCGATTGGCCCTCGATTGTAACGCACAACGTTTCCGGCAGGTCATGCGACTAACGGCGGCCGGATGAAAAATCGGTACCCCAGCAAGATGAGCGCCAGGCCAAGCGAACCGATAAGAGTTACTGCAACTAAATCAAGCAACTCCCAGCGCCGATGGATGTAAAAGTCGTTAGCGCTCTCCAGAGTCGGCAGAGCTGAGATTTCCTTTTTGACTGCATCCGATTCCAGAAAAGCATGTAGTTCACCGGAGCGTGTGTTGAGAATGAATAGACCCTTCGAAGTGCTGCGTCCAATGATGCGGTCGCCCACCTCGGCGAGTTCGACAACCTCAGAGACAACTGCTGCGCTAGAGTCGTCCTCTTTGCCAAGAGAGCCGTGTTCGGGAACGTCGATCATCCAGAAGGAGTAATTGTTCGCTACAGGCACCGCCCATCCGTCGCCAATGCCTGGATCGACGTGACGCACTCTTTCGCACCACACTGCGTACCCAATCAAGGCTGCTCCGCCGTACGCAAGAATAATAAACGGGAGAAGAGCGGCGCCGATGGGCCTAAAAAGTTTGGTGGTGGACTTGGATTCACGCCAGTTTCGCGAACTCCGAATTGTCAGAGCAATCGAGACAGGCACTGCCGCGCAACCAAGCAGCACAGCCCAAATCATCAAAACGAATCCAATTCCCATCCGAGATTGTGACGGTCGAACGGTTGAGTTGACGGCGGCGCAAATTCAGTCAAGTTGCGCTGGACGAATCAAGTTACGAAACACGCTCCCCGCCGCTCGTGTCCAACGAATTGTTATACCGCCTGTAGGTTAGCGTCGTCGCGTTTACCAGATTTCAATGCACGGAGTTCGGAAACAAAGTTATCTAGCAAAACAGGTTCCGTGCGCAAATATAGCGTTGCCGCACTAGCCACCGTCTTGATACCAAATTCCTGGAAGTCGGATTGAGCCCTCACTGTAACAACAATCTTGCCGGGCGATTGAAAGTGCAGACGCGCATGAAAGGCACCGCCGGCATATTCGGGCCCGAACGATCCCAGCACAATGTCGAAGAGCCCACCATGAACATGATTCCGGAACGTCAAAAGTCCCGCGATTAAACCATCCAAATCCTGGTGCCCGACAAACACTTCGTTGCAGAAGACGGACTTGCCGTCCGACGATTCAATCTTTAGTTTGACAACATCGTCGTCAAACCAGATTCGACTAAAGTTGATGCCTGTACTCATTCGGCTGCGCTCGACAGTGTGCGAAGCGGTATAACGGTTGAGTTCGGGTGACGCGGGCGGTGGCACGCGACCCGCGCCCGACAAAGCTAGTTGAGAAATAGGCTATCCCGCGCTCACCTGCAACAATTTGTTATGCCGATTCCAAACAATTTACTTCTGTAACTGCATGGCACTGACAAAAGCAATTGCGAGAAGAATAGCCCCGACACACAACAAGATGCCGGACAGATAAATTGTTAGTGTGGACAAGCGAAACCAAATGTCTCTCAAGCTTACCCCTGTTCCTTTACGCAAAATGACTAAATGCTCGGCAATACTCTCGGTGGACACGAAGCGATGCGATAAAGCGAAAAAAGCAGAACAAGCAAGCGCGATTAGCGCGAGACACAAGAGTAAGCGCGGGTTATACGACTCCAAGGAGATAACCGATGGTTTACCATCACCCTTAGTCGAATAGGTGACGAGAAATCCGATGGCCGCCATTCCGGCCAAAGCCAAGCGTAAGACTTCCGCCGAGAATAATTGATATCGATCAAGTATTTCCAAATCCTTGTCGAAGGCTAGCTCCTTGGTTAACTCTTGGCTCATAGTTGTGACCTCAAGGTTAGGCATAACGGTTGAAGTTGACGCGGCGGCGCGAATTCAATCAAGCATCGCCGGACTAATCAAGTTACGAAACCCGCGTCCGCCGCTCGCGTCCAACGATTTGTTGGGCGCACGGCCCGAGGATTCAAATCACCTGTCGAGTAGAAATTTACGCATCTCTCGCACTACCTCGTCCTGACTGACGACGAATACGTAATGGTCGGAATCTTTCAGCTCGACCACACGCCCGTTCTTTACCTCTTTGCGAAAACGTTCGATGTTCGTCCGCTGAAAAGGTAGTCTCGATTCTATGAGATGCGTTTCCACTTTCTTACGCATCTCCTCACCCGCGTCCGGCGAGAGCCACCGCGGCATGCCGTAGATTGCATAGAAGCTTAGCGCCGGGGCCTGCACTTTCGTGTAATCCATCGGGGGAGTGTTAGCGCCCTGCATGATCGCTTGGGCGACCGAGCCCGCTACAGACGGCTTAATCGTACCGTCGGGCGCGAGCGACGTTTCGCGCAGGTTGGATTCGACCGCGTCTGACCAGAAGCCTCTGTATTTCTCCCACCAGCCTCGGTATGCATTGAACGAAGCCAAATCTTCTTTCGCTGGGCGCGGCTGCGGGAGTGGATTCTTAGCCTGAACTTCGGCCAATCCAGAGCGGTCGTAAGCTGCATCCAGATATACCAGCTTTTTGATCCGCTGAGGATACTGCCCGGCGAACAACGTCATCTCCTTATCCGCCATCGAGTGCCCGACAAGTGTGACCCGCTTGATCTTCAAAGCATCGAGAAATTGTTTGATGTCTTCGACCAGCGTGCTCGTCTCATATCCAGCTTGCGGCTTGTCGGAGAGACCGTGCCCGCGCCTTGTCAACGCGAGCACCCGGAAATGGTCGGTGAACCTGGGGGCGATGTCATCGAAGATATGAGCGGAATCACCAAGACCATGCAGAAACAGGAGCGTCTCGCCCTTCCCACCCCAATCAAGGTAATTTAACTTGATTCCATTTGTATTGACGAAGCCGTTTTTGTGAGGCGACCTGTCTACCCACGCTTGAGCCATAGCGGGCACTATGGAGAATAGCGCCAACAGGAATATAGTGACAGTTCGCTTCACAGATTTTCCTTTCATGGAATTAGTGCGCCCAACGGTGGAGTTGACGCGGCGGCGCGATTCAATCAAGCATCGCCGGACTAATCAAGTTACGAAACCCGCCTCCACCGCTCGCGTCCAACGATTTGTTCGACGGCGTATTCGAGCTTTACCACACAACGTAGCATAGAGTGTGAGTTGACAACACGTCAGAGGCCTAACCGACGCGCTCCGTAGGGTTGACTGGCTTCATTAAAGGTACCCAACTCCCGTACGTCAGCATGCGCCAAACCCACTCCAGCGGTCCGAACTGAAAACGATTAAGCCACAGTCGGCTAAGGGCAATCTGAGCGATATAAACTGCAAAGCCAATGGGTAAGTACAAAGTTGGACCCATTCTTCCTCCCAAGCCCAGTCCTGTCCCGTAGAAGATCAGCGTGCAGATCACACTCTGACCAACGTAATTAGTCAGTGCCATTCGACCAACCGGAGCAAAATTCTCTAGAAGCCTGCGCCAACGGGAGTTAAGCCATAGCAAGCACACTAGGCACGCGTACGCTGCGCTCAACGGCAGAATGGCCAAAGGTTCGCTCAAATTACGCACCCATGAGTCATCGGATTCGAAGCTGTATGCATAGATAAAGTTGAGAGGGATACCGATAACGAGTCCAACGATCGCTACGCTTTTGATAGTCGCCCGATGCTTTTCCAGGTGCTTATATATTTCGTTCCGGCCGAGATAGAAGCCCAACAGAAAACATCCAAAGATCTTAAAAAACATTCCACTTGAAATGACATAATCCACTTGACCGAACCAAGTGCTGAGGTTCAGCCGGAGTATGTTCAGAAGGCTGCCATGCGACCAGATTGCGAGCTGCGAATCATGAGTGAAACCGAAACGAGCAAAGAGCAGATCTCGCGGGCCGGTAAATAACCCGGGGGGAATCGCGCCTGTGAATTTGATTACCGCGCCGATGCCCAGCGCGAGGACTGAGAACGCAACGAGCGTACGATTCCCAACTCTAACGAAAGGCAAGAGCAGGGCTCCGCAGACTGCATAGAACACAAGTATGTCGTCGTGCCAGAACAAAACGGCGTGGGCCAAGCCAATCAGAAACAAGAAAAACATTCGCCGGAGGAAAAAGCGGTAAAACACAAAGCCCTTTCCCTGAATCCGAACGAGCAGGATTGAGAACCCTATTCCGAAGAGTACAGAGAAGATGGTGTAGAACTTCCCCTCGATGAAAGTTAGCTCGAGGAAATCCAACACTCTGTCCGTCGCGTGGGTGCTCATACTTAGCTTTGCGGACTCCGGTATGTCGAGGTAAAGGGAGTAGAGGATCATGTTCGCGGTAATAATCCCGAAGAGCGCGAAGCCTCGCAGGACGTCAAGGAACTGATATCGTTCGCGTCCCGATGTCGGGGTCATTCCGATGGTTCTTTGACTCTGGGATGTCATAGGTGATTCCGGCTTCCTGCTATTCAAGGCTATGATTGAGAAGCCGCCGAACGGTTGAGTTGACGCGGCGGCGCGAATTCAATTCATCCTTCCGCCTTCATCCTTGCAGTTCACGCTCCCGCCGCTCGCGTCCAACGATTTGTTCGAGCGCCCCTGATTGTAACGCGCTACTGGTTTGTGGTTAAGAGAAACACGGGAGCGCGGCGTCGTTGCTGCAACGCAAGTTTATCTGAGCGACAGCCGCGCGGCACTCGTCTCAGAACCCGGAGCGGTAGCGATGGGATCATCCATTAAAGTTACGCTTAGATCGGGTCGCTACCGCTCGCCGTTCTGACACAGCGATGCTCGCGAAACTTGGAGTTGACGCGGCGGGAGACAACTGCGTTACGGACAGTTGTCGGTGACAAGCCCGCTGAATCCGCTCGCGTCCAGCGATTTGTTATGTTGCGCTCAAGCATTAGGGGTTTTTAAATTTGTAGACGATCACACCCGTGACTTTGACGGGTTTGCCAGACAAAAGTTTCGGAGCGAATTTCTGGCGTTTCGCGTTTTCAAGTGCGTATTCATGCAGATTGGGGTTGCCAGAGACAGCCTGAGCAGAAACAACATTTCCCTCTTCATCGATCGTCACTTGAACAGTTACGGTATTTTGCGGGACAGGGTCATTGGAATTCGGTTGAAGCGTCACGGGCGGGCCACACAACATGAAATCGTTGGTTGAGCTATGCGAACACTTAACCAACGTTGTCGGATGCCTAGTGGTAACGGTTTTCGACGTTTAGGTGCTTGGCCGAGAGTGGGAAGCGAAGCCGCTGAGAGGAGACTCGCAAGAAGTAAGACTTTGTTGGCAGTGAGCCTCATTTCACACCACGAAGAGCAGCATAACGTTTGAGTTAACCGGGCGGCGCGGTTTCAATCAAGCATCGCCAGACCAATTATGATGCGAAACAGCTCCCGCCGCTCGCGTCCAACGATGTGTTAGATTGCGTTGAAGTGACAACACGCCCGGTATCATTTGAATTTCATTCGCCGCATGAGCTGCTTGAAGCGCGGGTCTGAGCGGAGCGGGTCCATTACCGGATCAACCTTCAGCCAGGTCATCCAATTGTTGCGCCGCTCGTAATCCTTCCGGAGCCATTCGATAGCCCCGTCTTTATTGCCCAGGGCCAGATGAACAGCGGCTATCCTGTAACCCACCTGTTTCTCACGATTCGCTACTACTTCGTCAAGCAGGTGCCGAGCTTCGTCTTTCCTTCCAGCCATCGCATAAACGTAAGCGAGGGCGGCTAAACCGCCACCATTATTATCAACGGCAACGGCGCTTTTGAATTCGGCGATTGCCCCCTCGTATTTGTGCTGCGCGACATAGACGAAGCCTAAACCGAAGTGGCTGATGGCACTCTCCTCTTTGTTCAGAGACCTGCGGTTGTACTGCTCTGCCTCGTCGTAACGACGCATTCGATAGTAGACCCTCGACACGGCGAAGTCGGTCGCGGCAGATTGAGATAACTGCTCCGCCTTCTTCGCCTCAGCGATTGCTTCATCAAAGCGCCCCAATGAGGCGAGGTAGCCGGCGTAACTGCCATGCACGTTCGCATCGTTCGGAGCGAGCCGCAATGATTCTTTGTATTCTCGCTCGGCCTTTTCCCAATCAAACTCGATGTTGAAATAGATGTTGGCTAAAACGGTATGTGCATCGAGTAGATTCTTGTCGAGTTCCACAGCCTTGAGAGCGGCGGACTTGGCGTAGGGGAGAAGCGCTCTATTAGACATCCCGCCGGGGAGCGAATAACCAAGGCGAAGCCATGCTCGCGACAGCCCGACGTACGCGAGCGCGAATCTCGAGTCTTTCTTAATGGCGCGCTCGTAAAGCTTGATCGCCTCGCGGGCGTTAGCCAGTGTTCCGCCCGTACGCGGGTTGCTCTTGCTGTAATACTCGCGCGCCTTTAAGAAGAGTTCATTCGCTTCCTTGCTTTGTGAATAGACTTGGGCGCCCGCCGCCCGCGCCTTCGCTTCGTCTGCGGTTTGGGCAGAAGCTGGCGAAGAACCCAGTACGGACACGAGCAAGACGAGGCATACCAAGAGCTTTGGCACTTTATTCATATGAGTCGCCACCATGTGCGAAAGCAAGCTAACGGTTGAGTTCAGATGGCGCGGGCGGTGGCACGCAACTCCGCGCCGGACAAAGCTAATTGAGAAAGGCGCTATCCCGCGCTCACCTGCAACGATTTGTTCGACATCGCCACGAGTCGATTGTGGCTAATGAGAACATTTTGTGTTGCTGTTGAATACTTGCATAAATTCACGGGTATCGTCTTGACGCAACTTCGTCATGTAGGCATCAAGGACTGGCCCGTAGGTCGAGCGCAAGAATGGAACATAGTAAGCCATCGGGCTACAAACGTCTTCAAACTTTATCAGATTGCTGTGCAACGCTCTATCGACCTTGCCCATCCGGTAGAACAATCTGTCAAAACTTTCCCTCACGAAGATACCTTCGGAGGAAGTTTTTTATCGCTCTTCAAAAACGCCTTAGGTTCTTACCCGCCGATACTCACTTTCTTTCCGTCGACGAGAAATTCGAACGAGGTCCAATCAGTCATGCGTAAGGCGTTGAACGATTGGGGATCGTTAATGAACATGTCGTCTTGAAGTTCAGCTGCTAGTTTTGCTTGATTCCACCTTAGTTCAGTGGCCCTCTGGTTGGTACTGTCTCTTAGTGAAATGATAAGCACGAAGGCCGATACCAGTCCTCCAATTATCGCCACGGCCTTAGCGACCGTGTCGAATTTGAGTATGGCGGAAGTCTTATCCATCGTCACATCTCCTCAGTAAATCGCGTACTGCGATGTCGAACGTCGGGGTTGACCGGGGGGGCCGGCGATTACGTCCAACTTTCGAATTCAAGCAATCAAGTTGAGAAAGAGGCTATCCGCGCTCCGCTCCAACGATGTGTTCGGCGTCGGCCTAGGGTTTCATATTAGATTTGACCAAACCAAGTCCCTTCCAGAATTCATCGGGATACTTCAATTCCGGCTTCCCCACCCAGCCCCTTGACACGTTGAGTTCGTAGCCGTTTTCAACTCGCTTGTAGTCGATACTGTTCAGGGCAAGCTGATCCCATTCGCCCGTAAATTTCAAATCCTTAAGCGCGGCAGGGTATTCACCGAAGCGAACCTTATGCAATTCGATCAATGATATGGCAGTCTTAAAATGCTGATCTCCAAACTTTTGGTCAGCTTCTTTTTGGAAGGCGCAAGCGGATGATATGGTCAAGCACAAGAGGGCGACAATCAAAGAGAGTGGCCTGCTGTTTTTCATAAGTTCCTCTAAAGCTTACGCACCTGCAACGACTTGTTAGATGCGGCGATTATTGAAACTGCTTTTTACCGAATAAAAGCCACACGCCTTTCCGGATAATCGAAGACAATAGTGAATGGTTTCATGAACTCCCGTCCGACTACGCCTGCTACACCTTCCGCCTCATAGCCGTCGCCTCCAATTCGGAATGAGACTTTCGGGTTTTTGAATTTGTATCCGGCAAGTTCAAACCATTCCAGCGTGCCGAACGCGTTTTTGACATCGCCGCCCGAAGCTGAGACTGTTTCCTCAAAGGTCTTGCGTCCTTCAAGCAGCTTTTGCTCTTTGCTGAATTTGCTGTTGATGTCCAAGGTGCTGGAGTGTCCCGTATCCAGCATAAAAAGCCCTTCGCGGTTGCCTTCCAGACGCGCCCGTACAACCGGATAATAATTAATCAGCGAGAGGTCTTGCCATTTGCTTTTGGATAAGTGGTAAGTCGAAGGGTCATATAAAGCAATGCCTTTGCCGCCATGAGTCACCTCCACAATAACGCGGGCTAAGAGCGGATAGCCGCAAAATCCGGCGCGTTTTTCACCAGGCGGCGCATTCATTTGGGAAAGGTCACCGGCGAGATAGATCGGATCTTTCATCGTTACCCGACCGAGTTGAAAAGTTTTTCCTTTGCGAATAGTTACTTTCCGCGCATTGCCATCGGCACCGACGACTTCGCTCTCGCTGATTACTGGCATCTTGAGTTCGTCTGCAATCCGATTATCAATCATCATAGTGTCCGCGCCGGTGTCGAAATGAAACCAGCCGACATCTTTCCCGTCAACGAGGGGACGCACATAAGTTGGATGGCCTTTCGAGCCGTCGGGAAAGGGCGCGCCTTGCCCGAGTTTTAGTTCTGCCGGCACACTGTTATCAAAAGTTGTGTCAGCCGTCGGTGGCAGGCTGCGAAACAGAGTTTCTGTTGCCACGAGTTCTGCAACAGATCTTATCTTGTATTCCTTGTCAGATTTGTCGTAGTTGACTTTTAGCCGATGGGGATAAAGAAAACCCAGAGTTTTTTGATAATCCAGGAGTTCGAGCGTATAGGGGCCTTTCGCCTGGTCAACAACCAGAGTTGCCGGAAGCCACGTTGCGCGCGCAATGAAGAGCTTTGAGCCGACCGATCCGTCTTTGAGTTTAATCGCCAGTGCGACGCGCGTTTCCGTTGATTCACCCGGTAAAACCCTAATGTTGAGCGGTGCGTTTTCATCCAGCCACCAACCGCTTTGAATCCACCAGGGCAAAACCAACTTTTCAAGCTGCTTTTGATTTACGGGAGCCGGCGAGCCATTACGAGCTGATGCCGTTAAGCGATTGATCATCCATAACTCGCTGCCGTCAAAGACAGCAAAGGTGCTGGTATCCTGCGGCTTCGACTCTCGGCGCACTTCGCCGCTTGGCCCAAACATTTTAATCGTGACGTCTGCGGAATCCCCGGAATCGACTATCTCCTCAACCGCAAAACCTCGCTTCAATTTCTTGATTTTGTCGTACCCGATGGCCTTTTTGACATTCGCAACAATTTGCGGCACGGTCAAAGTGCTGGCTGTCTTCCGCGCTTGAGGTTGTGCGTAAGCAAATTTACATCCGATAAGCATGAACATCAGACAGATAGATGGAAAGACTAGCCGAGCGTACCGTATTTCTGATGGCATCATCCCGAGTTCCTCATTTACTGCTCTCTACGAAATGGGAATCGTTGAGTGAAAATCTTCTCAACAAACATTCCACGCTCGATAAATGCACAAGTTCAAACTTCATCACTATTTCGATTAGAAGAGAGCAGCTAACGTTTAAGTTGACGCGGCGGCGCGAATCAAAGCACCCTCCGCCGAATCATTCTAGTTACGAAACACGCTCCCGCTGCTCGCGTCCAACGATCTGTTAGCCGCCGTCGGTTTGAGCAGCAGCCCGTTCAAATATCCGCCGGCCTTTGTCGCGCGACGAGGGTTGACCGTCCCAAGTCAATTCCCACCAGGGTGGCGGAATCTCCAGAGTTTGTAGGTACGCGTTTGCCTCGTCCCACGTTTTGAAATGCAAGACCTCCGCCAGATAACGCGGCGTCGGTTTCGGAGTTTGCCCCGTTTCCATCCAGGTTAGGTAATCAGGTTCATCGATGGGAGCAAATTCCTCTTCCTCGCCAAACACGATTCTATGATGTCTGTGATCCGAGAGAAACTCTTGCACCGACGGGAAAACAGTTTCGTAGAGCCAACGAGTGTCTTCGTCGGTTGATGGATTCCAGTATTTGTTAGCCACAAAAACCGCGTCAACGTTCACGGGCGCACCACGAGAAACGACGCCAGCATGTTCGAGTTCCCAATACGCCCAGCGATAGCCTGCGTCAACAAAGATTTTGCAGTCGGTACAAGCAAAGAATAGGCTATTCATTTCCCGAACGTCCCGACTTGCTGAACTAGTAGGCCGCTAACGGTTGAGTTGACGCGGCGGCGCGAATTCATTTAAGCGTCCCCGGACGAATCAAGTTGAGAAACACGCTCCCGCCGCTCGCGTCCAACGATTCGGCGCGTCGCATTAATCCGAGTCCGTGGTGCAAAGCATCCACACCTTTGAGCAGCGTTTGTCGAGATCGAGCCACGTCGAGTCCCAGGCAATCCCATGAAACCATGGCGACCACGGTTAGTGCGACGAGTGCACCTGAATGTTTTTCCTGTGACCAAATTGGTTCTAACAGATCCATTTGTGCAATCGCCGAACGGTGGAATTCAGGTGGCCGCGCGAGCACCCTTCAACTTGAGAGCCGAGCAATCGCGGCTCACCTGCAATGACTTGTTGGGCGGACCGTAAGCGGCAACTCGGAACGCCTCATTCGTTTCTGCGCGGAAAAGGTTCCGTCGATATAGCCGACTTTAGCTCCACATTCGTCACCCTAATACCAAATTCAGGACTAAAGCATCCCATGGTTGCATTCTTATCGAACCGCCCGATGACAACCACATCGGCCTTTCTAATTTGAGGCTCAGAATCCATAAGAATAGGCTGAAGAAAGGCCTGAACCTCTGGTTGTGGAACATAACTCTCATCTAACATAATGACAGCCGCAGAATCACTTGAGCGACATCCAGAATCAACAATCATTACGCCTTCATACAAGCCGCTGGCAGGAGCCGCAACACGAACAATCCTTTTGTGATACCAATCACGGTGATGGGCAAGATCACAAAGAGACACTGTAACGGGAACGAAATAGAACCAGAGCAAACACGCACCGAGGCCAGGGATGAGTGTTGAAATAGCGATAGCCGGATAAATAACTTTTCGCATGACATGTCACCCATCTGGCTTAGACACTCAGGAATTAACGTTTGTTCCGCCCAACCGTTGAGTTAACGCGGCGTGAGACAACCACGTTACGGACGAGTTGTCGATGACAAGCCCGCTGTTTCCGCTCGCGTCCAACGATGTGTTGGATTGCGTCTTTCGCTGGAGCCGTTACTCGCCCGATGAAGTCTCTTATGAATTGGATTCCAAAATCATCAAGCGGCGCGAGTAATCAAATACGATTTTAAACCGCCGCAAAATCTCATCGCCAATATTTCCTTCAAATTCTCCACTTGCCAGCATCCCATCCGTCGCCAGAGAAAATAATGTATTGGGATGATCGATGTTCCTTCGCCCAATCTGTAAATTCTCTACCGTGCCCATTACCACACGTGACGAGCCACCGAGGCCGCCCACCCGAACAGACTCTTCCCGCTGGGCGGGCGTCAGAAGATTGTTTCTTTTGACGAAGGGCTGGTTAAGGATAAGCGCATGGTTGCCTCCGGTATCAATCTCAAATAGACCCTGGACTGGGGCCCGATTTGACGGCTTGACACGAGCGCGAATGAAGATAAGTTCTCCATCCATCAGGAGTGGGATGCGCTCTCCTCTGCCCGCGTATCTGTAACCCCGCGGAGAATAGAGGTTGATGATTTGAGCCGCGTAATCAATTTCGACGACAAAACGTCGGAAGAAACCGGACCCGAGGATGCCGTCGACCGGATGGTCTAAACCACGTATGTTATCCATTTGAACCGCGGACAGACTTTGCCGCGAGAGAGTCACGCCTGCAAGATGCAAAGAGATTCCTTCGACAATCGAAGCCTCGACCGGGTGTTCACCGGCACCGAAGCCTCGCTCGCTGCCACGAAACTTCAGGCCCAGAGATTCCGCGCGTTGCCGGCTGATGATAGACGAAGCTCCTGTATCCAGGATGAATAGGAGAGGTTCAGAGGTATTGACGCCGACACGAAGATAGATGTGATTGTTGTGCAACTCAAACGGAATGCGCAGAGCGGACCTGCCGGA
>JAWVFI010000121.1:0-6873 GCA_033856235.1 Blastocatellia bacterium | reverse complement strand
CGATGGCCGCGCGCCACCGCCTCATGCTATTTGCGACGAAAGAATTATTGCCGCGTTAACATTTACTCCTCAGGATCATTGTCCAGCCGCAACTGTCAGAATGGCGCGCGGCCATCTAGGCCGCGCGTTGTGAACAGTTTGGCTTCTCGCGTCACAGGCCCTCCCCTAACCCCTCCCAGAGGGAGAGGGGAGGAAGAAAGAGAGACTAAAACGAGGGGGGCCAAACTAGTTTGCGACCGGAATCAGCGTGGATCCTGACCGGCCAAAAAAGATCGCAGGGCTTCGATGTTCGGCAGATTGTCCGCTGGCAACTTGTAAGGTGTTTCTAAAACAAACGCGGCGTGCGCCAGCTTAGGGTGCCGGGCCAGACGCCGTAAAGCCTCACTGCCGATATGTCCCTGGCCTATGTGCCAGTGACGATCGACGCGCGAGCTGTATTCCGCCCGCGAGTCATTGAAGTGAATGACGCGCACTTTCCTGGTTCCCACCGTCCGCTCAATCGCCTGAATCATGGCGTTCAGCCCGTCTTCTTCACGGAGATCATAACCGGCAGTAAAAGCGTGCGCCGTATCCAAACAGACGCCCAGGCGCAACCCGGGACACGCTTTAATGATCGCTCCCAGATGTTCGAAGCGATGACCAATGCATTCACCCTGCCCCGCCGTGTTCTCCAACAGAATGCGAAACGATCCCAGAGCTATTCCAGCGCATGCATTCTTCAGACTTTCGGCGCAGGTAGCGATCCCGTCAGCTTCACAGGCGCCGCGCGCACTGCCAGGGTGCAATACCAGAAAGTTGGCCCCGAGCATGATGCCGCGTTCAACCTCTTCACGAAACGAGGCAATCGATTTCGCTCGCATTTCGGGATCGGCCGCCGCCAGATTGATTAGGTAGTTTGCGTGAATCGACACGGGAGAAATTTTCGTCCGCCGCCGAACCGCCTTGAATAGCTTTACGTCTTCCGGCGCGAGCGGCTTTGCCTGCCAGCCGCGCGGATTGCGCGAAAATATCTGGACCGTATCGCAACCCAATTCCTGAGAAGTGAGCAGAGCATTGTGCAAGCCGCCAGTGATCGGCGCATGAAATCCTATTCTAGATCTCCGAGAAGTAGTTCTGTTTGCCATTAGGCTCACGGCTCTGCCGCCGGATGTGCGGAAAGGCTTAGCCTTTCCCGAGCGTCCCTGAATAGATTGAGGCTGCGCCTCTTGTCCCCGCTAACAAACAGGCATAGCCTCATCTCAGAAAAATGAAGACGGAAGGGCAGAGCCCTTCCGCACATCAGACGGCAGAGCCGCAAAAGACAACTGCACTCGTTTAATGGCTTTCCACCGCCTCCATCATCCGCAGCACATTTCCACCAAGTATCTTGTCGATGTCAGTCTCCGAATAACCACGGCGCAATAGCTCCGCGGTCAGATTAGGGAGGTCCGCGACGGATTGCATCTCCACCGGCAAAGCCTGCACGCCATCAAAGTCTGAACCGATACCCACGTGATCGATGCCTACCAATTTAACGATGTGATCGATGTGATCAACTATGCGGCCGATGTGGACGGGCGGTAAGCGTTTGGCAAACTCTTCGCGGCGCACTCGATCGCGGGCCAGCTTTTTATGCGCGGCATCTCCCGGCTCCGCGATCGAGGCTTGCTGCACGATGGCGGCAATATCTTGATCCACGCGCCGCTTCTTTTCAGCCCAACCCGGCTCAATGTGTTCCGGATAGAATATGACGCAGACGACACCGCCAGTTTTCGCCAGCGCGACGATCATTTCATCCGTCAGGTTGCGCGGCACGTTCGTGATAGCGCGACAAGCGGAATGGGTGGCGATGACCGGTTTGGTAGAAGTTCCGACAATGTCCCAGAAGGTCGGATCGGAAACATGCGAGACGTCCACCATCATTCCCAGCCGATTCATTTCGCGCACTACCTGCTTGCCAAAATCGTTCAGACCGCGATTGCTGCCCTCGTCACCACAGGAGCCCGCCCAACTTGTACTAACGGTCCAGGCCGGCGACATGTAACGCACTCCCATGCGGTAGTAGCGCTCGACGTTCTCCAATCGCTCGTCGATCGCATAGCCGCCTTCCAAACCCATTAACGCAGCGAGTTTTCCGGCGGAAGCGGCGCGGCGAATATCGCCGGCCGTGGTCGCCATCTCCCAGTTCTCAGGATAGCGGTCCACCATCGTGCGCACCGCGGCAATCTGTTTGTCGGCCCGGTCGATGGCGCCTGGCCCGCCACCGCCAAACAACTGCGGCTCAACCCAGATCGAGAAGAACTGCGCGTCCAGGCCTCCGGCTTTTGCTCTAACGGTGTCGAGGTGCCCATCTGGGAGTAACTGTCCCAGATCGAGTCCTTCGTCAACCGCGCGCTGGATACTGTCAGCATGCAGATCAATCGAGATTGCACGCCGGTGGATTGCCAGCGCGTCACTTTGGCTTGGGGTTGCCGGGCCCGATTTGGAGGAGGCCGGAGTCTGTGTTTTTTCGTTTGTTTTGAACATAGTGCAGCCGTGGGAGAAAGCTACAATCAGTGATGCAGCCGCGATTATTCCAGCCGCAAATGGCATCTGGCGGCGCCCCGCGGGAAAGCAAAAACGATTGCTACTTTTCATTAAATACCAAAACATCCGCGATAGTACGCGGGCGGCTTTGAAAGGATCAAGCGCGGCTTGCTATCCGGCTCAAATTTAGGCTATTGTGCGTTATTCTTGTGAAAGTCTTAACTCTGGTCCTGCACCAGCCGAAAGATCCTATGCTACAGCGGCTCTTCAATCATTTCTGTAATCGATAAATCAAGGGCATCGCCACCGCACCTGCCATTTGTGCGATGTCAAAAGGAGAGCGAAACACATGTTTCCTTCAGACGGAAAAACGAAAACGCCAGCGCCGCGCATTGCCGACGTCGTCTGGCACGATGGCGAGTTTATCAAGTGGAACGATGCGCGGGTGCACGTGATGTCGCATGTTTTGCATTACGGTTCCAGCGTGTTCGAGGGTATCAGATGCTACGCCACTAAGCGTGGGCCAGCCATCTTTCGTTTGCGCGAGCACATGCAGCGCTTTCTGAATTCCGCAAAGATCTATCGCATGGATCATAAGTGGAAGTTGGATGATTTCGTCGAAGCATCCATTGAACTGGTGCGCCGCAGCGAATTGAATCAATGCTACGTGCGCCCAATCCTTTTCCGCAGTCTGGATGAAGAACACCCGGCCTTTGGCGTGAATCCATTCCCGAATCCATTGGCCTGCTACATCGGCGCCTGGGATTGGGGCAAGTACCTCGGTGATGAAGCGATTGAAAAAGGTGTGGACGTCTGTGTCTCAACCTGGAACCGCCTGACACCAAACTCCATGCCGGCAATGGCCAAGAGCGGCGCCAACTACATGAACTCGCAGTTGATCAAGATGGAAGCCATCTTGAACGGTTACGCCGAAGGGATCGCGCTTGACGATCGCGGCTACGTCTCCGAAGGCTCCGGAGAAAATATCTTTATGGTCGCGGGTGACATGGTGATTACGCCGCCGCTTTCGTCTTCCATCCTGCCCGGCATCACGCGCGACAGCGTCATTCAGATCTGCAATGAGCTGGGCATCCCCGTGAAAGAACGGAGCATTCAACGCGCGGCATTGTACGTTGCCGACGAGCTGTTCTTTAGCGGCACGGCTGCCGAGATCACGCCGATTCGTTCCGTCGATCGCATCACCGTGGGCTCCGGTGGCCGCGGCAGCGTGACTGAACGTATTCAGAAGACGTTCTTCGATATAACTTCCGGCGAGCGCCAACCGCCTGGTCCATGGCTGACCTACGTTAATGAAAGCGCCACGACGCGACCGGAGAGCAATGGCCGCGCCGCATCCAGGACGCCCATTTCTCCCGATTTGGAAAATGAGCCGTTAGCGAGGTTTCGCGCCGCGGCGGTGGAGTAATTCTTGAATACTCGTGATAGCAAGTAAGGCGCCAAGGGGCGCCTTTTCCTTTTGTGATGAAGCTACTTTTTGTGCCAGGCACCGCAGCACAGTACGGAATATTGACGCCGCATATTTCGGACGCTATTATGTTTATAGTCACCGCAGCCCCGCGGTGACTTGTTCTGTAAAGCTTCAATCCTTCCTCAATTAGTCGCCTTCAGCCATTCTGGCTCGCCTGGGTTTTATTTATGTCCCCTAAAATTGACGACCTGTTGTTAATGGCTACCAGTCATGGCGCCTCGGATTTGCACTTGAAAGCCGGCTCGTTTCCGGTCATGCGCATTGCGGGCGAACTGCATCCGGTGGCTGACTCGGCACGCCTCGGTCCCGAAGACACGCTCGATATGGCTTTCTCCATGATGTCGAACCGCCAGAAGCAAAAGCTCAAAGAGGTTTCCGAAGTCGATATTGCCTACAGCGTAAAAGGGCTGGGCCGCTTTCGCGCCAACATCTTTCAGCAACGCGGGACGGTCAGCATTGTGCTGCGAGTGATTCCCGATCAAAGCCGCAATACGGCCGCGCTCGGCCTGCCGCCGGTGATCGATAAGATCGCCGAAGAGCGGCGCGGATTAATCCTGGTGACCGGATCGACGGGTTCCGGCAAGTCAACCACGCTCGCGGCGATGATCGATCGGATTAACTCTACCCGCAGCGGCCACATCGTCACTATCGAAGACCCGATTGAGTTTCTCCACCGCGACAAGAAATCGTTTGTCACGCAACGCGAAGTTGATGTTGATACGCGCTCGTTTGCCGAGGCTTTGCGCGGCGCTCTACGCCAGGATCCAGACGTGATCCTGGTTGGCGAGATGCGCGATCCTGAAACTATTGAGACCGCACTGACTGCGGCGGAAACGGGCCACCTGGTGCTATCAACTTTGCACACGCTGGATGCTACGGAAACTATTACCCGCATCGTCACCTCATTCCCTTCCCATCAACAAAAATCAGTGCGCATCCAACTCGCCGGAATTGTTAAAGGCGTGATTTCGATGCGCCTGGTGCGGAGGGCCACCGGCGCGGGTCGCGTGCCGGCTATCGAAGTGATGGTCTCAACCGGTCTGATTCGCGATTACATTATCAATGAAGAGAAAACCTATCTCATCCGTGAAGCGATTGCCGCCGGCACTTCCCAGTACGGCATGCAAACCTTCGATCAGTCGTTGTTTCATCTTTTCCAAACGGGACTGATTACTCTGGAAGAGGCCGTGCACAACGCCTCCAACCCGGACGAGTTTAAGATGCGCGTTTCCGGTATCCTCTCCGATGTCCAGTCGCTGGATTATGTCGATGGCCTGAGCCATGCGGGCAAACCCACGCCCTCAAGTGTTCCCGAAGAATCATTTATTGTGAAGCACTAAGAACCTGGTTGTAGGGGTGGCCTCCGTGGCAACCCCCTTCGTAATGCTTGCGATGCGGGCAGTAGCCCGACCGCCAGCGCGAGCTTGATGACCGCACATTCTTCTTCTGGCTTCTGGCTTCTGCCTCCTGAATTCCTGCCTTCTGCCTCCCGGCTCCTCGTTGCTATGATTGCCCCATGAAGATAGCACCGGCGCGGCGCGTGCTTGGCCGCCTGGCTGTGCCTGGCGATAAATCCGTCTCGCACCGAACCGCGATCATCGCCGCACTGGCCCGCGGGCGCTCGCGCCTCGGCAATTTCTCCGCGAGCGAGGATTGCGCCGCGCCGCTCAGGTGCCTGTGCGAACGGGGCCATTCTCCCAATCTCTATTGCTTCCAGATCGCTTTCGAGCTTCGCACCTCTTCAGCTGCTATAGATTTACCAGGTGTCCTTTCTGACCGCCCCGATGGGCCAGAACCTTTTTAACCAATGTTATTTGGGTACAACCTCCTTCAAGGTCAGGTTCTCAAGGCAAGGGTTAAGAAAGCGACATCCTTTCACTGGTATGAGTCATCTGGCAGTCATCTTCCATTTGAAATAGAATTATTTCCCATCTGGTTGATTTCACTGCCAGCTAAATACCTCTGAAGATTGTCATCTAGCGAGAGAGATAGCATCTATCGCACACCTTAACTTACTTCCGCTAATTCACAAATTCAATGCACCGGTTAGCGGTGGGTCATTTTTCAATCTTGAACACGGATTGAGATTTTGGCTATGTGTGTTAGCGCACGGATAAATCCCCTTTCGTGTGCTTAACTCCCCTCTAACCTTTCGGAGTCCCAACAGACGGCGAGAATCAGCGATTCGCCCTTACACTCACAGAGATGAGGGTGCTTATCTTTCGTTGATGCAACATTGAAAATGACCCACTACCCACCGGTTGACGGCAGAGGAATATGAATCCCGTTACGGCACAGACTTTCCGGTAAAGGAAAACACTTCTATGCATAGCCTCGTTAAATTAACAACTATTGTCTGTTTCATGCTGATATTGAGTGCGGCATACAGTGGTAAGACTTATGCAGCCGTATTCGTAGTTAACTCTACTGTTGATGCTAATGATGCAAACACTGCTGACAATATCTGTCTGACTGCGACAGTGGGACAGTGTACGTTGAGAGCGGCCATACAGCAGGCAAATGCTACAGCAGGAGCAGATACGATTAACTTCAATATACCTCCCGGTAACCAGCAGACTATTACTGTGACTGTTAGTCCTGGTTTAGGAAGCTTGCCCGCAATCTCGGAAGCGGTAACGATGGACGCTACGACGCAGCCGGGATTCAACACGACGACTAATGTTCCTCTGATTGTCTTGACTTCTAATGCGGCTGGAAGCGGGTTTGGACTTTTCTTCACACACGCAACAGGGACAAGCACTGTCAGAGGGTTGGTCATTAATAATTTCAGTATCGGAATGATCATAGGAACAAGCGGGACAGGATTAGTACAAGTCAAAGGCAACTACATAGGCACTGATGCTGCTGGCACTTCCGCT
>JAWVFI010000120.1:0-8642 GCA_033856235.1 Blastocatellia bacterium | reverse complement strand
CCCCCCCCGCCCCCCCCCCCTACAGTTTTCACTCCCCAACCAACTCTCGCAAACGAACCGCTTCCTGATTGAAACGCGGCGACTGGCATTCGGCCACAATCGCTTCGTATTCCGTTAACTGCCGGCGCGCGTCGTCAGCGCGTCCCGCTGCAAAAAGCGCTTCGATATGCAATGGTCCCAGCCAGAGCCGGCTGACGCGTGATTTTCCTTCACCCAGTAATTCCAAAATCTCGTCGCATAAGCGCAACGTTTCATCCAACTCTCCGCTCTTGAAGTGGACGTGGGCCAGGCAACGGCGCGCCTCAGCGCGCGTATATAACAATCCCAGCCGTTCTGCGCTGGCGAAATTCTCCTCAGCTGTTTGCAGGGCCTCGTCGGTGCGCCCCATGTCCGCCAGCACAATCGCCAAATTTCCTTTCAGCAGTCCCGTCAGCCGTTGCTCGCCGAGCGATTCTGCCAGCGCCACACCCTCTCTTAATTCCTGCTCCCCGACTTCCCTTTGGCCCAGCGCAATATAACTAAGCGACGTGACCATATAGGTCCAGCCCAGACGCTCGCGTGAATGGAGCTTCGCGGCAATTTCGCGCTCGCGCGTCGCATATTCCAGCGACTCCTGCCAGGAACCCTGCCCCACACCGTTCTCACCAAGAAACTCGTAACCCAGCGCTTCAGCCAATAGCGCGCCATGTGTCTTTCCAAATTCCACTGCGCGCCAGGCCCAGACGTTGCCATCGGCATAGCGTCCCATATGTTGATAAGCACCGGCGATGAAGGCGAGGATCGTGGCCATCGTCGAAACTCCGAAAGGCGTGAGCTGTTGTTCCGCCGCCGGGGTGGCGAGGGCCGCTGCTCGTTCCAGCATCGCAATCGCTTCGTGATGCCGGCCGGCCAGGTGATGAAACCGACCTTCAATAGACAGCGCATTCGCTGTTTCCATCGGATGCGTTTCCGGATCCAATACAGTCAGCGCTTCCCGCACATACTCTAATCCGCGCTGGTCGCCAGTGATGACGAGCGAAGTGGCAGCCTTACACTGAATGCGCGCGCGATCCAACGTTGCAGTGGCCGTGACTAACGCTCGATCGAAATGCACGATCGCGCGTAGCGTATCGCCAGAGGCCAGAGCGGCATTTCCCGTGGCCTCTTCCAGGGCCATCTGTTCATCCTTCAGACCCAGGGATTCAGCGCACTCCAGAGCGTGTCCATACGCAGCCATCGCTTCGTCATACGCAAAGATGCGTTCAGCTTCAGCGGCCGCCTGCTTCGCATAAATCAGTCCGCGGTCATACTCGCCGGCGTGCAGATAGTGATGGGCCAGCTTCTCGACTGACACCGGAGCTTTTTCGCGATGACGCTCCAGGCCTTCGGCGGTGCGCCGGTGCAAACGACGCCGGCGAATCGGGTTCAACTCTTCATAAAGCACCTCGCGAATCTTGTCGTGAGTAAAAGCGAATGCGTCCTCGCTGTCGGTCGCCAGTAGCTGGGCCGCCACTGCTTCGTCGAGGGCATCAAGCAAGGCATTTTCGTTCTGCCCGTCCGCAGCCGCCGTCAATTCTTCAATCGTAAAAGTCTTTCCCAGCACCGCCGCCGCGCGCAGCACCTCGTTACATCCCGGGCTAACGCGGTTGAGCCTATTTCCAATTGCTTCTTTCACGCTTTGCGGAATTACCAGATCCGCCAGTTCGCAACGTTTCCATTTTCCGCTTTCCCGCCGCACTGAACCCTGCTCGATCAAAGCCTTCATCACTTCCTCGACGAAGAATGGATTGCCTTCGGTCTCGCGATACACCGCGGCGGAAAAGTCTCCGGAGATGTTTTCGTCCAGGAGGGCCGTGATCTGTGCTCGCGTCTCTTCCGGGCCAAAACGCTTGAGCACAATGCGCGTCGTCCAACGTTCGCGATTCCAATCGACCAGGGCCTTGGCCAGCGGGTGGGCGCGATCGAGTTCCGTATCGCGATAAGATGCAACGATTAATACCCGCTCTTCACGGAGATTCCGCATCAGGTGGCCGAGGAGCAAGAGAGTCCCGCTATCCGCCCAGTGCAAATCGTCTAAATAGAAAAGCAAACCGCGCGGCTGGGCCAGGCGGGCAAACATTTGGGTTACCGCCTCAAAGAACCGAAAGCGTTCCTCATGGATGGGCAACTGGTGCGGCGTGGAAAATGGACCAAGGCGAGTCTCAATTTCCGGAGCCAGCTTGGCGATTTGCGAGGCTCCGCTGCCAACTATCTCGCGCAGCTTCGCGTCGTCGGTCTGTTCCCGCAACCAGCGGCGAAAGGCCTCGACAAAGGGAAGGTAGGGTGTCGCTGCTTCGTACTCATAACAAGCGCCACTCAGCACGGCCGCGCCATCGAGGGTTGCCTGCACAATCACTTCGCGAGCTAAACGCGTTTTACCGGCGCCGGGCTCGCCGCTCACCAACAGGCAATGACCGCGGCCTTCGTGGGCGCGGCGCCAGAGCTCGCGCGCTTCGGCCAGTTCGGTGTCGCGGGCGATCAGGCGTCCGCGGGCGAGGGCGTCCAGCAACACTACTGCCGGCGCGCTGTCTTCCGCTGACTCTTCATCGCTGGCAATCATTGCTTCGCGCAAAGCGTGAGCGGTTTCCGCGGCGGTCGCGAAACGCTGGGCGGGATCTTTGGCCAGCAAGCGGAGGATCACCGCCTCCAGGGCACGTGGCAGTTCGGGACGCAAAACTCGCGGTGGCACCACCGGAGCATGCAGGTGCTGCGAAATCGTAGCCAGCGGATCGCCCAGGAAGGGCACGCGGCCCGTGGTCAATTCGTAAAGCATGACGCCCAGCGCGTAAAGATCGGCGCGCCCATCAAGTGTCTTTCCCAGCGCCTGCTCCGGCGCCATGTAAGCCGCCGTGCCCACAATCATTCCCACCTGGGAGATGCGCGATGCTCGCTCCGGTAACGCGAGGCCTAAATCGGCAAGCTTGGCAGTAGTTCCGGATAACAGAATGTTGGCGGGTTTTAGATCGCGATGAACAATTTTCTTCTCATGCGCATGTTCCAGAGCGGCGCAAATCTGCAACGCGAATTCGATCACTTGAGGCAGATTGGTGGGCAGCGCGTCACCCAGGTTCGGGCCTTCCACCAGCTCCATGACGAAGAAAGGAAAGCCGTGATCTTCGCCCACGTCGTAAACGGAAATTATGTGCGGGTGATTGAGGGAAGCAGCGGCGCGAGCCTCGCGCAAGAAGCGAGCGCGCATGTCATCGTCAGAGACTCTTGAGGCCAAAAGTTTGACGGCGACTAAGCGCATTAACTGCAGATCGGTGGCGCGAAAGACAACCCCCATCGCGCCCCGTCCGAGCTCATTGTCCAGCCGGTAGCGTTCGCCCAGCACCAGGCCGGGGGCAGGCGAAGCCAGTCTAATCTCACCCGGATCGAAGCGTCGGGTTTCTTGAGATTCATTCTGCGGGTTGGAATTCGCTGCGGATTTATTAAGCGACCCAGTACTGCGTGGGGAGCGAGTTGGTTCCCTGGGTTCAATCTCTGCGGGGGAATCATCCGGCATGTCATGAGGATATCACGGATGGTTTCCGGGGTCTGGAAGTTGTCCTTTGCCCCAGAGGGGCGAGATGTCTATAGTTTGGCAGTCTCCTTTCTTTTTTCCGAAGCTCCGTAGGAGCGGGATTTTGTCTGCCGCGCCGAAGTTCTACTACGGTTTCACTCCTAACGGAGCGGGAGCTGTGGTGACTTGGACTCGTCGCTATAAACATCCCGCTCCTAAGGAGCGAAAAGAGGGACAGGCAAGAATGCCTGTCCTACCTTTATCCTTTTCCCTTGCCTTTACCTTTGCCGCCACCACCGCCCTGACCCTGGCCGCCGGGTTGCGCTGGTGGTCCATGCTTGCCGCCATTTCCGTGCTCAGGTGCAGCTTGTTGCTGCGGCACCTGAAGCTGCGGCTGCGCGGGGCGAGCTCCCTGTTTCATTTCATGTTTGTCGGACCGCGGTTGTGACCGCATCGGCGGGGCCGGAGCCGCGGGCTGGATCTGCGGACGCGCTACTTCGCGCGGCGCAGATTGGACCGCACGGTGTCCGACACGCTCGCCCCGTGGTTGCTCGACCGTCTGGCGTTCAGCCTTTCGTTGTTGGGCTTGCTGTTGCCGTTGCTGGTGCTCCAGAGCCTGCTGCTGTTGGTGAGCTTCGCGGTTACCCTTTGCAGCTTCAACGGCGAGCCGGTCGGTTTCCTGTTTCCGCGCTGCTTCCTGTTGTTTGAAGGCTGCGGCGGCGGCTTGACGATTCTGCTCGGCCTGCCCGCCTTGGCGTTCGTCGCGCACTTCAAATTTCTGCTTCCCCTTTTCGGAAAGGTTTTCCACTTTTAACGCTCGGGCCATGTCCTTGTTCTTTCTGAACGGCGGCGCAAAGGGCGCGTTACCGGTCACCACCGTGGTCTCCGCCAGTTTCTTCGCGATTCCCGGCGGCAGGTCAATCTTTCCCCGTCCCCATGCCGAATGAATAACGGCATTTCGTAAAGGCGTGAGCGTTAGGGGATCCAGCGTGGGATGCACCTGGGCCAAAACCTGCGGATTCACCCGCGTGATATTTCGTGCCGCGATGACGCGATTAAAGTCCTGCAGCGGGACCACTGTTACCGCTCCCGGCACAGCGAAATTCACCAACTGCGTTGGCGCCAACGAAGTGCGAGACAAATAATAGGGTTGCCAGTTTTCATCGTAATAGCGCGGTGCGTACGCGTCGCCAGGCGCCAGAGGTACCCAACCAATCTGGTTCGCATCATTCAAGGGAACGAAGGCGACCAGGGCCGGTGAGTAAGACGGGGTCGTATTCACACTTTCAGGAATCCAATACCACTGATTGCCGACGTTAGCCCAACGGCCATAGTGGTAGGGCGCGTAGCCCCAGGGCTCATTCGAAACCCAGGTTGGCCCGTACGGGTAATCGTTGACCCACGATCCTTCCTGGTACGGCGCCCAGCCGGTATCCACCCGCGGGCGCCAGGCATAGCCATACCCGCTGACGTTCTGCCAATCACCGTAATAGTCCAGATCGTTGACTCCGGGAATAGTCGAAGTCACATACTGATAACTGACGTTACGGCGATAAGGATCGTAATAGAACGGATCGCTTAAGTAAGCGTCATAGTTGCTGTAGCGACCGTCGTAGGAATTCGGATATTGATTGCGATAATAGTCATCGACCATGTATCCGGCGTTTCCGCCGTTCAAGCGAGAGAGCACCACCTGAGTGGCCGCCTGGCCCAGGAGGCTTAACATCTCGCCTTTACCGATCCGGCCGGAACCTCCCTGACCCACAACCTGGGCCAGACCGCTCAACACTGAAACCAGGGCGTTGCCATTGTCCAACCCTACGTTGTAGAGACCGGGCTGATCAAAATTGACCGCCCCGTAGGGCGTGGCGACCTCAAAAACTTCACCGGGATTGAGATAGCCCACATCAAACATTGCCGAACCGTCGCGCAAAGCGAGTTGCGTGCGATCGCCCCTCAAAGTCAAAACGTCCAGTGATGTATTGGGATTAAGCCGGGCAAAATTCCTTCCCGTAAAAGCGAGCGAGGCATGCGAGTTCTCACGCGTATAAATGCGATCGCCGACCGAGAATGGTTGGTTCGGCGAAGCGGCTACCCACTGAGGATTAGCCTCGTTGTTGGCGGGGTCGAAGCCATTGTTCAGCGCCACCTCTCCGTCGACGCGCTGTATCCGTGCGGCGTTCGGCAGCGATGCCGCTGCGGCCGACTGTTCATGCCTCACGTACCAGTCAACGCCTGCGCCTGCCAGCACCGCGCACAGAACCGCGACGATGGTCAGATGCGGCCACATCTTAATGTTATTCATAGCGAATATTTCCTCCCTCAAGCTCCCGGACGCGACAGCGCTGAATGCCCACCTGCGGGGCTACTTGTCTTCGCCACATTGCCGGTTTCAACCATCCTCGTGGCAAGAACCATGCCTGCAAGAATTACCTATCCTGCCGAGGCGAGGTGAAGCGAAGCGGGGAATTAAATCAATGTTTGCTGAAGATAAGGGACTGACTTCGATTAGCCACAATATCGCAACAATATTGCGGTGCACGAAATCGCGTGAGTTGCGGCCCATTCGCGCACTTATTCGAGGCACGCGGTTGCCTTCACAGAACAACGGGGGAATGGGCCAGTTGAGCTCTTAGTTGGAACGTGGCTTTGCCACCTGATGTGCGGAAGGGCTTTGCCCTTCCGGTGATTCGCTTCCATCCTGGGCTGCGCCCGGGGCATAGCCCGGAAGCAGACGATCGTTACGGAAGGGCGGAGCCCTTCCGCACATCAAGCGGCGAAGCCGTGTCTCGCACCTGCGGCGCTCCGAATTCTTGCGGCATTGAAAAACCACGCCGTAACGGACGTGCTGCTTACATCCTGCGCTTAGGAATCGGGCGGAAACGATTCACGAAACCACACGAAGTACACCAAAGACACGAAATTGAATCCTTTAGGAAAAGCCCGCGAGTGTTCCCAGACGCCTGCAAGTTCGGCCGGATCGTCCCGTTCATCAAACGACACAGCGGGCAACTTCCCGTCGTGACCTGAGTTCTAAGGACCCAACGTCACCCCGGGTTTGTCATTAACGCAAACTTTGACTTTGATCTGTTTCAACGACGCCGGCGACTCCTATCATGAACACAATTATCTCCATCGCCCTACTTGGATTTCTTTACCTGTTACCGATTGCTCAACAGCCTGATTACTCAAAACTCAAGGCCGATGCCGAAAAGTTTTACGCCTCAGGTTCGTACGCGCGCGCCAACGAGGTCTATAGCAGGATCGACAAGCAGAGTGTGCCGGCGGCTGAGAAGCGCTGGGTCGAGTTCCGTTTGGCGGATACGTCATGGCGCGCGCAGGCTGCGAGTGAAACTGCCGACACAACCAAATTTGAACAGGCGCAAAAAGACCTCGAGGAACTAATTCGCACCCATGAAAAGGACGATGAGCGCGACCTCATTTGGGCCGAGGCCCACGAGTCGTTGGGAGATTTTTTCTGGACCCGCCGTAATCAATCGAACTGGGGCTGGGGCTGGCCGCACTATCAACAAGCGCTTGACTGGTGGGCGGGCCAGCGCGACATCGAACAGGCCCGCGCCCGCTACCTGGGGATTGTCTTCAAAGCCGCCGAACCACGCGGCTGGGGTGATGGCTACTACTACACTTATTCCGGCTATTACATTCCGCTGGTGGTGCTGGAAAACGCTCTGAAGATTAGTACGCGCGATAGCGACCGAATCCATTTGCATTACCTGATTGCGATGACGATGCGCTTTCAGGGCGGCGATGCCGGGGTTCGTCTGCGCGTGCCGGAAGAGTTTGAAGCTGCCCTTAAAGCAGGCAAGCGAATCGATTGGTACGACGATGCGTTATTCCATTATGCCCACTGGATGCTGACTAACGGGTCCACTCTCCAGCTGGAGGACGGCCAGTGGCGGGAAGAACCAAACTACGTTAAGGCACTGGAGCTTTTTCGCCGCCTGACAACTGAATTCACCAAAGGTGAAACGCGCTATTACGATCAGGCGGTTGAGCAAATCAAACAGCTCACGCAGCCCACCCTCAGCATCGCTGTCTCGAATATTTTCCTGCCGGGATCCGAACTGCAATTCAACCTGGAAGCGCGCAACCTGCGGCGCATTGATTTCGCGCTTTACAAAATTGATCTGACACGTGATGTACGCTTCACTAAGAACCTGGACGAGGATGAAGGCGACGGCGACGTCGAGGGTTGGATTCAAAAACTCCGCGTCGCCGGCAGGGCCCCGGTAAAGGCCTGGTCCAAAGAAATTGAAAACAGCGGTGAGCACAAACCTTACAGCGAAGAAGTTCGCATCGCCGGCAAGCTGCCTCTGGGTGCCTATCTGCTCGAGGGTCGCAGTGGCTCCGTCGTAGCCCGCGATCTTCTCTTAATCACTGATGTCGCTTTGGTCTTGAAGTCGTCAGCTACCCAGGCGCTGGTCTATTTTGCAGATGCCGTTTCCGGCACTCCTGTCCCGAACGCCAATGTCACCCTTTGGGAAAGTTACTATGAACGCGACCGGTGGCATTCCCGGCGTGTCGTAAAGACAACCAACAGTGAAGGGCTGGCTCACTTTCCGCTCAATAACAACGGAACCAGTCGCAATCTCTACGCGGCCGCATCCAGCAATGCCGGGAGCGCCGGCGCCGATCGACAAGCGTTCGCGGCGGGCAACGCTTATGGGGGCGGCGATGGAACAGATGCATGGCGGATCTACGCTTACACCGACCGCCCTGCCTACCGGCCAAAGGAAACGGTCAACTGGAAATTCACTGCGCGTCGTTTCAGTAATACCGGCGGCTATTCCACGCCTGCCAACCAGGTAGTCGAATACCAGATCAATAGTCCGCGGGGAACGAAGGTTGCCGAAGGCACTGCGACGCTGAACACTTTCGGCAGCGCCTGGGGATCGCTCGAGCTGGGCCAGGAACTGCCACTCGGTGAATACCAGATTCAGTTTTGGGATCAAGGTCGCAAGAACGGCATTGGCGGCGCAAAATTATTCCGCCTGGAAGAATACAAACTGCCGGAGTTCAAAGTAGCGGTAAAAACGCCCGTTGAGAATGGCCGGAAAAAGGCCTTCCGGCTGGGCGAAAAAGTAGAAGTAAACATTCAGGC
>JAWVFI010000119.1:0-12919 GCA_033856235.1 Blastocatellia bacterium | reverse complement strand
TTTCATTTCAAATCAGGGCGATACCCAGGCTCCCCCGCCTTCGCTGTGAGTAGGACAGAAACCGTCGACGCTGCCGACTTTACTCAATGAAGCTTCCTTCGCAGCGCATTCGTCTACGTGTCTTTCCAATCCTTTTCAGCTTCGTGCTGGGGGCAGTTTTCTACGCTTCGGGCGAAGCCTACGTGGCGCGCGCTCAGGACCTGGACACGGTAACCATCACCGGACGAGTAGCCGATCAAAACGGGGCGCTGATTCCCGGCGCGACGATAACGGCAGTGCTGATCAAGTCGGGCACCCCACGTACCGCGGTCGCGAATGACGATGCCCGCTACCGGCTGATTCAATTGGAGCCGGGGATCTACAATCTGAAGGCTACGTTTGCAGGCTTTGCGGCTGAAGAGAAAACCAACCTCACTACCATTGCCGGCCAGACCGTCCAACTTGATTTCACACTGCGGCCCGCTGACATCACCGCTACCGCTGTAGTCGTTAGCCAGGCAGACGCCCCCATCGTGGACACCTCGCGCACAGTAGTCGGGGGCACGGTCACGACGCAGGAAGTAGAAGCGCTGCCGGTGGCCACCCGTTCGGTGCTGGATTTGATTTTCACTCTCGGCGGGGTGACGGAAGAACCACTCTCGACGCGCGAACTCGCCGAGGATCGCAATAGCAGTCCGCGCGGTACTCCGGAAGAAGCCGGCAATTTTGCCCTCTCCGGAGGCCCGGCCTATTCGAACAACATTACGATTGACGGCTTGGACAATAACGACGATCGCGGCGCGCGCGAGCGATTTCAACCTTCGATCGAAGCGGTCGAAGAAGTTCAGGTAATCACGAACCAGTTTTCCGCGGAATACGGGAGGGCTTCGGGCGGGCGCATCAATGTGCGCACGCGTGGTGGCTCAAACAAATATCGCGGACGCATTTTTGAGTTTTATCGCAACGATATCTTCAACGCGAATACCTCGAACAACAAAGCGCGCGGCCTGCCACGACTGCCCTTCGAACAGCACAACCCCGGTTTCACGGTGAGCGGCCCGGTCAGGCTGCCGCTTTACGATGGACGCAAGCGCACCTTTTTCTTTTCCGCTTACGAATACGACACCATCTTCGACGCGGCCACGATTGACACGCTCGTACCCGTTGCGCAGAACCCGCTCTTTCCGATTCCCGCACCCACGACGCCGAACGGGAGGCGGCTGGAAGATACTTCGTCCGGTGTACGAGCGGCGGAGATTGCGCCCTTTATTTCGGGTATCAACACGCCTGCAAAAAACCATATCTTCACGACGCGCGTCGATCACAAGTTCAGTGATGCACACAACGGGTCTCTGCTTTATCAAATGGGACGGCAGAACAATCTGCGCCAGTTCGGCGGCGGAAACCGCCTGGCGGAAGCCCTGCTGGGAAGAACACGGAATACCGACGCGCTTTCTTATTCCGACAATTTCGTTTTCTCGCCCACGTTGGTGAATCAAACGCGGTTTCAATTCTCGCGGCTGACGCCTGCAGTCGTGGCCAGCGGCGGCAGGAAACCGGTGGTCCTGATCACTTTGAACGATCCCCTGCTGTCTTCCGATCCGTTGGAACGTTCGGGGACGCTCGTCGCCGGCTCATCGACCTCTGGCGCCAGCGATCGTCGCGAGAGCCGGGCCCAGGCCCAGGAGATACTTTCCTGGGTACACGGAACGCACTCGCTCAAACTGGGCGGTGACATCCAACACATCCGCTCGACTTTCATAGACCTGGCGGATATCTCCGGCACTTTTACCTTCGCCAGCGCCGGTGATTTCCTGGCCAGCGCGCCCAGCCGTTTTCGGCAAAACTTCCAAGCCGAGTCAGCCCAGCAGAACACCTATGTGGGCGTCTATGCTCAGGACGAGTGGCGCGTGCGCCCGAACCTGATGCTGAGCTACGGACTGCGCTACGAGAACGAAACCATCGTTCACGACACCAACAATATTGGCCCTCGCTTTGCCGCCGCCTACGATCCATTTAAATCCGGCAAGACCGTGATTCGCCTTGGCGCCGGCATCTTCTACAACCGCGCCCTGGTTCGCACGATCGATGACTTCACACTCGGGCGGCAACAGCTATTTTTTGATACCAACTCCTTAATTGATCCGGCGACCGGGCAAATAGGCAGCGCCAGTTTTCGCCGCACCTTCATAGCCAACAACCTGCACTTCCCCACAGTGTTGACGGCCGACTCGGCCCTGGTGAAACAGTTTGGCGTACTCAACACAAATTTCTCGCGCCAGCTTGATCCGTCGCTGCGCATTCCGGAAAGTTACCAGACGAACGTGGGGTTTGAGCGCGAGCTGGGTCGGACTTATGTATTTGAGGCTAACTACACCTGGAACCGCGGCATACACCTTTGGCGCGAGTTCAATGTGAACGCGCCGCGTCTGCCCGCCGGCTTCAAGAGTTTTACCGAATATCTGGCGACGCGCGACTTCCCCAACTTCCTGAGTAGTCCCACGGGCACGCGGCCGATTTACGATGTTTCGACTGCTGGAGAACTGGTCCGCTTTGTACTGACGGCGCCAGTTCCCTCCAACCCGAACGCGGTCGGCAATGTGGTGGAGTTCGGGATCCCTATTTCGCTCATCAATCTCAACAGCCCAAGCTCTACCACCGCCATTGAAGTTGCGTTGGCCGCTTTGAACCGCCTTCGTCCAGACCCGACTCGCGCCGAAGTCGAGCAACTGATTTCGGTGGGCAACAGTTTCTATCACGGGCTGACATTGGAACTGCGCCGGCGTCTGCATCACGATAAGAGCGGATTCGGAATGTCGTTTCGCGCCGCTTACACCCTGTCAAAGTTAACTGATGATGGCATCGTCAACACTTCCGACGCGCTTGTTGCTGGTGACTTTTTCCATGAACGCTCTCGCAGCCTGCTGGACCGGCGGCATCGTTTCGTCTTTTCCGGAACGTTCGACGCGCCCCGGAAACTGGGCAACCTTCGTTTCTCGCCCATGCTGAGGTTGGCGTCGGGCGCACCTTTCAACATCTCGGTTGGCGGCGCCGATCGCAACCTGGACGATGTGGGCAATGACCGGCCGAACTTCACGGGCGATACTTCAGTGCTTCACTGGCGCAGTCCGGGTCAACCGATAGATCCGGCAATTCTCAACCAGTTTTCTTTGCCGTCGATTGGACAGACAGGAAACTTACCGCGCAATGCCGGCACTGGCCCCGGCCTCTTCCTTTTCGATCTGAACATCACGCGCGAATTTCGCTTGAGTGAGAAGATGCGGCTGCGACCCGTCATTGAGTTCGATAATATTCTGAACAAAACGGTCTTCAGCTTCGGCACGGAGTTCATCGACTTCAGTGCCTTCTCTCCGACGGCCACCGCCGCGCAACGTCAGGCCTTCCTCGATTCTTTTCTTGTCACCACGCGCACCCTCCGGGCCCGGCAAGTGCGGCTCGGCGTGCGTTTCGATTTCTAGCTCGGTGGTTGAAAGAGCGGGGGCAAGTACGCCTTCCTGACTGCAAGCAAGCAGGATCGAGTCGCAATGCAAGGATACGGCTCAACTGTGATTACTTGCAGTTAGGAAGGCGGGCTTGCCCCCGCCGTCTTTCTTTCAAAAAAATCACAAAACAGCGTGGTAAACTCTGCGCTCGTTAGCGAACCCTGCTGCCAGTTTGCTTCATGGCCCACGAATCGGACAAAGAACCTGTTGGTGAAGTGGAAACAGCGCTGCTGGATGCGGAGCTCTTTATCAAATATGGTTCGCCGGAGCGCGCCTTCAAACGCTTGCGCGCAGCGCTGGAGCACAGCCCGCGCTCAATTTCTCTGCGGGAGCGTATTCGCGAAATCTCTGCTGCTCATAAGCATCCGCAGGAAGCAGCGCGACAGTGTTTGGCGCTGGCCAGCCTTTACATTGAGCGCGACGACTTTGATACCGCGTACGATCGCCTGTTGGAAGCGAAGCGGCTGGATGGCCGCATCTCAATCGCCGGCGGCCTGGAGGCCATCCGCCGCGCGCGTCACCCCGAACGGGCCGATGCTCCGGCAGTCGAAACGCCGCCCTCTTCCGCGCCACGCAGCGTTACGCTCGCCGGAGACCTCGCGTCCATCACAATTTTTGACGCTATTCAGGCGATTGAGAATTCTCGTCTTACTGGCGCTCTGCACATCAACGCCAGTAGTCAGAACGGTCGCGTGCTCTTTAACGACGGCCAGATCGTGGGCGCCGAAAGCGGTGAGCTAATGGCTGAGGAAGGCTTCCGCCAACTGGTGGAAGCGACTGGTGGGACCTTCGATTTTCAAAAGGCGCCTGCGCCATTTCCCGTCACCATTAACGCCGCCAGCAACACCAACCTGATCCTCGACAGCCTGCGGTTGGCTGATGAAGAGAATATGTAAACGAACCCAGAGACGCGTTGGCGCCAGAAGCGCAACGCCACGGAGAGCAAACCATGACCCTTAAGCGATCCTTACTAATCGGCTTAACAGTTTGTCTTAGCCTGACTGCTTGCCTGCAAACGTATGCTCAACGCAGTGACCCGAAGCAGGACTACCTCAAAGCTCGTCAGCGCCTCATCCAATCGGAGCGAAATCTTGGTCCCGCTTCCCTCCTGGTAATGTCTTTGGCCGAAGAGAAGGCCAATAGCTACCTCCAGCGTTTGAAGCAACAGGAAATTGAACGCACCCTGAACGCATTTCCTCCGGCTAACAATTTCTTTCTGATGAAATCGGAGATCGACAAATCGCCGTTGTTGCCGATCTTCAAAGCAATGCCGAAGGGCGCGGCTCTGCATGCGCATCCTGGCGCTCTCGGTGATTTCCGCTGGCTGATTGGTTATGCCACGTATCTACCAAATTGCTACAAGTACACCGGCCCGGACAAAATGGATGCCTGGCTGCCCAATGGGAGCCTGGCGTTTCATCAGGCGCCGCCGGACAGTGATTGGCATTTGGTAAGCGAGTTGCGAGCGATCGCGCCCGATAAAGTAAAGTTCGATGAAGAGCTCTATCAGAGTCTCACTCTCGGAGTAGAAGACCTACCTGCCAGGACCGCCGACTTACCCGCGTTTGATATCTGGCCCGAGTTTGAAAAGTGCTTCGCGCGCGCGGATGGATTGCAGGGTTACCTTCCAGTGTACCGTGAGTTCTTTCGGCGTGAGCTGGAAGTGATCGCTGGGGAGAATGTGCAGGAACTGGAGTTGCGCGCTTTTCTTAGCGGACCCGCCGATCTCAGCGGACACAGCGCGGGCAATCAAGCCGCGATTACTGAATACCGGCAGTACCTGAAAGAAGTACGTCAGAAGTACCCGGACTTCCAGTTAAAACTGATCTTTACGTTTGCCCGCTCGGCCCCTCCGGCAGTGATCGCCGAACGTCTCAAGACCGCTCTGGCTCTGCGCAAGAAACATCCGGACATCATTGTCGGCTTCGATCTGGTGAATGAAGAAGATCCGCGAAAGGACAAGGCCCATCCACTAATCGATTTTTTGGATTTGTTTTTGCAGACTGCCCGCGATGCCCGGACGCAGGGAACGACGCTCCCATACTTCTTCCACGCCGGTGAGACCAATAAGACTGAGAATGAGAACGTCTATGACGCCTTGTTGCTGAATACCCGGCGCATCGGACATGGTCTGGCGCTGATAAAGCATCCGCATCTGATGGACCTTGTGCGCCGGCGGGGCATTGCCGTCGAGGCCTGTCCGATCAGCAATCAAGTGCTCGGCTACATCCCGGACTTGCGCAATCATCCGGGGGTGCACTGGCTGCGTAGCGGGGTTCCCGTCACGATCAACCCGGACGATCCGGGCATGATGGGTTACACGTTCTCGTACGATTTCTATGAGGTGTTTATGGCGTGGGATCTGAACCTGGCTGAGCTGAAACAACTGGCCATGAATTCGCT
The DNA here is from genome assembly GCA_033856235.1 of Blastocatellia bacterium. GTDB lineage: Bacteria > Acidobacteriota > Blastocatellia > Pyrinomonadales > Pyrinomonadaceae > DASXRU01. Next base: position 7,034 of record JAWVFI010000119.1, on the reverse strand, counting down.
GCAACACAGCGCCCTGGACCCGGAAGAAAAAAAGGCAGCCATGAAATCATGGAGGGTGAAGTGGGGCAGCTGGGTCGATTGGCTTAACTCGCAGGCGCCCAAGTCCTGATCAATCAACCATCACGCGCGTGTTCAGCGCTTCGGCGCGCTCCAGGGCGGTTAACAGCCGCAGATATTGCGCATAGTTCTGGCCGCGGCCGTGCAGCCGTGTGCGTTCCAGCTCGCTCACCTCGCTGCGCAGCAACCAATCCAGAAAATCGTAATAGTCGGCTGTCGCCGCGAAGGGGAACTCGCGCGTGTAACTGGTTTCGGTGGAATCGTCGGCGCGAAATCCCGCCAGCATATCGAACAGGTTATCGGTGGTGAGATGACCGCCCTCGCGCGTCAGGCGGATGGGAATTCGCAGCTCAAAGAACCTCAGATTGTCCGATGTGGTCACTCGCCGCAGTTCCTTTGTCCCTTCCCCGTCGAAAGGAGATTCCGGATCGACCAGGATTCGCAGCAGTCGTGGCTGATCATTTTGGTCCAACGTGTCCAGGGCAAGCTGCACGCGATCGGCGAGGAACTTTTCAAACTGGGCCTCGATGGGATAGTTGATGCGGCCCAGGCAGCCGACCGCTTCGCCTTCGCCGGCCATTTCCGGCGGCAGACAAGCGGGGCACACAGCACAGACGACTGTTTCCTGCTGCATCAGTTCCACTTCCGCGTGCGCGTCTTCAACCCAGCGCAGCTTTTCCGCCGATGGCGCGGTGGTGTCGCCGGTGGTCAGCCGCGTGTGCAAACTGCCCAGTCGTCCCCATTCCCGCAAATGTTTTTCCGAATAACGCGCCCGGAGAACGCACGGATATTGGACTGCAAATTCAAGTGACATTAACGTGTGAGTAGCATAAACGTGGCAGGTCGAGCAAGCGCTGCGCAATCTCCCTGCTGATCAGTCAAAGTCAAAGGGTCGCATAGAAGAATTCAGAACCGGCAGCGACCTGGTCAACCAGTGGTACCACTTCGTTCCGTGAATATCGCTTACTACTCACCCGGTCGCTAACGCTCCCGGTTCTGAATTCGCTGCACGACAATCGCCCAAACTGCATCACTACCGCAATCTCACGAAGTAACACCAGCAAATCTGGGTTATTCTTTGTGTCCAGTGCCAAAGCCCAATTTTCCCCCTGGTCCGAAACGCACGTTCCCGCTCAGCACACTGCTGGCCTATCGTCGCGGCGCCCATCTCTTGTTCGAAGGATTGGCGCAGCAGTACGGTGACATTTCGCATTTCAAGTTCAGCGGACTTGAGGCCTTTCTGATCAACCATCCTGATTACATCAAAGACGTTCTGGTGACGAACCATCAGAACTTTGTGAAGGGCCTGGCACTGCAACGGGCGAAGCGCTTGCTGGGCGAAGGCCTTTTGACAAGCGAGGGCGAGTTTCACCGGCGCCAGCGGCGTTTGGTGCAGCCGGCCTTTCATCGCCAGCGCATTGCCTCGTACGGCAGCGTGATGACGGATTACGCCGCCCGGACCGCCGGTCGTTGGCGCGACGGAGAAACGCTGGATATCGCGGATGAAATGATGCGCCTGACGTTGGGGATTGTGGGCAAGACCCTGTTTGACGCTGATGTTGAATCTGAGGCCGGGGAGATTGGCGAAGCGATGAACGTCGTTATGGATCTCTTCAACACGCTGACCATTCCCTTTTTTGAACTATTGGAAAAACTCCCGCTCCCGCAGATGCGCCGGTTCAGGAAAGCTCGCGCGCGATTGGATCGGATCATCTATCGCATGATCGATGAACGGCGTCGCAGCGGCGAGGATCGCGGCGACCTGCTATCGATGTTGCTTTTGGCCCAGGACGACGAGGGCAAGAGCGGTAGCATGACGGACTTGCAGGTGCGGGATGAGGCCCTGACAATCTTTCTGGCTGGACATGAAACGACGGCCAACGCTCTGACGTGGACGTGGTACATGCTGTCGCAGAACCCTGAACCTGAAGCGAAATTCCACCGGGAACTGCAAGCAGTACTGGGAGCGCGCCCGCCATCGGTGGCGGACTTCCCGCACCTGCGATACACGGAGATGGTCTTTGCTGAATCCATGCGCTTGTTTCCGCCGGCCTGGGCCCTGGGGCGACGCTCAATCGATGAGTGCACCATTGGGGGCTACACTATTCCGGCCAATTCTCTGGTCTTGATGAGCCAGTATGTAATGCACCGCGATGCCCGATACTTTCCCCATCCGGAAAAGTTCGATCCCGAACGCTGGACGGAGGCAGCCCGTGATTCGCGGCCGCAGTTTTCCTATTTTCCTTTTGGTGGTGGTCCGCGACGTTGTATCGGGGAAGGCTTTGCGTGGCTGGAAGGCGTGCTGTTGCTGGCGACGCTGGGGCAAAAGTGGAAGATGCGTTTGGCGCCCAATCATCCGGTAGCTCTACGGCCGGTTATCACGCTGCGGCCAAAACATGGCATGCGCATGAGCATTTTCCGCAAGTAATCTATTTCTCACGATTCTGCAATTCCCACAACATCAGGTATTTGAGAAAGGCATGATGCGACGCGAATTTCGCAATGCTGAACCCGACCAACCCATCGCGGAAGCCGCCCTTTAGAATGAAGCTGCGAACGAAGGACGCCATTCCCATACAGGCAATCGCCAGCGGCGAAGTGCGACGTCCCTGCTCAAACATCTGCCGCGCTGCCAAAGGCGCATAGCGCTCTCCGATCATGCGATGATGCTCCGCAGCGTCACTGCCGGGATAATGCAAGATATCTCCCGCTAAAGTTTCCACCCGAGCCTCCGGCACCATCTTGACGGATTCATGGATGTAGGCGCCTTCCCAGCGTCCCATCGATTTTTTATAGAGCCGCAGCTGCCGATCCGGATACCAGCCACCACCGCGGATCCAGCGTCCCATGTAAAACGCCCGGCGCGACATCCGGTAACCGTCCGCGAGTTTTTCTTCATTTGTGAACAGCAAGTCTTCGATCGCGGCGTGTAATTCGTCGGAAACACGTTCGTCTGCATCGAGACTGAAGACCCAGTCGTGCGTAGCCTGTTCAGCGGCGAACTGCTTCTGGGCCGCAAATCCTGGCCACTCTTTTTCAATTACGCGCGCGCCACACTCCCGGGCTATCTCGCGCGTGTTGTCGGTCGAACCGGAATCGACCACCAGAACTTCATCCGCCCAGGAAACAGATTCGCACGCCGCGCGAATATGTTCGGCTTCATTCAGAGTGATTATCGTCGCTGTAATCTTCAAACCGGCTCCGTGCATATCGGATCGTGGCAGAGAGCATAGGAGCGGCGGATGCAACGCGTCAACCACGGACATGCTTTGACTGTAGGAGCCGCACTCCGTGGTCGCACCCCTTCGTCGTTTTATTCACTCGATTTTCCAAGTGCACCGAAGGGGGTGGCCACGGAGTGCCACCCCTACCAAGCCGCAGCGAGGCAGGAGCTTCGATTAGACAGCCGGATAAAGCGCGTCTACAATCCAGTCCGCGGCGTGAGTTTGCGCTCTGCACTCTAACGTTCCCACTTTTTAATGAACGCACCGCTAACAATAATCGACCTGGACGCTTTGTATGACGCACCGCTAGGGGAAAAGCCCTTTCCTTATGTCGTCGTCAACGAATTCCTCCGTCCGGAATTCGCCCATAACATTTGCCGTGACTTTCCCGAGATCAAGTCCCGGGGCAGCTATCCTCTGCAGGAACTGGAATACGGGGAAGCCTTTCAACAACTGGTAGAAGAATTGGAAAGTCCGGCTCTGAAAGCCGTGATCGCCGAGAAATTTCAGATGGACCTGGACGATCGATTTACTTTGATCACCGTGCGCGCGATAGCCAATGCCGGCGACGGACGCATTCACACTGACACCAAATCCAAGTACCTTACGATGCTTTTGTACCTCAACCCTGCATGGGACGCGGAGGGCGGCAGACTGCGACTGCTGCGAAATGACAAAGACCTCGAGGACTACGTGGTTGAGATTCCGCCCACGTTTGGCACCTGTGTGTTGTTCCGGGTCACCGAGAACTGCTGGCATGGTCATAAGTCTTTCAACGGACCGCGAAAAGTGCTGCAACTGAATTACGTGAAGGACGAAGCCGCTCTTAACCGCAGCGTCCGGCGCCACCGTCTTAGCGCCAAACTAAAGGCCATCCTGCAACCATTTAGAAGTATGGATTGACGGCTTGGCCCTCCCTAATTGCTCGGTAGTGACCTAATTAGCTTTGCGCCCTTTCGATCCTTCTTTGCGCCTTTGCGAGAAATGCTCTCAACCTGCGCAATATTTCACGCAAAGGCGCAAAGTCAATTTTCGAAGCATGCAAAGAACTTTCAAGTTAAGCCACTACCAATTGCTTCCCCGGCACCACGACCTGCGGCCTCTTGTGATAACCTTTGAAAACTTTTCTTGAGCTCCTGACAATGGACGAAACCGATTCTGAAAGGCACATTTATGGCTATTAGCCCGGATTTGTTGGAACTGCTGGTCTGTCCCGTGGACAAGGCAAAGGTGGAACTAAAACCTGACGGGAGCGGCTTGAAGTGCGTGGAATGTCACCGCGTCTATCCGATTCGCGACGACACTCCGGTGATGTTGATTGACGAGGCTACCATCGAGAGTGAATAGCCTGCGCGAAACCATCGACACCTCTCCGCAGTTGCGACGACTGATGTGGGAAGCTGCTGATCGCGATCACCGTGCGGAGCCCACAGCGCTCGGGCCGGCGCGCTGGGACTGGCAGAGCGTCCAGCGTGTGCTGATCGTGCGGCTGCGCTCCATTGGCGATACAGTCCTAACAACGCCTTCCCTTTTCGCGGCGCGGCGATTTTTGCCCCAGGCGCAGATCGATATTCTTCTGGAGGATTGGGTGGCGCCGGTTTTGAAAGGCTGTGCGGACGTCGATAACATCATCACTTTCCAGCGCGGCAGCAAAAAGGAACGTTTCCGCGCGGCCCGTGCGATTCGCAAAACTGGCTATGATGTGGTTTTCAATCTTCACGGGGGCACGACGGCAACTTTGCTGACACGCGCTTCCGGCGCGAAGCATCGCGTAGGCTTTGGGCATTACCAATACAAGAACCTGCATAATCATCTCGCTCCTCCGTCGCCGGAGTTGTGGGGCCGGGCCAAATTGCATTCGGTAGAGCAACAACTGGCCCTGCTGGGGTGGACTGGAATACCGGTAAGCGATCTGCCCATGTCTCGTCTGACGGTTACGCCAGAAGCGGCGAAAATAGTTGGACAAAAATTGCGCGAGGTAGAATTGGACGAGAATCGGCCTTTCGCCGTAATTCATCCGGCGGCGGCGTTTGCCACGAAGCAATGGGCGGCGGATCGTTTCGCCAGGGTTGCGGAAGAACTCGCCGGGCGCGGTATAGCGTCGGTGGCGATCTCCGCGCCGAACGAAGCCGCGATTGTTGCTGGCTTGAAACAGGAAGCGCGAGTTCCCGTGGCCGGCTTAACAGATCTTTCCCTGCCGGAAGTTACGGCGCTGGCTGCAAAGGCGCGTTTGTTTGTGGGAAACGACAGCGGAATCGCGCACATGGCCGCGGCCGCTGGCGCGCCATCGGTTGTGATCTTCGGCTCCTCCAATGTTACCCATTGGCGGCCCTGGACAACGCGGCCGAATGAAATTGTGCGCGAAGAATTTCCCTGCCAGCCCTGCCACGGATACTTCTGCGCTGAATTTGAAAAGCCTGAATGTATTCTCAGCGTGCCAGTCGCGCGCGTGGTGGGGGCGATTGATCGAGTCCTCAGGGGAAGCTCGTAGGGATCTGATCGAACAATAGTGACGCAACTAAACAAACAGCGGGGGACCGAAATACTCGCGAACATGCGGGAGCGCAGGATCGTCGTCCTGGGCGATGTCATGCTCGACGAATTCGTTTGGGGTGATGTGACGCGAATCTCTCCCGAGGCGCCCGTGCCGGTGGTGAATGTCCGGCGCGAATCGGTCCACTTGGGAGGCGCGGCTAACGTGCTCGCCAATCTGCTTTCGCTGGGGGCGCGAGCTACTGTAATCGGCGTAGTGGGAAAAGATTCAGCCGGGGAAACGATTCGCGCCACTCTTCGTGAAATCGGCGCCCCGCAGACTGACGACCTGCTGATAGTCGATCCGGCCCGGCCCAGTACTACGAAGACGCGCATCATTGCCCACAATCAAATGGTGGTCCGTGCCGATCGCGAGCGACAGGCGCCGGTGGATAGTGAAATCGCCGACCGCATCATCGACCTGACCCGCGGAAAGTTAAAAGATGCGGATGCCTTCGTAGTTTCTGATTACGACAAAGGCGTGGTGACTCCGTCAATCCTTGCCAAAGTGCTTCCTTTCGCTTATGAGCGCATGCCGGTATTGATTGATCCAAAACTGCGGAACTTCGATTCTTATCGGCCAGCAACTCTGGTGACGCCGAACCACCATGAGGCCCTGCGCCTGACAAATATCAGCGAGGATACTGATGAAGGCCTGACCCGCGCCGCACGATTGATCAGACAGCGCCTGAGCTGCGATGCTGTCCTGATCACTCGCGGCGATCGCGGCATGATGTTATTGGAAGGAAAGCAGGACCCGGCTTTTGTGGAAACGGCGGCCCAGGAGGTTTACGACGTGACCGGAGCGGGCGACACGGTGATTGCTACTCTGGCTGCGGCCCTCGCTGCCGGCGCTTCTATGACCGAAGCCGCGGTCCTCGCAAACCATGCAGCGGGAATAGTCGTGGGCAAACTGGGCACGGCAACGGCGACCTTCGACGAGGTTATGGCTGCGATCGCCAGTTAAATGCCGGCGCTTTTGGATCAGTTATACTTCCGCCTCTGATAATTTGAGGAGGATACGATCATGCGAAACAAATATGAAGTTGAGGAGCATTGCTCCTTTTGAACGTACCAGCAAACGTCGCAAAGGTTTCCCATCCGAAACGCGGGTCAAGCGAGGCTTAAGAGTGGTTCATGGTGAAAAAGAATTGATTGAGAAGCTCGGCAGGAATGATCTATGTCCGTGTGGTTCCGGGCGTAGATTTCAAACGATGCTGC
>JAWVFI010000118.1:0-33090 GCA_033856235.1 Blastocatellia bacterium | reverse complement strand
GCCCACCCAGGCCTTCATGAATCGGATAGAAAAAGATTTGGCCCAGGTTCAACGGCGTGCGATCGCGAATCCAGTTGTTCGCTTTGATCAGCCACTCTGCCGCATCACCAACTATCTTGTTTTGTTCATTCAGCCTGGTCTTAATGCGGCGGTGCAGCAACTCCCAGAGTGCCGGGACCCCGACCATTCCGGTGACGTAGCCGTTTTTGATGGCCCGCGCGAGGGCGTCGCTGGTCAGCTCCGGCAGGTAAGTGATTTGTGCGCCGCGACTGAGCGGTGTGAGGAACCCGGTCGAGAATTCAAAAGTATGATGTAGCGGCAAGACTGAAAGCACACCGTCGCCCGTGTTCATCTCAAACACCGAGGACAACATTGAGACCATGCTGGCAAAGTTGCGATGCGAAAGCATCACGCCTTTTGGCCGGCCAGTGGTTCCGGAAGTGAATATCAGCGAGGCGACCGATTGCGCCGTCACTCGCGCTGGTAAGAGGGCGATGCGCTGATCTTCCGTTTCCTGATCTGGCATGGCGAATACTTCGTCGAACTGCCACAGCCTGACGTCGGGCACCTTCGCAGCCTTCAACTTCTCAGCCAGCTCGGAATGTTCCTGGGCCATTGCCTCGCTGAGAACAATGCCGGAGGCCTTTCCGGCGCGGGCAAAATTCACCACCTCATCGGTGGAGCTTTCTGGATCCACGGGGATGCACGTCGCCCCTGCCTTGAGGACGCCAAAGTAGGTCATGCCCCACTCCGGCGCGTTGTCGCTCAGCAGCATGACGCGGTCGCCGGGCTTAATCCCCTGGTGCGCAAAAAAACCGGCGGCGCGGGTCGCCAGCTCGCGCAAATCGGCGTAAGTGTATTGCTCCTTGTGCCCATTGCGCTCAATCCGCATGGCCACTCGGGTCGCGTGGCGTTTGGTCGATGTCTCAAACAGCTCCAGCAGATCGCGATAGGTGTAAACGCGCTTCGGTTGGGCGCGCATATCTTCTTCAAGCTTCGGAAACACCCACTTCTGCAATCCGGGCATGTGAATATTGAGCCAGTAGTCGTACCAATCGTATTTCTCCGGATGCCATGGCAGCAGCTCTTTCTCGTCTTCCTGAATCTTCTGGTACAAAGCCCTGACGTTGTCGGAGCGAAACACATAGGCATTCTCGATCGTGAAGGGACGAAACATTTCGAAGGCTTCCTTCGCCTCGTTCGTCAGCTCCTCGACTCGGTCGACTCTTTCTTTGACGATGTCGATGGCATCGACGATGCGGCCGCCGCCCCAACGCGGGCGGGCGCGATCGAGCCAGGTCGAAACTTTCTTTGCCGCCGTATTCATCATGGGAACCGAGGTCGCTTCAAAGCGCTCAGGAGAAACCGCGCGCGGCTCCAGACGGGCGGAAAGCTCTTTGAGAAATCCGAGGCCGCCTTCCTTTCCCAGCACGTCCTTGCGCCGGTAGAGGCCCAGCAAACCGATGATGCGTTTCAGATCGTTGGGATTTGAATCGCCGGTAGCGGCCTGATGGACTAACGCCGGTTCCTCGACGCAGGCCTGTGCGGTGACCGCCAGCATCACTGAAGCGACCTGATCGACGGGAGTGATATCCAGAATCAGCTTCTGATTCACAGGCAGTTGCTTCTGGCCTTTGAGGGCCATGAAAATAATTGGCGCGGTCGTGGTAAAGCCTTCGTTCCAGCCCGGGAAGGGATAAGCGAGCGCGGATTCAACGATGCTGGGCCGGACAATACTGCGGATCATGTTTGGTTCCGCCGCCACCAATTGTTCGCCCAGCGCTTTCGTATAAGTGTAGATATTGGGCCAGCCCCACCACTCGGCGCGCTTGATGCCGAGCTCGGTCAGGCGATTGCGCACCCAGACTTTTCGTTCCCGGGCCACAGCCAGCCCGAGCGCGTCGGGGTCGTCGGCGTCGCGCATCTCTTCAGTCAAACGCTTCCGCGCCTGATCGCGAAAGTACGCGATCATCATTGAATCTTTCGCTTCTTCACGCGCCCGCTCGGCAAGTTTGGCGCAGTCAGCGATTTCCTGTGCGACTGAGAAATCGACGTCCTTCAATTCCTCGCGCCGCGGAAAATAGCCAATCACAGGCTCGTTTTCGAAGACCGCGCCGGAACGATTGCCGGCCACGAAGCAGGTAGAAACGTGAATCAACGCCGGCCGCTTCATACGCCTGGCAAAGGCAATCACATTCTGAGTGCCGACCACATTCGTGCGCAGGCCGCTTTCCAGAGTGGGATTGAAGGTGACGTTACCAGCGGTGTTGATGATCACATCGACGTCGTCGGCGACGCGCTGGGCTTCCTCGTCCGTGTATCCCAGATTCTCGTCGCCGATATCGCCGCCGAGGATCGCGACTTTGTCTTTGAGGAAATCCTCGAGCTTTGCGCCGTACTTCTCGCGCAGCGGATTAAAGGGTGGCGCTGTGATGACGCTGTTCCAGAAGCGCGTTTCAGATTCTTCCTGAGAGCGGGCGCGAACCGTTACATATACCCGGCCCACATTGGGAAAGCGGTCCAGCAACATGCTGAGGCAAACTTTTCCCAGAAAGCCCGTGCTCCCGATAATGAAGATCCTGCGGTCCTTGTAGATTTCAGTCGGCGATAAAGTCATCTTTTTCTATGTCCGACAAACTTCAGTATTCGCATACCGTTTCGCTGGGTTAGACACGACAAACTAAAGTTTGTCGGACTCCTACTACTCCATATCCGCGATGCCGATGATCGGTTGATGCAGCATCGTGATCTCGGCGGAATTGCCCATATAACTGCGAGCCATGGCAATTGCTTCCGTCAGGTTATCGGCGCGATCCCATCCCAACATCGCCGGAACATGAGCGTTTTCCGCGCCGGCCGCAATTACTTTCCCTACATGTTGCCGGCCGTTCTCACCCCAGTACCACATGAAGAACGGATGCGCTCCGTGATAAGCGTTGCCGCGCCGGTACATCTCGACGTAGCTCGGGTTGTTTGCAAATTCGCGTTCATATTTCTCGCGCAGCACGAATGAATCCCTGGTTTCCGGCAGCAGGCGGTTAAAGAACTCAATGTAGCTGGGATGGAAATTGTGATCGAACTGGTCGTAGCACGGGTGATGAATAATCAGCACGCCGCCCTTTTTCAACAGGGGTTTGTTACGATAGAAATTGAAGTGATAGCCCAGCCCCATCACCTGGACCAGCAGCGGATTCAGAATTGAGTAAACGTTGTAGGGAGAAATGTCAGGGATCCCCGTTATCAGGATGTCGCACTGGCCACGCACCGGAATAGCATACTGCGCAAAGCCCTTCTCAATGATCTTGTCATGGACCGGTTCCGTCTTGCCGGCATGGCAGGCAATCATCTCGTACTGCGAGGGGCGCGAATGCAAAAGCTTGCGCCGGGCGCCGCGCGGCAACTTGCTCATGCTGAAACGCATGGCCTCGAATTTCATGCGATCGAAGGCGGTGAAGTCGTCTTCGTTCTTCAAGAGGAAATCCATGTCACCCTTGTACATCCGGTTGTTGATGGCGGTTTCGATGTGAAAGACGTTCAGGTGCTCGTCCACCAGTTTCCCCAGCCGGGTGCATTTCCGGTTTAACTCAGAACGCGCCGGATCCATGTAGCTGTCAGAGTCGCGAATGGTCTGCGGCTCATGATGGGCGCGCAGAGACTCGTAATCGCAAAGGCCTACGGCCACTGACTTGTGCCCGCCATCCATCGGGACCAGGTTGATGTTGCAGTAGATCAGCAGGTCGCTCTCGGCAGCGCGCCGGTTTAGCGAGAGCGGCTCTTTATGCTTCGTCTCGCCAATCTTCAACATCCCTTCGGCCCACTCAGCGTCATGGTTGTAATAGCGATCGGGGTAGTACTCGTTAAAAATCCTGTCCCCGGCCATGCGCTTCATTTCCCACTCCGTCATTTTCCGGTGCAGGGAATTGGCGATGATGATATGGACGTCGTCCACCCCATGTCCCGCCAACATATCGCAAACAATCTCCAGCATCGTCTGGCGAATGTCCGGCGTGGCCATCGGCGGCAGCGGCAGACTGATGTCATCGACCGCGATCGTGACCTTCATTCCCGGATAAAGCTGAGCGAACAGCGGGTCGCTGTCGTGCGGATGATTTAATGCATATCGAATCGCCGCCTCCCGATTGGGCAAGCCCTTGATTGGCGGGTTCGGATACAACACGCGCGTGCCGATAGGCAGGTCTTCGAGAATAAAGTCCTCGCCTGAGGGAATGATCCGCGGCGCGCTATCGCTGTCGATGTAAACAATCGATTCGTGTGTTTTGCGTCTTAATTGTAAGGGCATAGCGAAACCGGTAAATGGTGAATAGTAAATGGTAAATGGGAAAAACGTTTCGGTTCGAGGCGCTCGAAGGCGCTAAGGGTTTGCCTTATTCAGGTGTCGAGACAAGCCAGTGATCAATCGACCAATTCTTTCCAGTTCTGAGATCAGCTGGGCGAAGGTCGTTTCATCGAGGTAACCTAACCTATTAGCGATTATGAGTTCCGTCTCCAGTTCGCTGGCCGACCCTTGCGAATTCGACAGAAAGTGAACGAACTCTTTCGATGACCGTCGTCCCGCTCCCTCAGCGATGTTTGCGGGAATCGAGACCGCAGCGCGTCTGATTTGTGATGTGAGACCGTAGCGCTCCTCTCTGGGAAAATGCTCGGTACTCCTGTACACGGTCGTTACAAGGTCAACTGCCTTACTCCAAGCCTCTAGTCTTTGGTGTGGTCGCATGTTGTCGCTCCTTTGGATGAGAATGAATTTTCGTAGTACTGACCATTTACCATTTACCACACCATTCTACGGTTTGGTCCAGAGACTAACGGTGTCGCGTTGGATGTACCCTTGCAGCTCTTCGTACAAGAAACACTGTAACGACCATTTACCATTTACTATTTACCATTCACTTAAGGTTCAGTATTGGCCAATCGTGGTGCAGTGCTGTTTGTCGTAAACGCATGTCGGGATTGACGGCGGCCGGATGTCCGACGATCGACAGCATCGGCAAATCGCTCATGCTGTCTGAATAGGCAAACGAATCGCTGAGACTGATGCCTTCGCGCTCGGCAAAGATTCTGATCCACGAAGCCTTGGTGGCCGCCGCCAGCACCGGTGGCAACAAACGACCGGTGGCGATCCCATTCACAAACTCCAGCTTATTGGCGGCGTAGTCTTCAATTCCCAGATACTCCATCAGCGGCTTGACTGATAGATCCAACGCGCCGGTCACAACCACTTGGCGCATCCCCAGGCTGCGCGCCTTCTCGATCAATTCAAAAGTCCCGGGGAAGACCGCCGGTTTTAGCACTTGCTCAAACAGGTCATCGGCAAAGAAGCGCAGACGATCCTCTGACTCTCCCTTGTACCGGGTGAAGAAGAGGTCGTTAAAAACTTTTCGGCTATACTGGTCCGTAACCGCAAACAGGGGAAGGCTGAGGATCGTGGCCGCGCTTTTCTTGAAACTGCGAAAGAGTCCGGGCTGGTTTCGCGCGTAGTACCCCAGCGTATGAACGAGGTTGGTGCTGACCAACGTACCTTCCAGATCGTAGAATACGGCTGCAGCCAAGCGTTTTTCCTCCACGCTATCCAGCTCTTTTGACTTGTCTCGGGTAGTTCAGGAGCCGATATTAACCTATTTTCCCTATTTCCGTTAGCGAGTTAGTTGCGTGTATATCATGATTATACAATTAGGACCTTCGGGCTCAAAAAGCTCAGCAAAACTAAAGAACTTGGGCGAGGTATTCCTGGGCGTGCTGGTCGCGGGTGCGATTCTCGGCAGCGTTTCTTGCCGTAAGAGTCCGCCGATTACGCCGGAAAGGCAGTTGACTCTTGACGTTCAGTCAGCGGTTATAAAGATCCAGCAGGCTGACGTGCTCTATGACCAGCGAGATGATTTGTCGAAGGTTCGCGAAGGCTTAACGCTGCTGCGGCAGGCGCAGTTGGAGGACTCGGGCAGTTATGAAGTGGCTTGGCGTCTCTCCAAGTTTGACTACTATCTCGGGGCTCATACCACCGATGAGGACGAGCGCTATAAGGCCTATCGCGAAGGGATCGAAGCAGGGAGGCGCGCAGTGTCGTTTCAGTCCGGCAAGCCGGAAGGACACTTCTGGCTGGGCGCGAACCTGGGTGGGAATGCGCAGGCCAACACCCTCGCCGGTTTGACTGACATCGAAGACATTCGGCTCGAGATGGAAGCGGTGCTGAAAATTGACGAAGGATTTCAGGGCGGGTCTGCGTATCTGGGCTTGGGTCAGGTCTATCTGCAGGCGCCGCGCTTACTGGGCGGAGATGTCAGCAAGGCTATTCAGTTATTGGAAAAAGGAAAGCGCGTGGGCCCAACCAATGCCATGATGCGATTACGCCTGGCCGAAGCCTATCACGCTGCCAAACGGGATGCCGACGCGCGCCGGGAACTGAATGAACTGTTTTCACTACCGGCGGCGAAAGGGTTCGAACCTGAATACAAAGAGGCTGTAAGCGAAGGGCATAAACTGCTGGAGCAGTTGCACTGAAACTTGGAGTGCGGCGACTTGTCGCCGCTTTGCTCAGCGGCGGCTTGACGCCGCGAGGTAGGCAAGTAAAGCGCTGACAAGTCAGCGCACTCCAGAGGCCTACTTAATAAGAAGCCCAGCCTGCAAATACGGGAACGGCATATGCTCCGCCACGCGTCCCGCCTTGCGCAACACCTCCAGCATCCTTTTAGCCCCAATGTAGTTTAAAGAATGAATGACGATCGTGGCGTTAGGTTGAGATTCGGGGTGCGCTGCCAACCAGGAAGCAATCGCATAGCCGGTGGCTTCGTCGTCATGAGCGTCAGAAGAGTAGTGTTCCTCGGTCAGATCGTGGTCCAGCAGAATCGTGTCGTAGTCGTGGGTTTCCAGCCATTCGATGGCCTGGGGAATAACACAGGTCACGTCATGTTCGCGCGCAGACAGTTGCTGCCGAAACCAGTAACAGCGCTCCTCATCGTCCTCTAGAATGAGGACCCTACCTGATCTTCCGTCCATAAGTTTTCGGATGCTCTATGGTCGCGGAGTAGTAGCGCTGGTTCTCCTCAATTCCTCGAGGGTACGGCGGCATTGATCCAATTTCTGACCAGCTTCTCCAAGTTTACCTTGCGCAGTAAGCCGCTGATATTCGTCGAATTCGCGAAGAGCACGCTCAATCAACTGCTGCGTGTTCTGCACCGGCGTGGGTGCGGCGATTGGGGTGGGGCTTGGTTTCACCCCGGGCTCATTCGGTTTCGCCGGCTCAAGTTTTCCTTCACCCGGTTTTACTTCCGATGGTTTTGTGCCGGCGTCGCCGAACAAGCTGGTCATCGCCTCGTCGAACGTTTGTCCGTAACCCAGGCGTTCCTGCGTGGCCAACACCACCAGGCGCAGCTCCGGCATTGGACTCCGCTCCGCTTGTAGATAGACCGGCTCGACATAAAGCAGCGAACGTCCGACGGGGATTACGAGCAGGTGACCGCGCAGAACGCGCGAACCCTGCTGATTCCAGAGGCTGAACTGTGCCGAGAGTTGGGCGTTCTGATCGATGCGGGCCTCAATCTGCAGCGGTCCATCTATCAGCCGCGATTTGGGGAAGTTGTAAACCAAAAGCTTGCCGTAGTTTTCGCCATCACAACGTCCGGCCATCCACCCGATCATGTTGTTTCGGTTCGCCGGAGTGAAAGGCAGGATAATCACGAATTCATTGCCGGCCGGTTCGCCGGGTAACTGCATCAACACGAAATAGGGATCAATAGGCGCACCCAGTTTCTTGTTCTGATCGTCAATTCCTACCTGCTGGGCGATGCTCCATACATCCTCGCGCTGGAAAAAGACTTTGGAGCTTTGCGTGTGGTACAGACCGTACACCTCTCCCTGGACTTTGATCAGCGTCTCGGGGTACCGCACGTGCGCTCGCAGTTCTGCAGGCATCTGTGCGGCGTCCTGAAACAAGGACGGGAACATGGCGCGGTAGGTGGCGATCAGCGGATCCTGCGAATCGAAAACATAGAAGCGGGTCGTCCCGTTGTAGGCGTCGATCACCACTTTGACGCTGTTGCGAACGTAGTTGACCGAGTTGCCGCCGATGCGGTGATGCCGGGAGTAGGGATAATTCTCGGACTCCGTAAAAGCATCCATCATCCAGTACAGATGCCCATCCGCCGCCGTCACTAGATAAGGATCGTCGTCATAAATCAGAAAGGGCGCCAGCCCATTTACGATCTCCCGAATGTTGCGATGGATCAGTACGCGGCTGTCGGATGTCACGTCATCAGAGAAGGGAAGCTTCGAGAGATCACCCAGGGCCCAGGCGAGCAACATGCGGCGCAGGCCGCTCCCCACTTGTATGCCGCCAGTGCCCTCATAGCTGGTGTAGGTATTAGCTTCGCCTTGCGGGAAATCAAATTCCTTCTGCTTCGTTTTCACGTAAACGTCGGTATCGGTTTCCTGCCCGTAGTAGATCTGCGGGCGGTCAACCTTAATCTCCGCGGACGTTGATTGCAGCGGCATGTTGGAGAGGACAAACTGGGGCATGCCCTCGGGCGTGAAACCATTCGACGTGTTCATGGTCGCACCATACCCATGGGTGTAGATGAGCTTTTCATTGATCCAGTTGCGCGAGGATTCGGGCAGTTTGCGTGTATCCATCTCGCGGCCTGCGATCATCATCTGCCGTGACTGGCCATTGATGCGATAACGATCCACATCGACGTCGGGAAAGTCGTAATAGGTACGAATCGCCTGGGTCTGCTTCAGCGTGTCCTGTAGTGCGCGCCAGTCCCACAAACGTATGTTGTCGAGCGTCGGGCGGTTGTCAGCGAGCGCCAGCGCCTGGACCGAATTTTCGGCTTCGAACTCCCGCAGCTCGATGCTCTCTATGGCGAATGCTTTGCGCGTCGCCTGGATGTTGTGTTCGATGTAGGGCGTTTCGCGGCCCAGTTCGTTGGGCTTCACGATGAAGTTAGTGACGTAGCCGGGAATGATAATGACGGCCACCAGGTAAACCGCCAATGGGAGCGCCAGGGCCAACAGCACCAGGCGCAAGCGGCGCTTCGTGACGGCGTTGAGGGTGACGATGATCGCGGCCACTATTAAAGCGGCTGTCACAAACATGATGCCCGGGAGCAGGAAATGAGCTTCGGTGTAATTAACACCGGAAAATGTTTGATGGTCTTCCCACAGATAGGGATAGCGGGAAAGGAAAAAACGCCACGCCAGGCACAGCAGGAAAGCGGCAAGCGGAAAAGAAACTGCGGTGATGCTAATGGTGCGGGCCTGGTTCCGGACGCTGCCCGTGTCGGTGCGGTCCACGTTCGTCAAGACCGCGTAAAGAATCGCGGCGCACAATAGGACGAAGGCCAACAACAGCAGCCACCAGCTAATCAGTTGGTGGACGGGAAATGAAAAGAGATAAAAGCCGAGCGGCTTTTGAAAAATCGGATCGACAGCGCTGGTGGCAACCTGATTGGCGTAGAGCGCAAAGGCCCGCCAGTTGGCGCGCATGTCCAGGCCGAACAGTACGCCGCAGAGCAACGCCACTGCCCAGCCAATAGGTTTCATGAATCTTCCCGGCGTGATGCTGACCGGTTGGTTGTTAACGACAATGGTGCGCCGCTCGAGCGCATAGGAGCGAAACGTACGCTCCAGCAACCAGAACCCACCCCGCAAGATCGCAGCCGTAAGGATTGCGAAGACGACAAACAATACGAGTTTCAGGCGGAAGATGTACCAGTAAACGGGCGCATATCCGAGGGAACCGAACCAGAGGGCCGAGAGGTAAATTGAAAGCGAACGACCGCCAGCCATCAAAACCAGGACAATCGCCGCCAGGACCCAACGTTTCCAACGACGACGGCGAGGTCGATCTGGCGACCCGATGTCGATGACCCGATCATCGCGATCCAGGGGAGTACTGTTGCTCATGGCGCATAGCATACGCTGTGGCGGCGGAAAAGCAGAATTGCGGACACGATTCCCATTTACTCAACTTCCTTGCTGGGACCGCGGGCGTCCCGCCCGAGTGAGCGCGTGGCGCGAAAAAACCATTAATCCCTCGTTAGTTTGTGGGAAGCGAATCGCGCCTGTGGCGCGTTTGCGGGCGGGACGCCCGCGGTCCCAGCAAGAGCGACCAAGTTAAACCTCGTACGGGAGAAATAGCGGTCTTGCAGAACGCGGTGCGGCACATTCTTGGCGGCAACTGTCGCAGATGTTAGACTCAGCCCCGTAAACGATCGTAAGGGACTAACAAAACAAATGCTGGCGCCGGAAACCATTCTACAGGGACGTTATCGCATCGTCGGACCGCTGGGACAGGGCGGCATGGGCGCAGTCTATGAAGCGATTGATCAACGCCTCGAGACGGTGGTCGCGCTGAAGGAGACTCTGTTTGCGGATGAGCGCCTGCGCAAACAATTTGAGCGAGAGGCGCGTCTGCTGGCCGGACTTCATCACCCGGCTTTACCGCGAGTCAGTGACCACTTCAACGAGGGCGATGGCGAGTTTCTGGTGATGCAATTCATCGCCGGGCACGATCTCTCGGTGATGCAAGCCCAGCGCGGCGGGCCGTTCCCGGCCGTCGACGTGTTGCAGTGGGCCGATCAATTATTGGACGCTATCGATTACCTGCACACGCAGGATCCGCAGATCATTCACCGCGACATCAAACCGCAGAACTTAAAACTAACAGCGCGCGGGCAGATCGTCCTGCTCGACTTTGGCCTGGCCAAAGGATCCGTTGGGCAGATGACCGCGGTCACGACTTCAGCCAGCATTTTTGGCTATACGCCGAACTATGCACCGCTGGAGCAGGTGCAGGGGCTGGGAACCGACGCGCGGAGTGACCTTTATTCTCTGGCGGCGACGATTTATCACCTGGCTACCGGGGTGAAACCGCCGGATGCACTCAGCCGCGCTGCTTCACTCGTCAACGGACAAACCGATCCTTTGTTGCCGGCAAACGAAGTGGCGTTCCAGGTTAACCCCGGCGTCGCTGCGGTCCTGGCAAAAGGCATGGCTCAAAACCGTGAACAACGGTATGCATCGGCCGCCGACATGCGCAATGCGTTAAGCGCTGCGGCATCGGGCGCGACTATTCCGGACCGGGAAGCCGCGACTGTGCTGCTGGCTGGCGCTGCGCTTGGTGGCACCACAGTCGGAACTCCAGCTTCGGAGCAGCCGACAGCACTGGCTGGCGATCGCCGCACCGCCATGGCCCCGGACCGTCACACGGTTGCCGCAGAAACAGTCACTCGCGTGGCGGCATCGCGCCGAAAGATGTCCGCGTTGGGGAAAGGCCTTATCGCCGCGGCGGTGCTGCTGGCCTGTGCGGGTGGATTTTATGGTTACCGGACCATCAAGAACCGGACGGTCGCCAATGAGGGTCCCATTACCGCACCGGCGAGCGAGACAAACGCGAATTCGAACCCCCAGCCGCAGACGGAATCGGCAGGCGCCAATCCTAAAGTTGATGGATCGAAAGTCGAGGGAGGAAAGTCGCCTTCGGGAGCGCCCGTGCAGCGCGTGATCATCATGGGCAAAGAGGCAGGGAAGCAGAACGCGCCCACGGCGGCGCGCAAGACAAACGAACCGGAACCCAGGGAACCACCCATTACTCCCGCGGATCCGCAAATGGGAAACAGGATGCCGGACTTCAATAAGCTCCCTTTTCCGAACCGTCCAAATTTTCCGAACGCAAACACGGACCGCTTTGAAAGGGTTCCCGGAGGCGTCACCGTAAGGACACTTCCCGACGGCACGCAAATCGTCACGCAACCAAATGGTCGAAGCGTTGTCACGCGCCCCAATGGGAGAGTCAGAGTATTCGGCCCGGGTGAGGCTCCTAATCGCAGGCCGATTCGCAGACGGTTGCCTTAGCCTGCGCCTTGGGCAAAGAGCACCTTGGCAATTGAAGGAACAGCTGACGACCTCCAGGACCTGCGTTGATTCGTGTCCGTTCGTGTGATTCGTATGATTTCGTGAATCGTGTGCTGAAGCATCGGAGTCATACGTTCACGAAATCACACTACGCACACTAAAGAAGACGAAATTGGAGTTTTTGTGCAAAGCTCTTAGACTGGGCGCACAAGCCAACCCGCGGCGTTCGCAAACGCGTTTACGCCTGGCATCTTCCAACTTCCAACCCAACTAATGACGGAGAGATCGCGATGAGAAAATCGACTCGCTGCTTAAGCGTGTTTTCTATAATGGTGCTGGCCCTCGTTGGCCTGGAGACGCCGGTGCCATCGACCTCAGCCCAGCGTGCATCGGAAACGCCAGCTGCAATCAGACTCACTCCGAACGCTCCAGTTATTGATGACGCGAAACGATTGGCGGAATTGGCTGAGCGGCGCGCCCGCGTCGCCCGGGCGATTGGCCCTAAGGGAATTCTGATCTTATTCAGTGCTGAACCTCGGGTTTATGCAAACGACGTCGACTTTCCCTATCGTCAGGAAAACAATTTCTATTACCTGACGAATCTGAAGCAGAAGGACGCCACCCTCGTGATCATGCCCGGCAATCCTCAGACGCCGGAAGTCCTATTCTTGCCGCGACGCGCTGCCATTGCGGAAACCTGGACCGGCCGAATGTACGGCCCGGAGGAGGCGCGGCAGACTTCTGGGATCAAGGAGATCTGGGATGCAGAAGCCAATGTGATGCGTCCGTCTGATGTGGGACGTCAGTTCGAGGCGTTCATCAAAGCGATTCGGGCGCGGCAACCTTACGCACCCAAGCCGGATAAAATCTTTTTCTCTACAGTTGCAGAAGGACAAGCGAGAGATGGCTACACTTCACTCTTCGACGCGCAGACGAAAAACGAAGCATCGCTTTATCTACTGAGTGCGTCCCCGTCGGAAAGTGATAGCCGCGAGTACCGGCAGGAACAGAAATTGGCCGAGGAGTTCAAGAGATCGCCCGACGGCTTCAAACTACAAAGCGCCTGGCGCATGTTCTTTGAAATGCGTTTGCGGAAATCGCCTCTGGAGCTGGAGTTAATGCAGCACGCGATCGATATCAGCATCGAAGCGCACGAGCGGGCCCAGGCTTTTGCGTCACAGGCGAAGTGGGAATACGAAGTCGATGCGCAGGTCGCATACACCTTCAAACTGCGCAACGCCGACAACTGGGCTTATCCGGACATTGTCGGCTGTGGTCCCAACGCGACCACGTTGCACTACGAGGAATCGCAGGGGCCGGTAGCGCCCGGCTCATTAATCTTGATGGACGTCGGCGCGGAGTACGGGCATTACGCCGCCGATGTGACGCGAACGTTTCCGGTGAACGGAAAATTCAGCAAAGCGCAGGCCGACATTTATCAGATCGTTTACGACGCTCAGGAAGCCGCCGCAAAGGCTATTCGGCCGGGTTCGTCTCTGCAGCAAGTGCACGCGGCGGCTCTGGCAGTTATCAAGGAAGGGCTCTTGAAGCTGGGTTTGATCACGGATGTGAATGCCGTTACGCAGTATCGCGTCTGGTTCATGCATGGAACGTCGCACTGGCTGGGAATGAATGTTCACGACGTAGGCGGCGGGGCAACGCTGGAGCCGGGGATGGTCTTCACCAATGAGCCGGGGATTTATATTCGGCCCGATGCGTTGGACAACCTGCCGAAGAATGAGGCGAACGAGAAGTTCATAGCCGCTGTCCGCCCGGCGTTCGAAAAGTACAAAGGCATCGGCGTGAGAATTGAGGACGACATGCTGGTAACGACCGATGGCTGCAAGTGGCTAAGTGCGGCCTTGCCACGCAGCATCAAGGACATCGAAGCGTTTCTCGTCAAGGCGAGGGCCGGGCAGTAGAAGTCTGCCCGTGAAAGACATGACTGCTTCCGGAGTTCATACTTTGCGACCTGCGGCGGCAAGCCCGCAGGTCATTGATCTAAACCGTGGCCTTGTGGATCTGGCGTTTCAAACGGTGCATGGTGCGCCGGGCAGTCTTCAGTTGGGCGTGATCGTGGGCGGCCAGGGCTTCATCGCGCTTCTTCTTTATTTCCCTGAGACGGGCCTTAATCGAGGCCTTGTCGATGCCTACGACTTCATGATGCTCGTGCATTTCAATGCCCAGAGCCTGGCAGAGGGCCGTAACTAAATGCTCCTTGTTCAATTGGGTGTAACCCTGCACGGCGTCATGCTCGATGTCTTTGGCAATATCGCGGAGTTCAGCCAGCGTCTTATGTTTTAATTCATTATGTGTGTAGGCCATCGTGATTTCTCCTGGTCTAGATTCGTTTCGACTATTTCGCTATTTGACCAGCGTGGGTAATTAGCTGCCTCCGTGGGCGGCCGCGGCTCGCTGTTCCATTTCCTCGGGCGACAAATCTTCCATATGTGTGGCAACGGTCCAAACGTGACCGAAGGGATCAGTCAGCGTGCCGGACCGGTCGCCGTAAAATTGATCCTGCACTGCCTTCATCTGCATCGCCCCACCGGCGATCGCTTGGTTGAAAATCGTGTCCACGTCGTCCACGTAAATCATCAAGCTCACGGGCGTGCCGCCTAATGTCTTTGGACTGACATACCCAAGTTCCGGATGTTCGTCCGCAAGCATGATGGGCGAGTCGCCAATCTTAATCTCGGCATGACCGATTTTGTCTTCATGGGCCATGCGAAATAATTCCGTGGCGCCAAACGCGGTTTTGTAAAACTCGATAGCGGCGGCGGCGCCCTTAATAACCAGGTAAGGTGTGACTGAGTGATAACCGTCGGGAATAGGTTTTGTTGTTGTCATGATGTCCTCGCTCTGTTTCTTAGTTCTCGGCTAGTTCACGGGTTTCGGGAATTTGTCCCAAGTGATGACGCAGATGGACCACGTAGTCGCGCATGAAATACTCCAGCGTGGCTGGTTCGCTCTTAGCTACTGTTTCAAACGCAATCTCGTCAAGGTTATGCAGACTGCGCAAGGTTGATAGTTTCTCAGGTGGCACGGCGGACATCACATGGGCCAGGTGCAGATTATAGTGTTGCCACAGTTGCACCAGGTTTGCCCATGACTCGTCGTTGTAATGCTGCGCCGCAATCCACTCCTCCTGCCGATAGCCGGGGAAGTGCAGGTCGTCGCGGAATTGGGCGCGTACAAAACGCTGGTGGTTATTGGCGGCCGAATCGATTAGATGGCCGATGATTTCCTTGGGCGACCATTTACCTTCGCTACTGCGAATCGCGCTGCGCTCTTCTGAAATCTCACTAAGACGCGCGGAAGCCTCTTGCAACGTCCGGCGAAAGCCGGCAATCAATTCACTCAACTCGCAATCGAATTCGGGGGCCATTGCTACACCTCTGTGAAATTGTCCTGGCAGAGAAGGGGATAATAATAGCCTAAGGTCAGAGCAAATCGTTAGGGAGCAAAGGCCGTGTAGTGTCTTAAATTTGAAGTTGGGTGAGCGCTTTGATCCCCCTCCGACTGGGAGGGGGTCGGGGGGAGGGCTTAGCCGGCTACTTCCGTTACACAAAACGCGCGGCCTCGATGGCCGCGCGCCCATCTTGATCCAGCTGTCTCAATTAGGCGGCCAAGAGGGTTATGAAGTTTCCAGAAATGGATGCCGTCAACGAAAGAGAGCGAGGACCTTAGGAGCTAAGCTGACTGCGCGTTCTTGAGCGCGCCCCTGATATTCATGCAAGCCAGGCAAACCTGAAGCACGATCAGCGCGTAGGCGGCATCATGCAGCCCCCAGACAATCCAGAGCAGATTGCTAAAAAGAAAGATCCAAAAGCCCCAGTTCCGTTTGAACTTTCTTTGCGAGGCCACCAGCCACGCGGCCACCACGGTCACAACCATCGCCGGCCACTGTAAAGCATCTATCCAATTCATGATTACGCTCCGAGAGGGATTGCGGTTCAATGACCCTGGGATCTGAGGGTTGTGAAGTGGGCGGAAAAGGGGGCGCCCACACCGAGGGACGCCCCTACAATCAGATCAACGTAGCCAGGTCAGTTACGTTATTTACACGTGGCCAGAAAAGACTTGGCGTTCTCGAGGGCCGTCTTGCAAGCCGATTCAGCAGCAACCTTGCCTTGTGGCGATGACGCAAGTTGTTTCCACGCCGTGCGGTTCTGCTCTTGGCTCTGTTTGTAAGCAGCCTTGGCTGCATCCGGAACGCGTGGATTATTCAGGCACTTCTCCACTTGGGTCAGATATTCATCACACGACGCCACACCCGTATTCGCGGTGGTGGTTGACGCGGCAGGCGCGGTAGCCGCCGGCACTGCTGCTGCCGGTGTGCCAGTCGTGGCGGGTTTCACGTTTGCATTGACGTTGACTTCAGTGCTGCCGCTGCAACCGATTGAAAGCAATGCCAGCAAAGACAACGAGAGGGCCAGGGTCAAAATCAGGGTTAGACGTTTCATTTGGTTTTCAGTTTCTCCTTAAGTTTTTCCCGCAGGGGAGTGTATGCAAAGTCCAGGGATTATTTCCGGGCCGGGGCATTCAATCATGAGCGCGGACAGCACGCAACCCGTCATGCTCCGGCCGTTCTAACTCGCACAGTGCGTGTTAGCCTCAGGGCATGGTCTCAGCCAGGTTGGATTTATACTTCGTGCTGGTTTGACGATCGTTCATCTCAATATAGATCCAACTGGGCGGGATGACATCCTCTTCCAGCGCAAACCAGATTGAGTTCAGGTCACTGGCTTTGCCGAAAGCGCAAAATCCATAGAGCCGTCTGCCGCTTTGGTCATAGAGATCGACCCAGGTGCGGGACGCTTTCTTATTCGTACCGCAGGGAGGCAAAGCCGGCGCTGCCGCAAACATCGTATCGGGGTAAGCGTCAGAATTGAAGACCGCGTAGTTATACCGGATCATGTTTTTGCCGTTGCCTTGGAACGGCACCACGTTCAAAAGGATCAAGACCGGGTTTGGAAGGGCCGGTGGTGGGGTCGCTGCGCCGGCCGTCGTAATTGCGACCAAAATCAAACAGGCCAGCACCTGAGCGCTTGCCTTTAGGGGGTTAAATCTCATGATGCATCTCCTCTTGGTTTACCGTCATGTGAGAGTGGCCTGCCGCAGGAGAACCCTGCTTCCGGAGGATTCCAGAAGTCAGATCCAAAACGTAGCCAGGGTCGAGTTTGAAACTTGAGGGCCGGGTAGCTCTGCCCCGCCTCATCTGATCTGCTCTGAATGCGTCGCGCAGCATACACCAACTAGCCCGGGATCCAAATTTTTTTGGCGAGTATCGTTTCCACTCCGGAAGGCAGGATCAGGGGACTGGAAGATTTAGTAAAAAAGGCGAAGCCCTTGTAGCTGACCAGGTATTGGTAACTGGTGGCAAAGATTCCGCCCTCCGCGTAGACCACTAGCGGATCCTTCACTTTGAGGACAAGACTCTGAAACTCCGCTGGTTCCACCCGCACTAGAATACCGCTTGCCTTGATAGCGTTTGCGATTGCGGCCGCGACGGCGGCACCGGCTGCTGCTGCGCCCATGGCGTCTCCCTTGTGAAAAAAAGGGGCAGGGGGCAGGAGCCAGGAGGCACGGGCAGACGGCAGGGGCAGACGGCAGTATTTCGCCTTTTTCTCTTGACTCGTCTCCGCTTTAGAAGTCCGCTCCTGCTCCTGCCGACTGCGTTACTCGTAACTTAGCGCTTCCACCGGATCCTGGCTGGCCGCTCGCAGGGCTGGATAGAGCGCCCCAATGGTTCCACCCACCAGACCTACTGCCAATGAAACCGCAATCCACTTTGGTTCGATTTCAACCGTCAGCGAGGTGGAACGCATCACGGCAAAACGGGTAATGTAAGTCAGCGCTACTCCTGCCACCACGCCGAGCAGGCTTACCAGCATGGCTTCTTTCTGAATGGCCCACGCTATAGCGGCTCTCGACATTCCCAACGACTTGAGAATACCGATCTGCCGGGTGCGCTCAGTGACGGTGGTGTACATCGCCAGCAGAATCACGAGCATGCTGATCGCTGCCGCCACGCTGACCACCACGTTAAGAAAGACATTCAAGGCCGGCACTCCGGAAGCGTACAACTGTTCCAGGTCGCGCGTGAATACGATTTGATCGTCGGGAAAACGCTGTTGGATGCGGGCTGCCACTTCTTCCTGTCGGGCTGGATCGACGCATGCGACCAGGATTGAACTACAGCGGCCCTCGGCGCCGAGCTGATCCTGCAGCGTGGCCAGCGGGATCTTAACCCGGCCGCCGCCCGGAGGTTCGTAAATGCCTACGATTAGAAACGGCCGCTCGTAAATTTGGACCGTGGAACCCACCTTTGCCTGCCGCTGGTTTTGCCATTCGGGATCGACAATAGCTTCATCACCGGCGCCAAGCTTGCGACCTTCTCTGATCGTCAGTCCGTTCAGCGCGGCGTACTCGTCATAGATAATGCCGTCGAGCAACCGGCTGCCAAATCCCCGGTCGCTCTTATCGAAGCTTTGGCCCAACGGCGTCGCCATGCGCACGCCTTCAACCTGTGCCAGGTCCGCCGCATGGGAAACAGGCACGACAAAAGGCTGAGATCCGCCGAAGCCCACGCTTCCTGAGGCCCGCACCATGATCTCAGCGCCGATGTTGGATTCGCGGCGCCCGCGTTCATGCAGGACACCGTGGGCCAGACCCACTGTGAAAACGATCATCAGCACGCCGATAGCGATGCCGGCGATGGTGACCGCCGTGCGCGCGGGCCGGTGTGCAATGTTTGAAATAACCAGACTGTCCATAACTTTTCGTAATCGCGGGCTGCGATCAACCATGCGCTGCCAGGCATTTGGCAGCGCCCGACCGGTAAGTATAACCAGGCCTATCACCGTCCAGAAAACGATGCCCGCCTTGCGCACAATCGCGAGGGTGACACCGGTCGCGGCGGCGTATCCCAGAGTTTGCAGAATGACTTCCGTGCCGCCTTCATAGACGCCGATCGTGGCCGGCACGAATCCGAATACAAAATTGATTACTTTAGTCAGCGACTCAATCACGTACGAGGCGCCGACGTGCGGAGAGAAACCGAGCATCTTCAGGGTCAGGTAAACTTCCACGACGCTGGCAATGTGCGAGACAAAGTCCAGCACCAGCATCGCGAGAAACGAACGGGGATGCCGGCGATAGAAGCCGTACACGGTCAACTCGATCCGGTGAATGTGATGACGCCGCGAGGTGATTGCCTTTGGATGAATGCCCAGGCGCACCAGCATGTCGATCATCCAGGTGAGCACCAGCACTCGCCGGCTGGCAGCAAACGCGGCGGCCAGGATGCCGAGCAACGCGCATCCGGCAATCACGAACAGGATTTCGCGCACTACCCGCGGCAGCGGATAAGAGACCAGCATCACACAAGCGCCGCTAAGAATGAAGAAGACAACCGAAAGATTGTAGAGCAGGTTGTCCACCACCAGGGCCGGCACGCCGTGCAACAGCGGAACGCGTTTACGTAGCAACGCCACCTTGGTAGCCTCGCCCAGCAATGGGCCGGCAAAAGTCAGGAAGCTGATCGATTCGCCACCCAACCGGGCGGCAAATGCTTGCGAGAAAGTAAATCGCCGGTGCTCCGGTGGCACCGCCGTGCGCATCGCGATAGTGCGCAGGACGTGCCGCAATCCGCTGATTGCGAGGAGCAGGAAGAAACCAAATCCAATGCGGCCGAGGGCGTCAAAGACCGGCTGCATCCCCACTCGATTGATGACGTAAACCAGCAGGCCCAGGCCGAGAAGAAAAGCGACGCCCTGCAGCCAAAACACAGACCGCCGGCCACCGCCAGAACCTGTCTTCTCAGGATGGTTGACAGCGCCCGGGGCCGCTTGACTGCCAAGCGAGCCCTCAACGGCATGTTCTTCAGGAGTAATCAAAGCGGCCTGTTTACTTCGCTATCGGTGCGGATGAAAGGCTGGAGGGCTGTTTCCTGATCAGAGGAATAACCCGCCCCGGAAAGACAGTAAAGCCTCTGGATCGCAGCGCCTCACTCGGTACGTTGTTTTCCAAAAGATTGCCCGTCAGGTTTAGCACGGTGGGAACGAAACTCAAACTATCGTAAGGTTCGTCAACCACGGCGGCGCGTGGGATACCCGTCAACTCGCCGCCGGCAAACATCAGCGTTGAGTGCGTCGAGATCCGAAATAACGAGCCGTGATTACCACCGGGATTGAAACCGCGCACATCAAAGTTCCAGTGGTTGTTCGCCATGATGAGCAGGTCCGTTTCAGCCAACCTGCGTTGCTGACGGCGAAATCGCCGCACCAGCCGTTCATCGTCGGAAAGGCCGGGAGCTGCGGCGTCTGTTTCCCTGGTCGGAAATAACGTGAACTGCTCGTTCAAGCCTACAAGACCGTTAGAGTATTCGGTTTTGTGAAGTGCGCGCAACCATTCCAGGTCAGTGTGCCATGCGCTCAGCCATTCGCTCCGGGAATTCGTAGGCGCAAGCAAGTCAGGGTCTTCAAAGATGTGAAGCGGCAACCCGGCGCTCCAGTCGATCCTTTCAAACTTAATCTGTCCATCCTGCTCCTGTCGCAATCCAGCCACCGGCAGGTAACGCAGGCTTAGTTGTCCCGCCTCGTCTCTGTGGGAAAGGATCAAAGCCTGTTTGTCCGGCCCGCCATAGAGCCAAACTGCATCACCACTGGGCCCGCGATCGTCGGAAGGAACCGTCGACATGGTCTCCGCGGGAATGCGGGTGGCGACGAAATCTACCGGGTGACTGGAGACGCCCGCCTGTTGATTGTTGCGTACCGATAGTCCGTGCAACAACGCGAAGTAGTCTATGTGTATCAGACTCCGTTCCAGATCCAATGAACCATCCGGATGCAATGTCAGTCCCCCGGGAGCGATTCCCACCACGTAATTCTGCAACTCATAAACTGTATTCTCGTGGCCCATGGCTCCGGGGAATATGACGTCCTCGACCTTCACGGATTTGGGATCGAAGTTCTCGCGTTTCAACCCCAGCAGGCGTTGCTGCCTGGCTACGTATTCCAGATAGCCTTTCTTCTGCGCAATCTCCTGGCTCATTTGCGTGAAGACGCGCCGCGCCGCTTCGTCGCGGCGTTCTTCCATGTCCTCTTTAGACCATTTCTTAGGTCTCGCAGCCCACACCGCCTGCAACCTATCGATGTGCTTTTGCAGCGCCGGGAGTTCCTCGGCCAGCCTATCGACATCCGCCTGCCACTCCGCGCGCCGTCGATCGATCGTGGCGAAGAAGGCATCGGTAACAGCGCGTTGCGCTGGCGCGGACAACCGCTCCTGCTGTAGTTGCTGTAGCAGGATGTGCAACTGGTTGAGGTCGCTGTCGCGAAGATGAATGGCGGCGCGTTCGTTGCCGTCAAAATCCAACAGGGCCGTGGGGTAGGTCGTGCTCTGGCCCTTGAGGTAATAAGACTGCGACGTCGTAGTAGTAATGAGTCCGACCAAAGGGTTCATCCCCTTGATCGCGTAATCCATCATCAAGCGACGCTTGGTGATTACGTGATGCCCGCCGCCTTCGGGCCGGCCCAGAAGTTTCACCAGATTGTATCCCTGGCTATAGACATGTTCGTCCGTATTGAAGCCATGATCGGAAACCAGTATCAGTGCCGTCTGTGCGGCCTGCGGAGTTGCCTGGATGGCGGTCCAAATTCGCCCGATGGTCGCGTCGAGTTCCTGGATCGCATGCAGATGCGATTCCCGGTCGCGATTGTGATGGGCCACGTGGTCAAACGTGGTGAGGTAGAGATCCAGATAGCGGATGTTCGGACTGGCCAGCTTTTGTATCAACTCCCGTTCGAGTTGATCCGTGATTGTGTTTCGCAGTTCCGGGCCGGCGGTCCATTGTTCCAATAACTCAATCGGGTTCCGCAGAAACTTTGCTTCGGCGCTGCGGCCCAACGTAGAAAATCTCATGCCGCGTTGATAAAGCTGGAAACTGGGAAACCGCTCTGCGCGGGGATAGGCATCCATCAGCAGTGGCACACCCAGCGTGTCGAGCACCTCAACGCCGGGCATATCGATGTTGCCGCCTCCAGCGTTCTTAAAATAGAAAGGGAGGAAGTTCAGATAATCGTAAGCGTAAAGAATGAAGCGATCGAATTCGACATTCCCTTTAATTTGCAGGTGCTGGCCGGTATCCAGCAACGACCATGAAGGCGCCGACAGGCTCATGCCGCGAACGTAGAAATTGGTGACGCGGGTGCCGCGCTGGTAGAAGAGATGATCGATCCAAGGCAGCATGCTCTTGCCGGTCTGGGGATTTCGCTCGCGCGCAAACTCATCCACTAAATCGTTCGGCAAGCCGTCCACCTTAATCAACACCACGCGATTTACCTGGGCCTGGGCGGCGGCAGGAAGGGTGAACAGCAATAGCACTCCGCACAGTGCCAGCCACGGCCAAAGTCTTTTCGGCCTGGCCCGCACGCGCGTCGTCGGCGTGGCAACATCAGTGATTACTGCTTCCCGCATGTTTATGGTTGTCCGATGACGTTGAGGACGCTTCGAGCTTCAGCGCGGGAGATGCGCTTGTCATCGCGAATCGCCTGGCGCAAATATTCGGCGATCGCCGGGCGAACTTCGGAATTTGGTTGTTCCTGGCGGTAGATGTGCAACAACTCGTTCTGAGCGGTTTTGTCGGCAATCTTATAGAGCGTGGTCAGACAAAGCCGGCGGGTTTCTTCATCTCGAGTCCGCGCGAAAATCTTTCCGGCGGCGCGCGCGGCCTTGCCACTCGCCTCCGTGCCGTTGTCGGCGAGAAACTGCAGCGAGCGACGGACGTCATGGATGTTTTGGGCCACCTCAACCTGCGGACTTGAGGCAGCCACCTGACGCAGGAAACGGGAGTGGTATTCGATGCGGCGCATCAACTCCATCCGGGCCAGCAACTCGGGACTCGCATCTTCGCGATGGATGTACCTGCCGAAGCTGAGTACGTTGGCGACTCGGAACAGCATCTGTTCGGCCCGGCCATGTTTCAACGGCAACATCTCAGCGCGGCGATCCCGCTCCAGCCGCGAAGGCAACCCATCGGGGCGTTGTGCGTAGTCGATCAGGGCTTTGTATTGGTCGCGGGCCAGACGTGCTTCGGCTGCCGCATCGTTCAAAAGCGGATCAGTGGGAACATGTTCCAGCCGTTGAGTTATTTCTTTTTGCAAGTTCGAGTCGAGCGAGGCGTTTAGCGACAGCAACAGCTTCAACTCCGCGTAGCTCTGCAAACGCGTGGGCTGATTCAAATCCATTCCGCGCCGGCCGGTTACAAAATCGTAGAGCGAGCGTCCCAGGAAATAAGGCAGATCGCCAAAGGCCGAGATCGAGAAGATGTCACGCGTCACATCCTGCAACACGCGCCGCGACAGCTCGCGCTTCTTGGGATTCAGCGTGTCCCGGAAATCGACGAGCAAGATCGGAATCTTCGGATGATCCAGCCCGTAAAGCGCTAGCGGGATCATCTCCACCGCATGAGCTCCAGCCGTTTCGGCAGGTACCGGGCGGTTCTCGGCATCGAAGTATCTCGTTTCAACGTACCCGTCCCAATTGCGAAGTTTCTGGTCCGTCCAGGGACTATCGAGATTCAGGAAACGGGCGTCAAAGCGACGGGCCGCCTGGGCCGCGAGATCAGCCCGCGACACCCAGAGCATTGCGTGGGTGGCCGAGCCGTCCGGCATGGTGAGCGGTTCAAAGTAAAGCGACTCCGCTTCGGCACGCTGGCGCAAAAGTTCCCAGTTATGGCCTCGTACATCCATCGCCTGGGTGTTGTTCCGGCGCACAACTCCGGTCAATCGATCAATGCCGACAATGCCGCCAAACATTTTGTCAGAGAGCAGCAGGCGGCCCTGAATCTCTGTCAACTCGGCTTCCGTAAAGACGCTCGGCGCCTGTTCCGTCGCTTCATACAGGGAAAGCACTGCCAGTGCGGTAACAACGTGCGCGCGTCGATATTCCGCCAGGTTCCGCAGGTAAGTGCGGCTGGAGGCCTTAACCGGTAGACCGTAGCTGTCAAAGAAAAGGTTTTGCAGAGCAATCCAGAAAAAATTATTCCAGACCTCACGGTCCGTGGTGGCGAGGTCAATCAATGGCGGAGGAGGGTCGTCCGACGTCCGGCTCCTGCTGCCCACCCGCTTGTAAAGGAAGGGGACTGCCGCCGCGATCTGCTGCCGCAAAGTCGGACTTGTATAGGTGAGCATCCAGACGTAACGCAGCTGATCGTTTTCCGGATTCGAGTCACCCATAGTGTCCCGCACAATACTGACGAGGGGAGTATCGGGCGAGGCGCCCCCAGCGGTAGGCATTCCGTCGAGCCGGCCAAAAATTGTTAGCAGTTCAGCTCCGCCCGCAACCGGAAGACGTTCCAGGCGAAATTGAGGATTGGCGACCGCGGATGCCGGGGCCGCAGACACGGCTGCCGGCTCTTGCGCAAAGCCGGTCCGAGAAGCAGGCGAAACTGCCAGAATCAGGACGAAGACTAGTGCGAGCTTCGGTAGATTATGCCAAAAGGGAACGCTATTCATTCTGTTCGTGCGTTTCCATTCTCTGCCAAATACTCCGGCCGCAGTGAAATTACTGCGCCGCGCCATCCCCAATTCCCAGTGATCTTCTTCTTCGGCTATGGGTTAATTCTAGCACATCAGGTAAATCGCAAAATCCGTGCCGCACGAACGGTGTCTGACAGGGTTACGTTAGTTTTTACCCAGGGTGTTACCGTGGGCTGAGTTATTCAGCGCCTTCGGCGTGCACGGCGTAGCGGTAATCTAGTTGATAGCCGTCTATAGACCTGCTACTGATCCTACCGCTGCATTCTTTCACCCTACATTGATCCCGCACCGTCCAAAACAGCGTTGTTACAGAATCTGGAGCGTCACACGACCTCAAGACCTTCCCAACGGTGTTGGCCTTAGCATGGTCATGATATCGATCGCACCCTCCAGTCCGCGACGCGTCTCCGCATCCAGAAGGTAGATGTCGATGGCTGGGACCGACCCCAACGTCACGTTCTGAAGCGGGCTTGCTATCTCCGGCAAGCGCTTAACAACGGCTTCATTACTGAAATAACGTCGCCCTCGGGCTATCAGAATGAAATCGCCGGGCTGCAGTCCTTTCAAGGCCTCTTTGTCAGAAAGCGAAACTGGATTCAAGTCGCCCCGGCCCGCGAGTTCCGCATAATGTTTTACGAGCGTTGGCGTCTCGCAGGCGACCCGGACACCCGGCCCGGCGCGCTGACCGAGAAAGCTAACCGCGTCGCGCACGCTGGCGTCATAAAACTCATCATGCGGAAAGTAGCTGCCGGCCCGCGCCTGTCCACCGCCAATCGTGTTGGTATAAAGACGGTAATGGGGCATCGCCGTTAACGACGCAATCGCGGAAAAGGTTAGAACCAGCGCAAAAACCGCCACTGCAACGCGACGATCCCAGGCTGCCGGCGCCGTCCGGTCTTTGAATAACCTGGAGACCACCTGGGCGACGTAGTGCGTGCCTATTGCGGCCGTGATCAAAACCGCCGGCAATGCCATGGTGAAGTAGCGGGTGAATTTCCCTCCCAAAACGGTGAAGGGCAGAAACCACAGCATCAGCCAGAACAGAATGAAGAACCGGCCATCGCCCAAACGCTTCCGAAACAACAACACCAGGCCAACCACGAAGCCAATCAACTCCGGAATCGGCAGTTTCACACCCATGAAAACGTAATAGAAGTACCAGGGCGAACCGCGCAGCCATAGCGTTGCCTGGTTGTGATAAAGCCGGCCCATAAATTCGTATGCGTCGTGGCCAATGCGGTGTTCCCCCGCGAACTTCATAATTTCCCGCCAGGTCCCCGGCAGCAAAATTCCCGGATTACAAAGCAGGAACGCCGCCCCCATGATGCAAAAGAAGACCAGCCACTTGCGCGGTCCGAGACGCCAGCGCGTAGCGGGAATGCTCTGAAAAATCCAGTAGTAACTGGTGCTGATGGCAAAGAAATGAAAAAGATATTTCGAAGCTAACATCGCGCCGAAGGCAACGGCAGCGGCCCAGTAATACCGTGACGGCCGGCCCTTATTGGTTTCCGCCGCGCGCTGGCCGCGCAGCCAGAAAACGTTGGCGAGCAGAAAAAAGAAAAGGAGAAAGATGTCTTCTTTCGCGATCCGGCTGAAAGCGATTGCGGTTGGATCGAGCGCCCATAAGGCGGCCGCCAGCAGGCCGATCCTGGTTCCGAACAGTTCGCCAGCCACAAAGAAAAGGAGGAGCGAAACCAGCGAACCTAATATGATCCCGGGGAACCGCAGAGCGCTCTCCGACGAAATGTGCAGGGCCGGCTTCGAGGATACCCAGGCAGCAGAGTTCCAACTTTCCGCAGCCAGGATGCTGGCGGTGAGGATCGCCTTCATCAACATCGGATGCTCGCCATTAGCCGCTGTGAGTCCGTGCGCTCGATAGTCTTCGACGGCAACCAGCTTATTCATCTCGTCTTCGCTCAGGCCTTCCTGGCCTGACTGAACGACTCGCAGGCCGAAGCCCGCGAGAAGAATCAGAGAGAGGAGAAGGACTATTACGCGACTCGAGCTGCTGATGCTGCTGTCGACAAATAACTCGGGAGTGATCCTCGCGGTGGTTACAGGCGCGGCCAAAGCTGACAAGGTACTATCCCAGCTCCTTTGCCTGATCTGAGGACGGTTCGCTTGAAGGGAGTTTGGAGCTCATAACTAATGCGAAGTATTGGTATTGGCCCCGGCGGCGCGCGAGTTGGTCTGACCTGTATTCGTATTATCGTTTTGTTCACCGGGCAAGGTCTCCGGAGTTGTCCAGCCGGCCCGTTGCAGCAGAGCAATCGCATAACGGATAGGAACCGCAAAGTTAGAAGCCGTATTCTCGGTAAACACCGCAAAGTTCACCCCGATAACGTGTCCCGAAGGGCCGAACAGTGGCGCGCCCGATCCGCCTTCCGCTGTGCGCGCGTCGTAAACGATGCGCCGGACGTCGGTGTCGGTGATGTTGCCCTGCGTAGTTAATGGCTGAATGTGTTTGGTTTCCGAGAGATGGCCGAGCAGCAATTCCAGCGTGCCGTAGCGGGCCTGAATGCCGCGAGCTTCGTCTTCATCAAAAAGCGCCAGCAGGCGATCGGGCCCGTTGGGGTAGCCCATCATGACAACGGTCTTGCCTACCTCGACCGTGTTGTCATCTCGCTCCAGCGGCAGCACCGGAAGAGTGCCCGTCACTTCCTTCATATCGAAAGTGCAAACCGCCAGATCCTCGCGCGCAGAGGCCATCTTGAACTTTATTATTACGGGCTTCGTTTGATCAGGGAAGAACGCAATTAACTTCTTCAATCGTGGCTGGCCATGAACCGTGCTGGCCAGAGTTTGCGCCCGCTCATCCGCCATCCACGGTTGGGCCACATGGCGGTTGGTTAAGATGAAGCCATCGCCGACCAGGAAACCGGTGCCGACAAATTCATATTCGGCCACTGGCCCGCGACCATCGGGGGACAATTCGGATTGATCGGCAGCGCTTTGGGCTGCGGTTCCGGAGTCGCCTCCCTGTGATTCCTGATAGCGCAGCTGCCGACCGGTGCCCGATTCCACGAACACGTACGACCCGGCGATCAGGCAAACCCCACCACCGTAATCACTGCGCAGCTTGACGGCGAGCGAAAGACTATCGCGAATCTCTTTGTTGGAACGACCGAGGGCGGAGAGTTGCTGGTTCGCCTTGGCCATCTCTTCGTTCGTCGCCTTCATCCTGTCCGCCTGTTCGGCGATGATGCGCCGGCTGCGACGCACTTCGCCGAAAAGGGCGAAGCCGATGTAAAGCACGCCGCCGACCAGAATCAGGGCAATGGCCAGGGCAACGATCTTGGTGCCGGGTCGGATTTCGCGAACCAATTCGCGCGTGAATTCCCTGAGGAATACCTTGGCGTCATCGCGGCGCGCCGTGGCCGCTGACTCCAAGCCTGCCTGTTCGATGAACGGGGCGACGTGAGTGGCCCGGCGGCTGCCGGGCACTAAAGCGGGCTGGGCTGAGATGGGAAAGAATGTCAGGCGTATGCCATTTGGACCAATGCGTACTTCATCGCCATCACGGATGGAAGAGTCCATCCTCATGGCGCGCCCATTTTTCGTGATGCCGCTGGTCGAATCGAAATTGCTGACGCGGTACGAGCCGTTGTCGCGGATTAGCTCAATGGTGGGATTTTCACCAGGCGGCGAGCCATTGGCAGGGAGTAGCAACTCGCAATCCGGACTGGTGCCGATGCGAATTCGTTCCTGCGTGAGGACCTCAGTCGATCTTTCACCGCCTGAGCCGATATGAATTACTAATCCGGTGGCCATCTGTTTTCCGGCGGCCAGGGGCGCAGCCGGAGCTTTCGTTATCCTGACACTAAATGAGGCGCCCGCAGCGGACCGCTTCAATTCCAGCTGCGGTCTTCGGAGCGGTCGCCCGTGCGGCGCAATCTTACAATGAATCGACTCCTGCGCAAACATGCCGCAGGGGAATACCGGAGTGTTATTTTCACGGCCCCGCATCACGTCCAGCAGTTTGCTCGTGAACCAGCCATGGGCCAACCGTGCGGGCCACAGCGCCGCTGGCGTGGTGCGCCCGGAGCGAGTGGATTCAAAGTGTGGAAACCAACCCTCCGGACTCGTTCATGTTAGGATGTTCGCATCAAACCCGAGAGTTGATTAGAGTTTGCGATTTCATGGCTGAACCCTCATTTATTGAAGACCGGGAAGAGTTATGCGAACTGGCGCCAGTGACCTGCGCGCCGTTGCGACATCATGTTTTCGTGTGCAGCGGTAAGTCCTGTTCCGCAGTAGGGAGCGCCGAAGTTCAGGAGGCGTTCGAGCGGGAATTAAAAGCCAGAGGGATTCTCTTCGGCAAAGAGAAGAAGGGAAAGAACCCAAACGGGAGCGTGATATTAACCGAATGCGCTTCAGTAGGATTTTGTGCGATTGGCGCGGCGGTGATGATCTACCCCGATGGCGTCTGGTACGCGCAAGTGCGCGCGAAGGATGTCGCCGAGATCATCGAAGAGCATATCGTTGGGGGTCGCGTTGTCGACCGGCTGGCCCTATTGCAAGTGCCAGCCACCGGTGTCATCAAACCCGAGCAGAGCAGTGCCGAATGGGAGGCTTAGTGTCCTCGAAAATCGGGCAATGGCTGAATGCCATCATACCCTTCGGGCGGTTCATACTTCTTCGTCCATCCCCCTACTACCGAGCAGCGCTTCCAACTCGGGAACAACAAGCATGTCCTTGGGACGGCCGGCGGTGCGCTTCGCAGTAATCAATTTGCTGAGTTCAATGACTGCAAAGGAATACCCAAACAGTTCGAGTCTTTGCGATCCTGAAGCTACATCTTCGTAAAATCCCACACCGCGCACTTCCCCGAGCAGATCCAGGCTTCCGACATCCGTCGCGAATGTGAAATTCAGCCCTTGGCGCAATGTCTCGGCATCTAGAAGGAATGGAATATCCGGCGGCGCGTTTCTTAGCTTCGCATTGACTGACCGGAGGGCCCGCGCCAGTCGTTCCAAGTTCCCTTGACTTCTTGCGTAGCAGACGTCCAGGTCCTTGGTGAACAAGGCTGACCCGTGAAGCATCGCCGCGGCTCCGCCTATAATCACGCACTCAACTTGATGGTGACCGAGCAGCTTAAGCGGTTGTTCAATTACGTTTGGGAGTGATGGCATTTCTTGGCCGGGCTTGCCGGCCTGCCTCCTGGAGCATGGCAACACTCTTGATGAACCCATCGAGTTGGCGTACTCGCTCTTCGGGTGTGAGACGCAGGTTTTCCAGCGTCAAAGTCAGATCAATTCCGAACTCAACAGCGCGCTCTGCCGCTGATCCAGGCGGTGGATTGAGGAAATAATCTTCGACTGCCTTGTCCACTTTCATGACAAGGAGAGTATACCATTCTCAGGTTGTTCCAGATTAGGCGGAGGTCGCCGCTTGCTTCGGTTTCCAGCGCAGGACGGGTTTGCGGGCGGCGGTGGCTTCGTCTAAACGGCCGATGCGCGTGGTGTGGGGCGCATTCAGGACTAACTCCGGATTCTCGACCGCCTCGCGGGCTATCGCTCGCATGGCGTCGATGAACTGGTCCAACTCCTGATGTCCTACCGACTCAGTCGGCTCAATGAGCATCGCCCCAGGCACAATCAAAGGAAAGTAGATCGTCATCGGGTGAAAGCCGTAATCGATCAAGCGTTTGGCAATGTCCAGGGTGTGCACCCCTTTGCGCGACTGTCGTTTGTCAGTGAACACGACCTCATGCATCGGATCACCGTCAAAGGGTTTGTCGTAATCAGCAGCCATACCGTGCGCAATGTAGCGGGCATTCAGAACTGCCGCTTCCGTCGCTTCCCGCAGGCCATCGAAACCATGCGTCAGGGTATAGGCGAGCGCCCGCAACATCATGCCGTAGTTGCCAAGGAAGGCTTTGACGCGGCCGATGGATTGCGGTTGGTCGTAGTCCAGCCGGTAAGAATATGCCTCGTTGTTTTCAGAGGCGGGACCGGCAGGAATGCCGGTCCTACTGATGCGCGGTACGGGCAAGAATGGCTCCAACTCTTTCGAGCAGCAGCAGGGGCCTGAGCCCGGACCGCCGCCGCCGTGCGGAGTGGAAAAGGTTTTATGCAGATTGAGGTGAATGACGTCCACGCCCATGTCGCCAGGTCGCGCTACCCCAACCAGCGCATTCATGTTTGCGCCGTCCATATAGACCAGGCCGCCGGCCTCATGCACGATACTGCAGATCTCTTTGATGTTCTTTTCAAAAAGTCCGAGCGTGTTCGGGTTAGTCAACATCAGGCCGGCCACTTCGCCGTGCGCGCATAGCTCGCGCAGATGATCGAGATCAGTAAGACCCTCGGTAGTTGAACGAATAGTTTTCACTGTGAAGCCGGACAGGTGAGCTGAGGCGGGATTAGTGCCATGCGCCGAATCCGGTATCAGCATGGTGCGGCGCCGGGCTGAGGCGCCTTCGCCATCACGCGCATCGATGAACGCGCGAATGATCATGACCCCGGTCATCTCACCATGCGCCCCGGCTGCCGGCTGCAAAGAGATGCCCGGTAGTCCAGTGATCTCGGCCAAGTGTTGTTGGAGTTCGTAAATTACTTCCAGCGCGCCCTGTGTTTCGCCCTCCGGCGCCAGCGGATGCAGGTTAGCAAAGCCGGGAATGCGCGCCACCTTTTCGTTCAAGCGCGAGTTGTATTTCATGGTGCAGGAGCCGAGCGGATAAAGGCCCTGGTCGATGGAGTAGTTCCAGGTTGAGATGCGCGTGAAGTGGCGCACCACGTCAACCTCGCTGACTTCCGGCATGCCTTCAAGATCGTCGTCGCGTTGGAAGTTCCGGGGAATGATTTCGTCCAGCGCAACTTCCGCCACATCCAGCGCCGGCAGGCGGTAACCGATGCGGCCCGGCTGCGAGCGCTCAAAGATGAGTGACTCGTTCGAGCTGATGTGCGTTGTGACTTTGGTGATTTCCGACATCATAAGACTCGCACCGGCAATTCTCTTCGTAATAAAACCAGGACGCCAGCGGTTCGCGGCTTGCCGCCGCACAGTGCGGAAAGGCTTGGCCTTTCCGTTCCGGACCCAATTGGTTTTAAGGCTATGCCTTGGGCTGAGGCGCAGCCTCAGGAACTGCTTCGTTCGTAGCGGTAAGGCTGAGCCTTACCGCACTGTGCTGCGGCAGAGCCGCACAGCAGGCATTCTAAGTGCCATTCGCGATCGAGCGTAATCCTGCAACCAGCGCGTCGATCTGGGCTCGCGTATTCGTCTCGGTGACGCAAACCAGAAAGTCATTCTGACGATCGGGGTAGAAGCGAGACAACGCGATCCCGCCATCGATCCCTTTCTCACGGGCCAGGCGATTCAGCAAAGCTTCCGCTTCCAATGGAGCACGCACCACGAATTCATTAAAGATGGGCGCAGAGTAGGGAAGTGAAAAGCCCGGAAGTGCTTTGATTGCCTGCGCAGTATGGTTCGCTTTTTGCGCGCACTGATTAGCAACTTCCTGCACGCCCTTCTTTCCCATCGTTTCCAGATAGATGGTTGCCGCCAGTGCGATCAGTCCTTCATTGGTACAAATGTTAGAGGTCGCTTTCTCGCGACGAATATGCTGTTCGCGTGTGGCCAGCGTCAGCACAAAGCCGCGGCGTCCCTGCTTATCATAAGCCTCACCGACCAGCCGCCCGGGAATCTGGCGCGCATATTTATCGCGGGTCGCGAACAACCCGACGTACGGGCCGCCGAAAGAGAGCGGCACTCCGAAGGATTGGCCTTCGGCGGCGACGATGTCCGCGCCACATGCGCCCGGCGAGCGCAGCAAGCCGAACGACATTGCCTCCGTTACCGTGACGATCAGCAGGGCTCCGGCAGCATGGGCTTTTTCAGCCAACGCCGCGACATCTTCGACGCAGCCGAAGAAATTTGGCGACTGAACGACAATCGCTGCCGTCTCCTCATTAATAGAACCGAACGCCGCAAGGGAAGTCTGTCCGGTTTCAGAATCAGCCGCGGCTGTTTCCAGTTCAATGCCTGCGTGTTGCACATAGGTTTGCACCACCTCCAGGTATTGAGGATGGACCGCAGATGAGACGATCACTTTGGACCGTTTGGTAACGCGCTCCGCCATCAGGACCGCTTCCGCCAGGCCAGTCGAACCGTCGTACATCGAGGCGTTGGCCACGTCCATGCCCGTCAGCTGGCAGACCATCGTCTGAAATTCAAAGATGGCTTGCAGTGTTCCCTGGGAGATTTCCGGCTGATAAGGCGTGTAGGCGGTAAAAAATTCCGAGCGCGAGATCAGATGATCGACGATGGTGGGCGAGTAGTGCGAATAGGCGCCGCCGCCGAGAAAACTGATCCGTTGGGCCGCCTGGTTCCGGGCCGCGAGGCGATCAAAATCAGCCAGCAGTTCGATCTCAGAAAGCGCGGCCGGCACATTCAGGTGCTGCGACAGCCGTAAGTCTTCCGGAATTGAATCGAAGAGGTTTTCAATTGAGGCCACGCCGATCTGTTGCATCATCGCGGCGCGTTCTTCGGGCGAATTAGGAATGTAACGCAAAGTTCTACTCAGTCTCGCCTTTCGTGAAATCTTCGTACTCGGCAGCCGTCAGCAGGCTATCAACCTCGCCCGGGTTTTTCATCTTGATTCGCATCATCCACCCGTCGCCGTAAGGGTCAGTGTTGACGCTCTCCGGTCCCTCCTGCAGCGCCTCATTCACCTCAGTCACCT
>JAWVFI010000117.1:0-18990 GCA_033856235.1 Blastocatellia bacterium | reverse complement strand
GCGCCTTCTGCCAATCAAACTCCTGGCTGCGCGGATCCATTCCGCGGTCGATCATATTGCGCACGATCGATTGCAGGTTCTGGTTTGTCTGATGCTCCAGCAGCGTTTCCGGAACTTCGAACGAATGCGCCGCGACCAGTTTCTCCAGTAGTTCGTTGCGCAAAAGGTTTTCTGATTCGCCACTGGCCCGCTGTTCCAGGTCCTCACGAATTTTGCTCCGCAGAGTGGCCAGCGAGTCCAGATCGTCGCCAAGGCTTTGGGCCCATTCGTCATCCAGCGCCGGCAATTCCTTAATGCGCACCGCGGTTACTTTCGCGGTGTAATCAAGCCGTTTTCCGGCCAGGCCTTTTGAGGTGAAATCCTCAGGATAATTAACGACAAATGATTTTTCATCGTCAGGTTTTACTCCCAGAAGGTTGTCGGTGAATTCCTGCTGCACGCCCTCGCCGCCGAGTTGTATGTCCACGTCATCGACGTTGATGTCTTCCGCTGTGGGTTCGTCCAGGAACTTGCCGTTGACGTTTACGGTCACGGTATCACCGAGCTCAGCGCCGCGATCTTCCACGGGTTGCAGAGAAGCAGAAGACTCGCGCAGGCCCGTCAGCACGCGTTCGATGTCCTCGTCATTGACCGGGCGCGTACGCCTCGACCCTTCCAGGCCGCGGTACTCTCCCAAATTGATTTGGGGGAAAACTTCCACACCTACTTTGAACTTGAGCGCTTCGGCGCCCAGCTTCTTCAGCCCCTCGGTGTCCTCCGGACGCAAATCCGGTTGCCCGATGACTTCCAGCGAATGTTCAGTAATGGCTTCGTTGATCGCCGGCGGCAGCAGTTCCTGCAGCACTTCGCTTTCGATGGCTTCGCGAAAGCGCGTGCGGATCACGGAAAGCGGGGTATGACCGCGGCGAAAGCCCGGGACGTTGGCGTTTTTGGAAACAGTATCGCTGATGCGATCGTAGGCGGCCCGGACTACCTCCGGCTCGATTTCGATCTTAAGATCTTTACGCGTCTCAGAGACGTCGATAACTTCGCTTTTCATGCAAATTAAAACCCGTTGCGACGCGGTGTCGACTGCAACGGGCCCCTTCTATGCTAAATGATCATGAACTCGATTTGACTCTTACTGCTCACTGCCTACTGCGGACTGTTCCGTGGTGCGAAAGGGGGGACTCGAACCCCCACACCTTTCGGTACCAGATCCTAAGTCTGGCGCGTCTGCCAATTCCGCCACTTTCGCGCAGAAAGTCGAACTACGTGACCTGCTTAGTGGTTATCAGGATAGCACGCACGACTTTGCTAAGTCACAACCTCAGCAGAATGGTAGGGAGCAGTTACAGAGTCCGAGTTACTTTGGAAAGTGATCGCGGTGCGTCAGCATCCAGGCCCTTCGCCTCCGCCAGCAGGGCGGCGAAAAGTTGGGCCGGGATAATGTAAGGGATCGGGGCGAGGAATTCGTCGAGCTCGCTGGCCATCATTACGGCCCGCGAACATAACGCAGCGGTTTCCTGATCTCCGGTAATCGCTACGGTGTCGGCATGCAGTTCACGCAGACGGCCAATCAGTTCCTTTGTGCCGTCCAGCATCACTCCCGGCGGCGCGAAAAGGATAACGGGGAAGTGCCGCTCGACCATCGCCAATGGCCCATGCAGAAAATCCGCAGAGGAAAATCTTTCCGCTACGACGTAGCAGGTCTCCATTAACTTCAGCGCCAGCTCGTAGGCGTTGGCATATGCCAGACCGCGACCTACCACGACGCAGTTTTCCATGAAGACAAAACGCTGGGCTAATTCGCGGATTGCAGATTCCTGCTCCAGAGCTTGAGCGGCGAACGCAGGAATCGAGTTGTAGTCAAAGGGCAGCGCGCGATCTGCCAAAGCGGCAGCCAGCATGTAGAAAAGCATCATCTGGCCGGTGTAGGTTTTTGTCGCGGCCACGGCGCGCTCGCGCCCGCCATGCATCAACAGCGTTTCATCAACCAGATCGACCATTGCCGACTTCGGTTCATTGGTGATGCCGACGGTGTAGGCGCCGCACTGGCGCGCGTTCTCGAGCACGCGATTTATGTCTTCGCCTTCACCTGATTGCGAGACGCCTACGACCAGGGCGTGATTCAATTTCAGTTTCGCGCCATAGAGCGTGTGGATCGAAGGCGCGGAGAGGGACACCGGAATACCGGTGGTAATCTCCAGCAGGTAACGGCCAAACAGCGCGGCGTTGTCGGAGCTGCCCCGCGCCACCAGCACAATCAAATCGATATCACGCGTTTTGAGAAAAGTGCCGAGGCGCGCGATCTTGTCACGCTCACCGGCGATTGTCGCCGTCAACGCTGTCGGCTGTTCGGCAATTTCCTGAAGCATTAAGGACATGAGTCTGTCGAATCTCGTTTAGAGTCGGGCTACTGCCCGACTCGGCGGGCGGTAGCGCGCCGCTAAACAATCGCATTGCGCGGTAGCCCGCTCCTAACCGCAAAGGAGCGCGACCATTGTATTCGCTCGCGTTTTCAGGTAAATAGTCGCGCGTTCTTGAACGCCTTCAGTCGTCGTTAACTTTCCAATCAATGAACTCAACTCTAACACGAACGTTCATCCTGCGAACCGCAATTCTTACCGCGTTGGCGCTGGGGTTTATTCAAGCGAAGGCGCAGTCGCCGAAGATACAAATAATTCCGGCACCAAAGACTATCAACGAAGTGAGCAGCACCACGAGGTTTAATCTGGGGCCGGGCACGCGCATCGTCCTGGCCGATCCGAAATTGGCGGACGATCGGTTTGCGGCCCAGGATTTCATCGATGACGTGCAGCAAACCGCCGGCATTACGATTCGACTGGGCGGCAAATCGCGTAGCCGGATTGTGATCGGCCTCGTTGGGTTGCCAGCGATCCGGAGGCCCTCAATAGAGCTCGCCGGGCAGCGGCGCGGCCCGGATGCTTATTACCTTCTAGTGGGCGAGCAGGAAATTGTCGTTGCCGGGGAGACGGCCGCCGGCACATTCTATGGTTTGCAGACGCTGAAGCAACTGGTCCGCGGGGGCAACGGAACACCCGCTTTTGTCCCGACGCTGGAGATTGTCGATTGGCCCACCATGCGTTGGCGCGGCGTTTCCGACGACATCAGTCGTGGCCCTGTGCCCACCGTAGATTACATCAAGCGGCAAATTCGCACCGAAGCCTATTTCAAACTGAACATGCACTCCTTCTATATGGAGCACACGTTCGCCAGCGAGTCGCATCCGCTGATTGGTCCGGCTGGCGGCTCGCTGACGCCCGCTGAGATTCGCGAGTTAGTTGAGTACGCGCGCCGCTACCACGTGGAGTTGGTCCCTGAACAGCAGACATTCGGCCATTTGCATAAGGCGCTGCGTTTAGAGAAGTACGCTGACCTTGCTGAGGTGCCGCACGGCGATGTGCTTTCGCCGCAGCAGGAGGGTAGTTACAAACTGGTGGGGGATTGGTATCGCGAGCTGAACGAATTGTTTCCCGGCCAGTTTTTCCACATCGGAGCTGACGAAACATTCGAGTTGGGAGATGGCCAGAGCCGGGAAGCGGCCCGCGCGCGTGGCGTGGGCGCGGTTTACTTCGAACATCTCAATCGCGTGCGCGAGGTGTTGAAGCCTTACAATCGACGACTGATGTTCTGGGGCGATATTGCGCTGCACCATCCGGATCTCATCGGCAACGTTCCCAAAGACATGATCGCGATGAATTGGCAATACGGAGCGCGTGAGGATTTCACTTCCGTCATCAAGCCGTTCAAGGACGCCGGACTGGATCAGTTCGTTTGCCCCGGGGCCAGCAATTGGAACCAGATATTCCCCAACCTGGAGAACGCAACGAAGAACATTATTAACTTCGTCCGCGACGGCCAGAAAGCGGGAGCGGTCGGAATGATGAACACGACCTGGGACGATGATGGCGAGGCGCTCTTTGAAACAGCGTGGTACCCGATCGCTCTGGGCGCGGCAGCGTCCTGGCAGGAAGGCCAGGTCGATCTCGAGAAGTTCGATAACAGTTTCGATTGGGCATTTTTTGGCAACGAAGGCGATCAGTTTGTGAAGGCGACTCGCGGACTCGGCAGTGTAGCTTCGCTACTTGGTTCCGGCACGACGGATGAGATTTTCTGGCGCCCTCCTTTTACAACTCAGTTCCAGGTTCAGGCGCGCACCCTCGCAGAGAAAACGCACCAGATGCGTTTGCTGGTCGAGGACGTGGCAGAGTCATTGTCGCGCAACGAAGTCCGGGCACGGCGCAATCGTTCCACCGTCGCGGCGATGCGGCTGGCGGCTGACCGTTTCGATCATTTGGGACACCGGATGCAGACGGTGCAGCGATTTAGCGATGAATACTGGAACGCATATCTGAATCTGGGTGACCGCGCTCAGGCCAGAAAGCTGCGCTACTACGGCGGGGCCATCTATAACAACATGCGCGAGCTGGCGGAGGAGCTGGCAATTCTGAAAGAGAGTTATCGCCGGCAGTGGCTGGCTGAGAACCGTCCGTATTGGCTGGAGAGTGTTTTAGCCCGCTACGATCAGATGATCCAGTTGTGGTTGGCAAAGGGCCGGGCCATTGACGACGCACTGCGGAATTATCAAACCACTTCGACGCTGCCGAATCCGGAAGAATTTGGACTTGGCCCACGTCCGC
This sequence comes from Blastocatellia bacterium, assembly GCA_033856235.1. Lineage (GTDB taxonomy): Bacteria > Acidobacteriota > Blastocatellia > Pyrinomonadales > Pyrinomonadaceae > DASXRU01. Next base: position 14,347 of record JAWVFI010000117.1, on the reverse strand, counting down.
TGGCGCCGATTGCGGCACCTCGCTAGATAAATAAGGTGGGCGGCGACGACTAATTTGGAGTGCGGTGGCAAGCGAAGCGCGACACCGCTTTGGATTCAAAAGAGCCTGAGCACCGTGGGATCCAAAGCGCCGTCGCCGCTGCCCTCTGCCGGCGCACTCCATAAGAAGCTGTCGATCGAAAGTCGTTCGTGACGTGAGAAAGGGTTGGCGATGAAAAGAAACGAAGTCTGTCCCAAGTGTAATGCGACCGACATCATCCCGATGGTGCGCGTCTTGGACTACATCAATGCGGTGGCGCCGCATTCATTACAAGTGGAAGTTCCTGAGAATCCTGACGCACTAATCTTCAAAGGCGTGCAACGCGCCAACTTGTACGCCTGGATTTGTGGCGCCTGTGGCTTTACTGAGCTGTTCGCCGGCAATGCCGCGGACTTGCTTGCTGCATATCGAAAGAACCCTCGGAAAGAGAGCGCCCTCAATCTCGACTAAATTGATCTGACCCCATGAAGCCCGATTCATTAGACGTTCCCGAACTCGATTTGTCGCCAGGGCGAGCATTTCCGGCAACTGCATCTGCAACCGCCAACCGGCTGATCTCGCTTGATGTGTTTCGTGGCATCACTGTCGCCGGCATGGTGCTGGTTAACAATCCCGGATCATGGAGCCATATCTACTGGCCGCTCGATCACGCGGAATGGAGCGGCTGGACGCCGACGGATCTGATCTTCCCGTTTTTCCTTTTCATAGTCGGGGTGGCCATTCCTCTGGCCTTCGGACGCAGGTTGGAAACCGGCGGATCGCGTCGCGATCTGTTCATGAAAGTAATTCGCCGCACGCTGATTATCTTCGGGCTGGGGCTGTTTCTGAGTGGATTTCCTTATTACCCTCTCTCAACAATGCGCATTCCCGGCGTCCTGCAACGGATCGCTGCCTGCTATTTCCTTGCCTCGATTATCTATCTGACGACACGTGCGCGTACTCGATTAATTATCTTCGTGGTTCTGCTCGTCGTTTACTGGCTGCTGATGACGCGGGTGCCGGTGCCCGGCTTTGGCTCGGGCGACCTGAGCAAGGAAGGCAACTTGGCGGCCTACATCGATCGCTGGATCTTTGGTGTCCATGTTTGGGCGCAAGCGAAGGTTTACGATCCTGAGGGACTGCTCAGTACCTTGGGAGCCTTGGCTACTACGCTGCTTGGAGTGATGACGGGGCAGCGTTTGCGTTGCGCCGACCGGACGCCGCTGCAAAAAGTCGTGGCGATGTTCGTCGCTGGCGCGGGTTGCATCGTCGCCGGATGGGCCTGGAATGCATGGTTTCCGATTAACAAGGCGCTGTGGACCAGTTCCTATGTGCTGTTTACCGGCGGGATTGCCTTGCAGTTTTTGGCGCTTTGCTACTGGCTGATCGACATCAAGGGTTATCGCGCCTGGACCAAGCCGTTTGTAATCTTTGGCGTCAACGCGATTGCGCTATTCGTTGGTTCGGGACTCATGGCGCGTTTGATGGGCCTGATTAAGATTCCACGAAGCGATGGATCGCGAGTGACGCTGAAAACGTTTTTGCACAACAGTCTGTTTGCTTCCTGGGCTTCGCCAATCAACGCCTCGCTGTTGTTTGCGATCGCCTTCATCCTGGTTTGGCTTTTTCTGATGTGGCTGCTTTATCGGAAGAAGATTTATATCAAGGTGTAAGTGGCAAAGCGCGAAGGGCGAAGGGTCAGGCACCTCCTGCGGTAGCGGGTGAGTCTGCGAACCAATTGCTTGTCAGTACCACCTGCGGTAGCGGGTGGTTGATCATGGCTGCCGGTGCCGGTGCTGTGTCATCCAAAGATCAACCGCCCGCTACCGCAGGCGGTTCTGACCTGTTGACCGCATTCGGCGTCGCTGTGCGGCCCACCACTTTGCCAGTAGTCCAAGTGACGAAGGAGAAACCCCATGCAAACTTACATAGCCTTAATGAAATGGACGCAACAAGGCGCCGCCAAGGCAAATGAGAGCCCTGCCCGGTTGGACGCAGGCCGGAAGGCCTTTCAGGAGCTGGGCGTGCAGATCAAAGACACGTTCCTGACGATGGGCCGTTACGATTTGGTTTGCATCATCGAAGGCCCCGACGATGAGACGGTGGCGCGCGCGATGTTGTCGCTGGGAGCGCAGGGAAACATCCAGACGGAAACGTTGAAGGCGTTCACCGAAGCTCAGTACCGTACCATTACTGCATTGCTTTAGCTTGTCGCGTCGCCCTTAGTTGGGTGGACTCCCCCCGGAGCAAATTAAAGTTTGAACTCTAGACACCTGTGGGGTTCAAAGCTTCAACGCGGGTGACAGGCGTATAGAGTTCAAGCTTCAGCTTGACGGCCAATTTTGTTTTCCATAGCCCGGGCCGCGAATCGGTCTGCCGGCCAACGCCGGTGTTCGCTTGCCATTGTCCACTTCGACTTCACCATTAACGATCACGTAGTTCACACCGACCGGATACTGGTTCGGCATTTCGAAGGTCGCGCGGTCTTGCACCGTATTCGGGTCGAAGATCGTCACGTCTGCAAACATTCCCACCCGCAACAATCCACGATCGCGCAGGCCCACGCGGGATGCCGGCATGCCGGTCATTTTATGAACGGCCTGTTCTAACGTCAGCAAGTGTTCGTCGCGTACATAGCGTGACAGAACGCGCGGATAGCTGCCCCAACCGCGCGGATGCGATTTGGAAGTGGAAAGCGGTCCGTCGGTCGCGCGGGCTCCGCTGTCGGTGCAGATGCTGACAAACGGTGAACGCAATGCAGCGCGCACGTCGTCTTCCAACATCATGAAATAGATTGCGCCCGTCTGTCCCCGATCCGCCAGAATCAGATCCAGCAAAGCCTCAAGGGGATCCTTGTTTTGTTGCTCAGCGATTTCGGAAAGCCGCTTGCCTTGCAGGCTTTCCAATTCGCGATTCACCACGGAACCTATCAGCACGCCGGGTGCTCCCCCGCTTCCCAGAAAAATGTTCTCCCAATCTTTTGAGTCGGTCACGATCTCCTGTTTCAACCGTTGCCGAATACGAGGGTCACGCAGCCGCTCCAGCATTTTCTCCGTGCCGCCCTCCAGTGCCCACGGCGGTAAACACGCTGTCAGGGAAGTGCTCGCGGCGATGTAAGGGTAAACGTCGGCGGTAATCTTCAAGCCGCTTGCCCGCGCGGTTTCAATCCGTTTCAGGATCTCCGGCATGCGTCCCCAATTCTTTTTGTAAGCGGTTTTCAGATGCCAGATTTCCACCGGGATGTCGGCGCGGCGAGCAATCTCGAAAACCTCTTTCAGTGAAGCATCCAGCGCGTTGGCCTCGCTGCGTTGATGCGTGGCATAGATACCGCCGTACTGCCGCGCGACTTTTGCCAGCTCAACCAACTCATCGGTCCTGGCAAATCGGGCGGGGACGTATTGCAGAGATGTGGAAACGCCCAGCGCGCCGTCCTTCATCGCATCCGCGACCAGGGACTTCATCCGGTCTAACTCAACCGCGGTGGGCGGACGGTTATCAAAGCCGATCACATAGGCGCGAACCTGCGTGGCGCCTACGAAGGTGGCGAGATTCACGCCCGAGCCCTGTCGCGCCAACCGGCGGAAGTATTCGTCGAGCGTGCGCCAGTCAACGGTCAGGTTGTAGCGGCGATTAAAGTCTTCAGTCTCCTTGATCAACCGATCGTTAGTCGGCGCGATCGATTCGCCTTCCCCGGTAATCTCGGTGGTCACGCCCATCATGACTTTACTCATGCCCCGGGGATCGATTAGCAGATAGTTCTCTGATTGCCCCAGCATGTCGATAAAGCCCGGCGCAACCACCTGCCCGCGCGCGTCAATGGTCCGTTTCGCGCGCGCGCCTGCCAGGGTGCCGAGGCGAACAATGCGATCGCCTTTGATTCCAAGGTCAGCACGATAGGCAGTTCGACCCGATCCGTCGATAATCCGGCCGTTCAGGATCAGCAGGTCGTAATCAGAAGGCACCGCCATGGTACCGGGCAAGTTTGAGGCCTCCTTTACGCTGGGGGCTCCGCCGTTAAGCGCGAAAGGATTCATAATGGTTAGCAACAGCAGGATAGACAGTCTCATGGCATCTCCATGCTTTCTCAGGTAATCTGGAACGAAGCTTGGCGGGGAATATAATCACAGATGACGTTTGCGAAGATAGGCAAATCTGTCAGAACCGCTGGGGTAGCGGGCGGGCCCACGAACAACAATGTCGGAATCAAAGAAGGAATCCTCGGTGACTGTGGGCAAGATTGCCCGAGTCCTAGAGGCCACGTTAACGGGCGACGAACACACGGCCGTAATCGATGTCACGCACGATTCGCGTGAAGCGCGGCCAGGCAGTTTGTTCGTTGCCGTGCGCGGGGACCTCTGCGACGCTCATAAATTTGTCCCGCAGGTAATCCAACAAGGCGCGGTTGGAGTTATCTCAGAGGCTCAACCTCCGCCGGATTGGAGCGAACTGGCGCACTCGCAGTCAGGACGCGGTGCTGACGCCGCCGCCTGGCTGCAGGTGGAGAACGTTCGCCGAGCTATGGCGCTTGCCGCTGCGGAAGTTCATCATCACCCTTCGCGTGAGTTGCAACTGGCAGGAATCACCGGGACTAACGGTAAGACCACAACCGCGTACTTGATCGCGTCGATTCCGGAGGCGGCGGGCGAGCCGGTGGCGATGACCGGCACGGTCGAATATCGTCTGGGTGCAGAACGTCGCAAGGCCGGGCGCACTACTCCCGAAGCAACGGACATGCAGCGCTTGTTGCGGCGAGCTGTCGCTGCCGGTTGCCGCACAGCGGTGATGGAAGCGTCGTCACAGGCGATGGATTTTCATCGCTGTGACGAGCTGGACTATGCGGTGGCCGTCTTTACGAACCTCACGCGTGACCATCTTGATTATCACAAGACGATGGAAAACTACTGGTTTGCCAAACGCCGTCTTTTCGACGGTCGTTTGGGCTCGCGGCCGCGCACGTCAGTGATTAATCTTGACGACCCCTATGGCGTTGAACTGGCAGACGAGTTGCGGCGCGACGGCCTGCATGTTGTTACTTATGCAGTTACGTCAGAAGCTGAGGTGACAGCGCGCGATCCGGAGTTCTCGCTTGCAGGCATGCGCTTTCGTTTGCTCAGTCCCGCCGGTAAACGTGACTTTCATTCGCCCCTCGTGGGGCCGCCGCATATCTACAACACCCTGGCGGCAGTGGCAAGTGGTTTAGCCCTTGGCTATGACCTGGAGGTGATAACCAGCGCCCTGGAGAAGTGCACGGGTGCGCCGGGACGCTTTGAGCGAGTAATCCATGACGGCAAATTCGCCGTGGTAGTCGATTATGCGCATAGCGACGATGCGTTGCTGAATGTGCTGCGCACGGCCCGGGATGTTACGAAGGGGCGAATCATCACTGTGTTTGGCTGCGGCGGAGATAGGGACGGCTCAAAGCGCGCTCCAATGGGCGAGGCGGCGGGGAGCTTGAGTGACGTAGTGATACTAACTTCCGACAACCCGCGGACAGAGGATCCGGAAAAGATTCTGGATGAGGCAGAGCAGGGAATTCAAAAGACCGGCAAGCCTTACGAAAAGATTGCCGACCGGCGCGAGGCGATCCACCAGGCAGTCAATGCCGCCCGTGAAGGCGATTTGGTTTTGATTGCCGGGAAGGGCCACGAGGACTACCAGATTATTGGCCGTGAGGTTTTCCATTTTGACGATCGGGAAGTAGCCCGGGAAGCGTTGGCCGGACGCTCCGGTTAGCGACTCAAGCTCTTTACTGGGACCGCGGGCGTCCCGCCCGCAATGAGCGCGCAGCGCGAAAAGCAACTGGTTTGTTCCTTGGGTGAGGCATGCGAGCCCGAGCGTTTGCGGGCGGGACGCCCCGCGGTCCCAGTAAAAGCTTGTCTCACTCGCACGGTGAACAAATTGACACTTACGGATTCGACTTAAGGAAACTGCTCCCTTGATGGATGAAATCGAACAACTTCTGCGCGCCTACCGGCAGAATGAAATTGATACGAGCGAAGCGGCGCAGCGGATCAAAGATCTGCAATACGAAGACATCGGCTACGCCCGAGTAGATCATGCGCGAGCGACGCGCCAGGGATTTCCGGAAGTTGTCTTTGGCGCCGGGAAGACGCGGGCCCAGGTTGTGGGCATCGTCGAACGCCTCGTGCAACGTGCGCCCAACATCCTGGTGACCCATACGGACGAAGAAACCTTCGGCGAAGTTCGGAACGTGGTTACTGAGGCCGAATGGCATGCGTCGGCGCGCGTGATTCGCGTGCGGCGCGACCTGACCGAATTGGGTGTAGGCGAGATCTCGGTGGTGACCGCGGGCACCAGCGATATTCCCGTAGCCGAAGAAGCTGCGTTGACGGCGGAGACGATGGGAAACCGCGTCCAGCGAGTTTGGGATGTAGGCGTTGCCGGAATTCATCGGGTGTTGGCTGAGAGGTCTTTGCTCCAACGTGCCCGCGTGGTGATTGTGGCCGCGGGAATGGAGGGCGCATTGCCATCAGTAGTTGGCGGGCTGGTTAGTGTGCCGGTGGTGGCCATTCCCACGAGCATTGGCTATGGCGCGTCGTTTGGCGGCGTGGCTGCCCTGCTGGGGATGCTGAACTCCTGTTCGTCCAATGTTACGGTGGTAAATATTGACAACGGTTTTGGCGCCGGGTTTGTAGCTAGTTTGATTAACCGGCGCTGGGAATCTCCAGAGCATGATTCAAAGACGGCAAGCTGAAGCTTGAACTCTATACGCCTGGGCCGAGTGTTGCCACTTCGCTCCCAACAGGTGTTCAGAGTACAGACTTCAGTTTGCCGTGGTCGTTAACGATCCTGCATAAAAAGGCCCGATCCACGAAATTTCACGAAACGAAAATCGGACCACGAAATTACACGAACCGTTTGAGGCTCCCACTTGTCGCTTAAACTTTCGCATTCATCGGACCCCGCTAAGCGGCTTAACGGCAGGCAGGTAGTTGGCCTCCTGATTATCTGCGCGTTCCTTTTGAGTCAATTCGGCTGCCTCGGCCCCAAGCGCACTCCAGCCCTCGATCGAATTTTTGCCCAGGCGCGCGAGCGTAAGGGGAAGGCTCCTATCGTGGTGGTTCCAGGAATCCTGGGTACCGAACTCGTCGATCAGAAAACCGGAGCGGTGGCGTGGCCTTCAGCGGTGCGCTCGCTGGCTGCGAGCCTTACGCTTCCGCTTTCTCCGAATCTGGCTTCGAATCGCGACAATCTGTATCCCCGAAAAATTATCTCGAGCGTGAAGCTGGCCCGGCTGGTGCCCGAGGTCTACGTCTATCGCGGACTGCTGGATGCCTTGCGGCAATATGGTGGATACGTGGAAGGCGATTGGGCCAACCCGGCCGCCGGCGGCGACCATGATACGTTCTACGTCTTCGCTTACGACTGGCGTCGCGACAACGTGGAGTCGGCCCGTGAATTGGTCCAGCGACTTGCCAGCTTGAAGCGCAGGCTGAATCGGCCGGACTTGAAGTTCAACCTCGTAGCCCATTCCATGGGCGGCCTGATTTCACGTTACGCCGCGATGTATGGTGACGCGGACCTGCCCACGGATGGCGCAGCGCCATCTCCCAGTTGGGCCGGCGCCGCGCACATCAATCGCATCGTGATGTTCGGAGTTCCCAACGAAGGTTCGGCGGACGCCTTTGCAACTCTGTTACGTGGTTACTCCCTGACGGAGGGACTGCGGCCGCAAATACGGCTCTTCAATACCTTCTCCAAAGAAGTCGCATTCAGTGCGCCCTCAGTATTTCAACTTCTGCCGCACACCGGAGCTACACGTTTCCTGGATGAAAATCTAAATCCCCTGGAAGTGGATTTGTACGATGTGGCAACCTGGAAACGTTATGAGTGGGAGCCGTTCGTTGGTCCTCCAAGCACGAATGAAGAAGCTTCGCCAGGCGATGGAGAAGCGGTACCCGCGAAGTTAATCGCGAACCGGGAACAATATTTATCGGCTGTGTTGCGGCGAGCGAGGAAATTTCATGAAGCGCTCGATGCGCCGACCAGCGCGAACCCTCCGGTGGCGTTGTTATCTTTCGGTGGCGATTGTGAGGAGACTCTTGATGCTCCGCTGATACGGCGAGATGCAAAGAAAGGTCGTTGGGTGACGATGACCTCCCCCGAAAGCTATCGGACCGTCGACGGGCGTCGCATCGCAAAGCGCGAAACTGTGGCCGCGATGTTTGTGCCAGGCGACGGTCGAGTGACGCGACGATCGCTGCTGGCCGAAGACCTGGTGGATGAGCGCCGTGCGGGCTCGCTTTTCAACGCCGGATTGCCCATCGCCTATTCAATGTTTGGCTGCGACCTGCACGGCAACCTGCAGAACAATCCGATTCTGCAAGACAACGCTTTGACGGCGCTGATCAGCGAAGTGTTGCGTTGAGTGGGCGTTGCACAAAAAGTCCGCGGCAACTTCGAAGCAACAAGTGACAATGCCTAAGACCGGCGTTGATTCGTGTCAGTTCGTGGGATTTCGTGTAGTTCGTGAATCGTGCGCTGACGAATCACGAAAACACACTGAGAACACTAAAGCACACGAAATCGGAGTTTTTGTGCAAAGCCCGTTGAGCGAGTGCGGGGTGCGGTAATTTAGCCGACTTGATAGGTGGCGACGCTGGTCGGAGTCTCGAAGCAGCGCACTTTGTAAATCCGCACTCGGTCGTCATCAATGCGCGACGAGACTTTTTCCAGCACATACTTTGCCAGGTTTTCAGCGGAAGGCTGCAGCTCGACAAACGGCGGTAGCTCATTAATATTGCGATGGTCCAGGTACTGCACCACCTCGTCGGCAGCCGCTTTTAATTCCACAAAATCAACCAGCAGGCCCACGTTGTCCAGTTCGCTGCCCCGCGCATAAATTTCGATCTTGTAATTGTGGCCGTGCAGGTTTTCACACTTGCCCTTATAGCCACGCAGTTGATGCGCGCTGGAAAAGTTGCGCTCGATCATGACTTCAAACGTACCGGCCATAGGCTGCCTACTTAGCTGACTCTTCCATTTTCTTGCGCAGGCTAAGCGGGCGCATATCCGTCCAAACCTCTTTGATATAGGCCAGGCACTCGTCCTTGGGGCCAGTCTTGCCGGCGTCGTTCCAGCCCAAAGCATTTTCGCGATCGGCCGGCCAGATTGAATATTGCTCTTCGTGATTGACTACGACCTTATAGATCGTAGTGTCTTCCTTCTCTTCTCGGTCCATCGAATCCTCCGGTTTAATCCATATATCAGATAACGTGCTGGCCATTATCGCGCTGGTCTGACAAAAAACAAACCGCCGATGTGTTTAGATTACCGACTTTAGTCGGGCTTTTTGTTTCAGATAAAGACCCAACTAAAGTTGGTACTCTGAACGCGTTTTGGGTCTGCGCACATTATGACCCTGCAGTTTGCGTTGAGAAACCTGCGGAAAAAACACGCGCCAGGTCTGCCACGTCCGAGGTGACGCGGCAGGGCGGCAGGCTTTGAAGAAACATTTGCCCGTACATCTTGGTCCGCAGGCGCGGATCGAGAACAGCCAGGACTCCGGTATCAGTGGTGCTGCGAATCAAACGCCCCAAGCCTTGCTTCAGCGAGATGATTGCCTGGGGCACGCTGTATTCGTAAAAACTTGAGCCGCCATTGTCCTCTATATAACGCTGGCGTGCGGCCACGACCGGGTCGGTGGGCACGGCGAACGGCAGCTTATCGATGATTACGCACGACAACTGTTCGCCACGCACATCGACGCCCTGCCAAAAACTGGAGGTGGCAAACAACACGGCGTTGGGCGTTTCGCGAAAGCGCTTCAGCAACGCACCCTTAGATGAGCTTCCCTGGAGGAAGCAGGGATAATCCAGCTCCGGCATCGCGCGTTCATAGAGCGCATTCATTCCCGCGAAGCTCGTCGCCAGCACAAAGGCGCGTCCCGCAGTGGCATTCACGATCTTCACAACTTCAGCCCCCGCCGCCTCAGCCCATTGATTCGACCGCGGGTCAGGCATCTCGCGCGGCAGGTAAAGCACCGCCTGGCTTTCGTAGTCGAAAATCGATTCTGCAATCAAGTCGGTTGCGTCCTGCAACCCCAGCCGCCCGCGAATGAAGTTGAAATTGCCGCCGCTCGACAGCGTCGCCGAGGTAAGGACCACCGTAGGAATGGAATCGAACAGTTTGTCCTGCAGCAAGCCCGAGACATCAATCGGCGAGGCGCGCAGGAAGACTCCCCGGCCGCGACGTTCCAGCCAGTAGACGAACTTCTTGTCGCCGCCGGTGACGATGAAAGTAAGATCAAAACGGACCTGGCGAATCCGCCGCACCAGGTTCTCTACTTCCAACGGCGCGTCGGAGAGTGCATCGAGCGTTGTCTCCAGGCGCTGCAGCGCGCCCTCGAACGCTACGTAGGCATCTCCGAGTCTGGTGGAAGCCATCTCGCCGGCGGTGTTCCGCGCGGCGAACGTGTCCGGCCTCAGGGAGAATCGTCCTTCTTCACCGCGCCCCTCGCGAAATCCCACCCAGAAGGCATCGGCAAAACGCGCAACGCGGGTCGTGACTTTTCTGATTTCCAGGGAAGCCTCGTTCTTTTCGATCTGCAGGTAAGAGATATCGCGCAGCAAATCATCAAGCTGATAATTCGAAACCTGGGTGCCGAAGTATTCTGAGGCCACGTCTTCGATCATGTGCGCTTCGTCGAGGATCACCGCCGTGTAGTCAGGCAGCACCTGGCCATACATGCCGTTGCGCAGCGCCAGATCGGCAAAGAAGAGATGGTGATTGACGACAACAATATCGGCGTCGATGGCGCGGCGGCGCATGCGCGTGATGAAGCAAGGATCGAAGTCCGGACACTTCTGCCCCGTGCAAGTTTCCGAGCGCGCATCGATGTGGCGCCAGAACCGCAGGTTTTCCGGCAGCGACGATAACTCCGCGCGATCCCCGGTTTCGGTGTGGCGGAGCCAGCGCGAGACCTCTTCGAAATGATCGATTTCTTCGAGGCCATCGAGAATCGGCGTGCCTTCAGCGCGCGCAATCCGATCCAGGCACGCGTAATTGTTCCGGCCTTTCATGCACGCCGCACTAAAAGGCTGTGGCAAGACGCTCTGGAGAAACGGAATGTCCTTCTCCATCAGTTGTTCCTGCAGGTTTTTTGTGCCAGTGGAAATGATGACCCGCCCGCCGCCGGACAATGCCGAAGCGACTGCGGGCACGAGATACGCAAGAGTTTTTCCGGTGCCGGTCCCGGCTTCGACGATGAGATGATGTTTGCCTTCGAACGCCCGCAGCACTGCCTCAGCCATTTCGATTTGGCCGGGGCGATGTTCGTACTCAGGGTGGGCCTGGGCGATTAAGCCGTCAGTGCCGAAGATTTCTTGCATTGAAGATTTGAAGTCCGCGACCTTCCAAGTATGACTCTACAGCCGCGTTCACGCGGCTTTCCCGAAGGGTTACCAGCGCAGCGCTTTTAGCGCTGGGACGAAGTCCGCTAAAGAAATATTAGCGCCCTTCAGCGCGCTTACTCGTGCTGCAATCCAACCGATGCAGATTAGTCTATCACTCATTGCAGAATCCCCTTGCGCTAAAGCAAAACACAGGAGAAGCCCGCTTAAGCGGGCTAATCTTCTGGCTACGGCTGGTTACCCAGCCGTAGAACGGCTGGGCTAGTAACCCTGCGGGGAAAGCGGCGTGAACGCCGCTAGCTCTGTGCGCCTGCGAGGTTTCGAAGTTACAGTTCACTCAATCATCCGCGAAATGCTGCCGCGGGTTATCGCGCAGGTACCCTTCAATCTCCGCCATGAAATCCGTTCCAAACTCTTCCAGCTTGCGTTCGCCGACGCCGCTGATGCGGCTGAACTGGTTCCGACTCCCCGGATAGTAACGCGCCATCTGGCGGAGGGCGACGTCGGAGAAAATAATGTACGGCGGCACGGACCTTTCGTCGGCAAGCTTTTTGCGCAACCGCCGCAGCCGTTCGAACAATGTTTCATCACAAGCAATCTCGCCCGCCCGACGCTTTCGTGCTTTTCCCGAACCATCTGGCTTGGGAATCGCGATCGCCTTGGTTAATCGCAACGGCTGGCGGTGCTTAAGTGCGCTCTGACCTTCCTCGGTAAGCTGCAGCACGTTGAACCTTTCCGCCACCTGGCGCAGATACCCGAGCCGGACCAGCTCGCGGCCGATCTCTTTCCATTCGACGCGGCTGCGATGTTTCCCCAGACCGTAGGTGGACACTTTATGATGGTCCCACTTCATCACGTTTTCGGTTTCGGCGCCGGTCAGGACTTCCACAATCTGGTTAATTCCAAAATCAAATCCGCTTTTTTGGCGGACCCGGTAAACGCACGACAAGAATTTCTGTGCATCCAGAGTGCCGTCGTAAGTCGCGCGGGGATTGAGGCAGTTGTCACAGCCACCACAGTTAGGCTCGCCGAAGGTCTCACCAAAGTAGCCGAGCAGCACCGCCCGCCGGCAAACTGCGCTTTCGGCATAGTGGACCATCTGCTGCAACTGTTCGCGTCCGATCTGCCGTTCGCGAGCGCTGATCTTTTCGTCGATGAACCGCGAATACTTCACCGCATCGCCGGCGCTGAAAAGTAGAACGCATTCACTGGGCAAGCCATCACGGCCAGCCCGCCCGGTTTCCTGATAATAGCCTTCGATGTTCTTTGGCAAATCATAGTGCACGACAAAGCGCACGTTCGGTTTGTTGATGCCCATGCCGAAAGCGATGGTGGCGCAAATCACACGTACTTCATCGCGCAGAAAGAGATCCTGGTTGGTGCTGCGTTCGTTGGCCCCGAGGCCCGCGTGATAGGGGCGCGCCGTGATGTAGTCTCCGTTCAAGCGCGCCGCCAGGCTGTCGGCGCTGCGGCGGCTTTGACAATAGACAATGCCGCTCTCACTACCACGATTGTTTATGAATTCCCGTAGTTGATCGTATGGCTTGCTTTTAGCCATGACGCGATAATTGAGGTTGGGTCGGTTGAAGCTGGCCAGGTAGCAACTGGGATCGCGCAGTCGCAACTGCTTCACGATGTCCTGACGCACTCGCTCAGTGGCGGTTGCGGTCAGGGCCATCAGCGGTACCTCAGGGAAGTGTTCGCGCAGGTCGGCCAACTGCCGGTATTCGGGGCGGAAATCGTGTCCCCACTCGCTGATGCAGTGGGCCTCGTCGATGGCCAGAAGATTTACTCTCCAGCTCTTCAAATCCGCAAGAAATCCGGAGAGCATCAGTCGTTCGGGCGCCACATACAGCAGACGATATTCGCCGTTATGCAATCCGCGCAGACGCGACCGCGCCTCCTCTGCCTGAAGCGACGAGTTGAGATAGGTCGCAGCGACTCCGCCCGCAACCAGCGCGTCCACCTGATCCTTCATCAACGAAATCAGCGGCGAGATCACGACCGTCAAACCAGGGCGCATGAGAGCAGGCAATTGAAAGCAGAGCGACTTGCCGCCGCCGGTTGGCAGAATGGCAAAGACATCGCGACCCGCCAGCGCGTCGCGAATAATCTCTGCCTGCAAGGGCCGAAACTCGCTGAAGCCGAAGTACTGTTTGAGTAACGTGAGGAGGGAAGGCGCTTCGGGTTTCATAAAGCGGAAAACTATTACGATATTGCCCTTCGCTTGTCAGAACCGCCTGCGGTAGCGGGCGGTTGAACTACCGCTACCTAACCAATAAACCGAAAGTTCAACCGCCCGCTACCGCAGGCGGTTCTGACAAACTCGCTCGGTTTGATCGCTTTGGATACAGCGGAAACTTCGCGGCCAACTCACCTACGCCTTGCAGCACTCGGTCGCGAGTCGCTTCTGATTCCGGCTCCTGCACGATCGCCGCGATCAGGCGGCCAATCTCTCGCATCTCAGGTTCCTTCATGCCGCGCGTGGTTACCGCCGGCGTGCCAATTCGAATGCCCGACGCCACAAACGGGGAATTCTTATCAAAGGGAATCGTGTTCTTATTGACTGTGATATTTGCGGCTTCGAGCGCTTTCTCCGCCGCCTTGCCCGTAATTCCTTTACCGTCGGCGAAAACGTCCACCAGCATAAGATGATTATCGGTCCCACCGGAAACCAAACGGAGTCCCTGCTCCTGCAGCTCGCTAGCCAGGGCTTTTGCATTCTTCACAATCTGACCCTGGTACTCTTTAAAGTCGCCGCGCAATGCTTCGCCAAAGGCCACGGCCTTGGCCGCGATGATATGGACGAGGGGCCCGCCCTGCACTCCCGGGAACAGTTTTCGATCGATCTCTTTGGCGTGTTCTTCTTTGCAAAGGATCAAACCGCCGCGTGGTCCGCGCAGAGTTTTGTGCGTCGTCGTAGTTACATAATCGCAATGCGGCACCGGCGACGGATG
>JAWVFI010000116.1:0-38586 GCA_033856235.1 Blastocatellia bacterium | reverse complement strand
CGAAGTTGAAAGACGAAACGATTGTGATCGGCGCCCATTACGACCACCTCGGCTTTGGCGGCGAAGGCAGTCTGGCGCCGCGCGAAGGCGAAATACATCACGGCGCGGACGACAATGCCTCTGGCGTCGCCGGCATGCTGGAGCTGGCGCGCATACTCTCTGCGCAACATCCGCGGCCCAAACGCACCATTGTCTTCATCGCTTTCAGTGGCGAAGAAGAAGGGCTCCTGGGTTCGAATTACTATGTCAATCATCCGTTAGTGCCCATGGGAAACACGATCGCGATGATCAATATGGACATGATTGGGCGAATGAAAAACGATAACCTGATTGTGGGCGGGATAGGCACCGCGCCGCAGTGGCGTTCACTGATCGAATCGGAGAACCAGATGCAGAGCCTGACGATCAATGCCAGTGCGCCGGCTAACGCGCCTGAAGACATGAGTCGTCGAACGGCGGCAGGGATCCCTCTGGTAGTGTCAGCGAATGGCCGAACAATCGTCACCAGTGAGCCTGGCAAGAATTTTGCGCTCACCTTGAACGAGGACGGCTTTGGCCCCAGTGATCATTCGTCGTTCTACTCCAAGCAGGTGCCAGTGCTCTTTTTCTGGACCGGCACGCATGAGGATTATCACAAGCCTTCCGATACCGCAGACAAGATCAACTACAAAGGAGAAGCGCGAATCCTCGCGTACGTAGGGCGCGTGGTGCAAGACATTGATCAGAACGAAAAGCGACCGAGTTACGCAGTCGCTAAGTCTGAGGCGACCGGACGTTCGATGGGCTTTCGTGTATATTTGGGAACCATTCCAAACTACGCGGACTCAACCAACGGCCTTCTGTTGGACGGGGTTCGTGATGATTCACCCGCAGCGAAGGCGGGCCTGAAGGCCGGAGACCGTATCGTTAAGCTGGCCGGACGCGAGGTGAAGAATGTCTATGATTACACTTACGCCTTAGGTGAAATGAAGGCCGGTCAGGAGTATGCGGTCGAGGCTTTGCGCGGTACCGAAAGAGTGGTATTGAAAATCACGCCCGCAGCCCGAAAGTAGCGGATGCAATAGTCCCCGGAGAAAACGAAAAGCCGGAAGCGTAGCAACGCATTCCGGCTTTTTGTTTTGGAGTCGCTCTACCTCTCTAAGCAGGTAGGGTGAAACGAGCTACCAGCGTGGTTCGCGGTCATTGCGGCCGCCACCACCACCACCGTAGTCGCGATCGCGGCCGCCACCACCACCGCCACCGTAGCCGCCGCGGTCACGGAAACCACCACCACCACTACGTTCAGTCTTTGGCTTGGCTTCATTGACGGTCAAATTGCGGCCGCCGAGGTCCTTGCCATTGAATTGTTCGATAGCCGCAGCAGCCTCTTCGGCCGTTGCCATTTCGACGAAGCCAAAGCCGCGTGAACGGCCGGTCTCGCGATCTTCAATCACACTCACGGATTCCACCGTGCCTGCCTGTGCAAATAGTTCGCGTAACTCTTCGCCCGTGGTCCGGAACGAAAGGTTACCCACGTACAGTTTTGTAGCCATGTCTAACTTAACCTCAGGATCAAAACGAAGCGCGGGCTGAAGTGGAATCGCAGATGGAAGGGGGAGCTTATCCTTCTCGGCGAAACGCGACGCACCCGGTGCTCTAACAGTAACGAGAGCGGCTTCTTACAAGTTAATAACCAGCCTAACTCTCTCCTCAGCCGAACGTCGTCGCTTTCCGAACACTGGCAGGCGCAATCACCTTTGACGCGCGAGAGCAGGAACCTAAACGGCTAAAGTATGCCGTGAAAGTTTCGCCAGCGCAAGGTGATTCGCAAGGGATCTCCAGCCACAAATGGCCGTAGCTGGTCCGTTAGAAACGGCGGCGGCGGCGCTCGCGATGCGCCTTTATTACCACGTCGAACAGATTGGGAACATCGAGAAGGTCAATTTGGTCGCCGTTCCTATTTAGAGTGCCGGAGAGAATCCCCGAGCCGCCATCAGGTGCTGAAAGCTCCAGCTCGCGCGAAAACACCTGAATCGCGCCGCGGCTGGAATCAGCGGCAATGGCCAGCTGTTCCTCGCCACTTAGAGCCACGATTATGGCGGGCTCTGATGTACCTGCCGACTCCCCCAGCAAGGGAAGGAGATCGACTACGGTTAGCATTCTTCCCCTGAACGCGACTACCCCCAATACTGACTCCGGGGATCGAGGCAACGGCACTGGCGACTTTCCGGCGGCAACTCCGGCGACGTTTTCCGTGAAGATTCCCAACATTCGTCGCCCCACATTCAGGATCAAGACCTCGCGTCGTTCCGGCGCCTCACGGTTGCTTGTTTTGTTTACATCAGCGCTCATAGTTTGATTGAGGTTGCGATGAAAACATGCAGGGAGTGTCGTGTCAAACGCCTTTGGTGTGAGGCTGCTGTGGCCCAGTGCCCTGGGAAGGCGATTCCGTCCCTATGATAAAGTGACAATGATCCGCCGCCATCAGTGCTGTCTAAATCTGGCCTGGAAAGGACCCTTGTATGGATGAGTTCGATCGTTACCGCACGGAAATGAACGAGAAGCTTTTAGGGAGTGACCATCTGGGTATCAAGAGATTCTTCGCACTTGATACTCAGGCGTACGAAGCCGGAGCCCTCGACAAACGCACTAAAGAACTAATGGGCCTGACGGCGTCAATCGTGCTTCGGTGCGACGACTGCATTACTTATCACGTGAAGCAGTGTGCCTCGGTGGGAGTAACTCGCGCGGAATTCATGGACGCCTTCAACGTAGCCCTGGTGGTGGGAGGTTCAATCACAATTCCGCACTTGCGGCGGGCGGTTGATAAATTGGACCAGGTACTGGCAGGTTAATGTGCGAAGTCGGAGTGCAACTCCAGTTCGTTCTGATTCAAGGAAGTACCGGGGATGACCACTTCGCTTAACGCCGAGTCTGCAACAGCCTTTGATACGCCAAGTTTGGCTGATAGAGCAGATGCCAGCAAACCCGAAGCTTCTTCCAAACGTCGCTCGTGATCAGGCGTGTACTCGGCCAACTCCGAGGAATACAACGTCACTGCCCCCAACACAACTTGATCCTTGACCAGGGGAAAAACAGCGAGGGTGCGGTATTCCGAGAAGAACTCGCTCAGCTCAGCAGGCAGATCCAATCGGGGGTCAGCGTTGCAAAACGGCCGTTGATTAGTTAGCGCCCAGCCCGTGGCGCCATCGCCGGCAGATATCTCACGGCCTTTAAGTAAGGCGGCCTTTTCGCCTGCGGCAAAGGCGACAATACATTTCCCAGTCTCAGGGGCCGCCAGCGCGATCGCGCAGGTATTAAACGGCACGATGGCGGGAAGTCTCTTCATGAACACTTCCATTGCCCTGGCTCGATCCGGCGAGCCATTGATCTCCTGGGCCAACTCATAAAACAGTTTCAGTTCCGGTTGCGTCAGTTCCCGGGAATTTTCAATTAGTGCTGTTTGGGCCAAACCGGCCGCCGGGGCCACTAAACGGGCCGCTTCAGATAGTTGTTCGAGGGGCTCGATGCCAAAAGTGGGCGCCGCTACTTCGCGATGGGCCAGGATCTCCGCTTCAAACTCCGGCAGATGAGTGATGAAGGTTCCTACTACCTGGGGGTCGTACATGGTGCCGCTACCACTCATGATAAAGGCGATAGCCTCTTCGCGCGTCATGGCTTTGCGATATTGCCGGTCCTCTCGGACCGCGTCGAAGCAATCCACAACGGAGAGGATTCTGGCGGTCAGCGGAATATCATCCCCACTCAGCCCGTCGGGATAGCCTTTGCCATCCCAGCGCTCGTGATGGTGACGGACGACTGGCACGACTGGAAAAGGAAAACCGACGCGCCCCAGGATCTGCGCTCCCACAGTCGTATGAAGCTTCATTTTCTCAAATTCGTCAGCGGTGAGTTTCCCGGGCTTATTCAAGATGTAGTCGGGAACCGCGATCTTGCCGATGTCATGCAATAGCGCCCCAGCTCTCAGCGCCTCAATTTCGCTGTCCGTGCACTTCAACAAACGCGCTACTCCGGCCGCGTAGATCTGCACCCGCAACACGTGTTCATGGGTGACCTTGTCTTTAGCGTTTATGGCGACCGCCAGCGCCTCGATGGTTTCGCGATGGCCTTTCTCCATGATGCCAATGCGTTCCTGAATGCTCTCTCCGTAGCGGCGATGCCCAAAATAAATCGCCAGCAGAATAGGTCCGCCAATCATTGCCATGACGAAGCCGTCATAGTTTAGCGCCATGTACAGCAAGCTCGCGGCAGTTCCTGTCGGTAGGAACATAGGGACGGCCCACACAAGTTTTTCTTTCCATTCGCGCAGAATTGGATTGCTATGACGCAATGCCAGCAAGGTCGAAAGCAAACCCCAGTTTGTGATTACCTGAACTATGCTGCCAACGAGGAGGGCCACCGTGGCGGCGCGAAATGAATAAGCTTGCCCGCCGGGTTGCCGTCCAAAGCCATAACCCAAAACGGCCTGCAGTGCATAACCGCCCGCCGCTGCCGACAAAGCGATCATCCCCGCGGAAAAAAAGTTACTGGAAAGCCGGCGCACCGTGCGGAATGAGGAAATGAAGGCTTCCAGACCGGCAATCACTACGGCGGGAAAAACTCCATACGTACACGCGACCAGAAGAATGAACGCATCGGAAAGAGTAAAGGTAATCGTTTCCCGTGTGACCTTCAGACCTGAAGGCAAGGCAAACGAAGTCGGAAACATTCCTACTACTACAACCAGCGGAATCACAGCCAGCACAATTAGCTGCTCACGTAACTGGTATCGAAACAGGAGGACAACCCCAGCCAGGACCCAGAGGCCAAGGCCCGCAGCTGTCACAGTTGTCTGGTAAATGAAGGCTTTCCTAGTCACGTTGTTCTTAGCCATACTCTCCCGCACTTTCCGAAAGTAGGTCTTGACTCGCGTCGCCCGAGTTAGGGCTTCGGATAGAACTTGCTCTTGTTTGAAATCCGCCGAATGCCGTCAGGCATAGCTTGCTCGCCCTGAATCATGACTTCCTCTTCGTTGGAACTCGTCGAGGTGGGGTCAATCATGTTCGAGTCCCAGGTCTGTTGTTCGCTAAAACACCAACTGCTCTTCGCGCCGGTTGAAAGGGTTCCGTCCCCTTCACCGTACTGACTGCCGAGGACGTAGCCACTACCAAGGACGTAGCCGCTGCCAAGAACGTAACCGCTGCCGAGTACGTAGCCACTACCTAGTACGTAGCCACTGCCCAGGACGTACCCGTTCGTGAACACATAACTACCATCCGCCTTCATGTACCCGTCAGCTATGACGAAGCCATTCGCCAAAATGGTTCCATCCAATAACTGGTAACCATTAGTTAGCAGAAGACGATCCGTGAAGGCGACGTTTTCTACCCACACAATGCCGTTATTCAGGGGCATCGTTTCTCCGGCTATCGAAGAAGTAACGCCGCAAGTTGAGTAGGTCAGATTCTTGTTTGTAATCAGGTTCTCACCGAGTTTGGCTTTGTTGGCATCTCTTCGGATTGCTTTGGCCACAGTTAACGCAGCGCTGGTGTTCAACTCGCCCGCGCCCTCGGTAATAGCGCGCTCAAACGGCGACATCTTGCCCGCCGCGATCATACTTTCGTAAGCCGGCAGCCGCTGCGCGGTCCGCATAAGGACGGCTTTGATAAAGGCCGGCGTCAGCGAAGGGTTAGCTTCCAGCATGATGGCGACTGTGCCGGAAACCATAGGCGCGGCGAAAGAAGTGCCGCTAAGGATTTCGTAGGTCCCGGTCGCCTTCGGAGTGTTGGTACTTGTGTCCCCGCTTAGCAGACCGCCGATCAGACCTCCACCACCAGTTGAACTGTAGCTGTAACTTGCCGAGGGCGAAGCGACCGCAGTTTCCGCAGCGCCCGTCCGGTTGCCGGGAGCAACCAGATCAGGTTTGACCATTCCATCGATCAACGTTGGTCCGCGTGAGGAATAGGTGGTGACTGTGTCGTCCGAACGCGGGTTAGTCTGTTGGGTATTAGTGGCCCCAACGGTAATCACCCGCGGCGAATTCGCCGGAGACAGGATCCCGCCGTAAATAAGATTGCCATAAGAGTCTTTGCCCCAGTTTCCTGCGGCCACCACTACAACGATGCCGGCATCGACGGCTTTGGCAACTGCCTGGCACAACGGATCGGTTTTGTAACTCTGCGTTATTGGGGTGCCGAGAGAGAGATTGATGACACCGATCTTATAAGTGGCCTTGTTCTGGATGGCCCAGTTGATTCCCGTAATGACGTTCGAAACTGTTCCCATGCCTTGCGAGTTCAGGACCCGCACGTCGATGAGGTTTGCGCCCGTGGCGGTACCACCATAGGTCGGCGCTCCGGGGTTTGACGACGAATAGTCTTCGCTCGATTGGCCCGAGCCGGCAGCGATACCGGCCGTGTGGGTACCATGGCCGTAAGCATCCTCCGACTTCGGTTCGCCGGTGAAGTCAACGTGCTTCTTAATACGATCGTAGGACGCGAGATAAGACTGGCCGAGCAGTCCGGTGCCGAGCAGGCCGTCGCTGGTCCGCCACTCATACCCGACGAACTCAGCCGCGTCAGCCGGGCTGATGCCGCTGTCCAAAATTGCGATCCCCACATAATTGCCCGCGCCGCCATCAGCCATTTTCGTGTTGTCGGCCGGCAGAAACTTGCTCGCTCCCGAAGTCACCGCAACGTGGCTGGTGTTGTTAGTTGTCGCCAGCGAAGTCACCGTCTGGTCGGGCGATATCCACGCTATTTCATCATCTGCCGCCACGGTTGTTAGTTTTGCCAGCGGCATTTCTGCGACCGTCAGGCCCACAGCGTCTAAATGGCGCTCAACATGTGCACCGGCTTCCTGTAGCCGGACGCGCACTCGATCCGAATCCGCGTCTTCATTGACGCGCACAATTACGTGCACGCGCTCAGCGCTGCCAGGACGGGCCTCAAGGGCTCGCCGTAACGGAGCGGCAAGTTTGTTTGTTGCCGACTGAGCGGGAGATTTCGCTTTATGAGCAGCGGAACTTAGGGCGATGGCTGAGGCCGCGATGGCGCCAATCAGCAGGACAAGATAGAAACACCTACGCATGTTTTAGGGGGACTCCTTCAGAAGATTCAAGAACTGATGGCCGTCTGGTCGGCACTTGGGTCAGCTTGCCTTCTAACAAGAACCATGCCGGGGCAATTGACCGCATTAAGCTCGATAGAAACGCAGCAATTAGCTCCCTGGAGAGAGGATTGGGTCTGGATGAACGAAATGTGGTCAGGACTTCAGGTCAATTCGATTGAGAGGTGTTGCAGATCCACCGCATCACCCAGGGAACCCCTGAGTGCTAGAAACTTCTCCCGACCGAGCGGAGACTCTCGCGGGGTGATTCCAGAATTTGATGATGCGGCTCCAGGGTTATTCTCTGCGGGTAGCGCCTCCGCCATGGGATCTCGGTTTCTGTGTTTTGTCCGGCCACTTGCTCACCGTTTGTGTAAGCGAGTAATATCCACCCCTAAAGAAAATTCATGTACAGGAGAACGCATTGTGGGCGACAAGCCATTTCTCACAGACATTAAGACTCTGCGCGAACGAGCGCGCCGTCATATCGAGCAGGGCGCGGTGACCGAAGGATACAGCGCCGATCGCGAAACCGTGATCAAGCTGCTGAATGAAGCCCTGGCGACTGAGATAGTGTGCGTGCTGCGCTACAAGCGGCACTATTTCATGGCCACTGGAATCCATGCCGAGAGTGTGGCCGCAGAGTTCCTGCAACACGCTAACGAAGAGCAGGCCCACGGCGATCTGATTGCCCAGCGAATCGTCCAACTGGGAGGCGCGCCCAACTTTTCGCCGGAAGGCCTATTAATGCGCAGCCACGCGGAATATGTCGAAGGCGAAACTCTAAATGACATGATCAAGGAAGATCTGGTCGCTGAACGCGTGGCGATCGACAGCTATCGCGAGATGATTGCTTTCACCGGCAATGACGATCCGACTACGCGGCGGATGCTGGAAGGTATTCTGGCGATGGAAGAGGAACACGCCGACGATCTGGTCAACCTGCTGGAGACAATGGAAAGCTAGCGTGTGGCACGCGACAGCGGATCCAATAATCACTGCCGTAGGATCACTGTCGGGCCGGAAACAAAAGATGAACCTTGAGGGAAGGCCGTCGCTATGTCGCAAGTGTGGCGCTATCGTCGGTGCAGGACAAACTTCGTGCGCTGTTTGTGGCGCAGAACCAGCTTCGTCGGCGCCGCGAGACAATCAACCTCGCCGCAGTTACGAAGTTGACGCCAAGCGCTTTGCGCGCGCGGTGCTGAATCGCTCCTACCTCTTCACAATTCTTTTCCTTGTCGCTAATTTCTTTGTTTTTCTACTGATGTGGCAGTCCAGTGGAATGCAAGGCAGCGCCCTCTGGGTGTTTCCCGAGCCCGTGCTGCAAGCTTACGGAGCCAAACTCAATTTCCTCATCAAGCAAAACCACGAATGGTGGCGTTTTGTTACCCCTATTTTCATCCATGTGAATCTGATCCATTTGCTGGTCAACATGTATAGCCTGTGGATGATTGGGCCCTATGTCGAGAAACTTTATGGGTCAGCAAAGTTCGTCTTTTTTTGGGTTGTCACGGGGATTGCGGGAGTGGCAGCCAGCTACCTGACCGTGCAGCCACAGTTGGTGAAGGGTCTTCTGGCTAGCTTTCTTTTCAAGGCCGCTGATGTCCCCTCCGCGGGAGCTTCCGGGGCTCTCTTTGGTTTAATCGGCGTGCTGTTCGTCTTTGGAATCAAATTTCGTCGCGAATTGCCCGAAGGTTTCAAACGAGCGTTTGGCACCGGCCTATTGCCTGTCATCCTCATTAATCTGTTCATCGGCTTCATGGGCCGTGGCTTCATAGATAACGCAGCCCACCTGGGCGGATTGGCATCGGGCGCGGCATTGGGTTTGGTGGTGGATTACAAGCGACCCGGTGAACGGGCCAGTATGACCTTCACCTGGAGCACATTGCAGGCGCTGGCCCTGGCGGTGGTAGCTGTGAGTTTTTTCATGGTGGCGCGTCACTTCAACAGTCACCCCGCGACCGTGACCATGAATCCATCCGTCGAAACGCAGATTAAAGATCAGCAAGCGGTGGGTGCCTATCTCAACGCCCTGAACGAAGGCCAACGGGCGTTTCGCGGTGCGGCGATCGGCAAACCTGAGACCGGAGCGTTCGACCGCGCGTTGGAAGATTTGAATCAGGCTACAGGGCCAGATGAAACCTCGGACCACCTACGCGTGGAGCTGAAAACCATCCTGGAACGGAGTCGCAATCTGGTTGCTGCAAAGGAGAAAGACCCGCGGCAACAAGATGATCTGATGCAGACTAAACAGCTTAACCTCGACTTCCAGGGCTGGATCCAACGACGCGATCAGTGGATCAAAGATGAGGGCGAGAGATACGGGCTTGAGCTGACGCCCCCGGATGATTCAAATAGCAACGATAACTCGACACCAGAAAGCGCGCGCACCCCCGCGCCAGGGGCGCCGCGAAAACCGTAAGCCTTCGCACAGGCGCAGCGAGCTGTTGCATTTGCAGTTTGAAGTGATCAAGGTAACCGAGGAGAAGAAAACGAAATGGAAATCAAGAAAGTTGGCGTGCTTGGCTGTGGCCTGATGGGCGCCGGGATCGCTCAAACTGCGGCGACAGCTGGGTTTGAAACCGTGGTGCGCGAGGTCTCTGAAGAATTGATAGCCAAAGGCTTTGCGGGAATCGATAAATCGCTGGCGCGCTTTGCGGAAAAGGGATCGATTACGGCTGAGCAACAAACAGCGATACGCGGGCGGTTAAGCGGAGTTACCTCTCTGGAGGAACTGGCCGACTGTGACATCATCATCGAAGCTATCATCGAAAACCTGGACACCAAGCGGGAAACTTACCTGCGCCTCGACGAACTGTGCAAGCCCGAAACGATCTTCGCCTCCAACACCTCGTCGCTGTCGATTACGGAGATGATGAATGTAACTT
Source organism: Blastocatellia bacterium (assembly GCA_033856235.1). Taxonomy (GTDB): domain Bacteria; phylum Acidobacteriota; class Blastocatellia; order Pyrinomonadales; family Pyrinomonadaceae; genus DASXRU01. Next base: position 28,612 of record JAWVFI010000116.1, on the reverse strand, counting down.
CAGCCGCGCGCCAGCAGCGCTTTATCGGCTTGCACTTCTTCAATCCCGTGCCGCTGATGAAGCTGGTGGAAGTTGTACGCACTATCCTGACTGACGATCAGGTTTACGAACAGGCAGTCGCGTTTGGACAGAAACTCGGGAAAACACCGGTGCGAGCTGGTGACAAAACGGGGTTCATCGTAAACCGGTTGCTGGTGCCTTATCTACTGGATGCGATTCGCGCCCTGGAGGAAGGGGTAGCCTCAACCGTGGACATCGACAACGCCATGAAATTGGGATGCGGCTATCCGATGGGGCCTTTGACGTTGGGTGATTTCGTGGGACTGGACACCACTTACTACATCGCTGAAATCATGTTCGACGAGTTCCGCGAGAAGCGTTTCGCGCCGCCACCGCTCTTGAAGCGCATGGTGATGGCCGGACTTTATGGACGCAAGACGGGGCGTGGCTTTTATGACTACACCAAAGATCCCAAGAACCCAACGCCCATGAAGTTGGTCTAATCAGATGTTGGGGCGGCACTCCGTGGCCGCCCCCTTCGTTACGTGCGACGGGGATCGAGAATTGAGAACAACGGAAGGGGTTGCCACGGAGGGCCACCCCTACAGTTTTACTGCTTACGTTTCTTTGCCAGGCGCTGTTTGAACCCGACCTCCCCGGCACTTTCACCCGTGGGTCCGCCTGAAGTCATTGCCGGCGTTGCCGGCGAATTCATGCGCGGCGTTACTGCGTCACCGCCGACGTGCTGGGTTGAGGGATCCGCAAACATTTCGTTGCGCTGTTTCAGCTTGCCGCGCACGGGCGGAGTCTTTTTCATCTCTTCACGATTCTGATCCGGCGCGCTTGCAATGCCGGTTTGCTGGCCCCGCCGCTTGGTTCGTATTCCGGCTTTGGCTTGAGTCTTCCTGCTTGTCATTCCGAATCACTCCATTTCCATTCTTTCAAAAGCCAGTTCGAGAGTTTCGATCAGCGTCTCTCGGCCTTTGGCTTGCAGTGGGGAAAACTCGTACCGCACGGGCCAGGCGTGGAGAAACTTCCATGTCATCACTATCTCAGTGTGATCTTCATTTTGCAGTTGCACCGTAACATTGCGGCCCGCCTGCACATTGCCGTTGCGGACGTCGTTCCACCACTGGTAGAGACTCAGCGAGCCGATTACCCCGCGTCTTAGTACTAGATTTCCATAATGAGCCCGGCCGGGAATTTTTCTAACTTCCGAAACTTTGTCGTTTCCGGTCCGGTACTCAATGGCGTCAATGGTGGCCGGCGGAATGTCGACTTCCGAGAATCCCGCTTCAACACTACTTGGGTCGCCGGCGCCAATATCAACGAGGAAGTTGTAATTTGAGTAAGGTTTGTCGCGCATGACCGGCATGAATTTGTCTCCTTTTGAGGTAAGGCTGTGGACAGAGAATGTTGTCCTACTTCTTTCGGGCCAGGGCCCACTTGAGCGTTGGGGGTGTAACCAGCGTGGTCACGAAAACCATTATCACAACGGCGCCGAACGTGGAAGCATTCACCACCGGTTCGGAGTTACCGGCCGCATTTGGCAACACTAACGTCACGCCAATGCCGGCAACAATTAACCCCACTTCGCCCCTCGGCACCATCCCTATGCCAATGGCCAAACGGTTCAAGCCGCGCTCAGCCACCGCCAGCGAGCAAATCTGTTTGCCGACGATTGCCGCGATCGTCAAAAGCAGCGCGAAGCCGAGAATCGCCGGATTGGCAAAGGTACGGAGATCCACTTTCATTCCCATCAGCACGAAGAAGATAGGAACAAAAATCGTAGTCACTGGAGTCAAAAGCTCTTGCAGGTTGCGCTCGCCACGTTCCAGGAACGGTTTGAAGTGCACTTCTTCTAATACCAGGCCGGCAGCAAACGCCCCTACGATTGGCGCCAACCCAACCTTTGCCGCCATCCATGACAGGCCGAAGCAGAAGGCAATCGCCACGGCCAATAAAACACCTCGCGATTTAAAGCGCCCGGCGCCGCGAAAGACCGGCGGCACCAAAAATTGGCCAATGGCAAACGCCGCCACAAAGAAGGTCAACGCCTTAACTGCAATCCACACGAGGCCAGTGAGCGAAAACTGAACTCCCGAATTACTGGCCCCTACGACGCCAACAACAACGGCAAGGATCAAAAGTCCAATCACGTCATCAATCACCGCAGCGCCCAGTATGATGCGGGCCTCGCGGGTAGAAAGTTTTCCCAGATCCTTTAACACCCGCGCGGTAATCCCAACACTGGTGGCGCACAGCACCGAACCGATGAAGATGTGGGCCAGCCGCGATTCCTGAGGCAGAAAGTAAGCGGACACGCCCCAGCCGAGAAAGAACGGCGCCACGACTCCCGCTGAGGCAACAAATAGTGATGACCAACCGACTTTGCGCATTTCGGCTAACTCGGTTTCCAAACCTACCTCGAACAGCAGGAGGATCACGCCAATCTCCGCCAGGGCCGCAATAACAGCATTGGTTTTCATTGGTTCGGATCCAGCAAAGCCAACCATCACCAGGTTGCCGATGACGATGCCGACAATCAATTCGCCCAACACCGCCGGCTGATTTATTCTCTCGAATAGTTCACCACCGAGCTTGGCAAACACTAGTATTGCCCCCAGGGCGATCAGCAACATAGGATCCAGAGTATGTGCGCCTCCGCCGTTGGTGGGACCCGGGGAGATCGCTGCGTCCGGCGCGGCAAATGAGCTCGCAGTCCAGAAAAAGACACAGACTGCTGCAACGATTCCGGCAATGATTCGGGGTTTCATGTTGGCCGGCAATTATCTCACAAGAGATTCACACCGCAAGCAAACTACTCTCTGATGAAATTCTCTTGTGAAGGCCGACAAGCGTCATGTAGCATGGCGCTCGCAAAACACAGACATGAGCTGTCAGGTAACGCAACTGGTAGTTGGCGTTCCTGGCTGACGTTGCAAACATAGAGTTTGCAAAACCGAAACTAACCCAACCAGGTATGTAGTCCAACAAGAGAACCATATGTGCACTGATAGAAGAGGATTCCTGCGCCTATCTGCCGGCGTGGCCGGAGCGACCGTGCTGGGCGGAATCGCCCGCGCGGACAGCGAACCCCCCGCAGCCGCGCAACAACGTGACTTGCCGGAACCTATTCGCAAACTGCAAAAGATGACTGAGGGCATCGAGCCGATTTCCCTCGCCGAGCGCGAAGCGCGTATCGAGAAAGCCCGCCGCCTGATGCGGCAAAACCGCCTCGACGCTATTTACATTGAACCCGGCTCGAGCATGTTTTATTACACCGGCATGCGCTGGGGCACCAGCGAACGAATGCTCGCAGTTGTGATTCCAGCCCGCGGTGAAATCGCCTGGGTCTGTCCCAAGTTTGAAGAAGAGCGGGCGCGAGAGCTGATCAAGATTGGCGAGGACATCAGGACGTGGGAAGAAGATGAAAGCCCATACCAGCGCGTGGCTGAAATCTTTCGCGATCGCGGAATTCGCGCCGGGCGCGTGGGAATAGAAGAGCGGGTCCGCTTCTTTCTTTACGACGGCATTCGCAAGGCCGCCCCGGCGCTCCAGTTTGTTAGCGCCACTCCGATCACTGCGGGTTGCCGCATGTTCAAGTCGCCGGCCGAGATTGCCCTGATGCAACGCGCTAACGACATCACCATCGTCGCCTACAAAGCTACGCGCGACAGCATGCGTGTAGGAATGACGCAGGACGAGTTTGCCAACAACTGCGTCGCCGCGTTTCGCGCCCTGGGCGTGCAGGGTGGTGTCTTCGTGAGCTTTGGGAAATTTACAGCGTTCCCCCATGGCAGCAGCACGCCGCAAAAGCTGCAGGACGGCGACGTGGTCTTGATGGATGGCGGGTGCAGTGTCGATGGGTATCAATCAGACATTACGCGCACGTTCGTCTTTGGCAAAGCAACACCGCGGCAACGTGAGATTTGGAACCTGGAGCGCCGGGCACAGGACGCAGGATTTGCCGCCGCCAAAGTCGGCGCGCCCTGTGAAGCAGTTGATGCTGCCGCGCGCAAAGTTATCACTGACGCCGGCTTTGGCCCTGACTACAAAACTCCCGGCCTGCCGCACCGCACCGGTCACGGGATCGGTCTCGATGGGCACGAGTGGACCAACTTTGTGCGCGGCAATAAAACTCTCATTCAACCCGGGATGTGCTTCAGCGATGAACCGACGATTGTGATCTACGGCGAGTTTGGTATTCGCCTGGAAGATTGCCTTTACATCACTGCGAACGGGCCCAGGTTTTTCACTAAGCAAAGTCCCTCGATTGACCAGCCTTTCGGTTAGCTGTGGCTTCGATCATTCCGTAACTCTTCGATGGCCAACGTTATTAGAGAACCCTGTGATGAAGGCGCCATTCTTTCGGGGAAGGCGGTCGCGCCGTGCGCCAAACGCCAGGGGAAATGGATCCTCGCGGCGACCATTCTGGCTTCCAGTATGGCCTTCATCGACGGCACGGTCGTCAATGTAGCGCTCCCGTCTCTGCAAAAGAACCTGAACGCCACGGTCATTGGCGTGCAGTGGGTCATCGAAGCTTATTCCCTCTTTCTTTCGGCGCTGTTGCTGGTCGGCGGTTCACTAGGTGATCGTTATGGCCGGCGGCTGGTCTTCCTCACCGGAGTTGGTATGTTCGCTCTCGCCTCGGCGGGGTGTGGTTTCGCAGCCAGCATTGACCAACTGATCATCGCGCGCGCCGTTCAGGGCGTGGGCGGCGCTTTGCTGGTCCCTGGCAGCCTGGCAATTATCAGCGCTTCGTTTCCTCCAGCTCAGCGCGGGCGCGCCATCGGCACCTGGTCGGGCTTTTCCGCCATAACGACTGCGATCGGTCCGGTCCTGGGGGGATGGTTGATCGAGAATGTTTCCTGGCGGGCAGTCTTTTTTATCAACCTACCCATTGCGGGCGCAGTGCTGGCGATCTCGCTCTGGCGCGTGCCTGAGAGTCGTGACCGAACTGAAAGTGGATCGTTGGATTGGCTCGGAGCGTTTTTGGCGACCGTCGGTCTGGGCGGACTCGTCTATGGATTGATTGAATCGTCACGAGTGGGCTTTGCCAACGCGGGCGTCATCGGATCGCTCTCCCTCGGCGTCGTCATGCTGTTGGCATTTGTCTTCAATGAAACTCGGGCGCGTAATCCGATGTTGCCGCTGAAACTGTTTCACTCGTGTGATTTCAGCGGCGCCAATCTCTTAACCCTGTTGCTCTACGCGGCGCTGGGCGGCTCGCTCTTTTTCCTGACGCTAAACCTAATCCAGGTGCAACGCTATTCGGCCACGGCGGCGGGAGCGGCGTTTTTGCCGTTCGTAGTGATCATGTTCACGCTCTCGCGCTGGTCGGGCGGCTTGGTCGATCGCTTCGGCGCCCGATTGCCTTTGATCTTTGGGCCTTTAATAGCAGCGGTAGGGTTTGCGTTGTTTGTCTTGCCGGGACGAAGCTCAAACTATTGGACCAGCTTCTTCCCGGCGGTGGTGGTGCTGGGCCTGGGAATGGCCGTTGCGGTCGCGCCCTTGACGACTACGGTCATGGGCTCCGTCAGCGCTGATCAATCAGGCGTTGCTTCGGGAATTAATAACTCGGTTTCCAGAACGGCAGGATTGCTGGCGATCGCAATCTTCGGCGTGGTGATGTTGCAGATATTTACTCGCAGTTTTGAGCGCCGGCTGGCAGACGTTAATCTTACCGGCGAAGTTCGTCTCTTGCTTCATGAACAGCGCACGCGGTTGGGCGGGCTGGAACTGCCATCAAATCTGAATCCTGAGAGCAGAAAGCAAGTCGAACAGGCCATGGCCGATTCATTTGTTGCAGGGTATCGCGTGATCATGTCACTGGCTGCCGGTCTGGCGGCTGCCGGCTCGGCGGCCGCAGGTTTAATGATTGGAAAGAAAAAGGAGCATTGAAAGTGGCTGAGGATTGTTTACATCTCGATCAGATAAAGGACGTTACTCCGAGCGCAGACGGCTGCGAAGACTGCCTGCGAACGGGGGACGAATGGCTGCACTTGCGCCTATGCCTGACCTGCGGTCACGTCGGTTGCTGCGACTCTTCCCCGAACCGGCATGCGACCAAACACTTTCACGCAACCACGCACCCAATTATCAAGTCATTCCAACCCGGCGAAGCCTGGGGCTGGTGTTACGTGGATGAAGTGATGTTCGATGAGCTGTGAAGACGGATGCTGAGAAGTGCGAAAACATTTGTAGTGGCGTCCTCTGTGGCACCCCCCTTCGTGGCTTTGCGATATTTACGAAGGGGCGGCCACGGAGGGCTGCCTCTACAGTTACCCCTTCTGAACCATGACGGGTTCTGACTCTGAGTCACGCGACATGCCCGTGGCATCGTTCCCGGTGGACAGAGGCGGTGGGGGGTTGGAGACTAAAATCTCCAGGGCAGCCTCGAGCGCCTCGCCGATGCGCGAGACGAAAACGATTTCCAACTCGTGACGAACATCTTCGGGAATCTCTTCGATGTCGGCATCATTGCGCGCCGGCAGAATGATTCGGCGAATCCCGGCGCGATGCGCTGATAATACTTTTTCCTTAATACCGCCCACCGGGAAAACCAATCCCGACAAAGTGATTTCGCCGGTCATAGACGTGTCAGGGCGAACTCGCCGGCCGGTGTAGAGCGAAGCCAGCGCCGCAGTGATCGTCACGCCCGCACTGGGGCCGTCCTTCGGAATAGCGCCCGCCGGAACGTGCAAATGCACCCCGTACTCTTTGAACATTTCCGGCTTAATCTCGAACTCCGCCGCGTGTGACCAGAGATATGACTGAGCTGCACGCGCCGATTCCTGCATTACTTCGCCCAATTGTCCGGTGATCGTAAATCCGTGGCCTCCCGGCAAAAGCGTGGCTTCGATGAAAAGCACTTCGCCGCCCATCTCGGTCCAGGCCATTCCGGTAGCGACGCCGGCCGGCAATTCTTTGCGCGCCTGTTCCGGATAGAAGTGCGGCGGTCCGAGGTATACCTTCAGTTCGGCGATATCGATGACGATCTTCTCCATCTGACCCTGGGCCACTTTCAGCGCGGCCTTGCGGGCCAGGCGGCCGATTGCTCGCTCCATCTGCCGCACGCCAGCTTCGCGCGTATAGCGCGTGGCCACGAGGGTCAACGCTTCGTTCGTGATACTGAACTGCTCCGGCTTCAGGCCGTTCTCTTCAATCTGGCGCGGCACCAGGTATTTGAGCGCAATCTGCAGCTTCTCTCGATCGCTATAACCGCTCAACTGAATGATCTCCATCCGATCGCGCAATGGCGGCGGAATGGGACCAATCTGGTTTGCCGTGGCGATGAAGAACACTTTCGAGAGATCGAACGGCAGATCGAGATAATGATCCGTGAAGGTATTGTTCTGTTGTGGATCCAGAATCTCCAGCAAAGCAGACGCCGGATCGCCGCGATAATCGTTGCCCAGCTTATCGATCTCGTCCAGCATCATCAGCGGATTGTTCACGCCCGCGCGACGAATCGATTGAATGATTCGGCCCGGCATCGCTCCTACGTAAGTGCGGCGGTGCCCGCGCAACTCAGCTTCATCGCGGACGCCACCCAAACTCAAGCGCTCAAACTGACGTCCCATGGCCCGGCCAATGGAACGGCCCAGGCTGGTCTTGCCAACTCCGGGCGGGCCCAGGAAGCAAAGAATCGGGCTCTTGGCATCGGGACGAAGCTTAATCACTGCCAGAAACTCGAGGATGCGCTCCTTAACATCCTCCAGACCATAGTGGTCCTCATCCAGAATGCGCCGTGCTTCGGCCAGATCCAGTTTGTCTTCGCTCGACTTCCGCCAGGGCAACTCAAGGATGAAATCCAGATAAGTACGAATCACGTGGTAGTCAGGCGCGGCGGAAGGAAGCTTCTCCATCCGGCTTAGTTCGCGCTCGGCTTCTTTGCGCACATCGTCGGGGAGGTCTGCTTTGGCCAGGCGTTCGCGCAGCATTTCGGCATCGGCTTGCTCGCCGCTCTCGCCTTCGCCCAATTCCCTCTGGATCGCTTTCATTTGCTGGCGCAGCACATAATCACGCTGTGCTTTGTCCATCTCCGATTGCGCGTCGGTAGCGATCTTTGAACGCAGGCGGATGATTTCCACCTCGCGGGCCAGAAAGTCGTGAGCCAGGTGCAGCAACTCGTCCGCAGTGTTGGCTTCGAGCATCTGCTGCTCTTTTTCGACCCCGAGATTGAGAATCGACCCTAGAAAGTAAGCCAGGCGAACCGCGTCATCAGCGGCCAACACTGCCATGCGAACTTCCGGTGGCACCTGGGGGAGCAACGCCAGCGCCTGCTGGATCAGCGCTTGAACGTTGCGCTTAGCCGCTTCGACCTGTTCCGTATCGATGATGTTGGGCTCGGCGAGGATTTTCGCGCGGGCACGCAGGAAGGGCTCCTGCTGAACCCACTCCATGACCTGCAGTCTCTCAGTTCCCTGGACGATCAGGTGCAGCGTGTCTCCCACCCGCTCCATTCGTTTGATCATGACCAGCGTGCCGACGGTGTAGAGCGCGGACGGACGGACGTTCTCTTCGTTCGCCGCCTCTTCGGCTTTCTCAGCGCGCACAGTGACGCAGGCCAGGAGTTTTTCTTCAGTGGCGAGGGCCGCTTCTACCGCGGCTATCGACGCCGCCTTGCCCACGGCGAGCGGAACTATCGTTTCCGGAAACAAAGTGGTGTTGCGCAAAGGCAGCACCGGGATTTCGAAGGGCACAGCTTCCGCCGGCCTCGAGCTTTCGGGCACGGGCGCCAATTCCGCCGGGGCTACGCTGGGGGGAGCTTCGACGGTTGCTTCTGTTTTTGGACTATCAGCCATTTCGCTTTCCAACTAAAATAATAAACTCTCACTTCACCCTTCACGCAGCCGCAGCACCAGCAATCCGTCGCGATAATCCCGCTCGAGCGTCGCCGTTTCAATGGACACTGGAAAGTGAATCCTCTTTTCAAAACGACTGTAGGTGATCTCCAATTGCTGATAGGAAATACCCTCAGCATATGAACTGTCGCGCCGCAGTCCCTTTAGCTCCAGGACCTTGTCGCTCAGCGTGATGTGCAGATCATCGACGCAAACGCCCGCCAGATCGACCTTCACCAGCCAGCCATCGCGTGTTCGATACACATCGGCCGCCGGGCACCAGAGGCGCCCCGAGGGTTTGCGATCGCGGTTACCGTGGATCAGACGGAAATAACGATCAACTGATTCACCAGACATTTAAGCGAAACTAACAGATGGGACGATGACCAGCAAACAATTTCTGACCTTCAGGGCGGACTGTTCGCTGGCCACCGATCATGATGGCGATCAGATGTTAAGCCGCGTGCTTAACTGAACATGCGGCTCCAGAACGAAGCGCCGCTGGAAATCTCTTCCAGCGCCCCGGCCAATTCCCGGTCATCTTCTGTTTCCAGTGCCACATCAGCCATGGCAATAATCCCGCGAAGGTTGCCGTTTTCTCCGACCACCGGAATGCGGCGCACCTGCTTGTCGCCCATTTTGCGAATCACATCGATCACCCGATCGTTTGGCTTGGCCGTGTGAATATCCGTGGTCATGATTTCTTCAGCCCGGGTCGTGCGACAATCCTTGCCCTCGGCTACCGCTCGCACGACGAGATCGCGATCGGTAATCAGGCCGACCAGTTTACCATTGCCAACATTACGCGCATTGCCCCGGCGAACTTTGCCTTCGGGCGAAGTCGGAGCATCCGAAGCTTCGCTGAAGTCTTCCACTACTGGAATGACGCCCGCATCTTCTTCGCGCATCATCCTGGCCACATCTTCCAGGGACGTATCTCTCCTGGCCACGGTAACGTCTCGCGTCATTATGTCACGGCACCGTACACGTGAGCGGCTCGCGATGCGATCGGTGCCAAAGCGCTGGCGCAGATACTCGCGACCGTCTTCATAGCTGGAACGCCCATTGCCTTCTCGCTCGTTCCGCGTCGCCTGCGCGCCGTAACGCGGTTCGTCATTGTCGTATTCAGCGCGTTCACCGAATCGCCCTCGCGCTGTACTGCGCGCCCGCTCGGGTCCGAAGTCGCGGTCGTTAAAAGAGCCACTCCGCGTCACGTAGGGACTCTCATCAAGGTCAGGCTCGCGACGGCGAAAGTCACCCCGCGTTGATTCAGGTCCTGGTTCAGAGTTCCAGTCTCTTTCGCGAAACACCCCGCGATATGGCCGTCCCTCGTTCTCGTCTCGATATCTGCTCATGATTTCCCCTTCCCTGTTTTGAAGAACGCGCGTACCGTCCCTACCATTTTGGTGGAAAGACTTCACCCCGTGCTGATGAAAACCTCTAAGAAGATCAATCCTCTCCCGGCCGGACGCGCACATTTATGATAGGGGAACGAGCAAGAATTATACCCCGCTTGCCGCGCCTTGTCGCGAACGTGAATTGTCAGGATTCACGAGGGAAATTGAGGCATGGAGATCTCTTCGATAGAGTGAGGACGCACGCCTTCGCTACGATGCGCGTAACGCAATCATGCAATCCGGGAAGGCCAGCGCCGAAAGCGGTATGATTCCGAGAACCCCCGATCCATCGCATTTCTTTCTCAATTCCTCAAGAAATGACATCCGGGATTGAATCGGCCACATACCTTAAATACAAAAAAGTATTTGGCAAAACGGCAAGTAAGGTGTAAAAAGACGCTACTGTAAGTTAGCGTAGGACATCCGATAGAGTGGAACCCGTCCCCCAAAAAGGGTTCCGAGAGTACAGATGCACTCCGGGCACGTCCAGAACCGCGAGCGCTTCTAAACGGACCAAACATTTCTTTCCAAATTTAGAGCTGAGCAGCTCTGCGCGTCACTGTAGACAGGGAATGGTGTGCGCGTGGCTTTCCTGCCCCTGTATGTTAAGGAGAAGATCAATGAGGCTTAAAAGAAAATCAGCGAGGAACTGGCGCATTTTAGCGTTCTGCTTTGCCGCCACAGCGTTGTTGGGTGGCACAAGTTATGTCAGCAGCACTAAGGTGTCAGCCAACCATCCGGTTCTGGTTGAAGGCAATTGTGATAGTCCCGTACCGAGCACCACGCTGGTCTCGCCAGGAACCTGTGGTGATTTCGACGGCGACGGTCGCATCGGAACTGCCGAAGACACTGATGGCGCCGACCGCATCTTCGGTACACTCGCCGCCGCTTTGGGACCGGGCACGGGTGCCGCAGCCGGAACCGGTGCGAATTTCAATGGCAGTATCCTCATCGTCAGCAGCGGCCGCTTTGCTGAGCAGTTATTCATTGGACAGTCTGGGTATGTGCCGGCCCTGGGGACACCCAACCCTGGTAATGTCACGATCGAGGCCGCTCCTGGAGTCATAGCGGACATCGATGCCGTGCTGCAAGGCGATCCTGCTGGGGGCAACGCTGCACGTCAGGACGCGGTGGGGATTACAGTCCTTTACCCCCCTCAATTCGACAGCATCGTAACTCTGCGGAATCTCACCATTCGCAATTGGCGCTTCGGACTTGCATCAGTGCTGAATTCGAAGATTATCGTCGACAAGTGTCGCTTCGAGAACAACCGCGACAGCGGCATCCTGATTCGAGATTTCTCAAAAGTGACGGTGTCGAACTCGACGATCGACTCCAACGGTCACCGCATCCCGGTCACCGGGCCACCAAACCCGGGTGATGGCATAACCATGGATGGCGGCAACAGTCCGCAGCTTCGCGTCACCAATAGCACGTTCTCGCACAACTTCGGCGCCGGCATTCGTACTAATTTTCCGGCTGCGAATGTCACCCTCTTTGGAGTATCCACCTACTTTAATGGGACCGATATCGTCGGCGCAGTAACCATCGCCCCTAATCCGAATTACGCCAACTAAGTATTCGGACTTCCCAGCAAAGAGCCCGTTTGAAGATAAATCTTCAACCGGGCTTTTTACATCTCAGCTTCTGCGTAATCTTCGGAACAAACCCTACGGATGCGTCATTTCCTCCGGCTTGACGTACTCATCAAATTGGTCGCCGGTCAGGAAACCAAGTTGGACCGCCGACTCGCGGAGACTAATGCCCCGCTTGTGCGCATTCTTGGCCACCTGCGCCGCTTTGTCATAGCCGATGTGTGGGTTCAAGGCCGTAACCAGCATCAGCGACCCCTGCAGGTGTTCGTCAATCTGCGCGCGATTCAACTCGATACCGGCGATGCAGTAATCGACAAAGCCGTGGCTGGCATCATGCAGCAGTCGGATCGAGTGCAGCAGGTTGTGAATCATCACTGGCTTGAAAACGTTCAGTTCAAAATTTCCCTGCGAACCGCCAAACGTCACAGCGACGTCATTGCCAAACACCTGCACGGCCACCATGGTCATCGCTTCGCTTTGCGTGGGATTCACTTTGCCCGGCATGATCGAAGAACCCGGCTCGTTTTCCGGAATGGTCAATTCACCCAGCCCGCAGCGCGGACCTGAAGCCAGCCAGCGAATGTCGTTCGCGATTTTCATTAACGACGCCGCCAGAGTTTTCAGTGCTCCGCTGGCGAACACAAGTTCATCATGAGCAGAAAGCGCAGCGAATTTATTCGGATGAGATTTGAAAGGTAGTTTTGTAAGCCCGGCTATCTTCTTGGCCGCGCGCTCGCCAAATTCAGGATGCGAATTCAGGCCCGTGCCAACTGCCGTGCCGCCGATTGCGAGATCAAGCAATCCCGGCATCGTCATCTTCAGTCGCTCAATGTCGCGCTCCAGTAAACTCGCCCAGCCGGACATTTCCTGGCCCACGGTCAACGGCGTTGCGTCCTGCAAATGCGTGCGGCCGATCTTCACGACGTCGCTGAACTCTTTCGCCTTGGCGTCGATTGCATCATGCACGCGCTGCATCGCAGGAATCAGCTTGTTCATCTGCTCGGCGGCAGCAATGTACATGGCAGTTGGGAAAGTGTCGTTTGACGACTGCGACATATTCACATCGTCGTTGGGGTGAATCGGCTGCTTACTGCCCATGACGCCGCCGGCAATTTCAATGGCGCGGTTCGAGATCACCTCGTTAGCGTTCATGTTGGTTTGTGTGCCGCTGCCCGTTTGCCAAACACGCAGAGGAAAATGGTCGTCGAGCGTACCCTCGATCACTTCATCGCAAGCCTGTTCGATCAGCTTCAACTTAGCTGCCGGCAACTTACCCAGGTCCGCATTCACAATCGCCGCCGCTTTCTTGAGGATGCCAAACGCGCGAATCATCTCTCGCGGCATTACATCGTCGCCGATATCGAAGTGCAGCAAAGACCGCTGCGTCTGCGCCCCCCAATACTTATCGGCCGGCACTTCGATCGCACCCATCGAATCGGTTTCGGTGCGGTTTGCTGGTTTCTGTTCGGGGGCGTTTTGCGACATCTAGCTGTTCCTCATCTCGAGATCGGGCTTTGACCAGTACAATTCTACCCTACGGTACTCTGAGCCGAAACCTCGGCCCGCGGTCGCTACTTGTGAAAATCCTGGGAGATCTGCATGGAGGCAAGGTGGCGGTCGTCGCGATAGCTGATGGTCTTTCAACGTCACTGGGAGCGCGGGCGTCCCGCCCGCAAACGCATCGCCGAGCGCGATATACCCCAACCATGCGCCTCCGATCATAGGGCGACCCCTTTTCGCGCTCCGCGCTCAGGTGCGGGCGGGACGCCCGCGGTCCCAGTAAAGAGCTTGACTCAGGAAACGATGCGTCAAACTAAAGTAGCTATCCAAGCGAAATCAATCTCCTTCAATGAGGGCGCCCGAGTCTTTCCAGGCTTTCCAGCCACCTGCCATGGACCAGACGTTGGTGTAACCCATTTGTTGGAGGACGTCGGCGACGAGGGCCGAACGATAGCCGCCACCGCAGTAAAGGATTAGTTCGGCGGATTTGTCGGGGACCTCGGTTTCGATGTCGCGTTCGATGATGCCTTTGCCGAGGTGCTGGGCGCCGGCAGCGTGGGCGGCTTCCCATTCGTTGTCTTCGCGCACGTCGATTAGTTTCGCGTCGGGATTGGCGGTGAGACGCGTTTGCGTTTCGGCGACGGTCACTTCACGGATGCGGGCCTTGGCGTCATTGACGAGTTTTAAGAAGCCTTCGGTGTGTTTCATAAACCTCCCAGCCCGCTTCAGCGGGCTTTTCGGCACGGTTGATAGCCCAGCGCTTTAGCGCTGTGTCAGCCGGCGGACTTGTCATTAGCGCGTTTCCAGCGCGCTTGCTTCACCAGCTTGAGCACCGGCGGCTATGCATTACGGGCTGGCCCAATTATTCGAACATCTGTGGGTGAAGGAAAAACGCGATCGCATACACTCCGGACAAGGCAACTATTGCGCAGACGCCCATGAGAATAAGCGTCCAGATCGAAGCCTTGCTTTCCCCTTGGGGATAATTTTGCCGCGGGTCAGTTGGTGAGTACATAACTGTGAAGCTGCCCCCTTCACGCATCTTGTCCCACAGACTTTCGCTAATCTTCCGATTTTCCTCAATGCGTTCTCCTCCCGGCGAAGTGAACCAATAATCGATGTAGTAATCAACCGCAGTGTCATAAATATGGAGAAAAGTCTTCCGCTTTAGGTGCCCCTCAGCGCGTTGTCCGCTGCGCTCAATACTGAGATCGCGTCGATAGTCTGTCCAGCCGCCAAAAGTTGCCAGACAGCCGAAAGTTAAGAGGCCTAAGCCCCAGGCAAGGTCTTTTAAGCTGCGACGGGAATTCTTCTCAGACATAACTTCTTCGCACCTACGGCCTGATTTCCCGTTAGCCTCCGTTAAAAGCCCGACTAAACTCGGTACTTTGAACACCGGTTTGCAGAGATGAATCTGCTTCCGCACAAACCCCGAGTTGGCTGAATTACTACCGAATGATTATAATGCCTGTCTTTATTAAGACGCACTAAAACAGGCAGAGTAGGGGCGACGCTTTGTGTCCGCCCTGATTTCGCATCAACGGACGAAGAGCACGTCCGCGCGCAAGAGAGGAACTCGACAACTTTGGCCAACGAACAATTTGATGTAACGGTTATCGGCAGCGGTCCGGGAGGCTACGTGGCCGCGATACGCGCCGCGCAATTGGGATTGAAAGTCGCGATTGTGGAAAAAGATAAGCGGCTGGGCGGGACCTGCACGCTGCGCGGTTGTATCCCCACCAAACAACTGCTGATGTCCGCGCATGTTTACGAGCAGATGCAACACGCCGCTGACTTTGGCGTGCAGGCAACCGGAATCCAGCTGGCCTTTGCCGACGTGCAAAAGCGCAAAGACAAAGTAGTGATGAAGAACTCCAAGGGCATCGAGTTCCTGATGAAGAAGAACTCAATTACCCGCTTCAACGGGACCGGGCGGTTGGCGCTACCCGGCAAAGTTGAAGTCACCGGCGAAGACGGCAAGAAGCAAACAGTCAACACAAAGAACGTAGTGATCGCCAGCGGTTCAGTCGTGCGTCCGATTCCCGGATTCGAAACTGACGGCAATCACGTAGTTAACAGCGACCACATCCTGGAGTTGAAAGAGATTCCCAAGTCACTGATCGTGATGGGCGCCGGCGCAGTGGGCGTGGAGTTTGCTTCGGTCTATTCCCGCTTTGGCGCGGAGACAACCATCGTGGAGTTGATGCCGCGCCTGGTGCCGCTCGAGGATGAAGAAGTTTCGAAAGACCTCGAGAGATCGTTTCGCAAACGCGGAATCAAATCGCAGGTCGATACCAAACTTGAGAAACTTGAGAAGACTGACACGGGCGTGGTTGTCACTGGCAAGACCGCAAAAGGCGAAGCGGTAAAGTTGGAAGCGGAAATGCTGCTGGTGGCGGTGGGCCGCATGGCCTATACCGAAGGCCTAGGATTGGAAGGAACGAAAATCAAAGTCGAGCGGGGATTCATCCAGGTTGATGAGTTTCAGCAAACCGGCGAAAAAGGCGTCTATGCGATTGGCGATGTTGTGCCGACGCCTTTACTGGCGCACCTGGCGTCTAAAGAAGGCATTCTCGCCGCCGAGCATATTGCCGGCAAGAAGGTCCAGCCAATCAATCTTCGCCTGGTGCCAAATTGCACCTACTGCGATCCCGAAGTTGCTTCCGTCGGGCTAACTGAAGCGAAGGCCCGCGAACAAGGCTACGACGTACAGGTGGGCAAGTTTCCCTTCTCCGCCTCCGGCAAGGCCCGCATCATGGGCGAAGAAGAAGGCTTTGTGAAAGTCGTCAGCGAAAAGAAATATGACGAGGTGCTGGGCGTGCACATCATTGGCCCGCACGCGACTGAGCTAATTGCCGAGTGCTGTGTCGCCATGCAGCTCGAGACCACTGCCGAAGAACTCGGCCGCACCATGCATGCGCATCCCACGGTTTCCGAAGCAGTGATGGAAGCCGCGGAAAACGTTCACGGGTTGGCGATTCATATCTAGACGGAGAGTGCACGGCGGCAAAACGGCTACGCCGTCTGATGTGCGGAAGGGCTTCGCCCTTCCGTTTGATCTAAACGAGATGGGGCTACGCCCCAACTTCGGGGCGCAGCCCCAAAGGGTTCGGGCGACTGTCGGAAGGGCTGAGCCCTTCCGCACATCAGACGGCAGAGCCGCTGCCCTTTTTCTAAGCGATGTGAATACTTTGAACGACGTGAAATGACGCCTACGACGGACAAACTAAAATCACCGGCGAAGTCAGGCCGCAAGCCGGACCAGCTCCCCGCGGCGCGCACCGAACCGCGCATCGACACCACGTACGCGCCGCGCCCCGCGACCGACGATAAACCCCTGAGTTGCACCACGGACACGACGTTGAAGCCGGCACAGATGCTTGAGCTTTATCGTCATCTGAAACTGACGCGCCTGGTCGAAGAACGTCTGGTCAATCTCTACAAACAGACCAAGGTTGTCGGCGGTGTCTTTCGTTCCCTCGGACAGGAAGCCACGGCAGTAGGCTCGGCGTATGCGCTGCGCCCAAAGGATTTTATTACGCCGTTGATACGTGACCTGGGCGCCGTTTTGGTAAAAGGCATTCGCCCGCGGGAAATTTTTGCGCAATACATGGCTAAGGCCTGGGGACCTTCCGGCGGCCGCGATTTGAATATCCACTTCGGGGACATTGAAAAGGGTTTCATCGGCCCCATCTCGCATCTCGGCGATATGATTCCGGTAATGACAGGCGTACTGCTGGCCACGCGTTTACAGCAGAAGGACGCGGTCGCCCTCGCCTACATCGGCGACGGAGGAATGAGCACCGGCGCCTTTCATGAAGGATTGAACTTTGCCGCCGTGCAGCGTCTGCCCCTGCTGATCATGGCCGAGTACAATCACTACGCGTACTCCACCCCCACAAATTTGCAGACGGCAGTGAATGATCTGGCAGAGAAGGCAGCCGGCTATGGCATTCCCGGACACATCGTTGACGGCAACGACATCGTTGCCTGTTACGAAGTGACTAAGCGGGCTGCGGATTATGCGCGCTCTGGCGGCGGCGCTGTTTTGATCGAAGCGAAAACCTATCGCCGTCGAGGCCACGCCGAACACGATGATCAGCGCTATGTTCCCGATGGAGAAATTGAGTGGTGGGAGAAGCATAACGATCCGATCGATCGCTTCGAACGCTATTTATTGGATGGGAAAGTGGCGACGCAAAAGAAACTGGACGAAATCACCGCGGATATTGAGCGCGAGATTGACGAAGATGTCGCTTGGGCCGAAAGCTCGCCCATGCCGGAGCCGGAGCAGGCCGCGCATGGAGTTTTCGATAATTCAATAGTGCCGCCGGCGTTTCGCCCGACAGTGTTGGAGAATTAACGACCGACGACAGGCGTATAGAGTTCAACCTTTAGGTTGTTCGTCCGCCAGTATGCAAGCTAAAGCTTGAACTCTATACACCTGTAACGGGACAGCTAGTGAGCGATGGCAACTGCTACCAAAAAAGAGCACAAACTGGAACGCCCGGAACGTGGCGGCACGGCAACTTTTGTCGAAGCCATCCGTCAGGGCATCTGGGAAGAGATGGAGCGCGACCCTACTGTCTTTTGTATTGGGGAAGACGTCGGTGTCTATGGCGGCGCTTTCAAAGTCACTGACGGCCTGCACCAGGCCTTCGGCCAGGAACGCGTTATCGATACGCCCATTTCAGAAGCCGCCATCGTGGGTGCGGCCTGCGGCGCGGCGCTGCTGGGAATGCGGCCGGTAGCTGAGTTTCAGTTTATCGACTTCATCTCAGCCGGATTCGACATGCTGACAAATTATGCGGCGAAGTGCCGTTACCGTTGGGGCGCTGGCATTGCCGCGGTCTTTCGCGGGCCGTGCGGTTCCGGCGTCCGCTCCGGACCCTTTCATTCCATCAATGCCGAAGCGTTCTTTATGAACACAGCCGGTTTGAAGATCGTCGAGCCATCCACCGCCTACGACGCCAAGGGCTTGATCAAGGCGGCGATTCGCGATCCCGACCCGGTCATATTTTTCGAGCACAAGAAACTCTATCGCCTGCCGCGCCTGCGCGAGAACTTGCCGGCCGATGATTTCATCGTCGAAATCGGCAAGGCCCGTACGGCGCGCACCGGCCGCGATCTTTCAATCATTACTTTCGGCGCAATGGTCCTGACGGCACTGGATGCGGCGGAGGAATTGGAGAAAGAAGGTCTGGACGTCGAAGTCATTGATCTAAGGACGCTGGCGCCGATGGACAAGCAGGCAATTCTCGCCAGTGTGAAAAAAACGAGTAAGGCCCTGGTGCTGCACGAAGCGTCGCGCACCGGCGGCATTGGCGGTGAGATTGCCGCGACCATCGCGGAAGAAGCTTTTGAATGGCTGGATGCGCCGGTCATCCGCGTGGCGTCGATTGATACTCCCGTTCCCTACTCGCCGCCATTGGAAGATTACTATCTACCGCAGATCAAAGACGTGCTGGACGCGGCACGCAAACTGGCAGCTTATTAATTCGTTTTGCGTCTTTGGTCTTTATTTGTTTGCGCCTTTGCGAGAAAACGTTTCGCGCAAAGGCGCTAAGAAACGAAGAACCAAAGACGCTTAAGGCCTTGAATGAAGAAACTTGTTTCTGGAGGGAACTCAGATGCCGAAATTTGTAATTGAACGTGAGATTCATGGCGCAGGCAACCTGTCAGAGCAGGAGCTACAGGGTATCTCTCAGCATTCCTGCAATGTGTTGCGGAATATGGGGCCGGAGATTCAGTGGGTGCAAAGCTACGTTACCGGCGACAAGGTCTATTGCATCTACATTGCGCCTAACGCGGAAATGATTCGCGAACATGCGAGACAGGGCGGATTCCCTGCGAACAGCGTGTCCGAGGTCAAGTCAATAATTGATCCAACCACCGCGGAAGCAAAGACGGAATCAGCCACCCATTAGATTTCTGGTTGTCCGACAAACTTTAGTTTGTCGTTACTGACCTATCGCATGACATTGCACGACAAACTGAAGTTTGTCGGACAATATAAGAGTCAAGGTTTGAATCGGAGCGTGTATGTCTACTGAAGTTGTAATGCCGCAGATGGGCGAATCCATCGCTGAGGGAACGATTACCAAATGGTTGAAGCAGGTCGGCGATAAGGTCGAGCGCGATGAACCGTTGTTCGAGATTTCCACCGACAAGGTTGACGCCGAAATTCCTGCCCCGGCGGCCGGGACGCTGACGGAGATACGATTTAAGGAAGGCGAAACCGTCGAAGTTAATGTGGTAGTCGCCGTCCTGAATGGCGCTGCTGGAGCAGCCGCGGCGCCGTCGGAACCATCAGGCGCAACGGCCACCACCGAGGCGACCGCTGAAACTTCAGAAGCAACTACCGCTGAAATACCCGCGCCACCAGCACCCACCCCGGCGGAAAAAACATCAGTCGATGCAGCACCACCAGCCGCCCAACGCGAACAGCAGGAGTCGCAAGCAGCCCTGGCCGAAGCGGCGCCCGACTCTGACGTCAAAGCGCCGGAAGCAAAAGAGACTTCCGCGAGTGATCGCGAATCACCCGCACCCGCAAGCTCCGAAATATCAACGGCACCGGATGCTTCGTCCGCAGGCGACGGGTCAGCAACCGCTGAGGAACTGCGTCGCAGCAAATCCAGCCCGCTGGTCCGCAAGATTGCTCAGGAACACGGCATCGACATAACGCGCCTGGAAGGTACGGGCATGAGCGGTCGGGTCACCAAGAACGACATCCTCAGCTTTATTGAATCCGGCGCGCCTGCCACAGACGCCCCGACAGCGCCAGCATCCAGAACCGCGGCCGCGAGCGGCTCAACCCCGTCGCTGCCCGCGCCCAAGCCCGGTGAAGGCGATCGCGTCGAGCCGATGAGCGTGATGCGCAAGAAGATTGCCGAGCACATGGTGCTTTCGCGGCGTACCTCGGCTCACGTGACAACGGTCTATGAGATCGACATGTCAAAGGTTGCCAAGCTGC
Source organism: Blastocatellia bacterium (assembly GCA_033856235.1). GTDB lineage: Bacteria > Acidobacteriota > Blastocatellia > Pyrinomonadales > Pyrinomonadaceae > DASXRU01. The sequence continues at coordinate 8,298 of JAWVFI010000116.1, read as the reverse complement.
GCGAACAGCACCGCGACGCTTTCCTGGAACGCACCGGCACTAAGCTCACCTACATGCCGTTCATCTTCCAGGCAGTAACTAATGCGATTCGCAAGTTTCCGATTTTCAATTCACAGCTGAACGGCGATCAGATCATCTACAAACGCGACATCAACCTGGGAATGGCGGTAGCGCTGGATTGGGGCTTAATCGTGCCGGTTATCAAAAGGGCCGACGATCTCTCAATTGGGGGCTTGGCCCGCGCTGCTAACGATCTCGCCGAACGAGCGCGGACCAAGCAGTTAAAGCCTGACGAGGTTGGCGGCGGGACTTTCACCATCACGAACCCCGGCGTCTTTGGCGGTTTGTTCGGCACTCCGATTATCAATCAACCGCAGGTGGCGATCCTCGGTGTAGGGGCCATCGTAAAACGAGCGAAGGTGCTGACTACTCCTGATGGCGACGACTTCATTGGCATTCGCCATATGGCTTACTTCGCGCTGAGCTTCGATCACCGCATCATCGACGGGGCGGATGCGGAGCGGTTTCTGGCGTTCGTGAAGGAACAACTCGAAGCTGGACAGTTCGCTGTGTAGCCGAAGCGATTAGTGGCGCAGAGTTAGGACAAGCTCTTCCTGGGATCGCGGGCGTCCCGCCCGCAAAGCCGACAGGCGGTCTTCTTCTAGTTATCAAGCTGTCGGGTGCTGAAAACCACTTTCGCGCTACGCGCTCATTGCGGGCGGGACGCCCGCGCTCCCAGTGAAGAGCTTGTGAAGTCCCCTTCCTAATTCGCCCTCGTATTGCAATCACGTGATGATTCGCTAGTGAATAAAGTTTTGCAACACTTACGCCCCTTTCCCTCTTTGACTTCACTCCGTTGTTGGTTACTATTCGCATAACTTCTTCGGGCATTTGTTGCTTCCCCCGCGCTCTTTGAAGTTGAAATCAAGTGGGGCAACGAAATTTGAGAGTTCGTCGTCACAGGACATCCCTAACCCGACGGCCGCAAGCTAACAGTGCCGTCCCGACAATAGAAGGAGTTTAATTTAATGGTGACTAATCGATTTAGAATGCTGCAACCCCTCGCCCTTGTTTTTGGCCTGGCTCTGATGCTTTCCCCGGCAGTCTTCGGCCAGGGGGTAAACCAAAGTTCAACGCGCGCTCGGACTGTCTCCAGCGGCGAGAAGATGAAAATCAAAGGCGTCGTAGTCAAACGCGATGCCGATACGTTTACGATTCGCGATGCCAACGGTGTGGATACCGTGGCGCGCCTGACGGATACGACCAGCGTAAAGGCAAAAGGTGGTTTTCTACGTAGTGGGACGAACTATGGCGCCACCAACATTCTGCGTGGGCTGAACCTTGAAGTCGAAGGTCGCGGCGGCGCCTCTGGCGAGTTAATCGCCGAAAAAATCAGGTTCGCCGACTCTGATCTGCGGGTCGCGCGCGCGGTTGATTCAAGGGCTGATCCATTAGAAACCAAAATGGCTGAGGTGGAGCAGAACTCGCAACGCCTGTCCGGCCAGATCGATGAACTGGCAGCCGTTTCCAACGCCGCTCGCGGCGGCGCCAAGGCGGCACAGGAATCCGCGGATGCGGCCATTTCTGGAGTAAATGCTACAAACGAGCGCATTTCGGCACTCGACGACTACGTTCCTCAGGAGTCGCTGGCGGTGAATTTCAAAGTTGGCAGCGCGGTAATTTCCAAGACCGCCCAGACCGACCTTGATAAGCTCGCGGCGAAGGCCCTGAATGCCAAAGGCTACGTGATCGAAGTCTCTGGATTTGCCGATGCCACTGGCAGCACGGAACGAAATCGTGCGCTCAGCCAGCGTCGCGCCGATGCTGTGATTCGGTATCTGGTAGAAAACCACCGGATCCCTTTGCGCCGCATCGTTACGCCCTATGGTTTTGGTGAGTCGCAGGCAATCGCCGACAACACTACGCGCGATGGCCGGGCTCAGAACCGGCGCGTGGAAGTGAAGGTGCTGGTGAGCAAGGGATTGTTACAGTCGGCGCCAACCATGACCACTCCGAGCAGCGGAATGGTCTCCATGGTGGAGCCAAACTGAACAAGCTAATTTACCCGCCAACGCTCATGCCGCCGGACGGCATTCATCGAGTTGATTGAACGGCCGGCAACTGATGACCGGCGGCATGAGGAGTTGGTTTTGCAGATCTTTTTCATGAGATGGAAAAACATTTGGGCGCCAGTCATCTTCGCGATGGCTCTGGCGCCCGTTTTTTTTAGCGTCCGCGGCCAGGGCCAGAATCCGAACCCAGGACAGTCAAAACCTGCCGCCCAATCGAAGCCCAGTCCAACTCCCAAACCTCCCGATGACGAGGAGTATGAGGTCGTCCGCATTAGCTCCAATTTGGTAGTGGTGCCGGTCTCGGTAACCGATGCCGCAGGTCAGCCGGTGCCGGGCTTGAAAGTTGAAGACTTTCGTTTGCAGGAAGAGGGGCGGGACCAACCGATTGCGCAGATTGGAGATCCGGAGCAAGTGCCGCTCGAGATTGCGCTTCTGATCGATATTTCGGGCAGCACTAACGCCAGCTTTGAATTCGAAAAAGAGGCAGCCGCACGTTTTCTGAAGCAGGTACTGAAGCCGGAGGATCGCGCCGCCATCTTTATTATTGACCGCACGCCGCTGCTCAGGCAGACCAGCTCGCCATCAGATACGGCAGTCCGCGGATTGTTGAGTTTGCAGCCGGCTGCGGACAAGGGGCCGACCGCATTCTTTGACACGATGGTTGACGCAGCAAAGTATCTGGGCGAGAAGACCTCGCCACGCCACCGCCGCGTGGTGGTGGCGATCACTGACGGGGTCGATAACTTTAGCGAGAAGATCAAGAAGGCCATCGGCGAGACCAGCAAGGAGCAGGCAGCCACCTCCGCCGAAACCAGACGCAAGGTTTATGATCGCGCTCTGGTTGAGGTGCAGCGGGAAGTGCAACGCGCTGACGCCGTTTTCTACTCAATTAACCCCAGCGGAAACACGATGCATCTCAACGTCATGACGCAGCGCGGCCAAGACGGCATGGAGCAACTGGCTGCGGCGACTGGCGGATCGGCCTTCGTGCCCCTGGGCAGTGCAAACCTGGATTCGGTGTTCCAACACATTGCCTCTGAACTCCGAGCGCAATACCTGCTGCAATACTATTCGGGTGACGAATCGCCCAAGGGCAAGTTTTTGCATATCAAAGTCGCAGTTCCCATGAGGCCTGCGGTGCGTGTGCGCGCCCGCGAGGGTTACTACGTGACGCGGAAATAGAAATTTGACTTCCGAATAGATCCCGATTGCTGCTCTTTCCTCGAGCCGTCTTCAGACGGCTTTCCCGCAGGGTTACTAGACCAGCGCTTTTAGCGCTGGTTAACCGTGCGCGGTGTGAATCTTAGCGCGCTTCAGCGTGCTTCCCGCTGGCTAAAGCCCCTTGCTAAGTAAGCCCGTTGAAACGGGCTTTGGAGGTAGTCGAGTACAAGGTCAGTCACTTGGCACTATTTACCATTTACCATTCGCGCCATTCACTCCCGATACGATTTGCGTCCCGCTATTCGATCATAGGCGCTCTGACCCAGCCGTAAAACGGCTGGCTAGTAACCTGCGGGAAAGCCGCGTGAACGCGGCTGGGGAAATTAGCAAGACTCTTGCGGCGCAGGGAAATTTAATTGAGGTTCAAGAGCTCAAATACTGGGGCGGTTTCCTCAGTATTTTGCCTGGCACGCTGACTCCGTCAAATAATTCACGCACACAAAAAATAAAACGCATAAAAGTTTGACGAAAAAATTGGTTCCGAGTATAAACCTCCCTGTCGCGAGGCTCGCGGGTTTCGATGACCAACACAGGGATCGGCGAACGAGGCGGTAACGCCCGGGAGAGAGGAAAAACAGGCGGCTGTTAATCCAATGACGCCCAGTGTTGAAGCCGAAAGGCTTGCTAGAGAAAGCTGCGAGGCTTTCTTGAGCGCCCGGATAAAAACGGGTAGCAACCTTTGGAAATAAAAGCCAGAGGAGAGCCAAGTCGCTCGGGAGCAATCCTGAGCCTCGTTGCCGGGACGTAACCGGCGGTGGAGGTAAAGCCACCAAAATAAAAACCTACGGGCACCGCATTCGCAAGAATGTGAGATTTGTGAAAGCAGATCGCGTGCTGACCGGGGATTGCCGACCGCCGGCAATGCTTCGGGATACAAACGGCGGCTTCAGCGTGTACATGCTGAGTTGCCAAATATGCCTCCAAAAGATCGTTTCGGCGGTTGATTGGGACAAAACAGATTGCGCTGCTTTTCGACTTCGGTTGGGAGGCGGCGCAATTTGTGTTTTGGGGAAGCGATTTCATCAACTCTCGCAACTTGCAGTCAGGAAGGGTGGCTTGCCCCCGCCCCAACTGAGAGCCATTCAAACGGCGTGGGTAAACCACCCTTCCTGACTGCAAGTATTCCACGAAGCTCACCCTGTCACCGTTGTCATCGAGCATGGATCATGAGAAGATTTGCGGCATATCAGACAGAGCGGAAATCCCTCCATCGCTGGACCCCAGGGCGAACGTGTCGGGTCCATGTTTTATCCCCCTGTCTTAACTTGTCGACTTGAAGTTAGGAGAAAAAGAAATGACAGAAGCGAAAATGCAGGAAACCCCGACATACGCGCCCGGCACTTTTTGTTGGGTTGAGTTGGCCACGACCGATTCCACCGCCGCAAAGGAGTTTTACACTGGGCTTTTCGGCTGGACTACAACCGACAATCCGGTGGGCCCTGACATGGTTTACTCAATGCTGAAACTTGACGGCAAGGAAGTAGGCGGGCTGTTTCAGATGGGGAAGGAAATGCAGGGCATTCCGCCGAATTGGCTGTCGTATGTTTCAGTGGCCAACGCCGACGAAGCAGCAGCCAAGGCCAAAGACGCGGGAGCCACACTTTTGAAAGAACCGTTCGATGTTATGACCGTTGGCCGCATGGCCGTGGTCCAGGATCCGACCGGCGCTGTCTTTGCGTTGTGGCAGCCGGGAACGCATGCCGGCTCGGGGATCACTAACGTGCCCGGTTCTTTTTGCTGGAACGAACTCGGCACGAATGACACGGGCAAGGCTGGCGACTTTTACACCAGCGTTTTCGGCTGGGGTAAAGACGTTCAGAACTTTGGTCCCATGGAATACACAATGTTCGCGAATGGCGAACGGCCAGCCGGCGGCATGTACAAGATCACGCCGGAGATGGGACCGATTCCCCCACACTGGCTGATCTATTTTGCCGTCGCTGACTGTGATGCATCAGTCGCCAAGGCCGAATCGCTAGGCGCAAAGACGATGAAGCCTGCGGACGATATTCCGGGAATCGGCAGATTCGCGATTCTCACGGATCCGCAGGGCGCGGCTTTCGCGATCATCAAGCTGGAAATGCCGCCTGGATAAATGATCCACTGACGAGACTCAAGCTCTTCACTGGGACCGCGGGCGTCCCGCCCGCTGCTTTCTATTTACTAAGTGGTCAGAGCGGGCGGGACGCCCGCGGTCCCAGTATGGAGTTGATCAGAACTCTAGATCGCGACTAGCTACCGACTTGACCAATCCCCTTCCCTCACGTACACAAGAATGAAATGAAACCGCGTCTTGTCTGGCTGTTGCTCTGCTGCATTTGGGGTTCGACCTGGCTATTCATCAAGATCGGGCTGGCAGATCTGCCGCCGTTCACCTTTGCCGGAATTCGCTTTGTCATTGCCGCGCTAATCCTCGTTGCGCTCGCCGGCATGCGCGGTGCTCCCTGGCCGCGGACGCGCAAAGCGTGGTCGTTGATAGCGATCGTTGGCCTCCTGCAGTTCACTTTGAATTACGGTCTCGTCTTCTGGGGCGAGCAACACATTCCCTCCGGCCTGGCTGCAGTCCTGCAGGCGATGTTTCCGGCCTTCGGCATGGTCATCGCACATTTTTATCTACCGCAGGAGCGGATGACGATCGCCAAAGTCGCCGGCGTGCTGCTGGGTATTTTCGGCGTGGCGGTTATTTTTTCCGATCAACTGAGTATTGGAGGAACGATGGCCTTACTGGGCAGCATCGCCCTCGTCCTCAGCGCATTCTTTGGATCCTACGGCAACGTCCTGGTGAAAACCTATGGCGCTGAAGTTGATCCGATGGTGTTGGCGGCCGGTCAAATGATATTCGGCCTCGTGCCGCTGCTGGCCATCGGCCTCATCACCGAAGGCAACCCGTTAAAGCTTCACTGGACCACTTGGGCGGTCATCTCTTTGATGTACCTGGTCATCGTCGGATCGGTGATCGCTTTTGCTCTTTATTACTGGCTGCTTCGAAATATGCAGGTGACTAAGACAATGTTGATTGCCCTGGTCACCCCGGTGGCCGCGGTTTTGCTGGGGATGGTCGTTTTGCACGAAGAATTCAACTGGCGCCTGCTGGCTGGCGGCGCCTGCATTATTGCCGGGCTCGCGCTGATCGTAGTGCGCAAGCGTCACCTTACTGGAAAGGAGCCGGAGCTGGTACCCAAGCCATAATCCAGGCAGCCGGATTATTATTCTGATATGCCAATCGCATCCATCAATCCCGCCACTGGCGAGACCCTGAAGACTTTCGCGCCACTGAACGAACAGCAGATCGACGAAAAGCTGGCGCGCGCCGTCGCGACGTTTAGAATGCATCGGCACACTTCCTTCGCCGATCGCTCGTGCTGCCTCAGGCGCGCCGCCGAAATTCTCGAAGCTGAAAAACAGGAATTCGCGCGAATCATGACGCTCGAGATGGGGAAGCCGATCAAGAGCGCCGTGCAGGAGGTCGAGAAGTGCGCACTTGTTTGTCGCTATTACGCCGATCATGCGGAGGCGCATCTGGCAGATGAGTTCGTGGCGACAAATGCGGGCAAGAGTTTTGTGCGCTACCAGCCGCTGGGCGTCGTGCTGGCAGTCATGCCCTGGAATTTCCCTTTCTGGCAAGTGTTTCGGTTCGCCGCCCCGGCCCTGATGGCCGGCAACATCGGACTGCTAAAACATGCTTCGAACGTGCCCCAATGCGCGCTGGCAATTGAACAGATATTTCACCGCGCGGGGTTTCCGGAAGGCGCGTTTCAGACTCTTCTGATCGGTTCAGACGCAGTGCAGCGCGTGCTGGAAGATACTCGAGTGGCAGCGGCAACTCTGACTGGCAGCGAACCGGCGGGCCGAAGCGTGGCCGCAATCGCCGGCCGGCAGATTAAGAAGACAGTGCTGGAACTTGGCGGTAGCGATCCCTTCATTGTTATGCCCTCCGGCAATCTCGAACAGGCCGTGGCTACTGCCGTCAAAGCGCGCACCATCAACAACGGCCAATCGTGCATTGCCGCCAAACGTTTCATCGTGGCAACTGAAATCTACGAAGAGTTTATCAGCCAATTCGTAGCTGGCATGAAAGCCCTGCGCATAGGCGATCCCTTAAATGAATCCACCGATATCGGCCCGCTCGCGACTAAGCAGATTCTGAACGATCTCGAGGAGCAGGTGCAGCACAGCGTGGCCGCCGGCGCGCGGTTACTAACAGGCGGCCAGAGACCAGCATTGGAGGGTGGGCTGGCCGCGGGTCATTACTACGAACCGACCGTACTCGTGGACATCCCTAAAAAGGCTCCCGCCTACTGTGATGAGTTGTTTGGCCCGGTTGCTTCTGTATTTCGCGTAGCCGATATCGACGAAGCCATCGACCTCGCCAACGCCACTCCGTTCGGATTGGGCGCAGCGGCATGGACCAACGACGTTCGCGAGCAGGGGCGCTTTGCTGCGGAAATCGAAGCGGGATCGGTCTTCATGAACGGAATGGTTGCGTCCGATCCCCGCCTGCCCTTTGGCGGCATCAAGAATTCAGGTTATGGACGCGAGCTGGGAGTGTTTGGAATCCGGGAATTCGTAAATATCAAAACAGTTTGGATTAAGTAGGCGGATGGCAGCGGGACGGGATTTTTTGTTGAGGTGCGGCCGGCAGAAGCCTGAAAGATTTTCCATATGTCATTTTCCATTTCTCATCTGTCATCGCCAGATCTAACGCGTCTTGATTGAGGTCAATGAAAAATGAGAAATGGAAAATGACATATGGAAAATCTCTCCTGCTTTCCGTCCACAAAAGACCAACCCCCACATCATCAGCGCATCTCGAGCAGCACATCCGTCAGCTGATTAATCACCTCCAACAGGGTCCGTCCCGCTTGATCGAATTGATTTCGCGCCGCCAGATCCTCAGCCTTCGCTGCACCGGCAGCAACCCCAGCCAATCGCGCATAGTAACTTTCCAACCCCGGGGTCGTGCGAAAATGCAGTTCCAGGTTATCCAATCCCTCCCGGACATTTT
>JAWVFI010000115.1:0-9620 GCA_033856235.1 Blastocatellia bacterium | reverse complement strand
GACACGGCGATGTGGTGCATGACTACGATGAGCTTTTCCACCGCTACGTGCGCGCGATTGACGAACGACAGGCCCAGGTGATTGGGCTCATCTCCAAGGCCGGCGCTTCGGCGTGGGAGATTTCGCGTGCGATGTTCCCTCAAACTGACGATGTCCACCGGTTTTTGGCAGTTTCCGAAGCGGTGGCCCACCTCGATCTGGCTCATTCAGCCGGAAAGTTAGCTCTGGAGCTCGCGGGTGAACGCGAAGTTTACCGCCCAATCTGAGCAGAATCCGCAGATTCCACAGGTTACGCAGAAGGCTTAGAGTGGGAGCCGTTTAGTGCTCGCCCTTCGGATCGCTTTCAGGAATTTTTCTCTGTGAAATCTGCGTAATTGCGGACTCTTTTTGGAACCGGCCCACCCGTTGGAGCGTGAAACCTGCAAATCTATCCGGAGGAGTGTTTATGACCCCTAAGAAACTTACAGTAATTCTCAGCCTTGTCCTGCTGGCGGCTGGTATCGCCCTGACCCGGGAAACCGTGACCGCCCAGGAACCTGCCGCGCCGGCGCCGGCTACACCGGGCGCACCGGAATTCTCTATGTTTTTCAGCGGCGGGACCTTTCTCGGCGTTTACGCGGAAGACGTGAGCAAAGAGAACATGGGCCGCTACGGCCAATCTCAAGTGCGCGGCGTGGGCATTACTGAGATTGTAAAAGGCAGCCCGGCAGAGCACGCGGGCTTGAAAAAGGACGACGTGATCCTTCGTTTTGACAACGAGACCGTTACCAGCGTGCGGAAGTTAAATCGCCTGGTGAGCGAATCGTCACCCGATCAAACCACACGAATTACGATCAGTCGTGGAGGTTCGGACCAGGAAGTAGCGGTGACCCTCGGCAAACGCACCGAGAATAGCAATGCGTGGAGCTTAATGACGCCGCCGGGCGGCGGAGTATTTCGTGTTAACCCCAAAGACTTTCCAAAGGACTTTGGAAAAGACTTCCCGAAAGACTTCCCCAAGTTTGAGCAATTTGGAAACATGGCGCCCAATGGCGATGGCAATTTTGTATTCGCTTTCGGAAACAACCGGCGCATCGGCATCAGCACGCAAACGCTGACCAAACAGCTGGCCGACTTCTTCGGCGTTCAGGAGGGCGGCGTTTTGGTTTCCTCCGTGGGCGACGACACTCCCGCCGCGAAAGCGGGATTAAGAGCCGGCGACATTATCACCGCCGTTGATGGCGAGAAACTCGAAGGCGCCGGGGGCCTGTCGCGCGCGATTAACAAGAAAGAGGACGGCGACGTTACGCTGACCGTCGTTCGAGACAAGAACCAACGCACCGTGAAGGTGACGCCTACCAAAGCGGAAAATCGTGCGCTGCCGTCGGGTCGCATCTCGACCAACGTTCTTAACGGCCAAATCCGCGATCAGATTAGGAATGGCGCCAGGGCGGGAAGGATCGTGATCCCCAGGATTGCGTTGCCGACGATTCCAGCCATCGACATCATGACGCCGGAAGTTCAGTTGCCGGTGATTCCCGAAATCAACATTCCGATGCCGCGAGTGCGCGTGCAAAGATCGGGGCGGTATCCGATCTAGTCAAGATCGCGGAGGCCCGACCGTAAGGGAGGGCTTTTCGCCGAACAATAGGCTGGGAGCCCTCCCACACGGTCGGACTTCTGATTCTAAGGACAGGCAGGAATGCCTGTCCTACTTATTTTGGGAGGCCGATTTTTTGCTTGCCGGCAACGGCATCTTTGTAGGCCCCGCCGGGTACGTCACCGAGGCTAATGGCAGCGTCGAATTCTTTCACAGCTTCGGCGTCGTTATCCTGGAAGGCGAGGATCCGGCCCATGGCTTCATGCGCGTGCGAGAGCAGCGCGCGATCAGCGTCCGGCAAAGCTGCCGCCACTGCCAGACGATAGTTGGCCAGGGCGCGATTCAATCTTTGCGTCTGCAGTTCGTCGTCGGTGCTATCCCGGGCCCAGAGACTCGCCGTCTGGCCCATAGTGAAAAGGATACGAGCGTCGCCGGGAAACTCCTGCAGCAATGACCTCAGACGCGCTTCCGCTTCCTCATAGTTCTTCAACTGGCGGAGCTTTTCGACTTCGCTGAGGCCCTTTACCAAGCCAGAGTTGCGCACGGGGTCAGCTGCGCTGGTTTCCACCGCGCCCGGATTCGTCATCCATTGTGTGTAGCGTGGATGCGCTTTGCGTGCTGCTGCCGCGCGCGTAACTGCGGCTGCGTAATCAGCCGGACGCCGGGCTTCTCGGGCCGGATCGAAGGACGCGATCATGTCGGCAAAGAAGTCGCTGAAGCCGAACCCGGCGGACTCCAGATCACGCAACTGGCCGGCAAAGAAAAAAGCCAGCACTGCACCTTTTTCGTAATCGCCGGCCAGGTCGGCCACTGTCTCATCCGCAATCGCCACTCGTGCGGCCTGTGACTCCTGAGTGATGCGCGCGCGGGCGGCTTCATCCTTAGCAACGGCCAGGCGCCGGCGAATATTGTCCTGCAAAGCGTCAAGGCGCATTCGCTCTTCCAGTCGCGCATCCGCCGCCGCGACGAGGGAGCGCGCGACTGTGAGAAACACGTCTGGCGACACGGTACCGCCGGCTTTGGCGCGCTCGTTCAACAGCAGCTTTATCTGTTCGCGCCGAGCTGCGATCTCACGGTTATATCGCCGCACGACGGGGTCAATAACATATTGGGCATAAGCCCGGCGCATTTCCGATGCTTCCGGATTAGTTCCTTCCGGAACGATCGTGTAGTAGTCATCGACGATGATGCGAAAGTTGATGGCCCCCGGCGCCGCCAGCAAATCCGGAACAACGTAGAAGTGCCGCTCGTGTTCGCGAATGCTGTAGGTCTCCGTTTTGTCCTTCTTTTTCCCCGGACTTTTCACCGGCACCCGCTCCGTGACGGTGAGGGCTGGACGCATGTGCAGATAAGAGAGCACGGTGTTTACCATTTCGCCGGTCGGTTGCCGCAGCCGATCGCCCTCCGCCTGATAAGCTCGCATATAAGAAGCAAGGCGTTCGTCTATTCCTGATTTGCGATAGAACTCGCGCACCAGCGAGGCAAAGTCCAAAACTTCCAGCACCGCGCCAGGCAGATCGTCAGAGCGTTCCGGCGAAGTAAATTCCGGCGCCGGGCCAAGCGTGTAAGCGAGCGAAACGTAACGGGCGGCTTCATCCGCGGGCGTTGCCGGGGCGAGCAGTTTGGTGCGTGCGTAAAAAGTGCGCAGGCGCTGGCGCAGTCCCGGATCAAGTCTGGCGAGATCTTTTCTGATTTGTGTGCGGAAGAAAGACGGCTCACGTCCTGTGGGAGTCGGATCGAATCCAGCGGCATCGAGGGCGGCCATGACTACGATCAAACGCGGATCGGGTTGAAAAGAAACGCCATACTCCGCGAGATCCAGGCTTTCCGAATTGCGCGCCTGGACTGCGGGGCTGGGCATCGGCTTCGCACCGGGTATGGCGGCTTTGTTCTGTGCCAGCGCGGCGCTACCGATAGTCAGAATGATGAAAACGAGCAGGAACGATTTTTTCATATGACGATTAATTGATGACGATTATTTAGAGCCAGACTCTTACAGATGCGGAGCGCCGCCCGGCAGATGCTTCTCAATTCGGGACTAGTCATCCAAACCAGCGGATTCCCCGGCGAGCTTCCTCTTTTCCGCCTTCTTCCGCCGATGTTCGCGCAACCAGCGCAATGTTAATGGATACGAGACAAGCGAACAAACCACGGATAGCAAGGCGCCCCCGATCGCGAAAGGTTCGACCAGATACCAACTGCTGGTGAACAACTGGCGATAGTAGCTGCCCGTCAGCGGATGCGGGTTCTGGAGCAGTTCCATCCCCTCCGGCGGAATCTGCGGCGAGCGGCCCAGGATCAATGCTCCTAGACCGTAAGACACAACGATTATGGGCACTAAGGTAAGCGGGTTATTGATGTAGGTGCCGGTGTAGATCGCTATCTTATTCAGACGGAACAGGAAGGCCAGGATGGTGGCGATGATCGTATGCAGGCCGATGAAGGGCGAGAAGGTAATGAAGACGCCAATACTAAAAGCAAGCGCCGTCCGCTCGGGCGGATCATCGATCGCGAGCAGACGGCGTAAAGCGGCGGAGACCATGAAAAAGTTTCGAGTTACTAGTTACGAGTTTCGAGTTGCAGCGCGGCCAGTAACTCAAAACTCGAAACTCGAAACCTGAAACTTCCAAATCTACTTATAGCTGCTGAGGGCCTCGTCTTCTGTTTCGTAAACGTCAAAGACAGTCAACAGTTTTGTGATCACCAGAAGATCTTTTACTTTGCCGGTGAGGTTGAGCAACTTCATCTGGCCGTCGTCTTTGCTGACAGTCGTGTAGTTGGCAATCAGTTCACCGATGCCGCTGGAATCAATGTAACGAACGTCGCCCAGGTTCAACAGGATCTTCTTCTTGCCCCCGCTGACCAGGTTCCGGATCGCGCTACGCAGGACGCCACTGCCTTCGCCCATTCGGATCGAGCCACTCATGTCGAGGACGGTGACATCTCCGGCCTGTCGTTCCTTAATATCAAGTTCAGCCATGGCAGAAACCTCCTGGAATCACTAGCTTGGAATTGCTGCGATTGCGTTCTGAAATTACGCGGTTAATTTGCAGCGCTGCTACCCGCGTTGTTGCATCTACTTATATGAAGTCAACGCGTCCGCTTCACTATCGTAAACGTCAAAAACCGTTAGAAGTTTGGTGATTGTTAACAAGTCCTGGAGTTTTTGCGTCAGCCGCAGAAGTTTCAGCTGGCCCCCGGCGTTGTTGATCGAGGTGTAGCTGGAAACCAACTCGCCGATACCGCTGGAATCGATGTAGCCGACGCCCGCCAGGTTCAGCAGCACTTTCTTTTTCCCTTCTTCCAGCAGACGCTTGATAGCGCTCCGTAGGGCCACGCTGCCGTCGCCGATCGTGATCTTGCCATCCATATCCAGCACGGTCACGTCGCCAGCCTGGCGCTCCTTCATGTTGAGTTCTGCCATTTTTACGACTCTCCTTAAGAAATTCTCAAGTCCAAATCAGGAATGTTTTACCAGGCGCACCTTGGTGCCGCCCGCAGGCGTCCTGGTCCAGCTAACTTCATCCATAAACGTTCGCATGAAAAAGATGCCGCGTCCGGAAGTTTTCATGACGTTTTCACCCGCGGTCGGATCCGGAACGCTCTCCGGATCAAAGCCCTGTCCCTGGTCGCTGATCTCTATTTCCAGGACACCCGGCGAGCTGGTGAAAACAACTGTAACCTCTTTGCTCTCGTCCTTCTTGTTTCCATGCACCACAGCGTTTCCGACTGCTTCGCGCAAAGCCATGTCCACGCCATACGCGGCGTCCGGACCAAGCCCTGAGCGTTCGGCGATCTCCGCGGCGGCGGCGGCGGCCTGTTCGACGGATTCGATGCGGCTAGGCAAAAGGAGTCGAGTCGTCTCTGCAGTCACGGAAGGCATGCCTTTACACGGAAACGGTCCGACAGCGCCTGGCTAATCTCTAAGCAAACCGGAGGATGCAGGGTGTAACACGCTGGCCGCCCGTGTGTCAAGAAGGCCAGCCAATTGAGTTTATGGCTATTGTGTTTCGTTTCTGACCTGCCCAGAAGGTAAGATTCAAAGTGTGAGAATTACGCCGACAAAACGCCTTAGCGGGCGGCTGCGAATGCCCGGAGACAAGTCAATCTCGCATCGCGCGGCCATGATTGCAGCTCTGGCTGGGGGCTCTTCGCGTTTGCGAAATTATGCTTTCAGTCAGGACTGTTTGGCTACGGTTTCCTGTCTGCAGCAGCTTGGCGCCGGCATAACTCGCATCGGCCCGGATCTGCAGGTCCAGACCGTCGGGGGTTTTAGTGCTCCCGCAACGCTGCTGGATTGCGGCAATAGCGGATCGACAATGCGCATGCTGGCGGGCGTGTTGGCCGGACAGGCTTTCGCGGCCACCCTTACCGGGGACGAATCTCTGCGGGCCCGTCCCATGCGCCGGATCATTGAACCATTGGAATTGATGGGCGCGCGCTTTGAATCGCAAAACGGGTGTCCGCCACTGACCATCGACGGCACTCAATCACTGTCCCCGATCTCTTATCGTTTGCCCGTCGCCAGTGCTCAAGTGAAGTCGTCTATTTTATTGGCGGCGCTTCAGGCGGCCGGGCGAACGCGGGTAATAGAACCCACTGCGACGCGGGATCATACCGAACGAATGCTGCAGTGGTTCGGCGTCCCCCTCGAGATCGTCAGGTCGACTGATTCGTCTGAGACCACGATTGCCATCGAAGGCCCCGCCTCCTTCCCGGCCCGGGACATTTCGATCCCCGGCGATATCTCGTCAGCGGCGTGCTTCATTGCGGCGGCGACACTGTTGACGGGCTCGGACTTAGTGCTGGAGGATGTGGGGCTGAACACGACGCGTACGAAATTCCTTTCCGTGCTGCAATCGCTAGGGGCACAGATCGACATTGAGAACGTGCGCAACGAATGTAACGAAGTCGTAGGGTTAGTTCGGGTGCGCGGCGGAATGGAATCGCCGGCAGCAGATCGCACGGAGCGGGCCGCACTAAGCGGTTCCCTGATCCCGGAGCTGATCGATGAGCTCCCGTTGCTGGCCGTATTGGCAACGCAAATCGAGGGGGGTTTGGAAATTCGCGAAGCCGCGGAGTTGCGCGTGAAGGAAACCGACCGGATCGCGGCGACGGTGCACAATTTGCGCTCCATGGGAGCGGAGGTGGAAGAATACCCGGACGGACTTGCGGTTAATGGACCGGTCCGGCTGCGCGGCGCAACGATCGAACCGCGAGGCGACCACCGCATCGCTATGGCGTTTACCGTAGCCGCTTTGATCGCCGAAAGTGATTCGGAAATTGCGGACTCCGATTGCGTTAATGTGTCCTTTCCGGAATTCTTCGCCTTGTTGGCAGGGATTACCGAGCACTAGTGTTGAGGAGTCCAATGCGGCGCATTGTCCTGGTTGGGTTCATGGGTGCTGGCAAGACGACTGTTGCCGGTGCGCTTGCGCTGCGGATGCGCTCCTCGATGATCGACCTTGATTCCTTTATCATTGAACGTAGCGGGAGTTCGCCTGCAGAGATTATTCAACAATACGGCGAAGACGAATTTCGGGATGTTGAATCGCGTACTCTTCGCCGAGTTCTCGACAATATTGAAGCGCAGGTGATCGCGTTGGGCGGCGGCACCTGGACCATTGAGGAAAACCGAAACTTGCTTGCGCAGCACCACTGTCTGAGTGTTTGGTTGGACGCCTCGTTTGAGCTCTGCTGGAAAAGAATCGCTGGCAATGGCGATAGTGATCGT
This sequence comes from Blastocatellia bacterium, assembly GCA_033856235.1. Taxonomy (GTDB): domain Bacteria; phylum Acidobacteriota; class Blastocatellia; order Pyrinomonadales; family Pyrinomonadaceae; genus DASXRU01. Next base: position 2,307 of record JAWVFI010000115.1, on the reverse strand, counting down.
CCACTCGCCCCAAACCAGATGGCAGCGCGAGAGCTTTATGAGCGCCGGCGCGCCGCCTACGAGCTCGCAGACCTCAGAATAGTAATCGGCGAAGCGGATGCAGATCAGATAGCGGGCGAAATCCTCGCGCGGATATCAGAAAATGACTAAACCAGCAAATCCAAAATACGCAGGCGCATTCAACTCCACGACCACCCTTGCCGATGCGGGCCGTTGGAAGCAGCTGGCGCGTTGGGAGCCGGACGGGTTTTACAATCTGCAGACGGCCGACACCGGTCCTGTGCCAGTGCGCATGTTCCTGACTTCCAGCCTGTTAGAAAGTGCGGAAGATATTCTCTACCGGCAGATCATAAATGCCACCAGCTTTCCCGGAGTGCGCATGGTTGTGATCACGCCCGACGTCCATTACGGATACGGAGTGCCGGTCGGGTGTGTCCTGATTACTGATGTGGCAGAGGGCGCGGTGGCCATGGGGCCGGTTGGTTACGACATCGGCTGCGGCATGATGAGCGCCCGCTCTGAGGTGAACGCCGACCGCGCGACGGCGGACAAGCGGCTGCAGTTTAACCGGGCGGTCATGCAGCGCGTCTCAATGGGTGCGGGCGGCAAAAGCCACCGGCTGGGTAAACTTTCTGAAAGCGAGTTCAACGAACTGGTGCGCGGCGGCGCTGAGTATTATGTGGAAAAGTACGGCGCCACTTTCGACCGCAGCCACGCGGAGCGGCATCGCATTCCCGTCGCTGACGAATGGCAAATTCCCTGGGGAGGCAAAGGCCGCCCCGAACGCGGGCGCGACCAGTTGGGCAGCCTGGGTGGCGGTAATCACTTCATCGAATTACAGCGATCGGAAATGAGCGGCACGCTCTTTCTGCAGGTGCATACCGGCAGTCGCGGTTTTGGGCATGGATTGGCGACAAATTATTTTGAGCTGGCGCGCACCGAACGGCCCGAAGAGATTCGCGATATCGATCTTGGTTACTTTACGCCTGATGCAAAACACTATCGTGATTATCTGAACGCGGTCGCGGCCGGCGGCAATTACGCTATTCTCAACCGGCTAATTATTTTCGAGCAGGTCGCCGAAGCCTTTCGCGAAGTGTTCGGGCAGGAACTGGAACTGATTTATGAAATCAGCCACAACCTGGTCCAGCAGGAGCAGCATCCGGATTTCGGTGATGTGTGGGTGCACCGCAAGGGTGCGACGCGGGCTTTTCCCGCCGGCCATCACGCCTTGCGCGATACCAAGTGGCAGGGCACAGGTCACCCGGTGTTGATTCCCGGAAGCAACAAAGATTTTAGTTACATCCTGCGGCCGTTGCCGGGCGCGGTAAAAAGCGGGTACTCGGTTAACCACGGCGCCGGCCGCCGGCTTTCGCGCAACGAAGCGCGGCGCCGCTTTTCCCAAAGCGTAATGGACGACGAATACGCAGCCGCCGGAATTCTGGTGAACACCGATGGGCATGTGCCGCTGGATGAGGCAGCGCCGTGCTACAAGTCGGCTGAAGAAGTTGTGAAAGCCGTGATCGATGCCGGTCTCGCGGAAGTCGAGCATAGGCTTTGGCCGCTCTCGTCGCTCAAGGGCACTGACGAGGGTCGCGGTCGAAAGGGAAAGGGTAAAACGCCTCCTTCGACCAAACATTTCTAAGGCCTGCTGTCGCTTGGTATCAAAAGGCACATTCAAGTCCGACAGCCTGAAAGTCTAAGAGTACGTAGTAGGAGGCATTCCTGCCTGTCCTACGATTTACGGAGTGCACTCGGCGTTGGTGCGGGGCGTCTTGCTGCCGAAGCGCAACTGGTACTCCGCCGAGGTAATAAACGAACAGACCATGGCATGCTGCTTGGCCACGTTCCGTGGCGGCGCCGCACTCACCTGGTTCAGCCAGAAGATAAACCCGTCAATGTCGCCGTCTCTGCGCAGGTAGCCGGAGTACTGGGAATAGACAAACGAACGGTTGTACTCCGCGTCGATGAAAGCGCGGTTGTCCACCGCCGCGCCGTAGCCGGCCGGCACACACGGGGCCGCCGGACTGCCCGGCAGACGGTTGCAGCCGTTCCAGTAGTCATTCGCCAGGTGGAACATCACCAGGCCGCGCCCGCCGTTGTTGAAGTGCGTGATCAGCGCCGTGCGGTCAGCCGCTGAGAACACCGCGCCATCCGCCGTGTTGATCGTCGCCAGTACCGCATCCACAAACTGCGCTCCGGTGCTCAGGCTGAGGGGATATCTGGTGGTGAACTCTGCCCGCTGTACAAAGGCATCGGCCAGGGCCTTCTGTGAAGCGGCCAGGTTGCTGCCGCCTGTGACTTGCA
>JAWVFI010000114.1:0-79376 GCA_033856235.1 Blastocatellia bacterium | reverse complement strand
CCCGCGAATCGGAAATCCTGCATCTGAAGTTCTGGGACCGGGCTTTCCAGCTAATGAAAGACACGGGCACGATCCGTCTGCAAACCGAAGGTCGCAACCAGGGCTGCTGGGTGATGCCATTTGAGTCGCACACCGGCACCGATGAACACGAAGCGGACAAGATCATCGTGCGTTCGAACGGCACGGTGACTTACACGGGCAAGGACATTGCCTATCAACTTTGGAAACTGGGCCACCTCGGGCTGGATTTCTTCTATAAGCCTTTTCGTGTGTATTCCAGCGGGCATAGCGTTTGGGTGACCACGACCGATCAAAGTTTCACCGGACCGGAAAGCGTACGGCCCCACTTTGGCGGCGGCGCGGTGGTCTATAACGTAATCGATTCCCGGCAATCCTATCCGCAGGAAATTGTCCGGCGCGGAGTCGCAGCCCTGGTTCCCGAAGCCGGCGAAGGCGCCAGTGTGCACCTCGCTTATGAAATGGTGGCGTTGTCGCCTGCCGCATGCGAAGAACTGGGTTTGGAGTTAAGTGAGGAAGATCGCGGCCGCCCCTACATCGAAATGAGCGGGCGGAAAGGACTGGGCGTGAAGGCTGACGATTTGATCGATCGGCTGGAAGCTGATGCGCTGCGCGAAGTCGAGGTGCGCCACCCGACCCTTTCCGATGAAGAGATGCAGGATACAGCGCACGAGATTGCGGTGGGCGCGCTTCGTTATTTCCTGCTCAAGTTCACGCGCAATTCCGTGATTGCTTTCGACTTTAAAGAGGCGTTGGCCTTTGAAGGAGAAACTGGTCCGTACTGCCAGTACGCAGCCGTGCGCGCGAATTCCATCTTTCGGAAACTGGATTTGCAGGTCGAAGCTGCCGCAGCTGGGCTGATTCAAAAGAGCACGACGGATCAGCAAATCAAAGAGCGTTTGGGTTACATTTTCGATCACGACGGTGGCAACGAGCTCTGGTCGCTGGTTATGTTGTCCGCGCGCTTGGATGAGGTAATCGCCCAGGCAACGGCGGCGGCTGAGCCGGCGGTTTTAGCCAAATACACTTTCACCCTGGCGCGAGCTTTCAACCTTTTCTACCACCGGCACCGCATAATTGCTGAAGAAGACGAGACGAAGCGAGCCATGCTGATCGCCATTGCCGATCTGGCGCGCACCCAATTGACATCGGCGCTCGCCACGTTGGGAATATCAGTGCCGGAAAGAATGTAGAACAAGCATCCACCTAGTCCGGTTCTGCCGAAAATGACAGACAAGAGCGTCTGTCCTACAATAGCGGGGAAGATGATCCGTTGAGGTCTGATGATATGGTCACTCAAGAGCAATATGTGGTGGATTCAAAAGGACGCAAGACGGGCGTGCTCCTGTCTTTGAGGCAGTATGAAAAACTACTGGAGGATCTTCACGATCTGGCAATGGTCGCTGAACGGCGAAACGAGGAGTCAATTAGTCTCGAAGAACTGAAGCGCCGGCTGAAAAAGATGGCCTGCTATAGAGTCGTCCCAAAGCCATCAGTTGAAAGATCTGCGGTCGTTACCGAAACCGGCAGTTGCGCGGATAATGGAAGTGATCGAAATTGGGAGTCGACCCTTTTCCGCACAAAAGCGTCAAATTGGAAGGTGGCGAAGGACTCTATCGCTTTCGTGTCGGGGACTACCGAATCGTTTACGGAGTTGAGCGCAATATCAAGCGCGTGACAATTCACTATGTTCGACATCGACGAGAAGTCTATCGAAAAATCTAGAACAGCGAATCACGATTGGGATTTTGCGGCTTCTATCTAAACTATGCTTATCGTAATGAAAGCCGACGCCACCGACGCGCAGATTGCTGCGGTCGTGGAGGCCATCACCGAATTAGGTTTTAAGCCGCATCCGATGCCCGGGGCGACCCGCACCGCGATCGGCATCACGGGCAATCAGGGGTCGGTTGATACGACGAGGTTTGAAAACCTGCCGGGCGTTGCGGAAGCAATTCGCGTCAGCAAACCTTACAAATTGATCACCCTCGATCTCCGTCCGGAGAAAACAATCGTCCGCGTTGGCGATGCACTGATCGGGGACGACGAGCTGGCGATCATCGCCGGCCCCTGCGCGATCGAGAGCCGGGAACAGGCTTTTGCCATCGCCGAGGCGGTCAAGCGCAGCGGCGCTCGATTCTTCCGCGGCGGCGCCTTCAAGCCGCGCACTTCACCTTATGCGTTTCAGGGCCTGGGTGAAGAAGGTTTAAAGATCATGGCCGAGGTTCGCGAGGCCTATGGTTTGAAGATCGTCACCGAAGCCATCGATGAATCCAGCGTTGACCTGGTGGAACGCTACGCTGACGTCATTCAGATTGGCGCGCGCAGCATGCAAAACTTTTCCCTGCTGAAACGCGCCGGGCGGGCAAAGCTTCCCGTGCTCTTAAAGCGAGGTCTTTCGGCTACTCTCGATGAGTGGTTGCTGGCCGCGGAATACATCATGGCCGAAGGAAACTACCAGGTGATTTTGTGCGAGCGCGGCGTGCGAACTTTCGCGCAACATACGCGCAACACGATGGATCTGGCGGCTATTCCGGCGGTGCGGCGCATTTCGCACCTCCCAGTTTTGGTCGATCCTTCGCACGGCACTGGCAAGAATTATATGGTCACGCCGCTGGCCCGGGCGGGAGTCGCCGTCGGCGCCGACGGCTTGATTGTGGAAGTGCACGATCATCCCGATCGGGCGTTGTCCGATGGAGCCCAGGCTCTAACTCTCGATCAGTATCAGCGCCTCGTCGAAGAGGTGCGCGCTATTCATGAAGTGATAGCACCTTTGCCAGTCGGCTAATCCAAACACAACTCGTTCCCCAGGTGTTTAGAGTTCAAGCTTTAGCTTGCGTCTTCTCCCCTTCCTGCGCTTTCCAACCGGAGCAAACTGAAGTTTGAACTCTAAACGCCTGCAGGGGCAGATATGCACATTCATTGACCCGCCCTCTGTTTCGGAGTACAAAAGGCCGAGACTCCGACGGGCCAATATGATTGCCAGGCGCACATTAACTGTCATCAGAATCACGGCCCCGCTGGCTGTGCTGCTGATTTTGCTGGCCAGCAGTTTTTCCCGTTTCGGTCCCGCTCACAACGTCCACGCTCAGGAAAACCAAAAACCAATCCTGATTAGTGAGACGACGTCCACACGCGCCATAGCCCTCGAATCCGTAACCCAACAGCATGAGCCCTTTGCTCCGCAAGCGGTAATCAGCTTCGGCCCTGACAATCGAACCCGCGTCCTTCTCTTTGCGATGAACCTGTCGCTGGCCGCCGGCGAGAGCTTCAGTGCGATCCAGGCGAACGCTGAAGACGGAAACCATCACATCTATCCCCTGACCGTGGAGTACGTCGGCAAAGTTCCGGACCAACCATGGGCCACCTCCATCACCCTGCGCTTGAATGACGAACTTGGAGATGTCGGCGACGTGCTGGTGCGGATCACTTATCGAGGGGTTGCCAGCAATCGAGTGCGCGTCGGCATTGGTCACGTGGGCGATGGGCCGCCAGACGACCAGGACGCTGTGCCGACACCGGGATCGGCGGTCCCAAACAGCACGGCCGCGGCAACCACATTGACCCCGGATGACGTGCGCACAATCATCGCGCAGGCCGTTTCAACCGCCGTGCAGATGAACCGGCTGGTGACAGTCATTGTTACTGACCGCGAGGCCAACATTCTCGGGTTTTTTGGAATGACCGGAGGAGCTTTAACTACAACAGTGCACAGCGTCGGAACTGCAGGGCACGGCTTGGAAAACACCGTCGTCCCGGTTTCTCTGGCAGCGACTTCGAAGGCCGGCACCGCCGCATTATTCAGCACCGGCGGCAACGCGTTTAGCACGCGCACGGCGGGCTTCATTATTCAGGAACACTTTCCACCGGGCATAAGCTTTCGGGCCGCCGGGCCGCTTTACGGCGTTCAATTTTCGTCCTTGCCTTGCAGTGACATTAAGCGGGGCTTGCCCATAGGGCTCTCCGGCGATCCTGGCGGTCTCCCCATTTACAAAGACGGTGTAGCTGTCGGCGGTGTCGGCATCGAAGGAGATGGCCTGTACACAGTGGATCGCGATCCCGCAGACTTTGATCAGCCCTTCGAGGAAACGATTGCCGTGGCAGCCGTACGGGGTTTTGAAGCGCCGGCGTCGATTCGCGCTGATAACATTCTGGTTGACGGCATTCGCTTGCCGTATAGCAACGTGAACTCTGCCCCTAGTGCCTCGTTAATTCCCTTCGCCAGTTTGCCCGGGTCCGCTTTTATCCTCTTTGGGCCAGGTGCGCCGCCGGCTTCCACTTTTGTTCCGGCGATGCTCGGCGGGATCAGTGGTGAAGTTGATCCGCGCTTCTTCCCCTTCGTTGGCAGCGTCCTGCCGGCGGGCGGGAACGCTCTCACCACCGGTGACGTGCAAACTATCATCACCCGCGCGGTACAGCAGGCAAACGGTACTCGCGCAGCTATTCGCCAGCCGCTCGGTAGTAGTGCCCGCGTTTCAATTGCTGTCGTGGATGTAGCCGGAAATGTGCTCGGGCTGTTTCGCACCTCCGACGCTCCAGTATTTGGGTTTGACGTGTCAGTACAAAAGGCGCGCACGGCGGCCTTCTTTTCCCGAACAGATGCGGGGGCCCTGCTACGCGGCGCGGGTTTTGCGGCCTATGCGGATCGTGCCGCGGCGGATGGCCTGGCGTTAAATGGGACCGTGGCCTTCAGTGACCGCGCCATCGGATTTCTGCATCGCCCTTTCTTTCCCGATGGGATTGATAACACGGCAGCGGGTCCCTTTAGCACTGAACTAAACGAGTGGAGTCCATTCAATGTCGGCCTGCAACTTGACTTGATCAAGGCACATATTTTGGCGGGCGGCGCCGCGCCTTGTTCAGATATTCCGAATCTGCCCAACGGGATTCAGATATTTCCGGGAAGCATTCCGCTCTACAAAAATGGCGTGCTGGTCGGCGCTATCGGCATCAGCGGAGATGGCGTAGACCAGGACGACCTCATTGCCGCCGCGGGTGCTAACGGCTACTCGCCCCCGGTGGCAAATCGATCAGACCAGATTTTTGTGCGCAAGGTCCGTTTGCCGTTTGTGAAGTTTCCCCGCAGTCCGAATCTGTGACTTAGCCTAAGGCACTGCAGCGCATTGCTAATGAGATTCAACAATGATGGGTTCGCCGCGACACTATTCGACCTCCCAAAAACTGACCTGCGGTCTGTCATGCGCGCTTCTGCTGTCGCTGGCGTTAGCCGCCGCGGGGCAAACGCAAACCAGCACCCCCGCCGCTCCGCGCGGTGTCGTCAGATTGAGGGTCAGGGTAAAATTGGACGAAACCAGCAAACGGCCCGTCGGCCTGGGCCGCAAACGATTCTTCCTTATCAAGGGTTCATTGGCCGAAAATAAAGCATTGGTCCAAAGCATCGAGCAACGACCTGTAGTTTCGCGTGACTGTTTCTATCGCGGGATCGGCGCCAGTCCCATGCTGATTGCCTGGCTGACACAGGGCGATTGTGAATCGATCTACTGTCGTGAAGTCGCGGCGGGCGATTTGGAAGGCCCCAATGCAGTCCCCGAGTTTCAGCAGGCGGTCGCCGCCGGCGAAAAGGAATTCGGCAGTCCCGAGTTGGCCCGCAAATGGCTGGCAGTAAACCTGCGCGACGAAGTGCGGAGTGGGTTCTACAAGCGTCAGCAACAGGATCTGCAAGCGCTGCTCAAGCAGACCGAAGCCGCGTCCGGAGCAAAAGTGATTTCGGTGATGACTGATCAGAACGGCACCGCCTATTTCACCGGCCTGGAGCCTGGCACTTATCTGATTTCCAACCTGCTGCCGAGCGAGATCGGCAATCGTGCCGTTCTTTGGAATTGCGAAGTCACTGTAAAGCCCGGCGATCTGGCGACGGAAAAGCCGTTTCTAATTTCGAACCCCGCGAACAAAGAGAAGAACGTCAGATGTATGGCGATAGAAAAACCACTGCCCGCTTGTCCGGCGGCGGCGGGTAGCCCGACTTCTCGCTGAAAGCAGCAAGTTCAGAAATTGTTCCAGCTCTTCACTGGGACCGCGGGCGTCCCGCCCGCAATGAGCGCATAGCGCGAAAGAGCATTTGGCGTAGATACCGTCTCAAACTGGAAACCTCGCGCCTGGCGGCGCGTCGGCGGGCGGGACGCTTGCGGTCCCAGTAAAGAGCTTGGATTAGAAATCGCTTCCAGCATTGTTCGCTGCCTCTTTATGAAATTCTACGGCTTGAGATTGGTTGCAATGGCGCCGGCAATGCTGCTGCTGGTTCTGGCCCAATCAACGGGTAACAGCGTCGCGGGCCAGAAGCGAAAAACACCCAGACCGGCGGCAATCCGACGCCCACAGGCAATCAACTACTCACGCTTCTCCCATTCCACTAAAGGCCATCAGGAAAACTGCAAGACCTGCCACACGACGCCTACGGCGAACTGGCGCAAGGCCCGCGCCTTTCCGGATGTAGCCGACTACCCGGATCATGACGCTTGCGTCCGTTGCCATCGCCCGCAATTCTTTAAGGGTGCGCAGCCCGCGATTTGTACTGTCTGCCATACAAAAGTGTCGCCGCGTCACGACGCGCGACTCGCTTTTCCCAATCACGACCGGCGCGCGCAGTTCGATATCGAGTTCCCTCATGATAAGCATCAGGATGTGATTGCATCGCTACGAAGTCGCCCGGCCCCTGGCGCCCAAGTGCGCTCGTCGTTAATGAAAAGCGCGCATGCGGCCGCTGACACTCCGGCCTACAACAACTGCACGATCTGCCATCGGCCGAACAACCAAACAATTGCACCGCCGCCCTCCGGATGGGTGGACGGCTTCATACCGGCGGCCGAATCGTTCAAGGGTGTCCCGGAAAAACATGACGCCTGCTTTAATTGTCATTGGAAAAACCAGGAGCCGGTAAAGGACAACTGCGCAGGTTGCCACAAGCAGGCGAGCACGCCTGATTTGCCGCAGACAGCGTCAACTCGGATTTCGATCAAGTTCAGTCATGAAGGTGGCGGCGAAAAGAAGAACCACATCGCGGAATGCACTACCTGTCACATCAACATTACCAAGGCGGCATCGCTTAGGGGCCTGCTACCCGACGTGCCAATCACCAGCTGTACTGAGTGTCATAACAAAGACGGTTTGAGGCAGGACTTGAATAAGGAACTGGCGGCAATCGATAAAGATCGGGCTTTCGTCTGCATCTATTGCCACGCCTCAAACGTGGGCAAACGGGATCCTCCGGCAGGTCATTACACGGTGGCAGAACGGCCACCCCTAAAACGCGTCGATGTGAAATGAAGATTTAATGATGATCAGACACGAAACCAGCGACGTAAAATGACTTCACTTCGGATGATGGGAATAGTCCTCGTTTGCCTGATTGGTTTGGCACACTCGTCGTCAGTGGCCAACGTGGGCCACTCTGCGTTTGTCATGGGAACAAGGAGCGCGCCGGTTGCCGGCGTTGGGCTCTTGCCACTCACAGAATTTCTGCAAGGCCCGGATCTCGATTACTCAAACTTCAAACATAACAGCTCCCGTCACGCTTCTATTGGATGCAACTCCTGCCATCAGCGAGCTGGCGATAATTCAACCGTGCCCAGGATTCCCGGCCACTCTGCATGCACTAGTTGCCACCTGGCGCAATTTGTCACTCCCTCGGCGCCGTTGTGCTCCATCTGTCACGTCGATGTGAAAAGCGCGCCGCCGCCTTTAAAGGCTTTCCCCGCGACGTTTAAAGAAAGCTTCAATGTGAAATTCGATCACGCCCAACACATGAGCGGGGCGGCCCGTCCGGGGAATGGCTGTGTTGCGTGTCACAGCCGGCCGCTGAGTCGCGGCGCCGGTCTATCAATTCCCGCGCGCATTGCGGCCCACACTCAGTGTTACGTTTGCCACACTCCGACCAGCCGGTCAGCAAAGGGCAACGAGATTGCTTCCTGTGGTGTGTGTCACGAGGCCCGACCGTTTGCGCGCACGAGCACGAACGCGCGCGCTTTCCGCCTCGGCTTCAGTCATGCGGATCACGGATCGCGGCAGAAATTGAATTGCGCGGAGTGTCACAAACTGACGGCGGGAGCGCCCCACTCGAGGCAGGTCAGTTCACCGCAGTCCGCTGAGCATTTCCCTTCGGGACGCGGACAGAGTTGCATGACGTGCCATAACGGACGGCGGACGTTTGGCGGTGATTTGGCTTTTAAGGACTGCAAGCGCTGTCACGAAGGCACGACGTTCCGAACGGGCCAGAGTCCGGCAGTGAGTGAGGGCTCCCCAAATCAACGGTCGGCCTTCTTGCCGGGTTTTGGCGACAGGCCTTTATCTTTGGACACTTTCATAGAGGCATCACGGGCTATCTTGCGAAGACGATTGGAGATTTCCATCTTCGCTTCCAGCGGAAGTTTGGCCAGCGACTTGCGACGCGCTTCCTTCAAAGCAAGCAATTCTGAGACGTCAGGGTATTTCTTCATTTAACGAATCTCCGCTTGAACTCTTCCCAAGCGCCCGTCAAATTGTGACGAGAAAAAATATCGTTAAGCCTTTCAGTATTCAACAAATCAGAAGCCAAAAACCGGATTAGGCGTGCATAATCTTTGGGTCTTCCTGTTTGCAACATTATAGCTACCAGATGCTCGGGAGTCATGACCCTGGCAGGCGTTTCTCCGTAGCGAATCACGTTGCACCTTTCGACCGCCTCTTCGTTCAGCGGGTTGAACACGGGCAAGAACTGAACCGGTAGACCCTCAATATTGATAATCTCGGCCTCCGGAACATATCCTCTCTTCCTCAAATAGTCGTAAAGAGGTACAAGCAGATCCAGCCCGCTTCCGGCCTCGACACCGGGTACACAGAAAATATCGAGATCCAGAGTTGTATCAGGCTCGACATAGAAGAGAGCTGCCATGGCTCCGCCAATCGCGTAATTCTGAATTACACTATCGTCAACCATTTGATTGATAACCTTTAGAGTGTCTTCCACTTCGGGGAATTGTATATTCTCGCACGCCCTTGACCAAACAACACGAAGGTCACTGTTCAGAGAAGGAGATTGCCTGAATCGAAAAGGTTTGACACGTTCGTTCGCGCTATTTAAGATTGCTGCGCGTTGACTCCCTCCCCATCTGACTTCGAGTCCAACTTCGTTTGGAAATTAGTTCGAGGTAACTAAATGAGAAAACTGTTGCTTCTGACCGCGGCGCTGGCTTGCATGGCCTTAATGATTGTCTGGCGAAGTCCGGCAAGCTCCTTCGCGCAGGACATTCCGAAAGAGAGCAAGACGCAGCCGAAGGCAGTGGTGCTGTCCAAGGACAGCCAGTCGGACAAGTACGGCGACGTAGGTTTCAATCACGAGAACCACTCGGTCAAGATGTACAGCCCCGACGGCAAGACGGTGCTCGCCTGTATCGAGTGTCACCACACGGACCAACCAGCGGCCGGACTGAAGCCGCCGCTGAAAACTTCCGAACGTGATGTAGTGCTGACTGCAGCCATTTTACAAGCCGCAGATTCGAAGGCGGTGAAGACTTGTCGCGCTTGTCACCTGCAGGCCGGCGACGACAGCGGAACGATTCCGGCGGTTCAATATCCGGACAAGCCAGCCGCTACGAAACTAACCAATGAGATCGCTTATCACGTCAATTGCAACCTTTGTCACGACAAAGCCATCGCCGCACGTCCGGCACTGAAGGGAAAAGTCCCCGGCTCGAACGATTGCCTGCCCTGCCACAAACCCATCAGTTAAGTTTGTAGCGGTGGCGCTCCGTGGCCACCCCCTTCGTAATGCGGTCTTAAAATCAACGAAGGAGGCGGCCACGGAGTGCCGCCCCTAAAGACTCATCAGCGCGGTGTTCCAGCGCCACGTGTCCTTACGGTGTTGCACGTGGCAGGAAACGCAATTGGGTTTGTCCGCCGGCACCAAGGCACGGCCGGTCGCGGAATCGAGTTGGCCGTTGTGACAGCGGGCGCAGGTCTGTCGCGGAGTCTCCCGATCCACGGGGTCAAAAGATTTGTGACAACTGGAGCATGACATCTCGCGCTTTTCATTTCCCGGCAATCCCTCTGGCGCGCGCACCCGATACATATGCAGCGCATGAAACTGTTTGCTGCGCCACGCATTATCGTTGTCGCCCGGCAAGCGCGTTACCGGAATTTGTTTCCGGAGCCACTCGTCACTCTCGATCCCTTTCCACTTCCACACCGCGTTGACTACCGGATAACCGAAGGTGCCGCCATGGGGCTTTCCGACAGTCCGACCGTTGTAAGTCTGCTTATTCAGATCGTTATGGCATCCGGTACAAGTGAGAAACGCGGCGTCACATGGCTTGAACGCGGCCCCTTGATGTTCGGCATGGCAGGCAATACATCCAACACCGGCGTCTTGATGCGGCTTAATCACATCGGCCGTGAAGCCCGCTGCTACATGACAAGCGGCGCAGTTTTCTTCGACAGTTTTTCTGAGCGAGTGACAACCAGTGCACGAATTCGCGTTCGGCTGCCTGGCTATCGCGGGGACCATTACCAAACTGGCCCGGGAGTGAGGTTGCGATACCGGCCCCGGCGAAAATGCATTCGCGTAAAGAAATGCAGCCCCGGCTGAACCAGCGGCCACGATAATTCCTGCCCAGATGAAGAATGACCCGGGCCACTCTCTTCGCAGGTCCGACGTGGGCCTCCAGTTGAAGGCAGCTTTTCCAGTACGCTTCTGACCCCGGGGAGAAAGAGCTGAAGGGCGCACCATCTTTCCCGCTTCGCGAATGCGTTTGTCCCAAAAGATGTCCAATGCCTTTGTTCCCGGCAAAGGGGCGGGGCGAGGTGCACGTTTTTTCTTTGCTCCTTCCGGGGGCGTGAGCGGTTCCAGTGTCTCTGTTTGAATATTTGGGCTGCTCAGGTCTGCGCCTACAGCCGTGACACCGATGCGCAAGGTGACGCGCAGCAGTAATCCCTGCTCAGTTCGATCCACCTCGACCGCGAAGGGCCCGACTTCCAGGACATCACCGGAAGCCAGCGCCTCATTTTCCGCGACCCCCCGCCCGTTCAGAATCGGAGGATTGGCGGGCCTCAGATTGAAAATATAGTACTCGCCCTCGATCGCCTTGATGCCGGCCTGCACGCGCGACACTGATGGATGGTTCAGTAGGAGTTCACACGCCTTCAACCTCCCGATCAGCAGTCCATCGGTGATGATGGTTAGCGGGTCTAGCAGCAGGTCGTCACGAACGATGGTGAACTGAGGTTGCATCTTAATATGATCGGCACGGGGGATACACGGCTTCGCCGCCGCAGGATGCGGAAAGCCTCTGGCCTTCCGGAGCAAGCACGATCAGGTTGGAGGCTGAGCCTCCAATCTGAGGCTCAGCCTCAGATAAATAGAATGACCCTTCGCGGAAAGACAGAGCCGTTCCGCACAGTGCTGCGGCAAGCCGCAACCGCGCTGGCTGTGTCTCTCATAGACTTGCCACCCGGCGGCGACGCCTGGGCCAAGGGCGCCGCTGTGCGTACAAAATAACGAAGCATCCTATTCCTGCGCATAGGACTATAGACACAACAAGCAAATAGCCAATCATGCTTTCCGAAGCGGACCGCTCAGCCTGCGAACTCCCAACGTTATTCATGCCCGCCTCTCGCGGTGGCGTCGGCGGCGTATCACTCACCGTAAAGAGCCCGCCCTTCCCATTGTCGGTTCGCATCATGCGCTGCAGTTCTTCAGCATTGAAAGGGCGCGCTCCCCGTCTACCGAAAACTGCGATCTGGTTTCCACTCTCGTCGGCGGCGCGGTCCCGGTCAAGCGGTTTCGATATAGCCAGTGCTTCGCCCTTCGTTTTGAAGCTGGCGATCAGCCGCGGGTCGGGGCGCGGACTAAACCCGGCATAGTTCGGCATTGTTTCCGGCGAGGTAAGTTGCACGACGCGCAATCCATTGCGCCCATCGGCAACATAGGCAAAGAGGCTGGCATTCGTCATCGCCACCTTCACCTGGTAAGTGTCGTTTAACTTCCCCGCAGCGTTGAACGTCTGATCCAGCCGCGGATTTTCCGGCCGCTCTACGTCCACGATAGCAATCCCTTCCCTGCCGTTCGCCACGTAGGCGTACGTCCGCGCTACATAAACATCGCGCGCGTCTGCCAGTGAAACAAGCGCGCCGGTCAAATGAGCTTTTTCCGGGTCGGTAACATCGAGGACTTTCAGACCTTCATCATCAACTATGAAACCGTAACGAAACTGAATCGCGATTGCCCGCGGGTTTTTCAGGGCCGGCGCGCCAATCTTCTGCACGACCTTCGGATGAAGAGGGTCGTCAAGACTTATAACCACTAACCCTTGTTTTGTCGTGATGTAGGCATGCGTGCCCGCGATCGTAATGTTGTTCGCGCCATCCAGGACGCTACTCTCGTTAAATGCCCAGTATTTCTTTAGCTCCGGATCGGTTCCCCGCTGGAGATAATTGTTCAACGGATCGCCGTCGAGCAGAGTCGCGGCGGGCACTACGATCAGGCCTTCGTATTTATCTAAAACGTAGAGGTAAGAGTACAGCGGATGAATCGATTGCTCTTCGTTGATCAGTTGCACTCCCGGTTTCCTGGCTTCGTCGGGAGAGACCATCCTGCCGTCAGTCGTCAGGCGCCAACGCACCGGATCAACGGCCAGCGTCGTCGGCGCTGCGACCGCCACGGCGTATTTTGTTTTTAGATAGAGCTTCTGACCAAACTTCGAAACGGGTGCGGTCGTGATTCGCTCAGAAAATCCTTTCTGATCGATCTGGGCCACGTCATAAACTCTCAAGCCACCTTCGCCGGCGGCAACGTAGGCGTATTCGCCGCGCACTTGTACCTGTAGGACGCGCGGGTTGCCGCTGTGCTCGTAGGCCGTCTTCAGTTCCCTGCCCTTTTTCTCGAATTCTGCAAAATCGCGCGGGTAGGCCAGCTTCTGCAGCGTACTGCCAATCACTGCCTGGGGTTCGTCGTGCTCAGTTACAACGACGGCCTCCAGCGCATCTCCGGTCGCCACGTAACAATAGTGGCCCATGAAGTTGACAAAGTTGGTGCCCTGCAAAAGCAGCTGCGCCATCCAGGCGTTGTTGTCGTTGTTCCGCGAAACGTGACAATCCGTGCAGCCTTTCGTTTCCTTCGCTCGTACCGTATGCGGAACGTGCGAGTTGAAAGCCTGGCCCGCAAAGCCCTCGGCGGAGGTAGTCTGTTGTTGATGGTAAATCCATTCGCGATTCTGGTTCTGTGAACTTACCAGCACTGCCGATGACGACCGTACCGGAGCGACGCGGTTTCCGGTCGTTGTCCCGTCACGACCTAACATGAAAATGTCATCGCGCAATACCTGGAAGTTGTAAGTAGTGAAGTTTCGAGAATCGCCGCCCTCATTGTGCCGGTTGGGCATTTTGCTGTTCGCCGCCATCGACAAGTGACAGCCAAAACACCCGGTGACCCATGATGAGTGACATGAGAAACAACTCATGTTGTCGTCCTGATGCGCTAACTGCCGTTCGTCGGCGGGAACATCTCCCCAGGTCGCGTTATCCGTGCGAATCGTTTTCGCGTAGCGCGACTTCTCGCTGTAATCGCGTGAACCGGGCGTGATCGTGTCGATCGTTTGCTTCACCCGCCACCAACGTCGCGGCTCAACCATCGAGTTTTGAATGATGTCGCCCGTCTTCAGCGCAACGTCTTGTCCGTTCTGGTCCTTCTTTGTTCGATCACGCGTGACCCGTTGAAACAACGGAATGGCGCTGCCACTTTCGTCGCGCACGCGAATGCGCGTCAACTCCCGTCCCTTGCCTTGATTGAGTTTGCCCTCGAGTGCGTTTGCCCCGGCTGCAAAACCTGACGTCACCAGGGTAGCGCGTTGGCGGATTGAGCCGTGACAATCGATGCAGGTGATCTCAACTGCCGCGCGCGGCTCGTTGTAAAGAATGCCGTTGCCGTGCGCATCCTGCCGGAAGTGACAGTCAACGCAGTGCATTCCTTTCTCCAGATGAATGTCGTTCAGGTGCACTGCCTTCTTGAATCGGTCAGCATCGTCAGCGGCGACTATCTGATCGTCTGCGTCGAGCAAGTCGCCCTTCCGATTCCGTTTGAAAACCTGGCGAAACATCCAGCCGTGCCCGTGAAAGTCGGCGAACTGGGTGCGCTTCAATTGCGCATTAAATCCCGGCGTCCCGCTCTGCTCCAGAAAATTCGGATCGGACCAAAGGCCGCGCAGGCTGGCTGCTTCCGGATTGCGATTCAATTTCAATTGCTCTTCATCAGCGGACGGCGTTTTCTGTGCCGGCGAGTACATTTTGTCGCCGTCGGTCTCGTTGTCCCACCAGGTTAGGCCCAGGTAGCTGGCAACCATGTTCTCGCCGGGATGCATGTGACAGACCATGCATTGCGAAGTCGGGATTTGTGAGGTGAACTGATGCCGCACGGGATGACCAGACTCGTCTTTGGGAATGTTCGGATCGGCGCTTTGCGATCGTCCAAGATTGCCCGCCCCTGCATAAGAGGCAGAATGAAGCGCGTTGCGGTCGTTTGCGTAAATAACGTGACAAGCCGTACACCCCGAGGAACGGTAATCTCCGGGATGATCGTTGGTGCCGAGAAAATTCAACGTGGGATCGAGCAGTCGCGTCTTTTGCAAGCCAAGGTAAACGGGATCGGTGCGTTGATTAGTTCCCAGTCCGCGCGCACTCAAGCCTTTATCCGGCTTGCCTGGATCTTCTTCCTTGTCCGGCAAACCAACCTCCAACCTTCTTTTGCCCCCGCGTTCGAAAACCCGCAGGACATTCCCCGGCTGCGAAATCTCCCAACGCGGCAGGGGATCCAAGAACGTAAGAAAGCCCTTCCTTCGTTTGTCATCCGGCGAGGGCGGCGGTTGCTGAATCAGCGTCTGCGGCGCGCCATTTTCGCCGTAGCTTTCACCGAACTGCGTGTCCTTTAGGGGATAGCCGCCGTTGTTGTAGAGCGCCGCCCCCCACAACATCGCCCCATGCGTCATCATGCTGCGAGACACAGCGTAGGTTTGGGCCTTATGACATTCGCCGCCGCACGCTGTACGGGCCACGCGCAGGTCGCCGGGGTTAATGAACCGCACGAACTCCGCGCTCTCCCGCAGCAACAACGTATTCGTACGTTCCGGATTGGCGCCGGTTGCCTTCCCGTCACGCTGCCAGAGCTTCGGAAAACGCGGACGCACATGGGCCTCGTCTTTGATTTTGGTTGCTGGATTACCTCCGTGACAAGCGGTGCAACTCAATCCCTGCGCGTCCTTGCCATCTTTCAACTGATCAAGCGCGCCCGTCGGTCCATACTTGTGCATGGGTTCGATCTTCGAATGGCAACTGAGGCAGCCTTCGGGGATCGCAGCGGGCGCTGGTTGGGTCGCCGAGGACACTGTTTTCGGAGTGACGAAAAAAGAGGAACTAGCACTGGTCGAGACTATGATCGCAACGCCGACTGTCAGCGCGAAGATGATCGCGAACCTGAGCTTTGGAGTTCCGCTACGTGGATTCATAAGACAATTGCAGGCTATTCAGACGATGACCACAACGCTCACCCAATCCCTGTCCCTCCCCCACTGGAAGAGGGTTGGGGAGAGGGCCTGACCGGCGAATCCAATGATTAATTCTATCCGTTCGGAGGAGCGGAAAGGATCATTGAGTTTTACCACCGAACCAGGTTTCCGCTCCTCCGAACGGATACGGCGGGAATCTGTGGGACGCGCTCACACCCCCACCCCGACCCTCCCCCCAAATGGGAGAGGGAGAAACAACATAAAAAAAGCCAAGCCCTTCAGCTACTCTTGGCAAAGCAGATATCGGGGGCCATGATTCAAAACACCAGCTTCATTTGCCCGAACAACGAATACAGTGGTTTGCGTGGGCTGATCACGTCGGGCTCGCAGAAATCGCTGACGTTGGCGGGACAGTTGCGCGAGCGGTCGGTGTAGATGTCGCGAAATCCCCTGCCCGTCTGCAACGTAGCCGCCCCAAAGGTCAAGGTTACATTGTTAACAAGAAACGGACGATAGGCGACGCCGAGGCTGTAATCAAACCCGATGTCGTGTCGAATGTTATTTTGAAACAGAACGTACTCCAGCGACTCCGTGCGATGAAAGCGCAGGTAATTTACATTCAATGCTGCCTTCAGCCTCTGTGTGACTTCCACATCCATGCCGGCGTTATAGATGAAGATGCCGGGATTGACGAAGTTTGCCTGGCCTTCTATCTTGCTGCTGCGCAGTGACGGCAGGATGCTGTTGGGTTGGACCAGGCCCACGCCCGTTTGCGTCAAACGAATGCCCTGGCGGTTCCAAAACGAGAACTGGCCACCCGCAAAGTTGGGATCGTCGAAAATCGCGTCGAACCCAGTACCCCGGCTGTCGGTTGGGTTCCGATCACCCTGCGCCCAAAACGCCGAGGCGCGAAACCGCAAATAATCTCGATCCACCGAAACTTCGAGCGCGGCCATGTTTGATCTCACGCGCACGCTCCGTCCGGCAATCGGATTCCGGTCGTCACTGCCGAAGGCGTGATAGAAGGCATGCGTCAAATTCAATCGCCCCAGGTGGCCGTCGCCACTAATTCCCAGATAGCCAACCTTGATCGCGTGCGGCCGCACATCGCCTATCAAAGCCGGGCGCACCAGGAAACCGTTGCGATCGAATTTCCGGCTGCGGCGGTCGTCGTTGTAGTGCAGGCTCGCCTGGATGGTGTAGCCCTTGCGCATGAAGTCCTGCCGATAGAGGTTGGCGATGTAAACATTTTGATGCCGCAAGTCGAACCGGTTCAGCCCGCTATTCGTGTCCTTTTCGAGTTGGGAAAAAAAAGCCAGATTGTATTGATAGCGATTGTTAGCCAGGCTGCCAAAAAACCGCGCGCCGAGGTTGTTGTCTGAATAGATGAAACCGCGAAAGTCCGAAACGAAGGGCTGAATCCCGGCCCTCAGCGAAACAAAATCATAATTGGCACTGAGATCGGCAAGCTTTACTTCGCCGAACGCTTCTTCCAGCGAAACATGAGTATCAGTGCGGGTCGTTCCGCGCCGCACATCGATATTCACCACTCCATTTTCGCGCGCATTCAGATAATTCGGGATGCTGAACGTCGGTGAGATTTTAATGGCCCAGTCGCGCGGCTTGAAAGTTGTGTCACCGTGAAATAACTCGAAACTGAATTGCAGCGTTTCAGATGCAGCCAGGGCTTCGGGCTGTCCGAAAAATTCGCCGCTGATTGGATCTACGCTGCTGACGTCCGACGGCGTAGGCGCACGCCGCAATTCAAGAGCGGTCGAACTCACTGCTGAGAGCACCATGAACGTCTTGTCGCCAAGAATCGGGTAATCACCCTTCAGCACGCTCTGGTTGTAAGGGTCGTACCAACGTCCTTTGCGAAACGGGATATCGCGGCCGCGCGCGCCGCGATCGCCATAGCGATCGTATTCCGGAAATCCTATGCGCCAACGATCACGAGTTTCGCGGCGCTCCGTGGCTGGCTGCCCCTCATTACCGATCGGTTTCGTTTGGGCCGCAGTTTGACCAGTTGATTTAGCCAGAACTGGAATATCCAGCGTGGTTTCTTTCCCGGCTACGACGATCACGTTCTCCAGCGAGTCGCCACGGACGATCGCAAATTCGCCAAAGTTTTTATTCCGGTCAAAGTTTGCGGTGAAAGCGCCCCGCACAAAAACCCGGTACGCACCAGCTCTTAATTGCAGAGAGTAGCGACCGTCCTTAGCGGAAGTGGTCCTGGTCTCTTTGCTGTTGACTTGATTCAGCGCAACGATGGTCGCGCCGGCAACGGGGGCGCTCGAGTCATTTGTGACGACGCCGGAGAGGCGGCCATGCGATTGGGCAAAAGCGGAGCAGGCGAAGATTAGGATGACAATTGCGACCTGTCCGACAAACTTCAGTTTGTCCTTTTCAGGTGACAAGCGACAAACTGAAGTTTGTCGGACATGCGGAACCTCGCGCTCTGCTGAAAAGGGCATAGGGTCTTCGCGGCTTGTTTGGACGACCTGCCTGCCTTGTAACACGTTGGCCCAAAGGTCGCAACCTAAATCGCGATCGTGAGCACGGTACGATTCACTTCATAGCGGCGCGAGAATTTCCGCGAGGTTTGCACTGAAGGCGGACCGAGCCATGACGCGATCGAACCCGGCACCCTCGGCCTGGTTTCGCAACTCCGTTTCGACGTGTGAATAGAAGCCCAGCAACTGAATCATCTTGAGCTCAGGATCCGCTTTCAAGAGTGACGCCAATTCCATTGGATCAACCTTCTGGGAATGAAGATCGATAATGATCAGCGACGGCGTTGCTTCCCTGGCCACGGCGAACAGAGCATCTCTATCTCTGAGAAAACGCACCGTCACGCCCTGGCTTTCGGCCACGGCGCGAATCTTCGAAATAAAGATCATGTCATCGACCACGGCGATTATTGGATTGGGCATAGTTCTCCCTGTCAGAACCGCCTGCGGTAGCGGGCGGGTGTGCGTTGGTCTCAAGTGTTAGCTAAGGCTCGATCAACCGCCCGCTACCGCAGACGGTACTGACAGGCAGTTTGTATTCTCTATGCTTTTGAGCAAAATAGGGGGCGATGTCTTCTGTTGATCAATCAATCTCCGAATCGGACCGCTTGGAATTCGGAAATAACGAACCTCCTGCCCCGAGCGATCGCGACCACGCCACGATTGTCCTGGCAACCTACAACATCCGTTATGCGGTGGGTCGCGGCCTGATCTCCAGCGGGATCTTCCGCAAGCTTGGCATCAATCTTCCTCGTCCGCGCACCGCCGCAGTGGCTCGCAACGTCGACCTTGCCGCCCGCGCATTTTCGGAAGGGACCTTGCTGCCGCGACCCGATATCTTAGCATTGCAGGAAGCCGACAAAGAGACTGGTCGCGCCGGGGGACAGCACGTGGCGCGCGAGCTGGCGGAACAACTAGGGATGGCATGGGTGCATGCTCCCGCTGAGATTCCGCGCGGCGTGCCCCCGAAAGTGCGTGAGTGGTGGCTGGATTTCGAGGAACAAATTGCCATTTACGACACCGGCGATACGGGGATAGCGCTGCTCAGTCGCTTGCCACTGGCAGAGGTCGTTCGTATCGATCTGCCCTGGAAGGAATGCGCCTGGCGGCCGCGCCTGGCGATGGGAGCGACTGTGGAGGTTGGTCGCCAGCGATTACAAATCTTTAATGCGCACATCGATCCGCACGCTTCGCTCGACGGACAACACGACCAACTCCAGGTGGTGCTGGCAAAGGCTGGCGAACGTGAAGGACCGGCCGTGATTATGGGAGACTTCAATACTCTCTCTCGCGAGAAGGCCATCGAGATTCGCCGCTTCATGGAATCTCAGGGTTACAGCACACCATTTCCCACCGGCACGCCCACGTGGCGCGGCGCTGGAATTAAGTTGCATGCCGATTGGATCTTTGTCCGTGGTCTCACGATAAATAAGTGGGGCGTGGCCCGCCCCCTGAATGTTTCCGATCATTGGCCCATCTGGGCAGAGATATCGTTCCCTGGCTTCGCCTAATCCAAATTGCTAATGAAGATCGATAGTCGCGACAATTCCCTACTCCGCCACGCTCGTGCCGTGCGTGACGGAAAGGTTCCGGAACAGATTTTTGTTGAAGGTCTGCGCCTTTGCGAAGAGCTCTTGCGTTCAAAACTCCCGATCGACGCTGTGATTTATTCTGAGGAGCTGGCGCGAAAGCCAAGTGCTGCCGGGATAGTCGAGAGGCTGGAAACTGTTGCTGAGCGGACCGCTTCAGTCAGTGAAAAACTCCTGGCCTCAATTTCTTATACCAAAACGCCACAGGGAATCGTCGTTCTGGCGCAGCGGCCGCAAATGGATGAAGCGTCTTTCAAGACCGCGCAATCTGAGTCGCCGCTTTTGATAGTGATGCACCTCATAAACAACCCGGTTAATGTGGGCGCTATTCTCCGGACCGCTGAGGCGGCCGGTGTGACGGGCGCGATCGCGACGGCGGATACGGCCGATCCTTTTTCTCCCAAGGCGTTGCGCGGGGCGATGGGTTCTGCCTTTCGGCTGCCCGTATGGACCGGCGCAAGTTATATGGAAGTCATGGCTTGGTGTTCGCAAAGAAACATTCACACAGTTTGTGCCGATGCCGAAGCGCCAAAGCTCTTCACCGATATCGATTGGCGCCAACCGTCAGCACTGATCGTCGGCCCCGAATCGAGCGGCCTTTCCCCCGAGGAAATCTCCGCCGCTGATGACGCGGTTAGAATCCACATGCAGGCCAGCGTTGAGAGTTTGAATGTCGCGGTGGCGACCGGGATTGTTCTTTATGAAGCAGCAAGGCAACGAGGCCCAGTGACCGATAGCTCGCTTCCACTTCGCGCGAAGAGTTAGGGACGCGGGCCGCCGTTACGATCGCTAAAGTAGCGATCGACAACCGCGATGAGGTTCTTCAACTTTTCATCGGTCTGGGCCTGCGCTTCGCTCAATCTGATTTGAGAGTCAACTAATGCAGTTTGCGAGTCAACTAAGGCAGAGATTCTTTCATCCACAGTATCAAATCTTCCCAGACTCGCATTGGCAAGCCGACCCACTACGTCTTCAATCCCTGCTAAGTCAGATGCGAATTGGGCTTGCTGGTTAAGGAGGAATTCCATTCTCGTGTTGAGTTCTTCATTAGTCATTTCCACTTTACCTCAGCTGGGAACTTTCTCACCTAGTGTAGCTAATTGCCATGGCGCAAGCCAAGCTCGACCTCACCCATCCATTTCCCCCTATTACCAAACTTCCGTTTCAGTTAGAATAGCGTCCGTACCGAGCAAGTAGTGTTCCCTGACGCAGTCATGGTGGGACTGCGTTTTTGTCGTTACGCGCTTTAGGGCGCGGAATTCGCCGCTTGAGCGAACTAGTGTGCGTTCATAGTCGTACTGTAAGTTTATGACCGAGCCAGACAATTCACACCGCAAGAGTGAGGACGGCGCTGACGAAAACGCCAAGCCTGATTTGCCTGGTTCGACAACGCGCCCCGCGGCTTTGCCTGAGCGCTTGCTGCGCCGCGCTTTGGAGAGCGCCGGCGAAGTCCTTGATCGAAAACTGGGTAGGACCATCGATCCGAAGAGTGGCCTTACTCTCAGCCGCCTCATCAAACGCATGAACTTGATGATCGATCAGCGAACGCGTGATGAAGGCGCGAAGGGCCGCATCGCTCCGCATTTGTTAAAGCTGAAGGTTGAATGGGGCAAACACTCGGAGGCCGAACCGGAACTGATTCAGGATTTGGAACATGAACTTTTGGCTGCGGCCATCGATCATATTAACGACCATCGCTATCGGACGCTCGCCCCGGTGAGGATGGAAACCGAGGTCGATATCTTCACGTCCGGGGTGAACGTTGAGCCTAGCTTCGGCGAGTTCGAAGAAGAATTGAAGCAGGAGGACGAGGCGCGCCGGGCCGCGAAAGAAGTGGGCGCTGCAAATATTCCCCATGGGGCCGTTGCCGTTCCCGACATTCCAATTTTCGCGAGGATTACGATGCAGGGCACGCGCCGCGAAGTTCCGCTGAGTTTCAAACCCGGGGGGAAACGCCGAAGCGTGGGACGCGGCACCGACAACGAGCTTCATCTGAACGACGGCAGTGTGTCCAAGATTCACGCGACCCTGATGATGAACCACGAAGATGTACTGATGGTCGCGGACACCGGCTCAACCAACGGCACTTTTATCAACGGACGCCGCCTGTCCTACGGCGAGGCTTATCCCATTGCCGAAGGCGATGTGGTCGCCTTCGGGGACGTCGAGGTGCGCTTCCGCAAGGACAAATCGTAAAATGCCCGTCGTTCTCTTTCTGCTGCAAACCGCACAGGCAACTCCGGTCGCAACCGCGCCGGAGAAGTTACCCGCATGGATCACCTTGATCTACATCGGCGGTCTCCTGCTGGTGGTCTTGCTGTTGCTGCTCTCGCTGGTTCGCACATGGCACCGGCCTGCGGCGCGCGGCAACAATCCCAACGACCTGCCTACCGAGGTGCGCAAGAAACTGGGCTCGACCTCCACCAACCGCGGCCTGCGGGCCCTGCGCGTTCTCTTTGTGATCATCGCCCTCGCCGTCTTTGGTTTTCACGTTTACTGGGCGAAGTACGCCGAAAGCAGCAACGACCGCTTCCAGGAGTTGAGCTACAAAGATTTGCGCGCTCGCCGGCTTTCCGAGTCCACCTTGCGAGGTTGGATCTACGATCGCAAACAGCGGCCTCTGGCGCTTTATCATCGCGACACGAGCGGCACGATCAATCGAGAGTATCCGATGGACAGCGCTCTGGCCCATCTCTTTGGTTCGGATCGCGGCGACGCAGGATTGGAGCGGGCCTTGTTTGGTACCCAGAGCGGCGCGGTGCCGGAGACCTGGCAGATTGTTACTGGTGAGAGCGCCGGCCACAAAGTTAATAACGATGTGCCGCTGACGATCGATCGCGATCTGCAACAAGCCGCAGTCGATCAATTAAAAGGAAAGCACGGCGCCGCGGTTGTTCTGAATCCACAAACCGGGGAGGTGCTGGCCATCTATAGCGAGCCTTCCTACAGTTTGAAAGAAGTGCAGGACGAGAACACCTGGATTCGGCTGGAAGCGAACGAGCGCGACCGGCCGCTGGTCAGCCGCGCGCTGGGCGCCTACTACATACCGGGTTCCACTTTCAAAACGGTGACGATGACGGCGGCATTTCTGGCCGGGCTACAAAATACACAATTCACTTGCAGCGGCGGCGGTTATTACGCAGCCCCGGGCGCGAACCCTATCTTTGACGATGGCGGCGCCGGCGAAGTGCACGGCCGGATCGGCATCGATACCGCTTACGAGGTCTCTTGTAACCAGTATTTCGCGCAGATGGGAGTTCTGCTGGGGCCGCAGCGATTGAAGCAGGCGGCAATACTTCTGGGAATCGGGGCGTATGACACTCCCGCGGAAGCATTGCGCGGGCGGAAGGAACCCGAGTTGTGGAACGCAACGACGGAAGCGATCAAGCGCGCCCTCGCGCCGCGCGAGTCAACCATCGTCACCGGGCCTAAGATTAGCCGCTACGATATTGCCCTCGAAGGATACGGTCAGGGTTACGCCGGACAGATGACTCCGTTCCAGATGGCCCTGGCTGCTGCCGCCATCGGCAACATGGAGGGCAAGCTCATGAAGACCAGGATCGAACTCAATCGGGCGCCTGAAGTTTATCAATCGGTGATGCCGGCCCAGATGGCGGCGCGACTGCGCGAAATCATGGGGCGCGTGACCGGCGGCGCCAGCGGCACAGCTCGGGGTGTCTTTGCGCCGGTCCATGCGGCCGGCGTTATCACTGGGGGCAAGACGGGAACCGGGCAAAAGGTTGTGCCGGTCTTCGATCCGAAGACGGGGCAGCCAAAGACTCGCTTGCGGGTAGAAAAAGACGCGCGCGGCAATATCATCCGGCAATACCAGGAAACCATCATGGACGAAGAACACCCGCGCATCGACGGCTGGTTTCTGTGCCTGGCGCCGCTGTCTCGGCCGCAACTGGCAATCGCAGTGGTGATCGAAGGCGGTGGCTATGGATCGAAATCCGCGGCGCCGGTAGCGGCAGCATTGGTTCTAAAGGCCAAAGAGCTCGGCTACTTCGGAAATGTGGGGTCGACGAATGCAGCGAAGCCGCCACCGACGCGGCCTGGCAATCAACCGCGACCGCGACCGGCAGCAACGCCGGTGCCTCGCCCGACGCAGTAGTGAGTTACCTGGGAGGCCGCCCGCTGACACTTGCAGCAATTTGAGATCTGAAATTTGGGATTTGAAATTTGAGATTTGAAATCTGACTTCTGACATGAAGAACCGCGCATCATCACATCTGCTGCTGCTCTTTCTGATCGTGCTGCTTGAGGCGACGGCTTATTTCGCCCTCGGGCGCAGCGCCATGATTCGCGGATACGAAACCTCTTGGGTGGGCGGCCTGCGGGACCTTCTGCTTTATGCTCCCATCATCGGCCTGGTCCTGTGGCTGACGCGGGTGATGAAGTTCAAAGGCAACTGGACACTCTATACGGCGGCCATCCTGCTGTTCTCGATCGGCATGTTGATCCAGTTCCGCCTTTATAGCGACCCGGAATACAACTCTCGAAATAAAGCAGCAGCTCGGGCCGAGAAGACCGACGCGCTGCGCATCCGCTATATCAATGAGAATTATGACGACGCCAAGAAGCAGTTGATGGGCTTCCCTGTCGGTCCCGCAGGCGCGGTGCCAATCCAGCCGGTCCCCCTGAAGCAGTCATCGTATTCGTTGGAGAACGCGCTGACTTCGAGCTACACCTGGATTCCCATCTTCTCGCTGTTGGCGTTTGCCGGCGCTTTCTGGATTTGCGTCCGCGAACGCTATCTGTCCTGGATGCAACGCAACAGTTTCATCATCGTGGTCGCCACGCTGATTCCGCTAGGTTGGGCAGTGATAACCTCCAGCGCCGGGAAGGCTGTCGGAAATACAACGCCGTGGGAGCCTTCAAAAATACCGTTCCTAATTGGCTTCGCCGGAATTCTCACCGCGCGCTACAAAGACCTGGCGCGCACTTACTGGGCGCTGCCGCGCGCGCGCGACATAGTGCCTCTGCTCGCAATGGGGCTGATTCCCTTCATCCCATTCTTCGCGTTGAAGGACTTCGGGCAGATGTTGATCTTCAGCGCCGCCTACGCGACGCTCTACCTGGTGGCGGTACGACGGTGGCCGCAGCTGCTGCTGTTTGTGGGCTCCATGGTGATCATTATTGGCATCCTGGTCGTGGGCGCTTTGCCCCGTGATGTTCAGGAAAAAGTGCCGCTTTTGCCGACGCTGGCCCGGCCCATCCAAGCTGCCCTCCCATCGCGAATTCAGCAGCGCTTTCATTTGTGGCTCGATGGTTTTGATCCGCCTTCGCCCGAAGTCTCATGGTGGAAGAAAGATTATGAGGAAGCGCTGGCCAAGAACCCCGAGATGAAGGAACTGGCTGAGCAGAGTCCGGCCATGCAGAAGACAGTTAACGTTGATATCTGGTTCGACAAACTCGCTTTTCAGCCCGCCCAGGCGATTTTTGGTATCGCCTCCGGAAAGACCAGCGGCCGCGGACTTGGCCTCGGGTTTCCGGAAGTGATTCCGATTGCGGATTCCGATTATGTGTACGCGGCCATTGCTGAAGAAATGGGCCTGGCCGGCGGCGCGCTGGTCTTTCTGGCCATCATCATTTTGGTGATTGCAGGGGTTCGCACTTCGCTTCAGGCGCGTGATATGTTTACCAAGCTTTGCTCAGCCGGACTGACAGCCTTCATCGGATTCCAGGCGCTGGTAAATATTGGCGGCATCACGCGCGCCCTGCCGATGACGGGGATTACGCTGCCTTTCGTCAGTCACGGCGGATTTAGTCTGATCACAAGTTTCGCCATGCTGGGAATGTTGATGGCATTTTCACACCGCAACGCTCGCGACGCGCAGGTCACCGCGCGAACCCGGCGCAAGGATCAACCAGGCGAGCGACACGTGCTGGAGGCCGTTGAATGAACGAACCAGCCAATTCCGTCAAACTCGAAATAGGTTCCGTCACCGATCGGGGGCTGAATCCAAAGCGCCCGCTTAACGAAGATTCGTTGCTTGAGGATCCCTCCCGAAATATTTTTGCTGTCGCCGACGGCGTCGGAGGCGCGGAAGCCGGCGAAGTCGCTTCGAAGACCGCGATTGAAGTCCTGGGTGAGGCCTTCCGCCACCAGACCGCAGGCGCCGATATCGAAGACCTGATGGAGTTGGCGATTCAAAGGGCCAATAGTTCCATCCACAAGCTGTCCACCGAGCATCGCAAGCTCTCGATGATGGCGACGACAATCGTTGCTTTGCATCTGGATGGACATCGCGCCACCATCGGTCACGTCGGTGATTCGCGACTCTATCGCCTGACCCCGGATGGAAAACTTCATCGCGAAACTGCCGACCACTCGATTGTCGAAGAGGAAGTGCGCGCCGGACGCATGACTCCGGAGCAGGCAGCGAACCATCCCAGCAAGAACGTGATCAGCCGGGCCCTCGGCGCCGAACCTGCGGTCGAAGTTGACATGAGGATTCTGGAAGTAGCCGACGGTACGACCTTTCTCTTGTGCACGGACGGCATCACGCGCCATCTGCCCGATCCCGAAATTCGCGAATTGTTAAATGCCGATCAAGAGGCAAACAAAGTCTGCGCCGAGATGAAGCGACGCTGCCATGAGCGCGGCGCCGAAGATAATTTGACGGCGGTGATCGTTCGGGTCGGCGTGCGAACAGGCAAATCGCTGGAGCCGAAGCTTGACCGTACCCTTTCCATTGAGACAACGGCTGTGGCCGCAGTCGCAGCCCCGCAAACGCGGCTAACTCCGCCATCGCGCATTGCCTTCCCGCAAACGGAACCCAAATCAGAAGTGGCTCAAACGGCGACAGCTACCCCAGCATCCAAATCCAGCGGCAAATCCAGCAGGAAGAGCGGCGGGCTGCGTTTCCTTCTCTTCCTGCTCTTTATCGGTGCGGTTGCCGGAGCTTTTTACGGTGGCGTGCGTTACCAGCAGCGGATGCAGGCTGCGGTGGCGAACACAGCTGTAGCCACGCCGACGCCGGCGCCGGAAATGAATCTACGCGCCGAGTTTGAAAGTAAGCGCAATGCAGTTGACGTCAATCCGCAGCAATGGGTGACCGATCATGCTCCCGCGGGAACTTCCAATGAAGAACGCGCGAATGCCCTGGCGGCAAAAGATGCCGAGACTATTTACCTTTACGGTCGGGCGCTGATGCTGACGGGAAATCATCGCGATGCGATGGCGGCCTTCGAGGCGGCGCTTGGCAAAGCGCGAACTGAATCGCCTGCAAAGCTCTCGCTGGAAGCGGAAACGCGCCTGGCAGCGGCGGCAGCGGCCTTGCGGCTGAAAAACCAGGACACCGCCCTGAGCCCGTTGGAAGCAAGGCAAGCAGAAGAGAAAGCGATGCGCTTGCTGGAAGAAGGTATCAGCATCAAGACCGCAACGCCGGCGCCGTGACGCCAGTAACGCGAACTTTAGTTTGCGTTCGGCGCCAGTCGAACTGGCCTTCGACTAATCGCAAACTAGAGTTTGCGTTACATGCTAATCATGTCGGAATTACAGGTCTTACAAACTACGGTCGATGGACGTTACGACATCGAACAGTGTCTGGGGCGCGGCAGTTACGCCGAGATTTACGTGGCCCATGATCGCGCCGCAACGGAAGGACCGGCTCCGGAAGTTGTAATCAAAGCGCTGAACGTCCTCCTCCAGGGCGTGCCGGATCCTGAACTGGAGCGCACGCTAATCGAGAATTTCCAGAACGAAGCCGTTGCTCTGGATCGGGTCAGGCACCCTCACGTCATCAACCGTCTGGGTCATGGCACGGCCATCGACCTCGCGGGCCAGGCTTTTCATTACATTGTGCTCGAGTACCTGAGTGGCGGCGACCTGGCCGCGCTCTGTCGCGGCCGCAAGCTGCCGCTACAGCGAGCGCTTTTTTATCTCGAGCAGGTTTGCGCCGGTCTGGCCCACGCCCATTCGCACAACGTCATTCATCGCGACATCAAACCCCAGAACCTCTTGTTGACGGCGGACTGCGAAGTGGTAAAGATCGCCGACTTCGGCGTGGCGAAAACGGACCTGGGTGATGAAGTGATTACGCGAGTGGGAACCAACATCTACGCGGCGCCGGAACACAACCCTCTGGTGCAGACAGGGCAACTCGATACGGCATCGCTCCCGATCATGCGCAGCCGCCTGACGCCGGCCGCGGACATCTATTCGTTGGCCAAGACGACGTATGCAATTATCACTGGCGAGGCGCCGCGCCGCTTCGCCCAACATTCGATTAGCGAACTTCCCGCCAGCGTCACCAGTGAGTTCTGGGCGCCCGCGGTGCTGGAAGTCCTGCGCCGGGCCACGCAGAGCCGGCCTGGTGATCGCTATCAAACAGTGCAGGAGTTTTGGGACCATCTGAGCGATGCGGGCTTGCCGCCGACTCGCCCGCTCGATATTTCAGACGCCAGCAGCGGCCGACGTCCCAGCGCCGATCTGGGCCTGGAAACTGTGGTGGTGCCGCAAGCGCCACCGCGTCCTGATTTTGAGCTCACCAGCAATGTGCCGCTGGCGATGGCTGGAAACGGCGCCCGGCGCGCCCGTATCGTCGTGCCGGTTGCCGCGCGAACCACAACGCCACCGGCGACGCGACAGAAGGCCGGCGAAATTATTGCGGCGATGCCAGATGCGGCCGCCCGCCGGCCGGTGCCGCGTCAACCCGGCGCCAGGACGCCGCGCCGAAGCACTACCGTCATCGTGGCCATCGTTCTGATCGCCGCTTTTGCGGCGATGCTTTTCGCTACGCAGAAATATATCCGTTCGAGATGGGTCCAGACCGCTCCGACGACGACCAGTTCGCCGAATGTCGTAGGCCGCGAAGCGGTGACAATCACCGATCTGAACTTGCGTTCTGACCCCGGCCCGGTGAATGATCGCGTCGGTTTGGCAGAGCAGGGGTCGCGGGTCCGAATCCTAAACGCCACCAATAACTGGTGCGAAGTCATGGTCTTGGAGCACGGCCGCACGAAAGACAATCCAGCTTCTTCTGATCGCGGCTGGGTCAACCGGAAGTATTTGCGATTCGACTGAGGGTTTGTAGGGGGATGCCCTTCGTGGCCACCCCTTTTAAGCGCTCAATTCCTGGAGACTTCAAAACTAACGAAAAGCGTGGCCACTAAGGGCCACCCCTACAAGAATCGGAAACATAGTTAAGGAGAAACGAAACAGCGTGGGTTTATTAGATTCGATTAGACGTTGGGTAGATGGCGAAGGCTCTGAAGATCCTTTGGAGGCCGCAGACGAGCAAGTAAAGCCACGCCGTATCTGGGAAGAATTTTTGGTCAAGGTGGCGCGCGAAGTGGAAGCCGCGATGCAGCGCGAGATGTTTACTCCGCCCGGCGGCGTCACCTACATTCCCCGAGAGTATATCGTTTACCTCAGCAGCGAAGACGACAAGGACTGGCAGGGTGACAAGCGGCGTGGGCTGGAGCAGGGTCTCTTTCACGTGCTGTCAGAACGGGCGCGCGAACTGAGTGGCTCCACGCAGCTGGCTGCTAAGTCGTTTGCTGTCGAACTACGCGTGGATGGTACGCTGAAGAAGGGTGAATTCAGAGTGCAGGCCGTTTGGGACGAGACCGAAGGAGGCCACACGATGGTTTCGGTGCGCCCGGGGGCAATCGCTCCCGGAACGCAATCGGAATCGGCCGGCGATGTGAGTGCGGTCACTCAGGGCGAAGGCGATGCAGAGCCAACCGAAGGCGACATGACAGTGGTCCGGCCGCGTATCGTCACCCTCTATTCGATCGAAGTGTGGCGCGATGGAGTGCGCCAGGCGGTGGTTCCTATCACCAAAAACGAGATAACCATCGGCCGCGGCTCAAAGTCCACCACCGTTGATCTCCCACTGAAGGGCGACGTGGAAGTCAGCCGCGTGCATGCGACTCTGCAGTTGGATGAGGAAGGCCGTTACTGGTTGACGCCGAAAGGCCGCAATCCAACCCTCGTCTCCGGCCGCGAGGTGCCGCGCGAAGAACGAATCAGCGTCCAGCCCGACGAGAAGATCGCCTTCTGCACCTACGTGCTCCGCATCCAGCCTAAGTGAAGCAGGAGCAGTCGGCAGGAGCAGTCGGCAGGCTTTACCTGCTCGTGCTCCTGCCTCCTGCTCACTTCCGCCCGATCTCAGTGATCTTCAGTCCGCCGACGCCGTTCTCAAGTGTGAACTCAATCCGGTCCTCGAGCTTCACGCCCTGCAACACAGATTTGTCCTTCACATAGAACGCCATCTGCATGGCGGGCATCAGATCAGGGATCGCCTCGTGATCAATTTCAATCACGAGGTCTTTGGGATGGATTGCCTTAACGACTCCAACGCCGTGGTACGTTTTTGTCTCCACGGTAGCGGCTGGGGTGGCTGACGCGGCACTCGGAACGTGCTCGGTTGCCTTGGGGGCTCGCCTACAGACCGTCATTCCCAGCATCGGAACTAACGCCAGGGCCAGCAATCCGAAACGACAATGCGATCTATTCTTATGACCGAGAAGCATGGCTATACCTTCCCACGGCCTTTTCAGGGAAAGCTCGCGGGCATCGCAATCGCATCCATTGCCCCTCGCGGCTGGAAATGCTACGGAGCGCACTCGGCATTTGTCCGTGGGGCCTTGTCCGCAAAGCGCAGTTGATACTCCGTCGAGGTGATAAAGGCGCAGACCATCGCATGTTGTTTGCTCACGTTCCGCGGCGGCGCGGTACTGACCTGGTTCAGCCAGAAGATAAAACCGTCTATGTCAGAATCACGCCTGAGGTACCCTGAGTATTGCGAGTACACGAATGAGCGATTGTACTCCGCATCAATGAACGCGCGGTTATCAACCGGCGCGCCAAACCCTGACGGCACGCACGGCGCCGCCGGGCTTCCCGGCAGCCGGTTACAACCGTTCCAGTAATCGTTCGCCAGGTGGAACATTACCAATCCCCGCCCGCCATTGTTGAAGTGAGTAATTAGAGCGTTCCGATCTGCCACCGCAAAGGTCGCGCCATCGGCGCTGAGGATATTGGCCAGCACGGCGTCCACGAATTGCGCTCCCGTTGATAGGCCCAACGGATACTTCGTCACAAACTCCGGCCGTTGCACAAAAGTGTTCGCCAGCGCCAGTTGTGAAGCGGCCAACCCGCTACCGCCGACGACCTGCGCCCGGTCCCTCACAAATGTGAGATACCTTGGCAGCTTATTAGCTTCCGTGGGATTCGCCGGGTCCGGATTGGGGAACGGCTGCGTGTTGCCATACGCTGCGCGATAGAGGAGGAACACATACGACGCCGTCTGCTGGTATTCGTCCTCATAAAAGAACGCGTTAGACACGCCCACCGTGCGATCGCGCAGGCATTGCACATCCGTGCCGCAGATGTTCAGCTCGTTAGTCCAGTAGTCCAGACCGCCCTGGTCCGGCAGCCGGCCCAGAAAGTCAAAGTAGTGCTGCTGCACAAAGTACTGCGCTTCGTTCAAAGGGTTCCAGAGCAATTGTCCCCGGATCTCGCCGTTGGGGAAATTGGTAGTGTGCACATTCATGTACTGCAGATTGGCTTTGAAATCCGCAACCTGCTGCGGCGTGGGCGCAATGTCGAATCCATTCACCATTCCTGAAGGCAGCGGAAATACTACCGGCGCATTTGCTCCGGCAGCGGCCGGCCCATGAATGTGGGCATCCGTTTCTGCGCTGCTCAGGTGGGAAAAGATTAGTCCGACTTTAGCATTCGCTTCGAGGGCATCGAGCTTCACCACGCCGCCGCCTTTCCCGTTGGTTCCCGTGGGCGGAACTTCCTGATCAGAGGCCAGGCTGGCGACAAATGTCTTGGGCGCGATTGACGGCGCGCCAGGCGAATCGTTATCCAGAATCATCAGGCTGGCGGCACTTTGGGAGCCTAAGGTCGTTCCGACCGGGTTCATGAGCGTGAGGCTAAGCGTCTCGTCGCCTTCCAGATAGGTGTCGTCATAAATCATCACCGGGAAAGTCCGGCTGGTCTGACCGGCCGCGAAGTTCAACGTGCCCGCACTGACCACGAAGTCGCAGTTCTGCACGGCCGCGCCATTCAGGACATTGCAGGCCACAAAACTATTGCCGCCGGTACGGAATTCCACCGACGCGGCCCCTGAAGTGTCACCCGTCCGCGTCACGGTGATATTCGTGCTGCCGCCTTCGCTCTTGATGTAATTCGCTGCACTGAACTGCACGGTACCACCGTCATCGTTGATGATTGTCCCCGTTCCTCTGGCCCGCGTGATCGTCGCTCCAGACGGACTGGTGAGATCTACAAAGATAGTTTCGTTAGCTTCAACGGTGGTATCGCCATTTACCGTGACTGAAACCGTCTTAGTGGTTTCGCCGGCATTGAAAGTCAGCGTGCCGTTCGCGGTAACAAAGTCACTGCCGGCTGTCCCCGTGCCATTGGCCGTTGAGTAATTCACTCTCACCGTTCGGCCACTTACGGGCGATAGAGTGACGGTAAAGCCCAAAGTGGTTGTGCCTGAGTTCCCCTCTGTTACGCTGACGTCGGCAATCGAAACACCCGGCAGAGGATCGTCGTTAATAATGCGAACGAAGAAGTAGTCAAGGATGGTCGCATTAGTGGCGTTTGAGAGCATCACCTGCACCGTCTCATTGTTCTCGCTCAGAGTGTCGCCGATGATTGGGAAAGTTATTGTTTGCTCAGTCACGCCAGGCGCAAAGGTGAGAGTGCCGGAAACCGGAGTGAAATCTACTCCGCTGGTTGCGGTTCCCGCGTTCGTAACGAAATCTGCGGTGACGGTCCGCCCGGTAGCTGCCGACAGGCCAACCGGCACCACTACGTTCGTGCTTCCGCTATCTCCCTCAGGCACAGTGATCTCACCGAGTGGATCCGCAGGGTTGATGATCAAATAAAGTGTCGTGCTGTTGTCCTGAAGGGTGACCGTGGCCGTGTAGGGATTCCCCAGTCTTTCTAAATCAGTTATTCCACTGAGTACTAATCGTAGCGTCTCATTAGGTTCGGTGACACCATCGTTGACGATCGGGATAGTGAACGTCTTGCTGGTTTCGCCGTCGGCGAATACCAGCGTTCCGGAGACTGCTGAGTAATCAGATCCCGCTTGCGCGGTGCCGTCCGCAGTGGCGTAGTTAACGGAAAGTGTGCCCTTGCTGCCCCCGGTTCGAAGAACTGTGATGGTTAGATTGCCAACATCTTCAAGTGAAAAGTAATTTGTGGTACTGAAGTGGACGCTGCCGAAGGTCTGGCTCGAATTGCACGGAGAGAACTCCGAGGTGTTTCCTGCCGGGTCCGTCGCGGTGGCAACCAGGGCCCTTCCCGTCGCCAGCGCTGGGAGAACCGCGTTGATAGCCGCGTTGCCATCGGCAGCGGTGGTCACATTAGTCGTCCCTACGAACTGCGCGCCTTCGCCATTTCCTGAAGGATCGCAGGCGGCATTCGAATAGAAATCAATCCGAAATGTTGTATTAGGTGTCGAGTTAAGCGTCCCCTGGATCGTGGTCGAAGCGCTATCAGAAATCACGGAACTCAGGAGCGGAAAGTTTTGCAAGTTGTTGGCGCCCGTGTCCGGGTCATTCACCTCGTTGGGAGTGATGCCTACCAGACCAAGATCGATCCCCAGCTCACTATTGGAAAAGATGGAGTTGCCCCGCACCGTATTGCCGGTTCCGGAAGAAACGTAGACCCCAGGCCCCCCATTAAAACTAATTCTGTTAGCCGCGCTACTTTGATCGCCGCCAATTAAATTGTTGGGAGAATTGGATATGCGAATGCCGCCAAACGCATTGGGTAGCGGCGCAGTGCCGGCGGCATTCAAACCGATGATGTTCCCCTGGATCGTGTTATTAACTAATCCAATTCCGGACGATTCGTTAATCTCAATCCCGAGCGAGTTACCGGAGATCAAGTTTTGCGCACCTGGAACCAGGCCGCCTATCAGGTTACCAAAGCCTGAAATTGAAATACCCGGCCCCTGCCCTGCGAACGCCACATAGCCGGTTACATCGGTTCCGATGTAGTTTCCCTGGACCGTCGCCTGAGGACCCGAGCTGTTTGAGCCGAGAGAGATATTTCCATGATTGCCGGAAATGATATTCCTGGCCTCCGACGTGGTGCCGCCAATCAGGGCGCCATTGCCGGCAACTACGCCGAAGCCACCATTCCCCAAAGCGACGGTGCCCGTTATGTCAGTGCCGATAAAGTTTCCCTCGAGGCGGCTTCCTGCACCAACCAGAGTTAATCCCGTCCCGAGGTTTCCGGAAATGATGTTTCGAGCGCCGGGGACGGTGCCCCCGATAATGACATTGGGGGAGAAGTTTTGAATACCCTGGTTGTTGCCGATCGCCAGCGTACCGGTGACGTCGGTCCCGATCAGATTTCCCTGGACCAGCGCCCCCGAGGAACTCAGGTAAATTCCTGTTTGATTACCGGAGACGAGATTGCCGGCGCCGGCGGCCGTTCCGCCAATAATATTGTTTACGGAGGACACCCCCTGCACGTTGAAAATGTCCACCCCTTTGGTCTGGTTGCCGAGTGCCGCCGTACCGGCTGAATTGGTACCAATGAAATTGCCGGATATCTGATTGCCGTTACCAAGGAGGCTGATGCCATCAAAAGTATTCGCCGAAATGACGTTTCGCGCTGCCGCCGTTGATCCGCCAATCAAGTTGTTTGGAGCATTGGATATTACAATGCCGCTGCTGTTGGCACGCGCTAAAGTTCCGCTGGCGCTTAGGCCGATGTAGTTACCCTGAATCACATTATTGCCATTGGTAGCCAGGGCGATTCCCGCATTATTAAAGCGATTAATCGCAAAGCCCCGAATCGTCGTGCCGCCGCCAGTGATCGAGAAACCAGACGCGCCATCGCCTGCGACGGCGCCGTCCAGCTCGATCAGCGGCGTGCCGGCATAACCCGGTTGGGTGGTAGCGTCAATAACGACAGGATCGGAGATTGGCGACAGCGCGATTACCAGATTGATTGTATGCACGCCGCTGCCGGGAATGTTGAAAACAATTGTGTCAACGCCGGCCGTCGCGTTTGCGTCATCGATGGCTTGCCGCAAGGACCCACTGCCATGGTCGTTAGCATTGGTCACGACGAAGCTCTGGCGAGTTGCTGAGAAGTTAGCCGTTTGATCCACACTTAAATTATTGAAGCTCAGACTGGTAGGACTAAAGGTGAAAGCAAACAGCGCCGGCGTGACGGTGTAACTGCCGCCCCCAGCGAGCGAGAACGAGTAGTTCCCGTTGGCATCGGTCGTAGCCACTTGCGCCTGTGAACCTCCCAAAGTGATTGCCACGCCCGGCAAGCCGACACCATTATTTGTGACCGCTCCACTAATCGTGTAGAAGGGCGCGTTCGTAGCAGTGGCTACGTAGTTGACGGTTTGATTGCTGGTTAGGTTGTTGAAGGTCTGGCTTTGGGGCGCCATCGTGAAGTGAGGTTTAGCTGCACTTACAGTGAAGTTGCCGCCCTCGCGCAACTGCGAGAACTGATATGCACCCGAAGCTTCGGTAACGACTGAACTCAGCGAAGCCCCGTCGTTTATCGTTACCACCGCGCCGCTGACCGGCGCGTTGCTCGCGTCCAATACCTGGCCGTCGATGACATACGACATGGTCAACTTCGCCACGAAGGCGTCGGAGAATCCGCGATTGAATGGCTGATAAGCATTCGGAGTCACCGCGAAATTCGCCGAGCGACTATTGCCCGCTACATAGGCATTGCCGGCCGAATCAATCGCAATGCCAAACGCCTCATCGTTGATATTTGATGAGTCTCCGGAAGGCGGGCTGCCGCCAAGGAGCGTGGAGTATACGAAGCTGCTGCCGGCAGGATTTATCTTGGTAACGAACGCATCATCGTCCGGAGGGTAAACATTCAGTCCTACATAAAGCGTTAATGGTTTACTGGGGTTGATAATTACGGTTGAGATATAGGGATAACGCAAGCCGTTATTAGCAGGAGTCCAGTTATTACCTCCATTGGTGCTCTTAAACAGTCCGCCACCAAAGGCGGTTACATAAACAGTGGATGGTGTGACGGGATCAATCGCGATTGAACTAGTGAACGTGTTTGTAATCCCGCTATTTATAGGTGTCCAACTGTTGCCGGAGTTGACACTTTTGAATACTCCACCATTAAGCCCAGCGTAGATTGTCGAAGGTGTTAACGGATCAATCGCCAGGCATTTTACGAAGCTGCTGGTCAGACCATTGTTGATTGCTTGCCAGGTTACGCCGCCGTTCGTGCTCCGGGAGACTCCACCATTCGACGAGTCTCCTCCGGCATAAATTGTTGTAGGACTTGTCCGGTCGATAGCAATTGCATCAATGAATGACAGCGCCGAACCAATTTGACTCCAGCTGCTGCCTCCGTTGGTGGTCCGGAAGATGCCACTGCTCCACCCGGCATAGAGTGTTGAGGGCGTGACCGGATCAATAGCCAGGGTCAAAATCCCGGCACCTCCCAAACCGGTATTAACCGGATTCCAATTGCCGCCGCCATCTGTGCTCTTGAAGACCCCGCGGCTGCTGTCGAAGTCGTTTGAAAAGTTAGCAGCCAGGTAAACAGTCGACGGTGTAATCGGATCGACCACTAGTGCCACTACACTGGGCCGCACCAAACCCGTGTTGATTGCATTCCAGTTGCGGCCCCCATCGGTGCTCTTATAAACGCCACTTCGCGTTCCCGCGTAAATGGTCGAGGGGGTCACCGGGTTTACAGCAAGGACTGTAACGATATCCCTTCTCAGGCCATAGTTTTGATTGCTCCAACTAGCAGCGCTGTTTGTGCTCTCGAAGAACGGGCTCTTGGTTCGCAGCGCTCCAACCACTGTCGGGAATTCCGGCGAATTGGTATATCCCGTCACATAGGCGTTACCGGAGAGGTCGACGGCAATGCCCCGGCCAATGCCCAGGTACGTTGAATAAACCAACCCCGAACCCAGACTGTTAAGCTTGGTTACAAATCCGCCGGCGTTGGTTGATTGAATGGGACTAAGAGTAGGAAAATTGGATGAAGTTGTGGATCCGGTTATATAGGCGTTGCCTGAAGAATCGGCGGCGATCGCAAACCCACTATCGATATCGTTACCACCAAGGTAAGTTGAGTAGACAAGCGATCCATTCGAATTGAGTTTTGTCGCAAAGGCGTCCCCACCGAACTGGCCCGCAAGCGTCGATTGAAACGGAGTTGCCAGAGGGAAATTGGTCGACTGAGTGTTTCCGGTGACGTATGCGTTGCCGCTGGCGTCAACCGCAATAGCGAAGCCGGTTTCGGAGCCACTGCCACCGAGATAGGTCGAATAGAGCAGCGCGCTGCCGCTGGAGTTCACTTTGGCGACAAAGGCATCGTTAATGCCATTCAAGGCTGGCTGCGCCGCATTCGCCGTCAAAAAGTCCGATGATCCGGTTGCTCCCGTAACGTAGGCGTTTCCGGCTGAATCCAGAGCCAGACCGTAACCAAAGTCTCCCGCACTCCCGCCGAGAAAGGTTCCATAGATCAGGCCTGATCCCATGGCATTTAGCTTTACTACGAACGCCTCATAATCGCCGCTGCTAACGCTTCCGCTGGTTCCCGCGTAAACATTTGTGGCCGCGCTCGGATCGATAACAAGCGAGCTGACCGTGAGACCAACAGTCGTACCATAGGCGAGCGCCCATGAGCTTCCTCCATCCAGCGTTTTGAAAATCTTTCCATTAGAACTGCCTGCATAGATGACGGCGTTGTTGGCCGGATCGATCGCAAACGAATAAATGCTGGCATCCCCCAACCCCGTATTAGCGCCGACCCAATTGCTGCCGCCATTGGTGCTTTTGAAAACTCCATTGCTCGTGCCCGCATAGATCGTTGCCTGACTTCCCGGAGAAATGGCAAACGCGTGAACAAAGGTGCTCGGCAAACCCGTATTAATCGGGGCCCAATTCGCGCCCGCATTCGTGCTCTTGAAAACACCACCACCCGCCGCATAGACCGTCGCCGGCGTGGACGGATCGACCGTAATGGTGAAGGCATACGTCGTGAGGCCATTGTTAGACGGAGCCCAGCTAGTGCCACCATTTGTCGTTTTGAAAAGGCCACCATTCGAGCCGAGGTAAAGAGTGGACGGTGTCACAGGATCCATCGCCAGACTGTAAATGCCGCCGGTACCGGTGAGATTTTGCGAAACCCAGGTGCTGCCTCCATTGGTGCTCTTCATTACTCCAGTATTCGGAGAGATAGTCGCGGCATAAATGTTAGCAGGCGTAATCGGATCAATGGCCATGGCCACCACCGCAACACCACTTGACCCGGTGTTCAGCGCCGTCCAGGTAGTGCCGCTATCGGTGCTCTTATAAACCCCCGGGCCACCGTTCGTCCCGGCATAGAGCGTTGACGGCGTTTGCGGATCGATGACAACAGCGTTAATGCTCCGTGGGGGACTTAAATTTTTACCTGTCCAGTTGGCGCCACCATTGTTGCTCTTCACAAAGTTGTAGGCGCCCCTGAGGGCATTTAGAGACGGAAAATCCAGCGAACTCGTATGTCCCGTCACGTAAGCGTTTCCAGATGCGTCAACTGCTATAGCGGTTCCTGTGGCTCCGCTGCTGCCGCTGAGATAAGTGGAGTAAAGAAGGGTGGTTCCCGTCGGATCCAACTTCGAGACGAAGGCGCCGGAATTGCCCGAGACTTGAAACGCCCCGGACGTAGTCGGAAAGCCGCTGGAATTTGTGGCGCCAGTGAGATACGCATTTCCGGATGAATCAACGGCGATCCCATAGGCGTACTCATCGCTGCCTGCGCCCACCAGCGTCGCATAGGAAAGGACCGGATCGATAATGAGAGGCTTACTGGAATCAAAAGCGCCGATCTTAAAGCCGACCTCCCTGTTTTTCAGTAAGTATGTGCCCTTAACTTCGCGCCGCTCTCCACCGTCACCCAACTGATAGATCACTGGCTGGTGCAGCTTAACTTCGCTTTGCGCGACTGTAAGTCTCAAATCGCCGGTGCCGTCGAGACTGATCCGATCGGCGCCGTCGAACTGGAACTTGATAGCCTCGATATTACCGCCCGGGGCCACTACGAAATCGTATTCGAGTTCGGCATGGTTTCCGTAGTAAACCAGATTCACTCCCGGATAGATGCTGCTGTACTGAACTTTGCGATAGGTGGGAATGTCCGTGTGCCATTTATCTTGATCGGCGCCAATCAGGTAGTTGACCTTTCCCGGCAACTGGTCGTGACCAGCTACTTGAGCCGAAGGATTCGCGCCAATCATCTTCAGGCGCAACACTGCCGCCTGATCTTTTGCAGGCGTCAAGACATCAGGATTCAAGCCAGATTGTTTGGCTTTATCGGATCGCAGCTGGGGCTTCCGCAGGGTCAGCACTGCCCCGGTGGACGTCAGAAACAAATCGTATCCCGGGCCGCGAGAGAGAAATTTCACCTGCGCATCGCTTTGTCCTTGATTGGGTTCGAAACGGAGCGGCAGCTCGCCGTAACGAGCGCCGATTCCGGCAGCGGATGGCAGTGTGGGGACCGACAATTTCGACTCACCCGGCGAAGCAACGTGGAAGGCCGCATCCACTATCCGGCTGGCGCACACGGCTGCGAGGGCTATCGCCACTAGCAGCGCACACACGACGGCGCGCGAGGAACTTTTTCGAGAATATGAAGAATTGGGTTCTAAAAACATGAGGTCGAGAGGACTAATGAACCGTCTAAGATGACGTTTTTTACGGCCCAGTTGTTTGCGGATCAATTAATTTCCGCACTGAGAGAGCTTCGAACCTGCATACTTCGGAGCGGGCGACGAATCGTGAGATTGCCTAAAGCTCCGACCTATCCTCAAGCCGAGTGAGACGATGTTGAACGGACGTCACGTGTTTTCGCCGGACTCAACCTGGAAGTGAAACCTGAAATTTCGCTTTACGGCCCACCGGCGCTCGGTGGGGCCAAGCCCTTAGGCAGTCACGGAATCGGCAGCCGCCACGGGCGCCTCATTGTCCAACTCGCTTAATAACGCGGCGAACAACGGCGCCATCCGCTCGTTATCGATGTAGTCTTTTCCCAACAGTTTCAGGAAGCGTCGTTCCTTCGTTTCGCCCGTCAATTCCTTCAGAATTGCCCGGCACAGGGCGCGGACTACTTCGGCGGCGAACTGTTTGCCGGTATTTGCGCGCAGGTCCACGACCACTTCTTCAAAAGTGCGGCGCTTGCGATAGGGCCGATCGGTGGTCATCGCGTCGAATGAATCCGCGAGGGTCACTATGCGCGCGCCCAGCGAAATCTGATCGCCTTTCAAGCCATCGGGATAACCACGGCCGTCGAGGCGTTCATGATGATGACGCGCCATCAAAGGAATGTCGGCGTAGGGATGATGAATCGGCTCCAGAATCTCGAAACCGGCTGCCGGATGTTTGTTGAGCTCCGATGATTCCTTGGCATTGATCCGGTAAGGAGCGTTGATAATGTCGCGCTCGACGATCAGCTTGCCAATGTCATGCAAATATCCGGCAATGGAAATTCCTTCGACCTGGTCTTCACTCCAGCCCAACTCGCGAGCAATGATTTCACTGTAGCGGCCTACTCGCTCAGAATGGCCCTGAGTGTATTTGTCTTTGATATCGATGGCGGCGGCAAAGGCGCGCACCGTGTCTTTGTAAATGCGGCGCAGGCCGTCGTAAAGCTGGCGGTTCTCTTCCGCCTTATGCTCCAGGTCTTCCATCAGGCGATGCGTCTTGATGCCGACGCCGATGTGCCTGGCCATCGAATCCAACAGTTCCCGATCCTCGTCACTGAATGTTTCGCCGCTGGCTTTACCGCCCAACAGCACGAGGCCAATCAGATCCCCACGGACAATCAGCGGAATGGAAAGTTCTACACCCTGAAGATCGAGTAGGTCTTTATGTTCCAGTGGCAGGTTCGCGCGCCGTTCATTGGCGCTGGCTTCCCGTGCAAACGACCCCAGCAAGCGTTCAGCCTCTTCGTGGTTGAGAGTCAACTCCGTGGGAAACTCTTCCTTAAAGCCACGGGTGGCGATGAAGCGCAAAAGGCCATGCTCCGCATCATATTCCGCGAGCGCCCCGCGGCGAATTGCCAACGAGCCCAGCAGCATGTGAAAGGAGCTGCGCACCATCTCCTGGAAATCGCTCTTTTCGGCAATCTCCTGGCCCAAGTCCGCGAGCGCGGCGAAGGTGTGGATTAGTTTTTGAGTTTCGAACGACATTGCTTGTTGGTGTAACGCAAACCTTTGTTTGCGTCGGCCCGCTGATTGCACTAAGTTGCAAACCAAAGTTTGCGTTACCGGGGAGAGCGTTACACGGTCTTGGTTGCCGGCAGCCCGGTAATGATCCCTATCGCTTCCTGCTCGTCAGAAGCGAGACCGACGTGCCGGGTCAGTCCCAGCATCTGGAACAATTCGACTGTGTGATTGTTGACGTTGGAAAAGACGAGTTGCGCGCCGGTCTTCTCGGCGGCATCGATGACGCCCATAAGAATAGAGACACCGATACTGTTAACCAGTTCGGTGTCTCGAAAATTGATCACTAAGGAACGAAATCCGGAGTCCAGCTGGCGCTGGCATTCCCGCTCGATGCGCTCGCCGCTTAACTTGTTAAGGTAATCGCTGGCGTAAATGACAGCGGTTTGGCCGACGCAGCGCGAATGCACTTCTTCCCTGCTTGTTTCTGCCATCTTCAGTAAGACCCCCCTTCTTACTGATCGTAAACCGTAAACCGCAAACAGTAAACCGTGAACAGTAAACCGTATTTTTTCGCTGAACTGTTTACTGTTTACAGTTCACGGTTTACTAGTTCCGCACGTACTTCGTCATTCGCAGCCGCGTGCCATCGTCGACGCTCTCAAACTCCACTTCGTCCATCAGAGTTTGGATCAGCTGCAATCCCCAGCCGCGTTTCTGTTTGGTGTTTGCTCCGCCGGCTTCGCCTTCGGCCATTTGGCCCGGGGCCTCGCCATTCTTCCCCACCTTCGTGGGGACC
This sequence comes from Blastocatellia bacterium, assembly GCA_033856235.1. Lineage (GTDB taxonomy): Bacteria > Acidobacteriota > Blastocatellia > Pyrinomonadales > Pyrinomonadaceae > DASXRU01. Next base: position 37,829 of record JAWVFI010000114.1, on the reverse strand, counting down.
ATTACACCGCGACTCGAAATCGTGACTATCAATTTATCACTTTCAACCTTAAAGCGTTGATAAATCTTCCGATCCGGACTCAAGCTGTGTTCGGCGGCATTGATGCAGGCTTCCACCACCGCCGTCTTGATTTGATTGATGGCCTCCGGGCGAAAGTTGATGCGGCGCGCGATCTGCTCTGCGGTGTGCGCCGCGATCAGCTCCGTATCGTCGCCCATGGGAATAATCATCTCGTATTCATCCGGAGCGGCCGTCTCGCGCAAACGCACGGCGTCGGGATGGACTCGGACAGTCAGCGCCTCCAGTTGCCGCCGGCTGGAGTTGTACGCCTCTTGCTGTTCTAGTAACTCACACGCGTCTGCCGCGAACCCCTCCGGAGCTACCAGCCAGAACTTCACACGATCAAAGTTGCACTCGCGAGCCAGGCCACCCAGGCGCTCCAGCCATTCCGCGGTTAACTCGCGGCTGGCCTCTAATTTCGACTCAATTTCAACGGCGAGCCAAACCACTTCTTTGCCGGGAGTGTAATCAGCGCCCTCAAAGCCATGCCCGATTGCGCAACGCTCTTCGTCACATTTTTCACGCAGCGCCGCCACGAAAGACGCGCAACTGGCAGCGTGCGCCACCTGCGGCAAACGCACCAGTTCTGCCTCTGCGTCCAGACCCGTATTCATTGCTTCGTCATCGAGACCCTTATAAGCGGTTCTGAATTTATCGTAATGCAGCAGGCTGGCCGGAACGCGCTGACAATCGAACTGCGCCAGCAGCGCGCGCAACCCGAGCGCGGCCTGATGCCGGTACTTTCGTTCCATCGTCCGGGGAGCGCGTTTCAGCACTCCCAGCAACGTATCCGCTACGACCAGAGCGCGGGCTTCGCCGGCAACTTCAATGCGATAGCGTGTACGCAGATAGTCGGTCCAAACAGTGGCTGCTTCTCCGAGTTCCACAAACGTGGTGCTGGAGTTCGCCAGCTCGTGAATGTGCAATCCGTGCATGATGCGTTGAAACTGCTCGGACTCAACTCCCAAGCGCTTCTTCCACGTCCAGAGTGACGCTTTGTGGCCATCACTTTCGGCGGTCTCGTAAAGCACTCGCAAAAGGGACTTGCGCACATTGGGTTGCGGCACGATCTCATCGAGCACCGCGCTGAAATGCCGGTTGATCAACCCGCCCATCAGTTCATCAACATAGAGTTTCTGGCAATTAAGAAAACTTGTCAGCTCCACTTCCCGATCGCGGGCGGCCTGAATCAGGGCCGTAATGAAAAACGGGCTGGCATCCAACTGTTGCACGATCAAGTCCATGCCCTCGTCACTGACGCGGACGCGTTCCCGGAGCGCAATATGCGTAACCAGAGATCGCGCATCGTCATCGTTCAGTCGATCCAGGCGAATAACTTCCGCCGCCTCCAGACCGTCGCTGGTGCGATGGACGACGTCCAGAAGCTGACGCCTCAATCCCGCCAGGGTGAAAGGTACGTTGGCGCGCATGAAGACATCGGCAATTTCGGTGCCCAGCGAAACCTGGCCCCCGAGATGCTCCGCCAATTGTACGCAATCGATCATGGTGAAGACGCGAGCTACCGTCACCCGCTGCGGCGCGCTAAAGCAGAAACGAATCAGCGAGCGCTCGTCGCCCGCCTTCAGCTCGCGCTCGTACGACTCCACCAGGCGTTCGATCCATTCGTAATCCGCCGGCATGGCGAGTTCAACCAAATCGCTCAGCGTCACCGGCGATTCACATAACATCGGATCGTGACGGCGGAAAGCCACGCAATGCCTGATGAAGGTTTGGAAGAACTGTTTTGCCGATTCGACGGCCGTGACGTCATTTCGCGTCAACTCAAAGTAAACCGGAATCACGTTTCCGCGTTGATTGAAGAGCTCATCGAATGCCTGGCGCAGGAGTTCCGAAACACCGGCCGGAGGAGCCAGCAGCAATAGCAGCCCGCGGGCGCCGGGTCGTGCCGCGTGACGCACAATTTGCTGCAGCTCGGTGGCGCGGCCCACGAACTCATCTGCGGCAACCCTGCCTAATATGCGTTGCTTTTCCATCAATCACTCAGCGCGAAGCTCAGCTCCCGGCCCCTTCACCGCTGGATCCCGATACGCGACAATGCGGTTCTTACCGTGGCTCTTAGCGTGATAGAGAGCGCGATCCGCCGCTCTGATTATTGTTTCCGGAGTGTCCAGATATTTGGAGAATGAAGACAATCCGATACTGACAGTCACGGAGCCCAGCGGTTGTCCCTTCCCATGGGGGTACGAGGTGTCCTGAATCAGGTGCCTGATTCGGTCCGCTATTACTGCTGCTTCATCCAACGCCGTCTGCGGCAGCAGAATGCAGAACTCTTCACCGCCATAGCGCGACGCCACGTCTGCCTGTCGCAACGAAGACTTCAGGCAAGCGGCCGTCAACTGCAGTGCCTGATCGCCTTCCTGGTGACCGTTACTATCGTTGTAATGCTTGAAGTCGTCGATATCGATCATGATGAAGCTCATGGGATAGCCATAGCGTTTCGATCGGCTCAACTCTTCATTCAGGCGTTCCTGCAGGTAGCGCCGGTTCAGTAGTCCGGTGAGCGGATCTGTGATCGACATCAGTTGAAACTCAGTCGCCTTCTCTTGCCATTCAGCTCGGTCCAGGGCGAGGGCCATTTGCGGCGCGATGGATTCGATCAGGCTAAGATCAACGGCGTCGTACGTTCCTCCACCGGCCTTGTCCGACACATTCAATATGCCGATGCGGCGCTCTCCCAGCTTAATGGGAAAACTAATGAACGAGTCTGTCTTGTAGCGACGTTGTGCTGCGGCCGGGGCCCTGCCGATTTCGTCCAGATGGCCCACGAGGAGAGGCTCTCCTTTGCTCATTACCGAGCCAGAGATTCCCTCTCCCAGGCGAATCGGGGCCACGTCCGTTAACTCATCCGGAATGCCGATCGCGGCGCGCACTTCCAGTTCATTGGTCGATTCATCAAACGCCCACAGCGACCCGCGTTCCGCTCGTAGCAGACGGGTTGATTGCGCCAGGATCGAGGCGTAGGTCTTTTGCGGCTCAACGGAATCGATTTGCTGCGTGAAGTTCTGCACGGAGTCTGCGAAACGAGTCCGGCGTTCCAATTCACCGCGCAAACGGGAAAGCTCCTGGTGCAGTTCCTCGGGCTGGGAAACGTTCCGGTCCTTCGACTTAAACTCGCCGGCCTCAGGGGCAGCCTCGGCTTCGAAAGTGGCTGCCGCTGAACCCAAACGAATAGCGGTGTGATCCAAATCCTGCTCGCTGGCAAAGATAACGTTGCTGAAGAGATCGGTAGAAAGTAACTCGTGCAGATCGCCTTCGCGGAAACGTTCGGCGGTGGCGCGGTAATCAGCGCTGGTCACAAAAGCCCGGCCGCCGATCACGGCCAGCTGGCCCCGGTCGTCGAGATCCAACGGCATTGCAAAGCAGTGGAGGCCCGCATGGCAACGGTAGTGAGTTATCGTCCCGGCGCCCATGGCGCGCCGGTGCGCTTCACCGCAATACGGGTCACACAGTTTGACGTGTTCGGGGGACGCTTGGAGCGCCCGACAAATCGAGTTGTTATTTGAGATCACCAGCGCAGGCGGCTGGATGCCGTCAACCAACAGCAGCGCCAACCCGGAAGAGGCGGCAATAGAGTCTTGCGTCTCGCGCCAACCGCGAGGCGCCCGCTCTGGCTGCTCCTGAATAATTTTAGGCGCCCGCCCCGCAGGTTCTTCCATCGTCTCGTATCTCATGCTAAATGGATCCGCTCGGTGCTAGTGGAAGGCTGGGCCGACAATGGAAAATACCGCCACGGCGTCGTGGCGCCGGCAGGCAGTGGTCGGGGGTTGGGATGGCCACCTTCAAAAGATTCAGTATAGGTTTCAGTTGCGGTTTGCCACAAGCAGCCCGGCGCCGGTGCCCGTCTCAGTTGAGCCGGCCGTAAAGAACTCCGGCATTAACGCTCGCAATAGCGGTACTCTTGACGTAAACGACTAATACACTGGACTTTTCACGCCGCGACGGGGCGATGGGCGGCTGTCAGACCCGGAGCCTCACCCGGGGCGACCTGCTCAATGTCCGGCTGGTCTCGGCTAATGCGAATACAGGCAGCAGAGTGCCCCGGTTTGATCTCTACCAGTTCCGGTTCAACCTGGCTACAAGCGGGAATGGCGTAGGGACACCGCGTGTGGAAGCGGCAACCTGGCGGGGGATTAATCGGCGAAGGAACATCGCCTTCGAGGACGATGCGCTTGCGCAGGGCTTCGATTGCGGGATCGGGGACGGGCACGGCGGAAATCAGGGCTCGGGTGTAAGGCATCAGAGGGTCGGCATAAACATCCTCCGCGGCCGCAACTTCCACAATCTTGCCCAGGTACATCACGGCGATTCGATCTGAAACATGCCGGATGGCGCGCAAATCATGCGAGATGAAAAGGTATGTCAGGTTCTTCTGGGCCTGAAGCTGTTCCAGCAAATTCATTATCTGCGCCTGGATGGAAACATCGAGGGCGGAGATTGGCTCGTCGGCAACAATGAAGTCAGGATCTACCGCCAGGGCCCTTGCGATGCCGATGCGTTGTCGCTGTCCACCTGAGAACTCGTGCGGAAATCTTTTTACAAAGCGCTGGCTGAGTCCCACTGTTTCCATTAGCTCTTGCACGCGATCGAGCGCGGCTTTGCCCCGCGCCAGACGGAATGTCTTCAGCGGTTCCCCGACGATCTGCGCGACGGTCATGCGCGGGTTCAACGAGGCGTAAGGATCCTGGAAAATGATTTGCAAATGGCGCCGCTGTTCGCGCATCGCTTTGCTGGAAAGGTGGGCCAGATCCTGTTTGCGGAAAAGGACCTGCCCCGCGGTAGGTTCAGTCAAACGCAGAATTGCGCGGCCCAGGGTAGTCTTCCCGCAGCCTGATTCACCGACCAGCCCCAGAGTTTCTCCGGGATAGATATCAAGCGAAACGCGATCAACTGCCTTAACTGACCTTCTGGACGCCGCGCCGATCACCCGCCGCAGAATCGAACGTCCCACGAAATATAAGACCAGGGCGCCGGCGAGCGTGCTCAACACAATGATCAGCACAAACATCAAACCGGTGCCGCCGGGACGAATCCAGTGCGCCAGGGATCGTCCGCGGTAGAACCCCTGAGTCGCTCCAATGGCCAACAATACGAGTCCCGCCAGAAGCATCAACAGGTGCCGGCGGTCTCCGCGCTCAGGGCCCAGGTCAAAGTGGACTTCAAGATCACGCACGGCAATCAAGGGCTCGCGATCGGTGTCCCGCGCGGTTGCCTGCGATGTGGTGGTTGGCAGACCCATATCGATCTTCACACAGCTGCCGGCGCCGGCTTAGTTCCCTCTTCTCGCTCGGCGCAGGATTGCGCATAAACTTCTTCAGCGAAATGACACAAAGAGTAATGGCCAGGCGCAAGCTCAACGAAAGGTGGGAACTCGCGGCGACAGATATCTTCAGCGCGTTCACAACGAGGGGCAAAGGGACAGCCCGCCGGCAGATTAGCCAGATCGGGCGGCAGGCCCGGAATCTGGTAGAGCGGCTCCTGATTCGCGGACGGATCGGGCACTGAACGGAGCAAACCCTTCGTGTAGGGATTACCGGGGCAGGCAAAAAGTTCCGCGGTCGGCGACTGCTCAAAAACCCTGCCGGCATACATGACGATGATGTGGTCAGTCATACCGGCGACCACGCCCAGGTCGTGTGTAATCAGAATTACACTGGTACCCGTTTCATTCTTCAGCGTGCGAATCAGCTCCAGGATTTGCGCCTGAATGGTGACGTCCAAAGCCGTCGTCGGCTCATCGGCAATCAAAAGCTCCGGCCGGCAACTTAGGGCCATCGCGATCATCACCCGCTGACGCATGCCGCCGGAAAATTCGTGCGGGTAACTATCAACGCGTTCCCGCGCATCCGGAATCCCCACCATCTCGAGCATTTGAATTGCGTGTTGATAGGCCTCTCTCTTCGAATGGCCCAGATGCAATTGGGTCAGCTCCATCAATTGCCGCGAGATGCGCATGAACGGATTCAGCGAAGTCATCGGATCCTGAAAGATCATCGCAATGCGGCGTCCGCGCACCCGGCGCAATTGCTTTTTCGAAAGGGCCAGCAGGTCTTCGCCATTCAGCAAGATTTCGCCGGAGACGATTTTGCCCTGCGGCTCTGGAATCAGGCGGATGATCGAAAGGTTAGTGACGGACTTCCCGGAACCCGACTCACCTACAATGCCCAGCGTCTCGCCGCGCTTCAACTCGAAGCTAACGCCATCGACAGCCTTGACCGTGCCGTCTTCCGTTTGAAAGTACGTGCGCAGGTCTTTGACCGTCAGTAGGTTTCCGTTGGTGCTCATGCTCGTTCTTTAGGTTCTGGCTTTCGCTCCCTGGGCTTTTGCGATTCACCCGCTAAGCAAATGGCTCAGTCCTCCGATGCAGTTACGACCTATCGTAAATCCGGGATTCTCCGGTTTGAGATCTCAGATCTGAGATCTCATATTTAAGAGTCACTCCTTCCGCATCTGCGGATCCAGCGCATCCCGTAATCCGTCCCCGAGAAAGTTCAGCGAGAAAAGCATCAAGGCCATCGTCACGCCGGGGAAAATCAGTTGCCATGGAAAGATCGCAATGTTCTGAATTCCGTCCGCGGCCAGACTGCCCCACGACGCATACGGCGGTTGCACTCCCAATCCCAAAAAGGAAAGGAAGGCCTCACTTAACATCACCGACGGGATCGTTAACGTGGCATAAATTATGACCGGTCCCAACGCATTCGGCACCAGATGCCGGAAGATGATCCGGGGCGTCGACACGCCTGTGGCCCGAGCCGCGAGGACAAACTCCTGGTTCTTGAGCGACAGCACCTGGCCGCGCACGATGCGCGCCATCGTTAACCAGGAAACCGATCCCAGGGCTATGAAGAGCAACACGAGTTGGCCAATCGGCGTGCTGCTGCGAAACATCGCCAGCAAGACAATGACCAGGATGATGTACGGGAGCGAATAGAGTACATCCACCAGCCGCATCATGAGATTATCGACCCGCCCTCCGAGGTATCCGGAAATTGCGCCGTAGCCCACGCCGATGAGCAGCGAGACCAGGGTTGAAATAATTCCTACCAGCAAAGAAATCTGTCCGCCCTGCAGTACTCGGGCAAACTGGTCGCGTCCCGCGTTGTCAGTGCCCATCGGATGGGTCCAGGAAAAAGAGCCATCGGGCGCGGTGAATGGGGGAAAGGATTTGATCAGCCGAACATCGTTGGTGGGAATATAGTCAGGGGTGAAGCCGGCGATTTTCTTGATGAGATAAGGGCCAGTCAGCGATGCCAGCGTAATGACCACCACCACCACAATGCCAAATACCGCAAGCTTGTTTCTGAAAAGGCGGCGGCGGGCATCTTTCCACAGAGAAGTCCCGGTCACGAACTCTCCGCGCTCAGCGGATCGCACATCGCCCTCACCCACGGCGAGTTCAGGCGAGGTATGGATCATGTCGCCGTGGCGATGACGAATGGGCGGTTCGGATACCGTTCCCAAAGGCGTCAGCGCCGGTTCGTCGGCGGAAGGTTCACTGCTGTCTATTGGCTTGTCTTCGTTCATGCAGTCAATCAATACCTGACCCGGGGATCCAAGTAAGCGTAAACAACATCAACCACCAAATTCATCAACAGCAAAGTGATGGCGATGAAAGCAACTATGCCGATTATCAGCGGCTCGTCTCGATTCAATGAGGCCTGAATAAAATAGTTTCCCAGTCCAGGCAGCGCGAAGATTCGTTCCACCACCACCGTTCCCGTCAACAGAAACGCCAAGGCCGGCCCGGTAAATGAGACCACCGGCATTAAGCCGCCGCGCAACGCATGCCTCATCACCACCGCCCGCTCAGTTAACCCCTTTGCGCGCGCGGTGCGGATGTAATCTGAGCGCAACACCTCCAGCATGCCGGCTCGTGTCAGGCGCGCGATGTAAGCCATGTAGAGCGCCGACAGAGTAAGCACTGGCAGGATTAGATTGCGGCTGGGAAAACCACCCCAGCGCGAGGGAGGTAACCAGTAGAGCGTCAATGAAAACAGCAATACCAAAACTGGGCCGAGCACAAAGTTCGGGACCGAAATGCCCAGCATGGCAACGGCCATAGACCCATAGTCGGTCAGTGAGTTTTGCTTCAGCGCGGCGATTGATCCCGCGGTGACGCCAACAATCAACGCCAGCAGGTAGGCAAGGATTCCGATGCTGGCGGAGACGGGCAGGGATCTTGCGATGATTGCTCTGACGGATTGACCTTCGTACTTCAAGGAAGTGCCGAAGTCCAAAGTAACAATCTGGCGCATCGCCAATCCATACTGCTCGTACCAGGGCTTATCCAGACCGTACTTGGCGCGAATATTTTTCTCGATTGCCGGCGGGAGCCGCTTCTCACCCGAATAGAAGTTTCCCGGCGCCAGGCGCACCAAGCCCCACGTGAGGGTGATGACAACCAGAATCGTCGGGATGGTTATGATGAGACGGCGGATGATGAAGCGAAGCATCGTGTTTAGTAAGACAGGCATTCCTGCCTGTCCTTTTTGAACCGACCAGCCTTTGCTTTCGGGCTTCTGAGCGAACATGGGACAGGCAGGAATGCCTGTCCTACCTATTCAGCGAGACTCGGGGTTGCGTAATCCCACTTTGCAGGATCACGCTCGATGTACACATACTTCCATGCGAATAACGATCCCGGGTTGGGATACATGCCTTTGACGTAAGGCTTTTTGACCCAGTTGACGGCCGCGGTATCGAGCGGAATCACGGGCTGCGCGTCGAGCATGAACTTCTCCGCCAGCGCCAGTAATTCGAATCGCTTATGCGGATCCAGCGTGCGATTTGCCTCATCAACCATGGCCACAAATTTAGGGTCACTCCATCCCGTGCCACTCTCACCGCCGGTATAGAACAAGCTCAGAAAAGTAAAAGGATCCATGTAGTCAGCCGACCAGCCAGCGCGCGCGAAGCCTTTGTATTCAAGTTTGGATCGCGCGGCCAGAAAGGTCTTGGTCTCCATGTTCCGCAGCGGCACAGTCACGCCCAGGTTTTGTTTCCACTGCGCCTGCATGAATTCAGCCAGGTCCTTGTTTGCGCCCTGCGTGTTATACATCAATTCCACCTGACTGATGGGAAAACTCGGACACTCAAACCCGCCGCCCTTTTTCTCAGTCACCGCGTACCCGGCCTCAGCCAGTAACTGGCGAGCTCGGGCCGGGTCAAACTGATCGCCCTGCGGTTGCGGATAACCCTTGAAGATTCCCGTGGGCGTGAATGCCGTCAGCGGCTTAACTATTCTGCGCCACGAGGCCCAGGCCGCCTTGTCGATCGCCTGGTTGAAAGCCTTGCGCACGCGCACATCAGTCATCGGCGGCTTGGTTACATTTATCTGGATATAGTCGATCCCTGCCTCCACCGCATCCATGTAATCTTTTTTCCCTCTGACGACGTCGAGCCAGGCGACGGGAACGGTATGATTGAGGACCGCGTCAACCTCGCCTACTTTGTACAGGTTCATGATCGAGGGGTTCTCGGTCATGGGATAGAAGTGGATTTCATCGAGTTTCACGTTAGCCGCGTCCCAATACATGGGATCGCGCTCCACGACGATCGAGTCATAGGGCCGCCAGCTCTTCAGCCGGAAAGGCCCGCAGGTAATGATGTGTTCCGGTTGCGTCCAATTGTTACCAAATTTCTCAATGGCCTGGCGGGGCACAAAGCGAAAGAATTGATGCGCCAATAGTCCGGTGAAATAAGGCGCTGACTGGGCCAGGGTGATTCTTACGGTGTAATCATCGATGGCCTCGAGACCAACATCTTCGGCCGTCACCTTCACGAACTCTTTGTCAGCTACCGCAGCTTTTAGTTTGGCATTGGCTTGCAAGAGTTTGGTCCGCTGCTTTTCATCGCCAGGTAGCGTCAACCTTTGCGGCGCATGAATAAACTGGTGAAAGGGAGTGTCAGGATCCGGCTTGGGCTCCTCAGTTGTCGCCCGGTATTCACTGTCCACTGAAATCGGCTTCTGCGTCAGAGACGTAGGTGGTGTCGTGCCATCCGGCAGCGGTTCCTCAAAATCAGCGGCAACCAGGAAACTGTTCGTTTTGGGATCGCGAACGAACACTTCTGCCGTGCCATAAGCCTGGGCATACTTGATGTAGTAAGCGAGATAGGCATTGCGCGAGGCAAACTCAGGCGACAGGCCGCGCCGTATGCTATAGAGGAAGTCTTTGGTGGTTACGGGATCGCCGTTGGACCATCGAGCATTCCGGCGCAAGTGAAAAACCAACTCTGAATAATCGTTGTTCGCTTCCCAACGCTCCGCGATCGCCGGAATGGGCTCCATCGTCTTCGGATCGTATTCGACCAATCCTTCGAACATGGCCATATAAATCCGGGCTTCTGGCTGTCCCGTGCTGACGGGAGGATCAAGCGATTCCGGCTCATCGCCGGTAACGTAGCGCAGAATGTTGCGTTCCGGCGGCGCAGTCTTGCCGAAGAACACCTCGTTACGGGCTGAGGCAGCGCATCCTGCCAAAGCGAGCGCAGTCACAAGAAGTAAGGCCGTAAGCTGAAGTTTGTTATCGAGCCTAATCTTCATGAATCTGCTCCCTTCTCGTGATCTGGCGCGGATTATAGACCAGCCATGCGCTTCCCGCGCACTTAAAACGTTCCGACCTGGATTCCCGCTAAGCCCTGAAGCTCGCGAAAGACGGCCTCAGTCTGCCCGCGGGCCGAATCAAAACCTTCAGAAGTATCGATCAAGTAATCCGCATGGCGCTTCTTGTCCTCCTGGGACATTTGCGCCGCAATGCGTTGATGGGCTGCTTCCGGAGTCAGCCCATCACGCGCCAGCAAACGCTGGAGCTGAATTTCAGGGCGGCAATGGACCACGATCAGTTTGTCGAAGCGCCGGTAGCCTCCCGATTCAATCATCAGGGCCGCATCTACTACTGCGATGCCTTTCGGATCCTCCTGCTCCCAACGACGCAGCTGCTCGTCCTGTTTCGCAAAGATGAAGGGATGCAGGATCGAGTTCAGGCGCAGCCGCAGGCTTTCGTCGGCGAAAACTTTTGCACCTAACTTTGGGCGATCGAGGTTGCCGTCTGCTTGCAGGATCTCGGTTCCGAATTCCCGTACGACTGCGTCCAGTCCCGGTGTTCCTGGGGCAACTGCTTCGCGCGCCGTCTTATCCGCATCGAGCACGCGGCAACCCAACTCCGCGAGCACGCCGAGCACGAAAGACTTCCCCACGGCAATCGAGCCGGTCAATCCAATCTTCAACATCGTAATAGTAGGACAGGAATTCCTGCCTGCCCTACAAGCCGCGGCGCCAGCGGGCTGCTTGCACAGTATTTCGCAACAGCATCGCGACGGTTAGCGGTCCGACTCCCCCCGGAACTGGAGTTCTCCACCCCGCAATCTGGTCAGCTTCTGCGGGATGCACATCGCCAACCAGGGTGTAACCGCGCTTTTCAATCGCCGCAATCCGGTCTTCGGCTTCGGCTCCAAACAGATTGCGAGCGGCATCGGAGTCGCTGATGCGATTGATGCCCACGTCTACCACGGTTGCCCCCGGTTTGATGTGTTCACCTTTGATAAAGCCCGGCCTGCCGATGGCGGCGATCAAGATATCAGCCTGCCGCGTTACCGTCGCCAGATCCCGAGTTCGCGAATGGCAAACGGTTACGGTCGCGTCGCGCTGCAACAGAAGCTGCGCCACCGGCCTTCCTACAATCTGGCTGCGCCCGACGACACATGCATTCCTGCCTTCAATGGGGATGCCGCTGCGTTGCAACAAAGCAATCACTCCGGCAGGTGTGCAGGGAACAAACCGGGGACGTCCCATCGCCAGCAGTCCCACATTCGCCGGATGGAATCCATCGACGTCTTTGGTCGCGTCCACGGCTTCGATTATCGTTGCTTCATCGATTGCCTTCGGCAACGGCAATTGCACCAGGATGCCATCAACGTCATCCCGCGCATTGAGCGTCTCGAGCAAACGCACCAGTCGAGCCGTAGTCGTGGCGGCGTCCAGCGCCTGGTGTTCAGAGCGCATCCCCAGCTCTTCAAAGGCCCGCACTTTGTTGCGCACATAAACTTCAGAGGCGGGATCGTCACCGACGCGCACCGCCACCAGGCAAGGCTGCACCTGATGATCCTGCCAGAGGCGCGCCGCATCCTGCTTCACTTCACTCTTGATTTCTTCGGCGACTGCTCGCCCGTCCAGCAGTTTGGCTTTCGTCGTTTGGGGCGGTGCTGTGCTCATAGAGAATCTGTCGAGTACGTATTTTGAAATAGTCCAGATTTGAAAAGTCTAGCCGCTGCAACGACGATAGGGTACACCGAGCGATGCGAAACCGATAGCGCTTTCTATATGCCGGGTTAGGTCTTAGCTCAGTTTGGTTGGCCCACTCAAGCTCTTCACTGGGACCGCGGGCGTCCCGCCCGCAAAAGTTGCCAGCGTTGTCTCGTGGAAACTGATCAGACAACTCGTCCTCTGCTATCGCGGAAAGCACTGACCATGGTAATTTCGCTTCATGAACGGACAAGGTGGACGGGTAATTTTCTTAGGCGCGCTCGTGCTAGCTGGCTGTTTTACCATCTACGCGCAGGACGTGCGCGAATCCAAACAGCGGATCGATGCCGCCGTGCTGCGTAGCGATATGCCGGGCGCGTTAACCGAACTGCAGACGCTGCGAAGAACCGACCCGTCGGTATTCGCGTCGAACAATTATGACTACCTGCTGGCGCGTCTCTCCGAACGGCGCGGCGATCGAGTCACCGCGAGCGCAGCGTACCAGGCAACAATCGCGCGTCATTCTGTGCTCAGCCAGTATGCTCTGTGGCACCTCGCTGAGTTCGCTCGCGCCACGGGAAACCTGACCCTGGAACGCGAACAACTGCGTCGTCTAATTACCGGCTCGCCTGCCAGTTCGCTGCGCGCCGCCGCAGTCTTTCGCCTCGGGCAGAGCTTTTTTGAGAGCCGGGACTATACGGCCGCGATTGCAGCGCTCAGTCCCATCAGCGCTCCAAAGGTTAGTTCCAGTTCACGTGCCGCGATGCTGCTGCTGGCGAAGGCCCACCTTGGGGCCGGCGACACTCGGTCAGCACGAGAGACCTTTGATGCGCTGATTTCCCAGGTGTCCGATCCGGCGCGTCCCGATGATAATTCCCTCGCTGCTGTTCGGATTCTCGACGAATTGGATGGACAGAAGGACGGCCGGGCGCCGCGGTTAGCCGAGGCTGAACACCTCCGGCGCGCTGCCATTTATCAATTCAATCGCGACTTTGCGGCGGCCCGCGGTCATTATCAAGCTTTGCTTACTGAGTACCCTGAAAGTGCCTCAGTTTCCGACGCGCAATTTCAAATAGGCCGAGGCCTGTTTCAGGAAGCCAGGTACGACGAAGCAATCACCTGGTTCCAGCGAGCCCAGAAGTCTCCGGTGGAAACTATTGCGAGGGACGCGCTAGCGCAAATTGCGGGCGCTCAGAATCGCTTGAAACAGACGGACGCAGCCGTCGCGTCGTACCAACTTTTGATTTCTCGGTATCCCGGTGCTCCGAACCCCGAGCGGCCCTACTTGAATTTGATTGACGCTCTGCGCGAGGCCGGTAGAGATAGCGAAGCGCTGGATTGGGTGAGGCAGACACGTCAGCGTTTCAACGGACAGACGCCCGCAACGTTGGCCCTCTTCTCACAAGCCCGAATTCACTTCAGCCAAGGCAACTGGGCGGCCGCCCTGGACGATGTCGCGGCGCTGCGAGGCGAAAGCGACCTCGGTGGTTCACAGACAGCCGGCAGCACCAGCCAGGGCGAGCTGACCTTCATGCATGCCTACACCCTGGAGCAACTCGGACGCATGAGTGAAGCGGTTGACGCTTACCTCGCGATACCAGACGGCCGAAACGAATATTACGGCGCCCAGTCCACTCTGCGTTTGCGGCGACTGGCTAAGCAGCCCAACGAGCAGAGCCTAATTAAAGGGAAGCTGGAAGTCCTGCGCGCAGCGATCCGCCAGGCATCGAATGGGAGCGACCACGAGCTGGTCCGCGTTACAGCTCAGTCCGCAATTCGTCTCACTGAGGACGATGCGATTACCCGCGAGCTGCTTGAAATTACACGTCGCGCTTACCAGAACCTGCCCGCGTACAATCCGTTTCCAGTGTTCCACCTCGTCCCGTTAGGAAGACAGGAAATCGTTTCAAACACTGCACCCCCAGCCGCTGAAGGCGAAACAGACACTCAACCGTCCCATCAGAGCCTCGCCGACGAACTCCTTTTCCTCGGGCTCTATGACGAAGGAGCGGCCGAACTGGCGGCGGCGTATCGCGAAATGTCGGTAGCTGCAAAAGCAGCGCCTGCGCAAACTAAAACTGCAGATCTTGATTACACTTTGGCGGTTTGTTTCATGCGCGGCGGGAACGCCAACCAGGCAATGCGTTTCGGGCAGACCCTTTGGAAGAACGTTCCGCGAGATTATTTGCTGGCTCTGGCGCCGCCCGATCTAGCTCAACTCTTGTATCCAGCGCCTTACGCTTCCGCCCTGGTGGCTCACGGTCCACGCCGCGGAGTCGATCCGCGTTTCCTGTTGGCAATAGCGCGCCAGGAATCCGGGTTTTTGCCCGAAGCCAAGTCAGCTTCTGCCGCGCGCGGGCTGATGCAGTTCATCTCGGCTACCGCGTCCGAGGTTGCCACTCAACTGGGAAAGCGTGGGTTCCGCGACGAGGAACTGTACAACCCGGGCGTCTCCATTCTTTTTGGAGCGCAATATCTGAGCAATCTCTTCAAGAGGTTTCCCGAGATGCCGCAGGCGGTAGCGGCGTCGTACAACGGCGGCGACGATAACATGGCCCGCTGGATAGCGCGCGCCAGGTCAAACGAAGCTGACCGCTACGTTCTCGAGATTGGATTTGCGCAATCGAAGGACTACGTCTTTCGTGTTATGTCGAACTATCGGGCTTACCAGGCACTTTATTCCGAGCAAGTTCAACCGCGCTAAGCCGCGAGCCACCCCCAATGAAACATATGAAGAGCAGGTTCAGTCAGGTACTCGCGATGTTGATCATCGGGCTTGCGCTCGGTGTCATGAGCACGGCCTGTCGCAAACCGTCCCCGACTGGCAAGCCTTATGAAATCAAGGGCAAAGTAGTGGCCGTGGACAAAACCAACCGCACCGCCACCATTTCCCACGAAGACATCAAGGGATTCATGCCGGCCATGACCATGGAGTTCCGTTTGAAAGACAACGCCATGATGGAAATCATCAGCCCCGGCGACCAGATTAGCGGGACACTGATGGTCGATGGCATCTCTTCATGGATCGAAGCGATCACGGTAACCAAAGAAGGGATTCCCGATCCCAATGCAACTCCCACCTCGGGCCTGGGGCCCAAAATCGGTGACGAGGTCCCGGATTTCCGCCTCGTGAATCAGGACGGGCAACAGATTCATCTGGCCCAGTATCGGGGTCGCTCGCTGGCGTTGACCTTTATTTACACGCGGTGTCCGCTCCCGGAATACTGCACGCTGATGAGTAATAACTTCCACGACATCGACGTCGAGTTGCAGAAGCAACCGGATCTATACGCGAAGACTCATCTCTTGTCGGTAACGATCGATCCGCAATACGATACGCCGGCAGTGCTCCGCAGCTACGGCAGCGCTCACAGTGAGCGTTATACATCCGAGAAATTTGATCACTGGGAGTTCGCCACCGGAACGCCTGATGAGATACGGGGCCTCGCCACTTTTTTTGGCATGCGCTATTTCCACGAATCCGATACGGGAACGGACGAAATTGTGCACTCGCTGGTGACCGCGGTCATCGACCCCGATGGCAAGGTCTTCAAACTCTATCGCGAAAACCACTGGAAGCCGGCGGAGGTCCTGGCCGACCTGACCCAGGCAGCGACAGCCTCGACGCACTGAAAAATTCTCCAGTAGAATTTAAACTGTTGTATAGTCCAGCGTCACAGTCGTTCGAACATTTGGGATTCTAAAGGGGGAAACAATGGCAACAAAGAAGAAGACAAGCAAAGGTGCAAAGAAAAGTTCTAAAGGAAAGGCTTCAACGAAGTCCGCCGAGCGAACGGCAAAGAAAGTCGTGAAGGCGGTGAAAAAACCGCGGAGCATTGTGAAGAAAGCCAAGAAGCTAGCCAAAGAGATTTTGACCGGAGCGGCGGCGGGAGCGGCAATCGGAGCGGTAAAGGGAGCGGTCGAAGCCGGCACCGACTCCGGGATAATCCTGCAGGACCAACCGAAAGGCGGCGCCAAAGGAAAATCGAAAGGTAGTTCAAAAGGAAAATCCGCCGCGAAGAAACGATAACGGCGACTGAAATAGACCTGGACGACAGAATGGCAAAGCCCGCAGCTTCCCGCTGCGGGCTTTGCATTTTAAGCGTTACGTGCGACTTTCTATTTCTTTGGTTACCGAACAGGCTATCGAGCTTCCAACTCCATTATCCGCTTGTCCTGACTCCTATCATTAGCACGGAGTTCGAACAGATCTTTGAGGACAACATCGAATTTCAATTCCAGACGCTTGATCGCATATTGCACTGCCTCCCAGATCGGGCGAGTTTCCTTGAGGCGCGCGTCAACTTTCTCTTCGAGCGCCGTAAGCCGATTCTCAAATCTCTCCTGACGCGAATTCAACGTGGCAATATCAGTTCGAATTTCTCTTAACTCCGTACGGATTGCCGCAAACTCGTCACGCATTGCCGCGAACTGATCACGAATTCCTGCGAACTGATCACGAATTGCCGCGAACTCCGAAAGCACGCGTGCCTGGAAAGCCGACTGAGGAAGTTCTTTTGTAGGATCGTCGCTCAAAGGCCACCTCCGCGAGAATAGTAAGCCTCAATACGCAACTATTCAAGACGTGGTAATCCGAGCCGTGCTGGTGTGTTAGCTAAATTCTTTGTAACGCAAAGGTCAGTTCGCATCGCTTATCTCCCCCTACCTTTGGGAGGCGGTCAGCGGGAGGGCTTGCCATCAATTTCTACTATTCACCTACGCGCGGCCTCGATGGCCGTGCGCTGGGCTTTTCACGTCTGCGAGGCATCCACATAATGGCGAGACCAAATGCCGTTGCGGGAGCTAATCAACGAACCGCGCGGCCATCGCGGCCCCGCGTTTTCTCTCATGGAGAGGTCGCACCAAGCCCTCCCCTAACCCCTCCCAAGCGGGAGGGGAAAATTGAAAGCCCAGGCCACTTCAAGGACTCGATCGATGCCCAACTATCCCTTAAGCTTCCTAATCTCTTCCGTCAGCACCGGCACTGCTTCAAATAAATCCCCGACAATGCCGTAGTCGGCGATATCAAAAATCGGCGCCTCCGGATCCTTATTGATGGCGACGATGGTGTGTGAGTTCTTCATTCCCACCAGGTGCTGGATCGCGCCGGAAATACCCAGTGCGATGTATAACTTGGGGGCGACCGTTTGGCCGGAAGATCCGATCTGGCGATCGATGGGGAGCCATTCGGCGTCACAAATCGGTCGCGACGCAGCTAGATCAGCCCCCAGTGCTTCCGCCAATTTCTCGGCCAACGCGATGTTGTCCTTACTCTTAATGCCGCGCCCGATGGCCACGATAATCGGAGCTTTGCTGAGATCCACCGCCTGCTTAACTTCCTGAAATGGCGCTTCTGAGGTCATTCGGATCTCGCCGACTTCGACTTCCATGGTTTCAATTGGCGCGCCACTTCCCTTCGCGGCTAGCTCGCCCCGATAGGCGCCGGATTGGAAAGTGACGAAAACGGGAGCAGTTCCGTCGGAAACCACATCCGCGTCGATCTTGCCCAGGAAAATCCGGCGAGTGAAGGTCGGAAGGCCGTTATTAACTTTCAGGCGAATGCAATCGCTAATCAAAGACTTCTCAAAGCGCGCCGCCAGTTTCGGAGCAAAGTCGCGCACCAGATAAGTGTGCGGCAGCACCACGTACTGCGGATCCAACGCCCGCACCACCCGCTCCATCGCGTCGGTGTACCCGTCCGGCGAGTACTGCGCCAGCTTTGCGTTGCGCGCGCCGACCACTTTCGCCAGTTCGTAGACTGCCATTTCCGTAGCCAGGCCTTCCGGTTCCGCAGCGGTGATGACGGCGCTGACCGGCGAGCCAAGTTGCGTGCCCAAATCCTGGGCAGCGGCTACCGCTTCCAATGACGTTTTGTTCAGAACACCATCGCGATGTTCGATAAAGACTAAGATCCCGTTGCTCATAATTCTAATTTGTTGTCCGACAAACTTCAGTTTGTCGATGTGTGACTTGAAGCCTCGATCGTGACGACAAACTAAAGTTTGTCGGACGTCATTTAAATCACGCGCGCTTCGGTGCGGAGTTTTTCCGCCAAAGCGACCGCGCCGGCTTTGGCGTCGCCGTTGCCCAGAAACTGGGTTTGCTTCGTCTTCTCGGGCAGATAGATTTTTTCAATTCGCTGGTGTGAAGCACGACTGACGATCTCCGCTGGCGCCGTTACTTCTTTGATCTCTTTCTTCTTGGCCGCCATGATTCCCTTCAGGGTGGCGTAGCGTATCTGGCTAATGCCGGATTGGATCGTCAGCAGCGCCGGCCGCGGCATTGTGTACCACTGATACCAGCCGCTCTCGAGTTCACGTTTCACGCGGAGCTCGGCGCCGGTGGCATCAACCTCGATAACGATCGTGGCATGCGGAAAACCGAGCAACTCCGCCATGATGACGCCCGTCTGAGCATAACCGTAATCGTCGGATTGCAGCCCGGTCATTACCAGGTCCGGTCCCTCCCCGCGCACCGTGGCCGCCAAAATCGTCGCTGCCGCATAAGGCGACAAGGGGCCCAGGTCATCGCCAACTACATGGATGGCGCGGTCGGCGCCACGCGCGAGCGCGTCCTTGATCACGCTCTTGGCCCGTTGCGGGCCCATCGCACAAACGACCACCTCGCCATCGCCCGTCTTTTCTTTGATGCGCAGCGCCTCTTCCAAAGCATAGCCGTCAGATTCATTCACTTCGAACGACAGATCGCCTTCTTCAATCCAAGTGCCTTCTTTATTAATTCGCAGGATCGCATCCTTGTTCGCGACCTGCTTCATCATGACTAAGATTTTCATTCTGTTTAGTCGGTTGTTAGTGATCAGTTGTTAGTGGTCAGTTTCTAGTCGTTGTCATCGGGAGTCACTGAGCTGACCGGGTCGTGCAACTGACCACTAACAATGACCACTGACTATCCCTCGTAGCGCTTGAAGAGCAGCGCTGCATTCGTGCCGCCGAAGCCAAAACTGTTCGAAAGCGCGTAATCAACCTTCGCTTCGCGCGGTTGGTTTGGTATGTAGTCCAGATCGCAGTCGGGATCGGGATTGACGTAATTGATGGTCGGCGGCAGGACCTTGCGATGCAGGGCGAGAGCGCAGAAAACGCTCTCAATCCCGCCGGCCGCGCCCAGCAGGTGACCGGTCATAGACTTAGTCGAACTTACGGCCAGCTTGTAAGCATGCTCGCCAAAAGTTTGCTTAATCGCAAACGTTTCAAACTTATCGTTGTACTCGGTCGAAGTTCCATGCGCGTTGATGTAACCGACCTGCGTTGGTTTTATATCGGCGTCCCGGAGGGTCTTGGTCATCGCGCGAATCGCGCCCGAGCCGGTTTCGTCCGGCTTGGTAAGATGGAACGCGTCCGCGGTCATCCCGTAACCAACAACCTCGGCATAAATGCGCGCCCCTCGCCTTTTCGCCAGCTCGAGTTCTTCCAAAATCATGATGCCGGCGCCTTCGCCGATAATGAAGCCGTCACGATCGCGTTCAAAAGGCCGGCAAGCGTGCTCGGGATCGTCATTCCGCGTGGACAGAGCCTTCATGGAAGCAAATCCGGCAACGCTCATCGGGGTGATGGCTGACTCTGCGCCGCCGCAGATCATAATGTCCGCGTCGCCACGTTGAATTATCTTGAAGCTATCCCCAATCGCATGGGCCCCTGCCGCACACGCCGTCGCGGTTGCCGAGTTCGGGCCTTTAGCGCCGTAGCGAATCGAAACCTGTCCCGCCGCCAAATTGACGATCGCAGAGACAATGAAGAAAGGTGAAACCCGATCCGGCCCTTCCTCAAGCAGTTTCGAATGTTCCCGCTCGATGGCCCAGAAGTCGCCGATGCCGCTGCTGATATATGTCCCCGCGCCCTCAGCCAGCTCCGGAGGAAACTTCCCTTCCGGGGTCAGCGCAAAAGCGCTATCGGCCATCGCTTCCGTAGTGGCGGCGATAGCGTAATGAATAAAGGCGCCCATCTTGCGCGCCTCTTTTTTGGGAATGAATTTGAGCGGATCGAAGTCCCTGACTTCGGCGGCGATTTTGACCGGAAACTTTTCAGTGTCAAACTTCGTGATGTAGCCGACGCCGTTGCGACCGCTCATCAACGAAGCCCAGGTGTCCTCGACCGAGTTGCCGACGGGCGTAACCAGGCCGAGACCGGTAACCACAACGCGACGTGTCAAAACTATGACTCCTTATTAAAGCAGCAGTCCCTGACCAGCTCGCCACCAGCAAGCTGTTATGCAAGTGAGCGACTCGATTGAGAGCGCCTATTTGGTCTTGTGCTGGTCAATATAGTTGTACGCGTCGCGGACGCTTTGAATCTTTTCCGCGTCCTCGTCCGGAATCTCGATTCCGAACTCTTCTTCAAATCGCATGACCAACTCGACGGTGTCGAGAGAGTCCGCACCTAAGTCGTCGATGAAGCGGGCATTAGGCGTAACCTCGTTCTCGTCCACACCCAACTCGTCCACGATTATTTGCTTTACCTTGTTCTCGATCTCTTGATCGGGCATTTGCTTTTGCTCCTCTTGTGTTGACGCAAACTGTTAGTTTGCATCCTGGTTACTGACTCCCGCGCAAACGAACAGTTTGCGTTAAAAACCCTGACGCTAAAGATTGCCACTAAGCGCTGCCATTGTCGCCTTCAGACTCGCCGCGTCCTCAACATTCAGGCAGCGGACCCTGCGGTCGATCTGGCGCAGCAAACCACCGAGGACCTTTCCCGGCCCTACTTCCACGAAAGTATCTACTCCCTCTCGAATCAATAACTCGATCGATTCCAGCCAGCGCACCGGCGCCGACACCTGGCGAATTAGCGCCTCCCGTGCTTCAGATCCTGAATCAATTGCGTGGGCGCCAACATTCGTCACTACCGGAACCGCTAAGTCTTGAAAAGGGAGGCCGTTCAAATCCGCTGCCAGTCGCTGCTGGGCCGGCATCATAAGTTCGCAATGAAAAGGCGCGCTGACATTCAGTTTGATCGCGCGCTTCGCTCCGCGTTCTTTCAAGATCTCCATGGCCCGTTCAATTGCCTCGGCATGGCCAGCAATCACCACCTGGCCCGGAGAATTGATATTCGCGGGACTGCAAATCTGGCCTTGCTTCGCTTCCTCGCAAGCCCCTTTGATGGCTTCCAAATCCAATCCCAGGATCGCGGCCATCGCCCCCACTCCAACCGGGACCGCTTCCTGCATGTAGCGGCCGCGCGCGCGCACTGTGCGCACCGCGTCCGTTGCCGCGAGGCAACCAGCTGCGACGAGGGCCGAATACTCGCCCAGGCTATGGCCCGCGACAAAATCAGGCGCGCGCAGACCTTCAACTTGCAAGGCCGCCAGAGCGGCAACCGACACCGTCAAAATCGCCGGCTGAGTATTCTCGGTCAACTGCAATGCTTCCGCCGGCCCGTCAAAGCAGAGCGCGGAGATTGAACTTCCCAGCGCGTCATCCGCTGCTTCAAAGATCTGTTTTGCCGCCTCAAAGTTAGCGGCTAAATCCTTACCCATGCCCGCATACTGCGAGCCCTGCCCGGGAAAAATGTAAGCCAGCTTGCCGCTCATTTGCTGCGCGGCTGTAAACGGAAGATTATAGTTTCCGTTTCGGTCTTCAGACTCACAGACTGTTTCTGCGCTGTATAACCATCGACTTTGGCGATGACGCGGCCGCCCGCCGCTGGTAAATCCTTCAGCCTGACCCGTCCCCGAGCATCGGCCTTGCGAAAAATGATGGGGCCCTCCGGACCGACGAAGGTTATACAAGCGTTCTTCAGGGGCCGGCCTTCCGCATCCTCAACTGAGACTACCAGCGATCTTTCGCCCTGAGCGAAGACGACTGATGTCATGATTAGCGCGACAAGGATCGCCAGCTTCGCTATGGCAATTTGTCTCACGTTAATCATCAGTTAAGCGCTCAGCACTCGGAAACTAAAGGTTTGCATTACCACACCTACCAGCGCATCACAGTGCCGCCCCAGGTAACCCCGCCTCCGAATGAAGCCAACAGAACTATATCGTCCTTCTTGATCCGGCCGGCCTCGACGCATTCATCCAATGCAATCGGGATCGAAGCTGACGAAGTGTTGCCGTGCTGCGCGATATTCGAATAGACGCGTTCTTCCTCAACGTTCAGCTTGCTGGCCACCGCATCCGTGATCCGTTGATTGGCCTGGTGCGGAATGAAAAGGCTGACATCATCGGCCTTGAGTCCCGCTTCACTTAGCACGTCGCGTGATATTTCGGCCATCGATCGGACTGCGACCTTGAACAGCTCGTTCCCTCTCATCTTAAAGAAGTGGTCGCCGTTGGCGATCGTCTCAGCCGAGAAGCCGCCCTTCGTGCCGCCACCGGGAGCGAACAGCTGTTCCTCATACCGGCCGTCGGAACGAATCCGCGAGGCCAGAATCCCGCGGCCGGGTTCTACCGGGCCAACTACGGCAGCCCCGGCGCCATCGCCGAACAATACGCAAGTCGCGCGGTCAGTATAATCCACATAACGCGTCAGAATCTCAGCGCCGATCACCAGGGCGTACTTGATCTGACCATCGCGAATCATCGAGTTCGCCAGGGACAGCCCGTAAAGGAAACCGGAACAGGCAGCTACGATATCCATCGCGGCGGCTTTGTCCGCTCCCAGCTCGGCCTGAATCAGGCACGCGGTCGCCGGCAGAATCTGATCCGGCGTCACGGTGGCGCACAGGATTAGATCCAAATCAGAGAAATCAATCCCCGCTCGGGCTACCGCCTGGCGCGACGCGCGCACCGCAAACTGCGATGTATATTCGCCGGGCGCTGCCTTGCGCCGCTGTTTGATTCCCGTCCGCGAGGTAATCCAATCATCTGACGTCTCAACCAGCTTTTCCAGATCCGCATTCGTCAGAATGCCTGCGGGATAAGAATGGCCGGTACCCAGGATACCGGCGTTAACATTTGCCATCTAGATCCTCAGTCAACTCGTCTTTGGTCTCGACTTATCCCGCTGCTGCGACTTGAGCCATTCCAGCATCGGCTATACCGCTTTCGATAAGGTCGCTGGCGTGATGCCGCGAAAATTCCTTAACACTGCGAATGGCGTTTCTGATGGCCCTGGAGTTTGAACTACCGTGGGCGATCACCACCATTTGCCTTACCCCCAACAGGGGCACGCCGCCGTACTCAGAATAGTCCAGGCGCTTCTTAATATTGCGAAAGGCGGGCTTGGCCAGCATGGCGCCCGCTTTTGTTACCGCAGACGCAGTCAGCTCGCGCTTAATCATGGACAGCATTGCATCCGTTAGTCCCTCCGACAACTTCAACATCACGTTGCCGGTAAAACCGTCGGTCACAATCACGTCAACTGCACCCGTAAAAACATCGCGTCCTTCGACGTTACCGACGAAGTTCAGGTTTCGCAACCCGCGCAGTAGCGGGAACGCTTCCTTGGTCAGGTCGTTCCCCTTCATTTCCTCTTCGCCAATACTCATCAAGGCGACAGACGGTTTGGCGGTGCCGAGCACCGCCCGCGAATAAGCGTCACCCATTAGAGCGAACTGCACCAGGTGTTCCGCCTTGCACTCCGCGTTCGCGCCTACATCCAACAAGAGCGTCGGCTTTCCGGTCCGCGTCGGAATCATTGCCGCCAGCGCCGGGCGATCGACCCCGCGCAACATGCCGATGACCATCTTCGCCGTGGCCATGGCAGCGCCAGTATTGCCCGCCGAAATGAAACCGTCGGCCAAGCCATCGGCAACCAATCGCGCTCCGATTCTCAAAGAACTTTTCTTTTTTCGGCGGACGGAAATGGCCACCGGATCATCCATGCCGATGACTTCCGCGGCTTCGACAAATTCAATTCCGCGATCACCGTCGCCCCGCCAGCCGCAGCGCCTTAATTCCGGCTCGACCTTCTCGCGCTGTCCCACCAGGATGACGCCCACCCCGAAATCGCGCGTCGCCGCCAGCGCCCCATCGATTTCGGCGTGCGGCGCATGGTCGCCGCCCATGGCGTCCAGGACGACCTTACCGGTCAGCGAATGGCCATGCTTCTTCAAGGCTGGCACAGTGAACCTGGTTTTTTACGACGACTGTTCGACTTGAACTACTTCACGATCTTTGTAGTAGCCGCACTTCGGACAGACCCGGTGCTGCAGGCGCGGCTCCTGGCAATTCGGGCAAGCGCTGGTCTGCGGTATCCGCAGCGCATCATGCGCCCGCCGTTTGCCCCGCCGGGCTTTGGAATGTCTACGTTTTGGATTTGGCATAATTACTCCCCGAAAACTCTGAAATCTCAAATTTCAAATCTTAAATTTTCTTAGATCTCAAATTTGAGATTCAGATGGTCTGTTCAACTCTCTAACCCGAACCTGAGAATTTTCTCAGGAACTCGGATCTGAAATTCAAGATCTGAAATTTAAGATTTCAGATCTATGATCTCAAATCACTGAGCGCCGCCCATCTCGGATCCACCGGATGAGACTCACACTCGCAGTCCTTTAAGTTCTTGTCAATGCCACAAACAGGGCAAAGACCCTTACAATCTTCGCGGCAAAGCGCCCGCGACGGCAGCGCCAGGATCACCTGCTCGCGCAAGAGTTCGTCGATATCAATTACTGCGCCGTCAAAAACCGACACGGCCAGGTCGTCCTCGCCCAACTCCGCCAGCCGCTCGGCCACATACTCACTCGCTGGAACATAATCCAGGTCAAAGGAAGCCGTCACCGGAACAACCACGGATTGCAGGCAGCGATCACACTCAAGCTCAACCTGGG
Organism: Blastocatellia bacterium; assembly: GCA_033856235.1. Lineage (GTDB taxonomy): Bacteria > Acidobacteriota > Blastocatellia > Pyrinomonadales > Pyrinomonadaceae > DASXRU01. The sequence continues at coordinate 12,782 of JAWVFI010000114.1, read as the reverse complement.
CGGTGAAGTTGCCCCGTACTTCCACTTGGCCATCTTTGCGGTCAATACTGCCGCGGACTTCCGTCCTGCCTTTCAGTTCTGCCCGTTCATCTTCCAGTGAAAGCTCGCCGGGCTCAAATACATGGGCAAGGCGGCTATTGGTCTCGTCCAGCTTTTCCAGCTCAATTCGCATCGCCCCACTGCTTTGTTTAGAACTGCGGTTTTCACACCTCTAGCGCAAAAGCCCTAATTATAGCTGCCTCGACGCTAGTGTCAACGAACCAACGGTCGCCGGTGGAGAATCACTTTGAAATCTCATTAGCACCTGACTTCAGTCAGGTGTTTTGGGCGTGCCTTGATGCCTGACCGTTTTCAACGGTTTCGCACCGATAAACCGTTAAAACGGTTCGCAGGGCCCCTCTCCCACCCGGATCACCGCACTGAAGTGCGGTGCTAATGAGATTTCAGACGGACCCACTGCCACGTAGCCAGTGTGTCCCACGTTGACCTGCGTTGGTTGCCAGGTAGCGATGTTCCCTCAGTCCTTAGCGGTGCGCCGCGCTTCATCCTTTTCACAACGCTCGTGCCAATTCCGCTCAAGTTCCGCAGTGTTAATGCTTCCCGCTTCGGCCAAGGCGTCCACGAGAGTCTTCACCAGTGTATGTGTGGCGTAGGTGTTCTCGGACTGCCGCAGCAGCAGGCTTAATCCCTTTTCTAATCTTTCGGTCAGCCGCCCCAATCTGTTTTCCAACAGCGAGAGGCGTTCCAGCAAATGCTCCTCGTGCACGGTGGTCGCTTCGGAAGCATCATGCTTCATGGCCGGCGGCTCTACCACAATCATCAGCCGCGTGCCACAGCGGGCGCAAAACTCCTGACCCAGAGGATTTGGGGAGCGGCACTTCTGGCAAAAATGAGCAATCGTTGGTGGCTGCATCTGTGGTTGGACGATGGACGATGGACCATGGACGATGGCAGTGATCAAATGGTCTATGGTCTATCGTCTATGGTCCATCGTCTACTTTCCGTACTCGTAAAACCCGCGCCCGGTTTTTCTTCCCATCCAGCCCGCGTCGACGTACCTCTTCAACAATGGGCAGGCGCGGTACTTGGGATCACCTAATCCCTCATGTAGCACATTCATGATAGCCAGACACACATCGAGGCCGATGAAGTCCGCCAGCGTTAAGGGGCCCATCGGATGATTCATTCCCAGCTTCATGATCCCGTCAATGCTCTCGCGCGTAGCCACCCCTTCATACAAAGCAAAAATCGCTTCATTGATCATCGGCATCAGCACGCGGTTAGACACAAAGCCCGGTGAGTCCTGACATTCAAGTGGCGTCTTCCCCAGCTTCTTAGTCAACGCCACAACTCTGGCGTGCGTTTCATCTGAGGTGGCGATGCCGCGTATGATCTCCACTAGCTTCATCACCGGCACCGGATTCATGAAGTGCATTCCGATCACTTTATCGGGCCGCTTCGTTACCGCTCCGAGTTTGGTTATCGAGATTGACGAGGTGTTCGACGCAAGGATGGCGGCAGGTCCGGTAAGCTCGTCGAGCGACTTGAAAATCTCGCTCTTGACGCGCAGGTCTTCGGTGACGGCCTCTATAACTATGAAAGCATTTGCGAGCGCGGACGGGTCGGTCGTGGGTTTGATCCGATCGAGAATCGCCTGTTTCTCGTCTGCCTGCAAACGTTCCTTATCAACATCGCGTTGCAGGCTTTTATCAATTGCCGACATTCCCCTTTGCAGAAACTCGTCGGCGACGTCGCGCAGCACCACTTGATATCCGGCACGCGCAGCTACCTGGGCAATTCCGTTGCCCATGGTCCCGGCGCCTACAACTCCTACCAGTTCACTCAAACTATTATCTCCAGTATCGCTTGCCAACTCAGCGCCAGTCGGGTGGGTCCTTTGGCGGAATGTATTCCGGGTTTAATGCTGTCCCCTTCTTTGCGCCCCAATCAACCGGCGGTTGCGATCCGTGCAGCGCATCGCGCATGTGGCCGACTTGCCACGCGAACTCATTGGGGTGATACAACTGCCGACCCTTTTCGCCAAAGAGAAACCAGAAGGTATAAACGCCGAGCGCCGTTCCCATTGGAATACTGAGCAGCGCGAGCGCGGCCGAAATTGCCCCCGCAACCTTGCTCCACCGCTTTTGTTTCAGTAAGGCATACCCGGCAAGAAGAGGAGGAACGGTCAGGATCAAGGTGAAGAGCGCGACGAACAGTCCAATGACGAAGAACATCGCGGCCGGCGCCATACCGTTGCCTCTGGAAGCAAACGGCATCGTAATTCCCAGCACGACAAAGACGATGACCATCACGAACAGACTGAACAAGTGCATGCCACCATAAGCGAGATGCATGATGCCCAGAATCTTTGCGTGCTCTGCCGGTTGCAAATTGACCCTCTACCTTTCCACCGCTATCGCCACGGCATTGCCGCCGCCCAGGCATAGTGCCACCACCCCGCGGTGGACGTCGCGGCGCTTCATTTCGTAAAGCATCGTCGTCAGCAAACGCGAGCCAGATTGGCCGATAGCATGACCCAAAGCCACCGCTCCGCCGTTAACGTTCACTCGATTGGGATCCAAATTCAATTCGCGAATGATGGCCACGGCCTGGACCGCGAACGCTTCATTCAATTCGATTAGATCAACTTCCGCGAGCGACCAGCCTGCTTTCTTCAGCACTCGCCGGATTGCTTCTACCGGGGCCATCATCACCAGCTCCGGCTGAATTCCGGAAGTGGCCTGGGCCACAATCCGCGCCATTGGTTCGGCTCCCAAAGCCGCAGCTCGCTCCCGCGAAGTCACTACGACAGCCGATGCGCCATCGTTAACTCCCGGAGCATTCCCCGCGGTGACCGTGCCGCCTTCCTTCTTGAATGCCGGTTTCAACTTAGCGAGGGCTTCCAGCGATGTGTCCTCGCGAACGGTTTCATCGGTATCGAAGAGTCCCGGAACGCCCAGCTTCTTCTGGGGAATCTCAACCGGAACGATCTCGTCCTTAAACTTTCCGGCCTTGATCGCGGCCAGTGCTTTGCGATGCGAGTTAAGAGAATACTCATCCTGTTCCTCGCGCGTGACGTGATAGCGCTCGGCTACGACCTCGCCAGTGTTGCCCATGTGGTAATTCTCGAAAGCGCACCACAGGCCGTCATTGATCATCGCATCAACCAAGACGCCATTGCCCAGCCGGTAACCTTCGCGGGCTTTAGGAATCAGATATGGAGCGTTGCTCATTGATTCCATCCCGCCGGCAACGACTATCTCAGCGTCACCCAGCTGGATGGCCTGGGCCGCCATCATCACCGCCTTCAAGCCGGAGCCGCACACCTTATTGATCGTGACCGCGGAAACTCCGAAAGGAATGCCGCCGTGCAACGCCGCCTGGCGTGCAGGGTTCTGGCCCAGACCCGCCTGAATGACGCAGCCCATTATTACCTCGTCAACTTCTTCCGCAGGCACGCCGGCACGTTTGACGCTTTCACGGACCACAATCGCTCCCAGGTCAGTGGCTGAAAAGCTCTTCAGCGTTCCCTGAAATTTTCCTACCGGCGTGCGGGCCGCACTGATGATTACCGGTTCTCTTAATTCTCCCATTTGATCCCGTTCTTTACGCAAACATGATTGCGGCCGAAAGACTCAGCTGGCTCATAATCCCGCAGTTTGATGAATCGACTTCACTATTTACCATTACCCCTGACGTGTCAAGCAAGGCTTATCGTGCGAAAAAAAGCCGGCGGACGCTCCGTTTGGAAAGCCCTAAGTGCGAGTGTTAGACTCGCCGCGTAATTCAAACTCGTAAGCAGTAACGGACAAAACTAGAATGCAGGCATTGATACTCGCTGGAGGCAAAGGCACGCGCCTGCGCCCTCTGACCGTCTATACCCCCAAACCCATCGTTCCTATTTGCAACCGGCCGTTTCTCCTTTATCAGATCGACACGCTGCGACGAGCCGGCATCACTGACATCACGCTTTCGCTCTCTTACCAACCGCAGAAGATTGAACAGCAGTTGGGCGACGGTTCAGACTATGGGGTGAACCTGAAGTACACCGTCGAACCTCAGCCGATGGGCACCGCCGGCGCGTACAAGTTTGCAGAGGAACTAATTCGCGAGCCCACCGTGGTTTTCAACGGCGACGTCCTGACTGATCTCGATCTGAAGGCGGTCATGCGGGAACATAAGGAACGCCAGGCGATGGCCACGATTTTTCTGACCCCGGTCGAAGACGCCAGCGCCTACGGCGTGGTGGAAACCAACGCGGAAGGTCGGGTGCAGCGCTTTCTGGAAAAGCCGAAGCCCGAGGAGAGCTCCTGCAAAAATATCAACGCCGGCGCCTATGTGCTGGAACCGGAAGTGCTGGATTTGATTCCCAGCGGCGAGAACCACTCGTTCGAGTACGGGCTTTTTCCCAAGCTTCTGGAACGAAAGGAAGCTTTCTATGCGCACATACCGCAGCGCACTTACTGGATGGACATCGGGACTCCGTGGCGTTACCTGCAGGCGCATCATGATCTCTTAGCCAACCGGGTGACTCGCATTCACCTCAAGGAACGCCGGGCCGAGTTTGACGCAGCTACCACCGCGGAGATCGACGAGCTTTCGATGATCGGCAAGGATTGTGTGGTGAAACCCGGCGCCCAGATTATCAACTCTGTTCTGGGTCCGGGATGTTATCTGGAAGAACGAGCTCGAGTCGAGAATTCTGTTATCTGGTCGCACACGCGGATCGGTACCGGCGCCGAGGTGAAGGATGCGATCATCGGCCGCGGATCACACGTTGGCCGGTCAGCCCGCGTGGCGCCAGGTTCGGTGCTGGGCGACAAGACTTCCCTGACCGACTACACCCAAACCGGGGGCGCGTGGTGAGACCGTCGACTCCTGGAGTGCTCCGGCAGAGCGCAGCGGCGACGGCGCTTTGGTTTGACTTAACTATACGAGCGATCCAAAGCGGTGTCGCCGCTTCGCTCTGCCACCGCACTCCAAATAGTCTCGCGTAAATAACCATGACGCACTCACTTGACCCTATCAAATTCGGCACCGACGGCTGGCGCGCAGAGATCGCGCGAGAGTTTACCTTTGCAAATGTCGAACGTGTGGCCCAGGCGTACGCCGATTACCTGACTTCGGAAATCAAGAATCCGCAAACCGAATCGCTGGTGGTCATCGGGTTTGACCGGCGCTTTCATTCCGAGAACTTCGCCCAGCGAGTCGCAGAGATTTTGACCGGGAACGGTTTTCCGCTCGCTATGTTCAGCGAGCCGGTTCCCACCCCGTTGGTTTCGTGGGCGGTAAAGGATCAGTCTGCCACTGGCGGAGTCGTGATCACGGCGTCGCATAATCCGCCGCACTTTAACGGCTTTAAGATCAAAGCGCCGTGGGGCGGAAGTGCTTCACCCGAAACCACCGCGGCCGTGGAAAAGCTGGTCGATTCGTCGCCGGCTAAAAGAAAGGAATTCACAAACTCTGCCAGCAACGAACGGTTGCAGGATTCCTTAAGGAGCTACCGCGCGCAGGTGGAATCCTATATTGACTTGGATCGCCTGAAGCGTGCGGCTGTTTCCGTAATCGTCGATCCGATGCACGGATCTGGAGGAAGTTGGGTCGAAAGCTTTATCACCGGCGGTCAGCTCAAGGTGGAAACGATTCGAGCGCTGCGCGACCCTTTGTTCGGCGGGATTAATCCTGAACCGATCGACCAGAACTTGGCCGCGTTGAAAGCACGCGTGAGCGCCACTAATTCAATCGTGGGTCTGGCGACCGATGGCGACGCCGATCGTGTGGGGGCCGTCAACGAGCGCGGGGAAACGATGACCATGCATGAAGTCGTCCCGCTCCTGCTTCTGCACCTGGCCCGCGAACGGAAGATGACTGGCGGCGTAGTCCGCACCTTTTCCCAATCCGTTCTGACCAAGCGAATCGCCGAAGCGCACGGATTGAAAGTCTATGAAACACCCATCGGTTTTAAGTACGTGGCCGACCTGATGTTGCGCGACGACATTCTGATAGGCGCCGAGGAGTCAGGCGGGATTGGTGTCAAGAACCACATTCCCGAACGAGATGGAATTTTGAATTCACTGTTGCTGCTGGAAACGATCCTCGTCGCGGGCAAGCCTCCATCCGAATTGGTCCGGGAGATGCATCGCGAGTTTGGTGAATTCTATTTCGGCCGGCGGGATCTGCACATGGACGTGCGGCGCGGTCAGGACTTTGTGCAGCGACTGGCCGTGGATCCTCCCGCCGTCATTGGCGACGAGAAGGTTTCCGGACTGGAGACAATAGACGGCACCAAGCTCATGTTTGCAGACGAGTCCTGGCTCCTGTTTCGCCAGTCCGGCACCGAACCAATGCTGCGGATTTATTGCGAAGCGACTTCGCAGGCGAAGCGGGATCGACTGTTGGGATTGGGAGTGGAAGCAGCCCGGAAATAAAAGAGCGGGGGCAAGCCGCCCTTCCCGACTGCAAGTAGGTTGTGTTGAGTCTACTGCAAGGCGACAGGGCAACTGGGAATTCTCGCAGTCAGGAAGGGCGGCTTGCCCCGCTCTTAGTTAACCTCAAAAAACTTATTGACACTTTCCTTCGCCGCGCATAACCTCTCCGAAAATCCCCCGCAGTATTAACTTCGAACCGAATGTTCAGGCAGAGGTTTTGCCTGACTTTCACAGGGAGGGTCTGTCATGGGGTTGATTCTAGTGATTATTTTGGTGCTGCTTTTACTGGGAGCGATTCCGTCCTGGCCGCACAGCCGCAGCTGGGGCTATGGTCCAAGCGGCGGTCTGGGATTGGTTCTCATCATCGTGGTGATCCTGGTACTGATGAAAATCATCTAGTGCTAACGCAACCGTAATTTGCGCCGGCAATGTCCGGGGTATCAGCGGGTGTCTGATCCGCCGATTCCACAGATTCCGCAGATTCAACTGCCAACTCAGCCAGGAGCACTATTCTTTTTTCATCTGTTCCTGCTCTGCGCAATCTGCGTAATCTGCGGATGACGGTTGCGTTACACATGCCGGAACTTCCAGAAGTCGAACATGTAGTCCGTGCGCTGCGACGCTCGGTCACCGGCCGCCGCGTTCTGGCCGCGGAACTGAAGCTGGCTCGACTTGCCGGCGGCCTTTCGCCCCGCGTATTCGCTCGCCGCCTGCGCGGCGCCGTGATCCAGCGCATTCGCCGCCGCGGCAAATACATTCTGATTGAACTGGACTCTGGACGCGTGCTCGCCGTGCACCTGCGCATGACCGGCAAGTTCGTGGCGCTCCCCGTCGAAGCCCAACTTCCAAAACACGCTCACGCAATTTTCTATCTTGATGACAACCGACGCCTGGTCTTTTGCGATCAGCGTCAGTTCGGCAAACTGTTGCTCGTTGACGCGGCCGATCTGGAAGGCCTGGACCAGATCCGTTCCCTCGCCCCGGAACCGCTGGGCAAGCAATTCACACTGGAGTACCTGCGCGAAACCCTGGCTCGCTCAAGACGTGGGATCAAACAACTGCTACTGGATCAGACGAAGGTCCTGGGGCTGGGAAACATCTACGCCAGCGAAGCGCTTTTTCTCGCCCGCATCAATCCTCTGACGCCGGCGCTGCAACTCGGGAAGCAACGTGCTGAGCGTTTACATGAAGCCATTCGCACCACGTTGCGCGCCGCGATCGCCGGTGGCTCCACTTTGCGGATTGATCTGGATGAAGACGGCAGTTCTTATATAGGAAGTTCGGAGAGGTTCTGGCGAGTCTACGAACGCGACGGCGAGCCCTGTGTTACGTGCGGTATGAAAATCCGCCGCGTGGTCCAGGGCGGACGGTCAACTTATTACTGTCCCCGCTGCCAGAGAAAGTAACTATCCGCAGATTTCTCAGATTACACCGATTCGACGAAAGAGGGGATCGCCCATCGAAACCTTCCTAACGTATCCTAAGCCCTCGCCTGTTACTAACGGATAGCCTTATGGGTAGTGACTTAATTAGCTTTGGGCCCTTTCGATCCTTCTTTGCGCCTTTGCGAGAAATGCTCTCAACCTGCGCAATATTTCACGCAAAGGCGCAAAGGCAATTTCCAAAGCACGCAAAGAACTTTCAAGTTAAGCCACTACCGCCTTATGATGAGCGCATGAAAATCAAAGTCGTCATTCACGACGCAGAAGAGGGCGGATTCTGGGCAGAGGCTCCAGCCATTCCTGGATGCGCCACTCAGGGGGAAACCTTTGAAGAGTTGCTTCAAACCTCTATGAAGAGGTCGCAGGATGCTTGTCAGCATACTGAGCGCGATCTCTAGAACGTGCGCATCAAGAACCGGCTGGCGTAGTCGCTAAACAATCAGAAAGAGACAGGCAGGAATGCCTGTCCTACAAATTCGCCAAGATAAACTCAGTCATCATTGATCGCATGTGCTTCAACAGCAGTGGATCACTGACGCCGTGGCGTGACTTTGGGTAAAGCATTAAATCAAATTGCTTGCCGGCCTTTTGCAGTTCATAGGCAAACTGCATTGTGTTCTGCAGGTGCACGTTGTCGTCAATCGCACCGTGAATCAGCAACAGCTTGCCGTGGAGGTCCTTCGCCGCGTTCACAGGTGAACTCTTTTTATACCCTTCTGGATTATTCTGCGGCGTACCCATGTAGCGTTCGGTGTAAATCGTGTCGTAGTCGCGCCAATCCGCCACCGTGCCGCCGGCGATGCCCATCTTGAAGCTCTGGCTGTGCGTCAGCGCATAGCTCGTCATGAAGCCGCCATAGCTCCAACCCCAAATGCCGATGCGCGATCCATCGACGTAAGGCTGGCTCTTCAACCAATTGACACCGTCTTCGATGTCGCGCAATTCAAGTTCACCAAAATTTCGATACACCGGCCAGGTTGATTCCAGACCCTTGCCACTCGCCGTCCGGTTGTCACAGATCCAGATGATGTAACCCTTTGAGGCCAGGAACTGGTGCCACATGAAGGTGCTCGATCCCCAACTGTTTTTTACCTGCGGCGCGTGCGGTCCGCCGTAGGTGTATTGCAAGACCGGATATTTCTTTGCCGGATCGAAATCGGGCGGCTTGATCATCATCGCTTCCATTACAAAACCATCGCGCGTTTTCACTTGTAACAGCTCTGTCGCGCCCAACTTGTATTGCTTCAAAGCTTCGACTGGATTTTCATCAATCACGCGCACCAGTTTGCCGTCAGCCTGATAGAGCCGCGTTTGCGCCGGAGTATTCAAGTCGTTCACACTATCGATGAAGAAGTCTGAGCCGGGACTGACTGTTACGCGGTGCGAACCTTCGCCCGTCGTGATGCGCGTCATAGCGGTGCCATCAAGTTTCACGCGATACGTTTGCGGCGCAATGTGACTGTGTTCGGTCCCGCTAAAGTAAAGCAGACCTTTGTCTTCATCCAGCCCCTCAAAGGATGCAACTTCCCACTGGCCATTCGTGACCTGCCCCAGCAATTGTCCGGCGGCGCTGTAGTGATAGAAATGGTTCCAACCATTGCGTTCGCTCTGCCACAGAAACGACCCGTCCTTTAAGAAATTCGGGTTGTCGTTTATTCCTACCCAGGCTTTGGAAGTCTCGTGCACGACGGTGTTTGATTTCCCGTCCTTAGGATCCGCAAAGTTTAAATCCAAAAACGTCTGTTCCCGGTTTTGCGCTTGATAGACAACCCTCTTGCCGTCCGGGGTCCAGGCCACGCGCACGATCAGGAAGTCGCTGGGTTGGTATTTGTAAGTATCAATCCAGCGAGTCGCTCCACCCGAAGCATTGATGACACCCAGCTGTACCACTGGGTTCGGATCACCGGCCCGCGGATAAGGAGTGATCTCGACATTCTGTGGATAGGGAATGTGATCCACGACAACGAATTCTTTGACCGGATTCTCGTCGAGGCGGAGATAAGCCAGCATCGTTGAGTCCGGGCTCCACCAATAGGCTTCAAAGTTTCCCCTTCCGTAAAGCTCCTCCTGGTAAACCCAATCCAGCCGCCCATTGAGAATCTTGGAACTACCGTCTTTGGTAAGGCGCCGTTCCTGTTGTGAGACGAGATCGAACACGTACATGTCGTTGTTGCGAATGAAGCCGATCATCCGGCCGTTAGGGCTAAAGGTCTCGCCGACTTCTTCTTCAGGGCCGTTCGTAATTCGCAAAGCTTTATCGCTGCCCAACTCATAATAGAAAAGGTCGTTCGCGTAATTGATTAGCACCGCCGTCTCGGTGGGATTGAAATCATAAGAGCCGCGGTTGGCGAGTTGTTTTGCTTCTGCTACGGAGAACCCGGCGAGCGCTGCGAAAGCAGCTTCCATTTTCGCCGCATTCAAAAACGGGGTGGCGACTCCGGTGCTCGCATTCACTTTTTGCAGGCGCGGCAAGTCCTTCTTTGCGGCATCGTTGGCCAGCAGATAGTGCTTGCCATCTTTCAGCCAGCGAATGTTAGGCGGCGTGCCGCCGAAGTTCACCTTCTTCGCCGGATCGAAGATGTCGTCAATCGTTAGTTGCTTTTGCTGCGCGAGAATTGGCGCACAGAAAACGAATAATGAGATGAGCGCCAGCAGGATGGTTCTTGAATTCTTCAAACGCGTTCTCCTAATGTAACGCTGATTTGTAATTGATCGCGGCAGGCCAGGCAGGAGAGATGTCTTCAGTGCTACTGTCCCATTCGCGGCTACCCGGCTTTGCCGCCTGATGTGCGGAAGGGCTTTGCCCTTCCGGCAACTGATAACCATCCATTTGGGCTACGCCAGTTAAAGGCGCAGCCCCGATCCAAAGGAAGCTTGCGGAAGGGCCTTGTCCTTCCGGCACATCAGACGGCAAAGCCGCCGACGCTCCCTACCTCCATTCTCTAAACTCCCGGCATCGCCTTCTTCAAAGGCCGCAGCAGGACTAACAGAACGAAAGCCATAATCAGGGCCATCGTCCCCAGCACGACGAAGAAACTGGACTGCATCCAACGCTCCCAGAAAACGCCAATCATAGTCAGCTTGTTGCCCATGGCCGTAGCCACGAACCAGCCTCCCATCATCAGCCCTCGCACGCGGATTGGCGCAACCTTTGATACCAGCGACAGGCCCATCGGCGAGAGCATGAGTTCACCCAGCGAAATCACCATGTAAGCCAGAATCAACCACATCGGCGAGACTCTAAAGATGAAGGCCCGCTCCATAAGTTTCGGCCGGTATTGCGGCGCCTGCGGTCCCAGCGCCTTGTCCAGCGCCGACGTAAACTGCGCCTCACCTGAGCCCTTCTCTTTGTCCGTCGCAAACTTCTTACCGAGGATCTCGTGGGTCTGCAACTTGGCCAGGACATCATCGGGCACGCCGTCCGCTTTCAAAAACCCTACCGCGCGTTCGGTAATTCTGTAGTTACCGGTGGCATAAGCATCAGCCGGCGGCACATACGACTCGCCGGCGCGCGCCGCCGCGAAGAGAATGTAAAAAGAGAGCGCTGTCAAAAACATTCCGATCGCCATCTTGGTCGGCGTCGATGGCTCCATCCCCCTTTGGTCCAACCACTTCCAGAACCATACCAAAGGAAACGTGAGAATGATGATCCAGAGCGGATTAATGGCGTTCGCAATCGTTCCGGAAACGTCCCACGCAGTGTTGTCGTCCGCCCAGTAGGTGAGCGTCGAACCGTTTTGGTGAAAGACCATCCAGAAGACGATTACAATTATAAAGATTACGATCAGCGCCATGATGCGTTTCCACTCCGGCACGGCATCCATCAAGCCGGCGCGTTTGCTGTGCGCATCGCCAGCTTCTTTACCCTTGCCCTGCCGGCTGACGCCCTGCGGCGGCGCGTCCGCCATAACGGGGGCGACATCTCCGATCGGCTGATCGAGCGCCGAGCCCGCCGGTCGTTCCACATGGTGCTTGAACTTCCAGAGGATGCCTACGGAGATCAACATGCCGAAGGCGGCCACGGCAAAGGCAGGGTGGTAGCCCCACTTTGCCTTGACGATCTCCATGACGATCGGAGCACTGGCGGCGCCGACGTTGATGCCCATATAGAAAATGTTGTAGGCCCGATCTTTTAGGTGGCTGCCTTCCGGATACAGATTGCCAACCATCGTCGAGACGTTAGGCTTGAAGAAGCCGTTGCCGATCACGAGGCAGGTCAGCGCTGCATAGACTGCCGGCAGCGAGCGGAACGAGAGCAGCCCGTGACCGGCCATGAAGAACACACCGCCGATCATCACTGCCCGGCGATAACCCAGTTTCCAATCCGCGAGGAATCCACCCACCAGCGGACTGAAATAAACAAAAAACAGATAGGTCGAGTAAAGAGTGGTCGCTTCCGCCGCGGTCCAGCCGAACCCCTGGTCTGGATTGCGCAGATAAAGAGTGAACAGCGCCAGCATCGAGTAGAAGCTGAAGCGCTCCCACATCTCAGTTCCGAAGAGCACGTAAAGTCCCGTCGGGTGCTTTTGCAGATCTTGTACGCCAGCGTCGTTGCGGATTGTGTTCGCAGTTGCCATAGGCACTCCTTATCTGAGTTCCACTATTCGTTTGTCTGACGGGGAAAGCGTTTGGGTGTCCGCATTCAGCCAAAATCAGAGGAAACTGTCAAGTAAAGTTGGGCCTCGGTAGTGCCCTAATTTCAGTTCTTGATCTCCCATTCCTGCCCTCTGGGAGGGGTTAGGGGAGGGCTTGGCGCGTTTCTTCCCCGCGTAGAAAACGCGCGCGGCCTCGATGGCCGCGCGCCACCGCCCCATGCTTATGTGCGACAAAAGAATTATCACCGCGCTAACATCTACTCCACAGGCTTATTGTCCCGGCCGCGACTGTCAGAATGGCGCGCGGCCATCGAGGC
>JAWVFI010000113.1:0-27918 GCA_033856235.1 Blastocatellia bacterium | reverse complement strand
GGAAGGATGATCATGATTCAGAACCGCCTGCGGTAGCGGGCGGTTGAAGAGTCGGAACGCGAACCGTTGAAAGATCAACCGCCCGCTACCGCAGGCGGTTCTGACAAAAAACCGGGCGGCGAAATCGATCCTTGCGATTTCGCCGCCCAAGTATCCCACGAACCATCCCAGCGCCTATGGCGTCGGAGGATAGACCAGGGTCAAAGGATCTGGCAGCGGAATCCGGTGAATCTGGCCGTCCTTCGCTATCTTCAACAGCGAGAATTGCGGCTTGTCCGGATTTCCCTTGTTGATCTCATCGAGGTTACCGACCACCAACACTACCAGCTTGTCCGGTTGCAGGTACTTCTGCGCGACGCGCTGTACATCATCAACGGTCACCGCCTGAATGCGGGCCCGATAGTTGGTCCAGTAGTCAGCCGGTCGTTTCGTGAACTCGTCCTGCGCGAAAATCGAGGCCACCTGTCCGGCGGTGGAAAAGTTTCGCGGGAACACCTCGATCGCCTGGTTCTTGGCGGTTTCCAGTTCTTCCGCGCTGACCTTGCTGGTGCGCACGCGGTTGATTTCTTCCATTACGATCTCCGCTGCTTGCGAGGTCGTAGGGTTCTTTGACTGGAACGACGCGCGAAAGACTCCCGGATTGTAGGTGCCGAAGCTGAAACTCGATCCGGCGCTGTAGGCGAGTCCCTCGTCGGAACGCACCCGGGAGGTAATTCGCGAAGTAAACGCGCCGCCTCCAAGAATGTCGTTCATGATCGAGATGGCATAGGAATCTGGGTTGTCACGCATGACGCCTACGTGCCCAATGCTCACGCGCCCCTGATTGACGTCGGCCTTGTTGACCGCGTAAACGCCGGCCACCGAGTTGTAAGGCATTTTGGGAACTTCCGGAGGGGCTTCTTTGCTGACGGGCCAGCCCTTCATTGCCGCTTCCAGTTTGGCAATCATTTCCTTGGTGTTGAAGTCACCGGAAACGGCAAAGATGAATCCCCCAGGCTGGTAGTACTTCTGGTGGAAAGCGATCATGTCTTCGCGCGTGATGCCCTCGACCGAGGCTTTGGTTGATTGCCGCGTGGAAAAATGACCAGCGCCATAAATCAGGCGGTTCCACTCACGGGTTTCGATATCGTCCGTGCTGTCGTTGCGCCGTTCCATGCCTTGCAGTATCTGGCTCTTGGCGAGCTTGATCCGGTCTTCCTGAAATCGCGGATTCTTCAGCATGTCGAAATAGAGCGCCAGGCCCTGGTCAACATCCTTCGCCAGTAGATTCAGACTGGCATTACCCTGCAACGCTCCGATCGAACTATTGATATTAGCGGCCAGAAATGCAGCGGCTTCATCAAACTCTTCGGCGGATTTCGAGGCCGTGCCGCCGATTCGGATCTGGCTGCCGGTAAGCGATGCCAAACCCTCTTTGCCGACGGGATCAACATAATTACCGGTGCGAACGAGGGTTGCCACGTTCACCAAAGGCAGATCGTGATCCTCCACCAGATAAGCCACCACGCCATTCGATAACACGTGCCGGTATTGCTCCCGCTTTGGCGGCGTGTAGGTCAGGGTTGAATATTTCAAATCGCGCGGGTGCGCGGGAATTGTCGGATCCTGGGTCTGGGCCAGGAGACTGATGGGCGACAGCGCTACCAGGGCAACGCCGAGAAGTGCTGAAAGCAGCTTATTTTTCAGTTGCTTGTTCATTACTACTGTTTACCTCCCTCAAGTTGCTTGATGCGGTCTTCCAGCATTTTCTTGACCACCTGGAAAAACTTCTGTTTGTCGGCAGGAGCGCTGCCGGCCTGTTGCTCGACGCGTCCCTGGATCATCTTGAGCTGCTCCAGCTTCGCCTGGGCCAGCATGCCCTTCATCTGCCCAATCTGCATTTTCTCCTGATCGGACAAACCCGCCAGGGCCGGGTCTTCGGGGCCCTCCGCCTTCTTTGTGTTGTAGATGGCGATAGTGCGGTTCTCAGGGCGGAAGTAGGTGTTAGCGACTCGCTTGATATCTTCGGCCGTCACTGCCTGGTGCCGCGCCGGATCGGTGTTCAATGTTTCCCAGCCGCGATTGTTATCGCGCAACAGGAGTTGGACCATCAAACCAAAATTGGACTGGATACCGCGAAAATTATTGGCGGCGAAATTGTTCTTAACTTTCTGCAGCTCGTTGGCGTCCACCAACTCAGTTTTCATTCGCTCGATTTCTTTGTAGAGCGCCTGCTCCACTTCTTCAGGCGTCTTGCCGGGTTTGGCTACGCCACTTAGTTCAAAAAGGCCTTCGTACTTCCGGCCGTCATTGCTCGCGCCCGCGCTGTTGGCTACTGCCTGTTGCAGCACGAGTGACTTGTAAAGCCGGCCGGTGCGCCCGTTAAGCAGGCTGGCCAGGATGTCCAGGGCGAAATCGTCCGGGTGACCTTCGGCAACAGTATGATAGCGGACCCGTACCTGTGGCAGCGTTTCGGCGTAAGCGATCATGCGCTTTTCCGCGAGCTGCGGCATCTCGCTGGTGCGAACCGGCTCTGGCGCGCGTGGTCCGCGTGTCAGCCGGCCAAAGTATTTCTGTGCCAGTTCTTTGGCGCGGGCCGGATCGACATCCCCGACCAGGCAAGCCGTGACATTATTTGGCGCGTAATTCACGGCGAAATAATCAAGGGCTTCTTCGCGAGTGATGCCTTCCAGATCGCTGGGCCAACCTACGACTGGCCAGCCGTAAGGCGACGACTGCCAGAACATCGAATCGTACTGCTCATCAAACTTGCCGGTGGGCGTACTGTCGGTGCGCAGCCGCCGTTCTTCATGGACCACGTCCCGCTCTGAGTAGAACTCGCGAAAGACGGGATTGCGCAAACGGTCGGATTCCATCCAGAACCAGAGCTCCAGTTTGTTGGCCGGAACATTGATGAAATAAACGGTAAAGTCGTTACTGGTGCCGGCGTTCATGCCTGAGCCGCCCGCGCTCGTGTAGACCCGGTCGAACTCGTCCTTGATCATCAACTCCTTTTCCCGTTTGGTCAGGGCGTCGAACTTCGCCAGGAGTTCCTTGTGATGTTCCGAGCGGTACTTCGGGTCTTTGGCATCGGCGATTTCGCCGTGCCGGGCTTTCAAAATTAGGGCTTGCTGTTCCAGCTGGATTTGGCTTCGGACCTCGTCCATCTCCTTGATTAGCTGGAGGTTTGCCTGGATGTCTTTGGTGCCGATGGTTTTGGTTCCTTTGAACATCATGTGCTCAAAGAGGTGCGAGAGGCCGGTGATGCCGGGGTGTTCGTTGACCGAGCCAACACGCGCGACCCAGCCGGCGGCGATGTTGGGGTCGCCTTTCCGCGGCACCAGCAACACGCGCATGCCGTTGTCGAGCACGATTTCCTGCACCGGCACCTTTTGGGCAGCCGCGACAAACGCGCACAAAAATAGGGCCAGAAGGCCAAGAGAGATTTTTTTCATTCTGCTAATCCTCGTAATTTCAGAAGCGGTTTTAGACTTTCTAGATGTGTTTAAGGGCGGTTACTTCCGTTCAGAGCCAGATCGAATATCTTTTTTATCCGGGGCTATTACGGCGCTGACTGGTCCCGGGTTTCGCCAACTTTCGTGAGCAGCGAACCTTGAACCAGTTGCCGAGAATCCTTGGGGGAGCTAACGGCGGCAATGATAACAGTGATGAATTGGATCTCCAACCGGGGGCGCGATTTGAGGCTGGCCAAACGCAAAGGCTAAGATTAGGGTAAGTAAATCCAGAACGAAGTCACAAGAAGGGAAGCAGTTTCAATGAGCACTCCTCTTAATATGCATGCGGCGCGGATGGCGCTTAACCGTGATCCAGATTTACGCGATTGGGTCGAACAGTGGCTAAAAGGCAAAGAGCGCTCTGTCGCAACGGCGATGACGGACGAAGAGTTTGCGAAGCACTGGCTCTATTTCCGCCCCGAGAGGATGCACGAGGGCGCCCTCGAAGCAGTCATCGCATACAACGAACAACATCAAGGGTGAACTTGTAGGGGTGGCACTCCGTGGCCACCCCCTTCGTGTTTTTCACACAAGTCAAGGCCGGAAAAGGGGCGGCCACGGAGTGCCCCCCCCTACAAATTATTTCACGCTGGTTGATGGCACGGGAGCGGGATCGCCTTTCTTTGGAACTCTGTTGGCCATCGCCCTTCCTTCCGGAGATTTCCACGGCTGGCCATAGAACAAGCCATTTGCCGGGAGCGGCAGCAAACGCTTATCTAAAGGACTGCCGCTGGGGGGGATTTCCATGTCCACGATGAACGAATTGAAATAGAGACTGACGTTGCCTTTTTGTTCCGGATGCACTTCCGGCATCCCGTTGCTCCCGATTCTCCAGCGCCACGTCCGCCAGACCTCGCCGTTGTTCATCAAACTGCATTCCCAGTTTCCCGGATAGTCTTCCAGCGCCAGACGGTTTGTGTCGCGGACCCCGCCCCACGTCAGGGGCGCGTGCAGGCGCACCATCTCAAACCCGATTTCGTCGCGATACTCCGTGCCGCGTTTGAATTGCGGGGCGAGCCGATCCTGGTAAATCACCACGAACTTTCTCTCGGCTCGACTAATTGCCTGGTCGGCATAGGGCATGGGGCCGGGCATCGAAAGGCGCTTGCCATCCACCGAACAACGCATGTACCCGTGCGGCAGGTCTTCGCCGATTCGACTTGGCGAAAGGTTGAAGTAAAGTTCTACTTGATTCGCGCCCGAGCGTTCGGGCCGACTGCCGAATTCGAAGTACGACGTATAGCCGGACGGGCGAAGAAAGATGAAACTGACCGGCGCTTCGGCATGTCGCGGAATGTAATAATCCGGCGGCGCCACGCCTTCGTGTTGGCCGGCCAGCACGTGGGCCACGGTGCGGACGTCGATTTTGTAGGTGCGGACCAACTTCTCTTCATCCGTGTCGCCATTGATCGTATAGACGAGCACGTCAAAGTTCCCGACCTCTTTGGTGGCGGTGTCTTTGCGCCAGCACTCATTGGTCCACATGTAACTGTCGTCAATGTCCTGCGGGCCTTTATGATAAGAATCCGTTTCGCAACGAGTGGTAGCCACCGCTTTGCCGCCACGGGAAACCACCAGTTTGATGGCGCTGCGATTTGGGTAATCACCGAAAACCCGCAGATGCGATTTCAGTACCCAGCCCGTGCTGTAGGGAATGTTATTTTGACCGAGCGCTTCGGTGGCGACTGCTTGAAACCACGTGAAGCCGTCGTCAACGTTTTTCAGACCGCCTGACTGCGAGGTTGGTGCGGGTGGCCCTGCGGAAGCGCGGCTATCACCGCTCGGCATGGGCGCGGGCGTTGCGCTCGGAGCCGGTTGGCTCGGTCTTGGCCTGGGAAATCTTGATCGGAGTTGTGCTGAGACGGTGAGGTTTGCTGCGACAAGCACCACGACGAGACAGATGATTCTTTTCATTTGGAGGATCCTCGTTTAGTTTGTTGCCAGCTTTGCGGCGACATCAAAGCAAAGTCCGGGATTAAGATCAAGGGTTTGGTAGGTGTTTGAAAATCTCATTAGCACCGGACTTCAGCGCGGTGATCGGGGTGGGAGAGGATCCCGCGAACCGTTTTAAACGTTTACTTTGGAGAAACCGTTGAAACGGTTGGGCGGCAAGGCTCGACTATGAACACCTGACTGAAGTCAGGTGCTAATGAGATTTCAAACTGACCTACTACCAGGCGTTTTCATGTTCTCGACAGTTCGAACCATCTCGTGATACAAGGCGCTGGCCGTTCGCCCAGATTACTGCTATGAACACATTTGATTGTCCGAAGTGTGGTGCGCCGGTGTCGTACGCGGCGAACCAGTTTGCGGTAGGAACAGCGCGGTGCGCCTACTGCAACAGCCAACTGGCGGTTCCCGACGAGCTTCATAACCAGCCGGCGCGCGTCATCTCGCAGATTGATATCAACATCGGGCCGCAGGTGGCGGCCACGGCTGCGAAATGGATTTGGATCCTGGTCCTGGTTCCGATCATCATTGTGGTGATCGTCATTGCCGCGGTGCTGGGCGCGCTGGCTCCGGTAATCAAATCCGTCAGTTCCATCCCGGTTGCTCCTAAAAGCCCCATAGCCATCCCCGGTTTGCCTTCCGCTCCGAGCGGCGAGAGGGGGACGGGGTTTGCCACCGTCACGCTGAAATTCGGCGGCGAAGGAATCGGTCCGGGGATGATGACTGACGCGCGCAGCATTGCGTTGGATAGCGCCGGGCACATCTACGTCGGTGAATACATTGGCGGACGCGTGCAAGTATTTGATTCCGAGGGCAAGTTCATTAGCCAGTGGATGGTTGATCCAAAGATGCCGCTACGGGGCCTGGCTGCCGATCGAAAAGGAACGGTGTACATAGCGCAGAGCGGAGTGATCACGCGCTATGAAGGTGAAACGGGGAAGTCGCTGGGCGCATTGCCATACGGCGAGGGCTGGGGTTTCGACGACGTCATCGCCGCTCCTGATGGCGGCTTGGTTTGCGCCTGGTATAAGAACCGCGACGACATCGTGCGTTTCAATTCCGCGGGGCAGGCTGTGCGTACGATCCGCGCGGCCATCAGTTCCGCGAGCGGCGATTCCGAACTGGATACGAGGGTTGCGATTGATGGTCTCGGCAACATCTATGCGCTGGGGACATTCAATAATGCTGTATTTAAGTTTGGTCCCGATGGCAAGTTCATCACGCGGTTTGGTAGCCAGGGTCAGCAAGCGGGCCAGATTAGCGCCGGGCAGGCGATCGCGGTGGATGGTAAGGGCCGAGTGTTCGTCAGCGATTCAAAGGGCGTGCAGGTATTTGATGCGAACGGTCGCTACCTCGCGGTTTTCAGACCTGAAGGCGTCGCTTCCGGAATGGTCTTCAATGATAAGAACGAACTCTTCATCGTCTCGCGGAAGAAGGTGATGAGGTTTACGTTGAACGAGTGATAGCCTTCGACGCGTCGCGTCGAAATGGATTTAGCCGTGGCTTTCTAGCCACGGTTATCGTTTCAGACAGGGTAGGAGACAGGGATTCCTACTCGTTAGATTCATGTCAAAACTCTATCTAATTCCAATAACGCTATTGCTGGTTCTTGGCGGTCATTCGACGGCCTCATCACAGGATCCGTCGCCCTCCTTTGCCACGCCCGTGGCTTTCGTAAAATCAATCGTGAAGGCTGAAGACACGTTGAGCAATGAAGCTAAGGGTGACTTGAACGGCGATGGCCTGGCAGATTGGGCCGGAGTGATTCACCGCCGGCGCCCGGATTTTGGATCGACCGATCAGCTCTACGTACTCCTGCGCTCGGCGCAGGGCGGATATCGCCTCGCGGTACAATCGACGGAAGCGCAGATTCCCGGAATGGGCTGTTGCTGGCTTGAAGATCTCAGCGTTCGCAATGGCAGCATCTATATTCAAAACAATGCCAAGACCTGCTGCACCATGGAGGCCGCCACCCATCAATTCAAACTGCAGAAAGGGGAGTGGCGGCTGATTGGTGTCAGAATTTACTACACGGATCTCGAATCAACGAAGACTACCGTCACCGAAATGAATCTGTTAACCGACACAGTCAGGGAAACCAAGGGCAAGGATGCCAGGAAGCCAACGGTGCGTCGCTGGCGCAAGAAATTCGCCAGGTTTCTGCTCAAGGACTTTGACTTTCTCAATCAATTTGGAAACTAACGGTAGGACAGACGGTCCTGACTGTCCTGGTTGAGTCATAACTAAGGAAACAACTTGCTCAAAGCCGCAATCAACGGTGGCAGAACTAAGGCAGACCATGAAGCAGTGCCGGTCACTCCGGAGGAAACGGCAGCGGCGGTAATTGCGTGCCTGAACGCCGGAGCAGACGCCATTCACCTGCATGTCCGTTCGAGCGGGGGCCCGGAAAGCCTGAATCCGGAAGATGTGAACGCGACACTCTCGCGAGTGTTAGCTGTGGCGCCGAGATCACAGATTGGGATCAGCACCGGCGCATGGATTCTGCCGGACCGCGGCGCTCGTTTTCGGGCAGCGGCAACCTGGGAAGTGTTACCCGGGTTTGCATCAGTGAATTTCGGTGAAGATGGCGCCGTGGAACTGGCGACTCTGCTACTTTCCCGGGGCGTCGACGTTGAAGCAGGATTGTGCGATGCAACTGCGGCCCAGATCTTTCTCCAGAGCGGGTTAGCGACTAGCTGTCTTCGTGTGCTGCTCGAGCCGCAGGAACAGGAGATGCAGAGAGCGCTGGAAAACGTCAACGCGATGGAAAAGGTGTTGAGGGCGATGGCCATCAGTCGCCCTCTGCTCCTTCATGGCACCGAAGCGACTGTCTGGCCCATGAGGGATCAGGCAATCGCTCGCCGATACGACATCCGAGTTGGGCTTGAGGACACACTCCTTCTCCCTGATGGAACAATTGCCCGCGATAATGCGGAGTTAATAAAGGAAGCGATCTGCCCAACGCGTAGTAGCCAAGCGATCTGAAAGACCGGCATAGGTGGACCTTTAGTATGCTGTTTAAGATTAGAGTCTCTCTTTTGCTTTTGGTTATCGCTTTTTGCGCTACAGCGGCTGCCGCCCAAGAAACAGCCGCCAGATGTGCCGAAACCAAGTACGCTCAACTCTCACCATCTCACAAGAGCTCCAAGGTCTATCGCCTCGAGAGAGTCGAAGGCCAGACCGTTTACGCGCCCATCTCGCAGAAATGGGATTCGGGAACCGACGGTGTGTGCCTGGCTGTTTTCAATGAGCAGGATGGCAAGCAGGTGGCAGCGGTCTGGTCCCACGATGGCGGCCAGTTTCAAATTCCGAATCTCAACCCGGGGCAATACGTGTTGATTGCGGCGGTTGACGCGCTACAGGAGATCGTTATTCCTATTCTATTGAAGAACGCCGGGGCAAAGAAGAACGTAACTCCGCGGCTGCTGCTGCTGCACATGCGTCTTAAGGAAGACAAGCGAAAGAGCTTTGTTAATCTCATAACGTATCCCGCTTTGAGGGCACAACTGTTGCAAATGGTCCAACAGGACCAGGAGATCAGGTTGGAGTTGATTAAGGGTGGCGTAGACCATCCGCAGCCTGAAGTTGAACGGCGCATGGCCGTCATCGACGAGCGGAATACAAGACACATGAAAGCCATTGTCGACACATACGGATGGCCCGACCCGGAAGCAGTGGGATTGGATGGTGCGGAAGCCGCCTTTCTTGTCGTGCAGCACGCCGACCATAGTTTTCAATTTCAGATGTTGCCCCGTGTCATGAACGCTTTTCGCGCGGGCAAACTGTCGGGGCCTAATTATGCATTGCTCTTGGATCGCGTACTGGTCGGTGATGGCAGGCCACAGATTTATGGAACCCAGGCAAAGCCGTTTGACCAATGGAAAGGAAAAGAACCAGTGGTCTATCCCGTCGTCGATGAAATCAACGTCGACAAACGACGTGCGGAAGTAGGGCTGGGGCCACTAGCTGAGTATCTGAAGGGTTTGGGCAAGTTGTACTTTCCGGATGCGAAGGAATAGGAACCATCCGGAAGGGCAAAGAGCAAAAGGGTGTTTTGTTGCTCTTCGCTCTTTGCCATTCTCGTGTAATCTGTGAACTACGGTTACAATCCCGCCTCATCAAATCCAAAATCTGCTCCGGAAGGCCAAATCGATGATTGACTTCAGCATTCCTCCCGAACTCGAGGCTGCATGCCAAAGGGCCACCGCCTTCATGGAGGAGTTCGTCTATCCCAACGAAAGCAAAATAGTTGAAGACGAAGGATTGCCCCCTGATCTCGAACGTGACTTGCAAAAACGAGTCAAAGACTTGGGTCTTTGGGCGCCGCATCTACCCGTCGAGTGGGGCGGGATGGGAATCGGCTTCATCGGCCAGGCCCTGATCAATGAAGTTGCCGGCAGATCCGTGATCGCGCCGCGCCTGTTCGGCAACGCCGCGCCCGATGCCGGCAATGCGGAGTTGTTGCTGATTTCCGCGACTCCGGAACAGAAAGAAAAATACCTTCGCCCGCTCGCCTCCGGCGAAGCCCGCTCCTGCTTTGCGATGACGGAACCGGAAGTCTCTGGCTCCGATCCTACCGGGCTGCGCACCACCGCCGTGCGGGACGGAGACGATTGGGTTATCAACGGCCACAAGTGGTTTACCAGCGGGGCCATCGGTTCGGCATTCGCCATCGTGATGGCCGTCACCGACACCGCCGCTGATGCTCATCACCGGGCCAGCATGATTCTGGTTCCCACGGAGACGCCGGGCTTCAACATTGTCCGTGCCGTTCCGGTGATGGGGTCCGGCGGCGTGGGCGGACATTGCGAAGTGCGTTTCGAGGATTGCCGCGTGCCTTTAACGAACCTGCTCGGAGAAGTAGGCCAGGGATTCAAACTGGCCCAGGCGCGATTGGGCCCCGGCCGCATTCAACACTGCATGCGCTGGATTGGCGCCGCGCAGAGAAGTTTTGAAATGATGTGCAGCTATGCGCTGACGCGACAGTCTTTCGGTGAGCCTCTTGCCAAAAAACAGACAGTGCAAAACTGGATTGCGGATTCAGCCGCCGAGATTAATGCCGCGCGCCTGATGACCTTGAACGCGGCGTGGAAGCTGGATCGCGGCGATGATGCGCGCATCGAAATTTCCCTAATCAAGTTTTTCAACGCGCGCATGTTGCACGACGTGATTGACCGGGCCATTCAGGTCCATGGTGCGCTTGGCTATTCCAAAGACACTCCCCTTGAGATGTTCTATCGCGATGCCCGGGCAGCGCGCATCTACGATGGCCCCGACGAAGTGCACCGCATGGTTGTAGCGCAAAGGATCCTGAAAACCTTCGACTGAGTGCTTTGGAGTGCGGCGACCTGTCGCCGCTTTGGCCGGCAGCGCCCTGGCGCTGCTTCTCTAAGACGTGGTCGCGACAGGTCGCGACCGACCAAAGCGCTGACAGGTCAGCGCACTCCAAACGGTTGACTTTGATGATACCGAGTAGCGACAGCACCGCGGTACGGGCCGGCGAGGAATTAGATCACGCCGGCCTGGATGGTTATCTCCGCGCCCATCTGCCGGAGTTCGATCCAACCGCTGCCATTGCGATCGAACAGTTTCCCGGCGGCCATTCAAATCTCACTTATCTGGTTCGATATGCCGATCAGGAATTCGTGCTGCGCCGCCCGCCGGTTGGCCCAGTTGCCCGGACCGCGCACGACATGCCGCGCGAGTTCAGGTTGCTGTCCGTAGTCAACCCGCGTTTTCCCCTCGCGCCCAAACCCGTACTGCTTTGCGAAGACGCTTCGATTATCGGCGTCCCATTTTATTTGATGGAACGCCGCCGGGGTTTCATCGTCCGCCAGAAAGTGCCAGTTCAGATTGGTGAAAACCTGGACTTGCGCCAACGGCTGAGCGAAACCGTAGTTGACACTCTCGTTGCCCTGCACGCGGTAGAGATCCAAAGGTCGGGTATCGTGAAGGTAGGAAAGCCCGAAGGCTTCGTGACGCGGCAAGTTCACGGCTGGGCCGAACGCTGGCAACGTTCCAAGACCGGTGAACTCCCCGAGATGGACCAGGTGATCGTTTGGCTAATTGATCGGATTCCGGCAGAAGCCGTTAACGAAGCCACGATCGTTCATAACGATTTCAAACTCGACAACCTGATGATCGACGAGGACGATCCAGCCCGCGTGGTTGCCGTGCTCGATTGGGAAATGAGCACGGTAGGGGATCCCCTTGTCGACGTTGGTCTGTTGCTGACGTACTGGACCATGCGCGGGGTAAAGGACAGCGGTGATGACAGTTCGAAGGATGCAAACAGTTCTTTACGGGCCGTCACAAACGGTCCCGGCTGGCTCACGCGTGCGCAACTGATCGAGCGATATGAAAAAATGACCGGGCGCGATCTTTCGCGCATAACGTTCTACGAAACCTTCGCCCGCTTCAAAGTCGCAGTTGTGATTCAGCAGATCTACTTTCGCTTCGTTCAGGGCCAGACCCGCGATGAACGCTTTCGCAATCTTCATGGGCCGGTGAAAGAACTGGCCCGGGAGGCACTAGCGCTGGCTCAGGCATCGGGTATTTGAAATGGGGCAGCACAACCGTGGATATAGGTGTATAGAATACAAGCTTTAGCTTGCGTAATTCGCCTGCACTCGTGGTTTTCGTGATCGGCAAACAGCTTTTCACAAGAAATCTAATTTCGTGTTCTTTAGTGTGCTTCGTGATTTTCGTGAACCGTATGATTCCGATTCTTCAGCACGCGATTCACGAAATCACACGAAATTCACGAAGTGACACGAATCAAAGCACGTCCTGGAGATCGCCACGTGTTCCTTTCAATTGCCAAGGTGCTTTTCGTGGGGGCGGCAAACTAAAGTTTGTACTCTAAACGCCTCGAAACCGCGCTGACCGTCCACTGTTTACTGGCCCCATTTCGCGGCTCCCCCCCTTTCCTATTTACTATTCACCCCTTCCGATTTACTATTCGCGCGTCCTCGTCATCGATAAAACTCCCGGTTCCAGCGTTTCTCACGTTCCAAGTTAGGGGTGAAATCTGAGTAATCTCGCCGCAGCAATCTCGCAGTACCAAAGCGCTCTCGAAGCGATGCCTCAAGCAGGCGACGCCGGCGCTTCCGCGAAGATCCTGGACATCCTGCTGGCGCGTGATCGCGTGGCCCAGGAACTTGAAGACCCTGAGTCGCCTGCGCCGGCGCCTGCAGAAATCACCCAACTTGCGGAACTGGACGACAAGCTCAAGGGTCTGGCTGTTAGCATGGATGCGATCGCCGGCAGCAGGGCCCTGGCTCATTGGCGTCAAAGTGTCCATCCGATCGACAGTCCCTGGTGGTGGTCCCTGGATGAGCGCGCCAGTGCCTCTGGCCCGCTGTGGGCCATTCCGGCCGCCATTTTCTTTACGCTGTCTATCAGCGTGCTCGCCGATACGATCACCACGCTCAGGAATGGAGGCTTTAATTCTCTCAGCGTTTTCGGCACCTTGATTCAGACGCTGTTGGCGTTGTTGGCCGGAAGTGCATTCCTCTCCGGAGGCCGCGAGTGGTTAGGTAACCTGTTTTCCTATTTGGGAATTGATCGGAAGTTCAGGGGAGCGTCACGAGTGTACCTGGCGCTCGGGGTGCTGGCACTGACATTCGGCATCAGATATTTCCTTCCGGATGGCGTCGCTCGTTATCGCAACCATCAGGGCGATAACTCCCTGGTCCAGAAAGATTATTTCGCCGCCGCGCGGGAGTATCAGCAAGCCATCGCCCTAAAACCTGACTTCCTCGAAGCGCAATATCATTTGGGTGTGGCTTTCGACAGGTTGCATGACTACCCCAAAGCGATCAGCCAATACGAGCTTTGCATCAACTTCAACCGGCAAAACTACCCGGCCTACAATCGGCTCGCGCGCTTATACATCCTGGAACGGCGCGACCCGGGCCGAGGGTTGGGGTATCTCAATTATTTGCGCAATAACTTTGAAAAGCTGCCCCTTGAGGACCGGTACCGGCTGTATAAGAACAGCGGTTGGGCTTACCTCGAACAGCACAACTACGATCAAGCGGGAGTCGAATTGGAAGCGGCTCTGCGACAGCGCGACGGCGCGGCGGCGCGTTTCCTGTTGGGGAAAGTGTTGGACGAGAAGAAGGCCAAAGACGACCAGGAGCGGCAGTCGAATCGAACCCGGGCATTGCAGCAGTGGGATGCGTTTTTGCAGTTCGTCCAATATGACTCCGACCAGGAAGAGGTTGATCTGAGCTGGGGCCCTTACGCCCAGGACCAAATCAAGAAAGGTGTTACAAATGAAAACAAGACTAATCCTTAACCCACTATTGTCCCTCACCATAGCCGTCGCCAGCATGGGATTAAGCGCGTGTTGGCCGTTAAGCGGTAATGATAATTCGAAGCCGACACCGACGCCGACCCCAACTCCAACTCCAGAGGTCGATCAGTCCGGAATAGCCAATGCGGATACGGTCATGATCGTGCGGGTCGAACGAGATGTAACGCTGAGAGAAAAAGGTGCAGCCGAGTTTCGTCGTATTTTGCAAGGCGAATTTCATGGCGGTGACACGCTCCAAGTCGGGGCCCAGGCGAAGGCCTGGGTGGAATGTGCCGATCACACTGTCTGTCCCCATGGCCCGGGAACTTATACGCAGTGTTGTCGTGACGTTTGCGACGGTGGGATAGCCATTGCTCCGCCGAAGGATAGCGAGACTCAAAGTCGAATCGCGTTCATCCGGAAGAGCGAGCTTCCGCCCGGCGAGTTGAAAACGCTTGAAGTACAGGAAGCCAAAATACGGCGCCTCGGAGCGGATCAGGTCACCACCCAGTTTTTGATTACCGATCTTTACTCGTCCTGGAAGCTGGTCGAAGCCAAAGACGAACTCAAGGGCCTGACAAAGAAACTGGATAGCGCGGAAGCCAAACAGGACCTGAAGACACTCTACCTGCCAATGTTGCGCCGGACGGGTGATATGCAATTAAAGGTGGGGGTCAAAGAGGCGGCCGAAAAAACCTATTTGAAAGCAGTCGACCTGGCGCCGCAAACCGCCTCGCCGCGGGAGAAAGCAGACGCGCACGTTACGCTCGGCCAGTTCTATGAAAAGACCGGCCAGAAGGACAAAGCGGTCGCAAATCTGGAGAAGGGCGAGCAGTTGTATAGGATCCAGGGCGACACGACGAAAGCCACCGCGGCCCGCGAGACGATACAGAAAATTCAGAAGCAGTAACGCGCGGATTCAAACAAGCGCACTGAGTTTTCGAGCCGCGTTAACGCGGCTTTCCCGCAGGGTTACTAGACCGGCCGTTTACGGCTGGGTTACGGGGTTGAATAGAAATAGCAGCCCGCTTAAGCGGGCTTACTCTTGGGCCGAAAGCTAAAGCGCTTCATGAAAGCACGCTGAAGCGCGCTAGTTGATCATGCTCGCGTCCTGAACCAGCGCTAAAAGCGCTGGCCTAGTAACCCTCCGGTCAAGCCCGATGAATCGGGCTGTTGGATCATGCGCCTGCGGGGGCTCGACAGAATTCCACAGGCATGGAGGTGTAGTCAGGATCGGTTGACTGAACTCGCGCTTCTCGTTCACTTGCCCGTATGAAATCAAATCGATCCTTTCCGAGCGGCGTCATGGCCGCCATCCACGACGGAAAGATTCTTGGGATCCGCGCGGGAAGTAGGCCACACCGAATCATTGGGATCTGGGCGGTGGTGGTAGAGAATCGGGTATTTGTGCGGTCGTGGAGTATGAAGGCGCGGAGTTGGTGGCGGACTTTCCTGGAAGAGCCGTTCGGAATCATCGAGGTTGAGGGTAAACAAATTCCGGTGCGCGCGGTTATTACCAGAAGCGAGCGGTTGAAGGATTTGGTTGATAAGGCCTATGCGGAGAAGTTTAATACGCCAGGGTCGGCCCATTTTGTGAAAGGCTTTGCGGAGAAGAAGCGGAGGGATACGACTACTGAGCTGGCGCCGGGGCGGGCTCGGAGCGCAAAGGGCGCTAAGAGCGCTAAGGGCAAAGAGGGAAGGGCAAAGCGGTAACAGCGAGGCAGCGCTGACATTTCATCGATTCAAGAAATAGAGCTTTCGTGTTCTTCGTGAGTTTCGTGTGATTTCGTGAATCGTGTGCTTATCAATCTCAGCCATACGATTCACGAAACAAAACGAAGGTTACGAAAACACGAAGCACGAACGAACAACGTCTTATGATTGGGAACACTCAATAACCCTATGACACCTTCCTATCGTTTTGTTTTCGCATTCCTCTTCATCCCCTTCGTCTTATCATCTGTGGGTGCCCAGACTGTGAAGAGTAAAGGAGCCGAAGTGGATGCTTTGTTCTCCGACTACGATCGACCGGGGGTGCCTGGCGCCAGCGTCATCGTGATCAAAGACGGGAAGGTCCTGTTTAAGAAGGCGTACGGGTTGCAGAATGTTGAGGAAAAAATCTCCAGCACCAGCGCCACCAATTACCGGATGGCCTCGAATACTAAGCAGTTCACGGCCATGGCGATCATGATGCTGGCGGAGCGAAAGAAGCTTTCCTATGACAGCCGGCTGGCTGACTTTTTTCCCGGTTTTCCCGAGTACGGCAAAACGATAACCGTTCGGAATCTGCTTAATCACACTTCGGGACTATTAGACTACGAGGACTTGATTCCCGAAGGCACGAGGATTCCTCTGACGGACAACGATGTTCTCACTTACATGAAGCAACAGGACCAAACACTCTTTCCGCCCGGTTCCAAATTTCAATATAGCAATGGTGGTTTCGTACTGTTGGGTATGATCGTTGAAAAAGTTTCCGGCATGGATTTTCGGGAGTTCCTGCAGCAGAATATTTTCAAGCCGTTGGGGATGAAGCACACTGTTTTCTATCACCGCGATGATCATTCGGACCGCAACCGGCGCGCCTACGGGTATTCTTTGAAAGGCGATGCCTATGTCCGCACCGACCAGAGCCTGACGAGCTCCACGCGAGGAGACGGGACGGTTTATTCCTCGGTCGATGACCTTTTCAAGTGGGACCAGGCCTTGTATACGACGAAACTGGTTGGGGCGGAAACACTGAAACAGGCCTTCACTCCGGGAGTATCGGTCGATGCCACCACCGGCTATGGGTTTGGCTGGTTCCTTGAAAACAAGCGCGGAACAAGAATGATTTGGCACAGCGGGAACACTATGGGCTTCACCTCGCTGATCCACAGGTTCCCGGATAAGGGCTTCACTGTCATTGTGCTGACCAACCAGAACGACGCTGAGTTAAAGGGAATCGTGAATAGAATTGAAGAGATATATTTGTTCGATGCGAAGTAGTTGGCCAGGTGTGTGGCGATGATGTCTACAGGTGTTAGAGTTCAAGCTTTAGCTTGCAGTTTTCGGCCAAATGCGACTGCCGCGCCAGAGCAAACTAAAGTTTGAACTCTGAACACCTGTTTGGCTACTTGAGTCGTGATGTTGAATAGGGAAGGGACAGTGATGAGAAACAATCTTAGTGACAACTTAACTAACAGAATGGCGAGGGTGGCCCACGTGCCTCGGTTCTTGATGTTGGTGCTTACATTGACGTTCGCGCAGGCGTGCGTGCCCGCGGTTACAGCGAAGGGAACGGACGGCGAATCGCGCTACGCCAAGCTTGATTTGGGGGCCGGACAAAGCGCCGCGCGGATTCACTACAAGAGTTACGGAAAAGGGAGCAATGCCCTGGTGCTGATTCACGGGTGGACTTGCAGCATTGAATACTGGCGCGATCAAATCCCTGACCTCGCGAAACGCAATCGCTTGATCGCACTCGATCTACCTGGGCATGGAATGAGTGACAAGCCTCAGGTGACCTACACCATGGACTTGTTTGCGCGGGCGGTCGAGGCGGTGTTGCGCGATGCGGGCGTGAAGCGCGCGGTGCTCGTGGGCCACAGCATGGGAACTCCGGTTGCGCGGCAGTTCTATCGCAAGTACGCGGACCAGACCCTGGCGATCGTTATCGTTGATGGCGCGCTGCGGAACTTTGGTGACAAGAAAATAATGGAGAACATGATGGCCGGTTTTCGCGGCCCAAACTACCAACAAACCGGCGCGGCGATGTTGACCTTTTTGGAAGGGCCAACACTCTCTGCCGCGGATAAGGACCGAATTAAGACTTCCTTTCTTAATACGCCGCAGCATGTTTTGGTAAGCGCGATGGAAGGCATGGCGGATGACTCCATCTGGGGACAGGACAAAATTAATGTCCCGGTCCTGGCAGTGCTGGCGAAGGGGCCTTTCTATCCTCCCAACAACGAACAGATCTTTCGGGAGATCGCGCCGAACCTGGAGTACCACATGTGGGAAGGCGTGGGACACTTCCTCATGATGGAAAGGCCGAAAGAGTTCAACACCACGGTAATCGCCTTCCTGGATAAGAACCGGCTGTTAAAGAAGTAGGGAAGTTCCACGGTAATTCAAAGGAACGACTGACCAGTCCCAGACGTGCGTTGATTCTTGCCACTTCCGGCTCCGCCGTCGATGTGCGGAAAGGCTCTGCCTTTCCGGAGCGATTAACTGTTTTCTCGGCTGTGCCCAATAACTGTGGGCGTAGCCCCAACTTATACCGGCACTCTACGCAAAGGCGGAGCCTTTCCGCACATCAGGCGGCGGAGCCGTTTCCATCCGTACATCAAAGCCGTCATCGCCTCGACCTTAGTGGGCCGACGGGTCGCCGAATAATGGGTTTCGTGAATCGTGGGCTTTGCCAGCGGGGACAACGATTCACCAATCATATTAGCAGCACCAAAGAACATGAATCTGAGTGGCTGTGCAGACGCGCTGCCTTAAAGAATCCAAAGCGCCGTCGCCGATGCGCTCTGCCGGCGCACTCCAAAAGTGGGGCTTACTGTTCGTCAACCTTCTGACAGCCGGGACAGAAATACATGATGCGGGTCCGTTCTTCCTGGCCTTCTTCGCCGGAAGTGTAGGTGGGTTGTCGTAGTTGTCTGATCGTTTCCCTACATCGCAAGCAAGGTAGATTGGTGCGGCGGTAAACCATGTGGCGCGTGCCGTACTCCCGCCCAGGTTGATAGACGAGCGAAGGGTCACTTATCATTCGCGCGCGGTCTGCGTCCGGGGCGGTGGCGCTCGCCGTATATGAACGCAGCGACAGTTCGGGCGCGGTGCGACCGAGGCAGTTCAATTCTACTTTCTCCAACTCGCGCACTCGTTTCCAGGGATTCATTCGGCACTGAAAAAGGACTTCCGCGCGCAGGTAGTTTCCCAGACCGGCAACGATGCTCTGGTTCAGCAGGGCTGCGCCGATCGTCACGTCGCGGTATTCAGGTAACAGCAGGCGGCGACGAAATTCGCGGCTATTGAAATTGCCTTTGTAGGGCAACACGTCTGGCCCCAACGTGCCCAGGTTTTCAATCCGTTCATAGGGATTGCCTTTCCCAACGTTGAAGATGGGAGCTGAGAAGAGTATGGCAGCGCCATCCTTGACTACGATGCGGGCGCGCTCGCGCCGATCTTTTTCGACGGGAAGAATTTCATCGCGGGAAGTGTAATCGGGCAGGTGTTTCCTACTCGCGGACTTTTTCTTTGGAGATGAAGTCCCGAATGTCTGCCAACGGCCCCACATCATCAGGTGCGAGTGGAAGTAGAATCCGCCATGAATGTACCCGATCAGGTGTTTGCCGTGTGAGACGACGCGCAAGACCCGCCGGCCGACGATCAGACGTTCATTCTGCTGCAGCCATTTCTTTGCTTCGCGAGTCCGCGCTTCGAGCGACACGATCCGGCGGCCCTGCAAAACTGAATGGAGCGCGTCGGCGTACTTTCTAACTTCCGGACCTTCGGGCATCTTGCAAGCTTAGTGGCGGGAATGAAAAAGCCAAGGACCGGGGGGCTAAGATTGGTTTTCGTAAAACAAACTGTTAGTTTGCGTCCCTCGTTGACAGCCAGTCACCATCGCAAATTAACAGTTTGCGTTACTCTTGTACAAAGAAAGTGATTCCTAATGCTAAGACTTTTCTATTGGTCTCTGCCATCCTGAGTCTTGCGAACAGCATCTGGATGCTGCTTTCTCCGTTGTCGTGGTACGAAAAGTTTCCGGCTGAAATCCCCCACACCGGACCCTTAAACGCCCACTTCGTTCGCGATCTGGGAGTGGTCTACCTGGTAGTCGCGCTGGCATTCGCGTGGGCCGCGCGGAACGTCGAACGCTCACGGTTCGTGCATTTCGCACTGACGGTGTTCTTTGTTGGGCACGCAGTGATTCATTTCGCGGAAATTGCGGCCGGTCGCCTGCCGCACGCTCATTGGCTAATCGACATGCCAGGGAGTATTCATGCCGGCGCTATTAATGATGATCCTGGTTGTCCCTGCCTTGAGGAAGAAGTGAACGTCATCCGCAGATTCCACTGATTACGCAGATCAAACAGATGAAAAAGGGGCTTCTACTCCCTTTTTTCCTTATCTGCGAAATCTGTGTAATCTGTGGATTAAGGTTGAGATGAAATGAAAACAAGAGCCGCTGTCCTTTACAAATCGGGCGCGCCGCAGCCTTTCGCCGAAAGTCTCCCGTTCGTCGTGGACGAGATTACTCTTGCCAATCCGGAGCGCGGCGAAGTCCTGGTTGAAATCGTGGGCGCGGGTTTGTGCCATTCGGATCTTTCAGTGGTGGACGGTTCGCGGCCGCGGCCCGTGCCGATGGTCCTGGGCCATGAAGCAAGTGGGATTGTGCGGGAAGTTGGCTCGGGCGTCACCGAGTTCATTCCGGGCGATCACGTTGTCTTTAGCTGGGTAGCCGTGTGCGGACATTGCGCTTCGTGCACTAGTGGTCGCGCCGCGCTGTGCGAACCTGGGAACCAGGCCAATCTGGCGGGCACGCTCCTTAACGGCGGCCGGCGTTTTAGCGATTCCGAATCGAGAGCTTGTAATCATCATTTAGGGGTTTCGGCTTTCTCGCAATTTACCGTCGCCGCGCAGGAGTCCCTCGTCAAGATCGATCCCAACCTGCCGCTGAGGATGGCGGCCCTCTTCGGTTGTGCAGTGGTTACTGGTGTAGGAGCTGTCTTCAATACTGCGCGCGTCGAACCCGGAGGTTCTGTGGCAGTGTTCGGCATGGGCGGCGTCGGTTTGAGCGCGATCATGGGCGCGCGCGCATGTGGCGCCCATCCCATCATCGCGATCGATCAAGTGGATGAAAAATTAAAACTCGCACGTGAAGTAGGCGCAACACACACAGTGAATGCCGCCCGTGACGACGCAGTGGCCTCGATCAAGGAAGTATGTAGCGGCGGGGCGGAATACGTCTTCGAGAGTGTAGGCAGCGAAGCGGTTTTAATTCAGGCGTATCACGCGACGGGACGCGGCGGCACGACCATCACGATCGGTTTACCGGCGCCAACCAAATTGTTCTCGGTACAGGCACTCAGCCTAGTCGCCGAGGAACGCACGATTAAAGGTTCGTTCATGGGCTCGTGCGTGCCGCGCCGGGACATTCCGCGTTACATCGGGATGTATCAGGCCGGCCTCTTACCGGTTGATAAATTGCAAACGCATACTTTGCGTCTGGGTGAGATCAATGCGGGATTCGATCGGTTGGCGCAGGCCCAGGCCGTAAGGCAGATAATTGATTTTGGGTGAATAGTGCATCGTGCCTGAGGGCGACGGTGCAAAGCAGGCGGTGCAGTGGTCCGACCCTTTGGAGTGCGGGGGCAGAGCGAAGCGGCGACCCCGCTTTGGATCAAAACGGTCGTGGGAATCCAAAGCGCCGTCGCCGCTACGACCACACCAGCCGGGCTGCCCGGCCGGGGACCCCGGTTCGCTCTACCAGCGCACTCCAAATACTGCTTGTGGACCGTCACCGCCTTTTCCCTTATCTGCGGAATCTGTGTAATCTGTGGATTAAACCTAATCCTTAATCCGCAATTCCGAGTACGAAATTCCCAAACATGAGCACTGAACCAAACAAAGTTATTTATTCAATGGTCGGCGTCAGCAAGTTCTATGACAAGAAGGCTGTCCTGAAAGACATTTACCTCTCCTATTTCTACGGGGCGAAGATCGGTGTCATCGGGCTGAACGGCTCGGGCAAGTCCTCGCTGCTGCGCATCCTCGCCGGAGTGGACACGGAGATCAACGGCGAAACTGTGATCTCGCCAGGCTTCACCGTCGGCTATCTGGAACAGGAACCGTTAATCGACGACGACCGTACTGTGCGGGAAGTCGTCGAAGAAGCCGTGCAAGAAACAGTCGATCTCTTAAAAGAGTTTGACGAGATCAACGCGAAGTTCGGCGAAGAGATGTCGGACGAAGAGATGGAGAAGTTGTTGGCGCGACAGGGCGAGGTGCAGGAGAAGTTGGACCATCAGGACGCCTGGGACCTTGATTCGCGTCTGGAGATGGCCATGGACGCGTTGCGTTGTCCGCCGCCGGACACTTCCGTCAAAGTTCTGTCCGGAGGTGAACGCCGGCGCGTGGCTCTGTGCCGGCTACTATTGCAGAAACCTGACATTCTGTTGCTGGACGAACCAACCAACCATCTCGACGCGGAGTCGGTGGCCTGGCTGGAGCACCACCTGCAGAGTTATCCCGGAACGATTATCGCGGTGACCCACGATCGGTATTTTCTGGACAACGTGGCCGGGTGGATTCTGGAGCTCGATCGCGGCGCGGGCATTCCGTGGAAAGGGAACTACACCAGTTGGCTGGAACAGAAGCAGGAGCGTTTACGACGCGAAGAAAAATCCGAGAGCGAGCGGCAGAAGACCCTGCAGCGCGAGTTGGAATGGATTCGCATGTCGCCGAAAGCCCGCCACGCCAAGGGCAAGGCGCGTATCAACTCTTACGAAGAAATGCTGCGCGAAGAAACCGAAAAGCGGCGCGAGGATTTGGAGATCCACATTCCTCCCGGCCCGCGTTTGGGCAACGTCGTGATCGAAGCGGACAAGGTCAATAAGGCTTATGGCGACAATCTGCTGGTTGGGAACATGACGTTTGCGCTTCCACCGGGCGGCATCGTCGGCGTAATTGGGCCCAACGGAGCGGGGAAGACGACTCTGTTTCGGATGATCACGGGCCAGGAACAACCGGACAGCGGAACGATTCGCGTCGGCGAAACTGTGTCCCTGGCGTATGTGGATCAGAGCCGCACGCTCGACAGCAATAAATCGATCTGGGAAGAGATTTCGGGCGGCACGGATCTATTGATGCTGGGCAAACGGGAAGTGAACTCGCGCGCCTACGTGGGACGCTTCAATTTTTCCGGCTCAGATCAGCAGAAGAAAGTTGGCATGTTGTCTGGCGGAGAGCGCAACCGGGTTCACCTGGCCAAGATGTTGAAAGAGGGCGCGAACGTGTTGTTGCTGGACGAGCCGACCAACGATTTGGATGTGAATACGTTGCGCGCGTTGGAAGAAGCTCTGGAAAGTTTTGCCGGCTGTGCTGTAGTAATTTCTCACGATCGCTGGTTCCTGGATCGCATCGCGACGCACATTCTCGCTTTCGAAGGAGATAGCAAGGTCGAGTGGTTCGAAGGAAACTATTCGGAGTATGAAGCGGACCGCAAAGCCCGGCTGGGCCCCGCCGCTGAGCAGCCGCATCGCATTAAGTACCGGCAATTAACACGCGGGTGAAAACGCTCGCGAGAGGTGTGAAGCCAACAGACGGCACAGCCGGCCGCAGGGGCAGTCGACGTCTGGATCGAGAGCGATCGCTATTTGATAAGACTTACCTCGCCCCTGACGGTTCGGCTGGTGCCGCCCTCCACTTTCAGAACAATTTGCGCCTCACCGGTGCGGCCCGGGCGGCCTCCATATGTAGCTTGTGGCGCACGGGGTGTCGACTTCTCAGAAAAGTCCCAGTCCATTTCGATCCGCCGACCTGCGCCTTCACTGATCACAATCAGCACCTTGTTAGGAAAACCTGAAACGAGGAGTCCGGTCGGTCCTCCAGGCGTACCGCCAGTTCCGACCGTGGGTGCTTGATTTCTTGGGTCATTCCCGGGGCGCAAGGTATTATTCGGCATTGTTGACGGGTCTTTTGATTCGCCAGTGCTCATACGACTGCCTGCCTCGCTGGCCGCCTCCGGCTTCAGTTCAATTACACTGACCGTCAAAACGTATTCGCCCGGAGTCACGTCGGCAAAGCCAAAGTTACCTTGCTCGTCGGTTCTGGTGACGCGCGCCCGGTTCTGCGGAACGTGCGTTATTTCATGGCCGCCCTGAGATCTTGCCAGCCTTACCCAAATACCTTTTACACCCGGTGCCGCCTTCTGCACGTGTGCACTGCTCGGCATCGCGAGCAAGTTGAGCGGCGTCATTAGCACTGCTAACAGAGAAACTCGAGCAACTGTTTTGTGATTCAACATTCGGGCTCCCGGGTATCGAAGATTGACGCGAATACTTTGCCCTGCTGGGAACAATAGAATGAGCGTGAGGGCAAACGAGGACTGCGCGCGCCACAATATCACAAGTTCCGACTGCCGAGAAGGCGCTTCCCAGTCGATCACGTGGGGCCGATCGAGAGAGCACTACCCACAGTCGGCGTTGCTACGCGTTACCACCGAAGAGAATCTCCGCTGATATTCCGTCGAGGTGATGAAGGAACAAATCATGCCGCGGTAATTGTTTGGCTCGCGATTGTTGAGGACGTTTAGCCAGAATGCATAGCCGCCCGGATCTGCGTCACGACGCAGGTAGCCAAAGTACTGCATCAGCACAAAGGAAGCGTTGTATTCAGTGCTTTGTACCAGCGCGTCCTCGGCCATCTCTCTGACAATCTGCGCCCGCGAAGCTCCATTCTTTAATTCACCAACGTAACTGGAACGTTTCGCTGTCAGGTCGGCGCCATCGTACGTCTTTAGCGTCGTCAGCAGAGCATCGACGAAACTATCCGGCGCGGGGTTGGCTCCGTACTTATCGATGAAAGCCTGACGCTGTACCCATGTTTCGGCGAAGGCCGCCTTACTGGCCTCCAGGCTGTTTACAGAAATCTTTTTCCGGTCCGAAGTGAACTCCGCATAGCCCGGCTGTCGTCCGAGAGTTGTGGTGTACAAGCGATAGACGTAGGAACCTGTCAGTTGGAATTCGTTCTCCACGAAAAAGGCGCCGGCCACGCCGATCCGCCGCTGCGAAACGCATCTGCCATCAACTACTGGACACGGGGCGGGGCCATTCACACTGCTGCCCGCGATTTGATCGGTCCAGTAAGTCAGGCCGCCCGGATCGGGTTCGCGATTCAGAAAGTCCCGGTACTGCTGGATGACAAAAGCCTGCGCGTCGTCGATCGGGTTGGTGGTTTCGCCCGAGCTTACGGCGCCGAAAATCGTGAACTTGAAGGCCGGCGTGACCGCGACGCCCCCGTTCGCGTTCGGGTCTGAAATAAACCAGCGACCGTAATAGGTCGAACCGATCAGAGAAGAATTCGCGGGAATCTGTAGGCTGACGGAACCAAAACCCTGGCCAGCCCCGTTGCCCGAAAGCCACAGATTGGTGCGCGCGAACGCAGCCGTCGCCGGGATCGTTGGTCCAGCTCCAGGATCACTCTTATCGATCACCAACACGGCCGGGGCGCCACCCAACGCATTCGAAACCCCCAGGGTGAAATTCGGATTTCCCACCAGGGGAGGCGCAATCGCAATCGCCTGGGGAATGTTGCCGCCCGAGCCCGCTGCGCCGCTCCCCGTAATTTCCGGTACCCAGCCCGATTCTGTATAGAGCGTGGGCCGGTCAAATGGAGACGTCCCGGCGGCGACCCGCGGATCGGTAAGGGGGCGCCGCAAGAAGGCGGCGAGGTCGGCCTTCTGCGCCGCTGAAAGGTTCAGCGGGCGAATCAGGTTGTGATTGATGTTAGGCGCATCAAAATCGCCACCGCGATTGTAAAACTCAATCACTTCTTCCAGCGTGGCGAAGTGTCCGTTATGCATGTATGGACCGCGCAGCTCTACATTTCGCAGGCTGGGCGTGCGAAACTCGCCGATGTTGTTGGCGTTGCCGGTTACTTGAAAGCGTCCCGTGTCTTCCGTCTGCGGGCGCAGTCCGATGTTGTGGAATTGATTGTCGCTGAAGAGCGTGCCGGCGTGACAAACATTGCAACGCGACTGATTGAAGACTCCCTGGCCGCGCGCTTCGGCCGGCGTCAGCGGCGCTATTTGCGAAACGCTTTGATCGAATGGGGTGCGATCCGAGTAAAGCGTGCGTTCGAAAGTGGCAATCGCCATCGCGATTCGCGCCGGAGTAATTTCAGGGGTGCCGAATGATTCCTCAAATAGCTCTGCGTAACTCCGGCCTTCGATCCATGCCTGTAGTCCCGCCGGTATCGAGGGCGAAAGCGCGAGAGGTTTGGATGATGAAATGCGCGAGGCCACGTTAAGCCAATCTCGGCCTCCGTGGGCCATCTCGGCGGAACTTACCGGCGGACCGAGTGTTTGGCTTTCCAGTGCCGCGCCGCCCGAAAGAACTACTGCGCCGCTGATCGGATCGGTGAAGACCTGAGTTGCCCTGCCATCCCAGAACAATGAGTTGGAGTATCCCGCATCGATATAAGACCTCGATTTGCGTCCGGTCACTTGCTCGCGGAAACCATAGAGCGATGACCAGTTGTAAGTGCCGTCAGAATTATTACTGACGACTCCCGGGGAAGCGAAGACATCATCCGCTGTGGCGAAGACGCCATCCGCGCCGGGGTTCCTTGACCTCGCATTGTTCACGAGGGCGCGCAAGTCAGAGCCGCCCTTGTTGGAGAAGTGGCACGTGCCGCAGGCAACAGTCCGAGTTGAGGAAAGCTGTTCATCCCAAAAAAGAATTTTGCCGAGAAACGCTTTGGTGGCCGTGACGCCATTTCCCGCCGGCGCCGGGGGCGGATTCAAAGGTTGGACTGGCCCGACGATGTTCCCGTTAGCGCGCACGCCCGGATCTGGTTGGCTCAGGTTACTGACGACGTTACCATTCTCAGCGCGCACCCAATAAAAGTAACTTTGCCCCGGTATGCCCGTCGTATCGAAAAACGCGCCCTCCACCGTTGTGCCCAAATTTGCCGCAGACGCAGAATCCCCCGCGGTATTACGGAAGATCCGGTAAAGGTTCGCGCCGCGCACCGTGTTCCAGTTCAGGCCCACCTTAGTTGAATAGGCATTGTCGGACGCGATCAAACCGGTAGGTGCCGAAAGCTCAGTGCCCTGGCCCATCGCGACAAAGCCGGGAAAAACTCTATTACTGAAGGCCGTTAACGAAAGGATGAGAAACAGAGAAATCAGCGACAGCTTGCTCGTTCGCATTGTCCAATCCTTTTCTTTCGAACAAAGATAAAGACCCGCTTGACGACAACCTGCGAGGGTTGAACTCCGGCGCTTACACTGTGTTATTGCGTTTGTAGATCTCGAATTACTGGGGTGTTAGACGCGCGACAAGTATAGAAGTTGGACGATGTTTGTAAAGAATTGTAAAGATGGGCGGTGATGTGCTTACATTTCTTTACGGAACTTTTCGCGCGTCGCTACGGCCTGGCAAACAGAAATGGAGGTCCTTGTGCAAATCGAAATACTTACCGGGGCGTTCCGGCCACGCCCTATCGTTCACGTTCTGCCGGCGTGTGTTTTTGCGATGTTCTGTTGCGGACATGCAGCAATTGCCCAATCAGGACGCCAGCCGCCACCACCGCCGCCGCCACCGGTTACAGTCACTCCTGATACCAGCGAACTTCCCTTCAAAATCTCATCCGTCATCGTCAGCGGCCGACTCGTTTATGAGGAAGGCAAAATCCATTCGAACGATGTGGAGCGGACCATCGAAGAGTGCATCGAGCGACTGAACCAGCGTCCCCTACTAACGCCGATAAAAGGCGGCAAGATGACGAAGGAGCAGGCGATCGCGCGGGCGAAGAGTGAAGAAAATTCCTACGTGCTGTGGATGGAAATCACTATGAAGGACCGAAACGTCTGGGGCGAGCTGGATGTTTCGCACATTGACTACTACCTCTTTCGGCCGCGCACGGCAAAGCTTCAGGCGGAAGGACGCGTCGATCCAAATAATATCGTGAAGCGCATCGGTGGGGCCCAGGTGCCGATCGAAAACCGGCGGATTGTTAACCGCAGGCCACAGACCTTATCGACGCAATTGCACGTGGGGGCGTACGAGGTTGCCGACCTGGTCAGAGGCCGGTTCTAGAAAGAGTTCAGGACCGCTGGGGTAGCGGGCGGTTGAAGCACTGGTCCTGAATCGCTCGATAAGCGCGATCAACCACCCGCTACCCCAGCGGTCCTGACCTTGACCGAGGCTACGCGTCGAACTTCGTGGGAGCCTGATACTTTTTGAGGCAAAGCTGCTAGAGAGGTCCATAGGTACGTACTTCTGACTTCTGACTTCTGACCTCTGACTTCTGCTCTCTAGTCTTTCGCCGCCAGCGAGTCGTTAATCGACTGCAACGCGCTTTCGAGCATTTTGCGATGGGCGGGGTTGGTGGCCGAAGCGAGTTGGCCCATGATGCGAGAGCGCGATTGGCGCAGCGATTCAAATTTCGCGCTGCCGGCGC
>JAWVFI010000112.1:0-4922 GCA_033856235.1 Blastocatellia bacterium | reverse complement strand
AAGGTTCATAAACACTTCACGCAACTGGTCCGCGTCCCATTGACCCTGAATTGACTCCTTCGCATAAGCGAATTCCAGCGGGGTGTCCTTGTCCTCGACGCGATCGGTAACCAGCTCGACGCTCGATTCAACCAGCTCCTGCAAATCGACCGGTCCCCGTTCCAGCGGCCGCTCGCGCGAAAACTCGCTAACGTCAACAACCAATTTGTTGAGATGGTTGATGCCCCGCTCCACCAGGCTGATCGTGTTCAGGTCTTGCGGGTTGCTGGAATTATCGCGCAGCATGGCGACACCCAAACGCACGCTGCCCAGCGGGTTCTTAATCTCGTGCGCGAGTTGCGCGGTCGCCTGACCCACCGCGGCGAGGGCTTCGCTGCGGCGCACATTGGCCTCGGCTTCGGTCGCTTCGGTGACATCGACGAGAGTAAGGATTTGTCCGCGCTCTCCATCAATCTCCAGCGGTGAAGAATACACATCAAAGGTCCGGGCTTCCTGGTCCTCGTTGTCGGGCCGGATCCATCTCCCGCGGTACGTTGCCTGATCGACGCGGGATGAAATAGCGGATTCCAGCATCTTCATCGATTCTTCGGAGGCAAACTTTTCATAAATGGTCACACCGATGCTGGCTCCGGGAAACATCTGAAAGAAAGCCGGATTGGCGCTGCGAATATGGCCGCGGGCATCGATGGCCGCCACCGCACTGACCATCCCTTCCAGCATTTGATTACTAAACTCGCGCTCGCGCCGCGCGTCCTTCATCGTGCCGCGGAGCTGGCGGTACCGCCGCTGAATCTCAATGATCGTTCCCAGGGCGATCAGGAAACCGGCCAACAGCGCGAGACCCGTCCAAAAACGAATGGAACGCGCGGCTGCTGCTTGCATGGCTTCGCTTTGTTGGCGGATCTGTTCCTCTTCCCGGAGCGTATCGGTCAAAATAGCATCGAGATCATGCCCCACCCTGGTGAAGCTGTTGAAGCCTTCTAAACTGTAGCTCCGGGAGTCGTCCGTGATCTGCAGATAGGATTCCAGATCAGATCGAAAGGTGGGCCACATTTGCGATTGGGAAAACGGCGCGTGCTCGCACTGAGCAACCAGACGATTCACTTCATTGCGCGCCGTGCTCAGGCGCACATCGAAAGGCGGCCGTATCGCGTCGCGCGTGATGGCCGCATCGCGAACTCGGGCCTCGGTGTTTAGCGCGGTGACCGCGTCGCGCAGCTGGAGCAGCAACTTCAGCGCGCTGGTATGCGCGCTGCCCATGTCAAATACCTGCCGGCTGGTGTCTTCGATCTTGCGTACTCCGAAATACCCGAGAATGAAAATCAGTATCAGCAACAGGGTGAAGCCCAGGATCAGCGGAGTCAGGGCCGGGGCCAAGCGCACTAGCGGGGGTGCACTGCCATCGCGACCGTCGCGCTGTGGCCCGCGCTGAACCGCGGCCTCCCCGCCACCTGCACGGCGATACACCACGTGGCCTTCATCATTCGGTGCCGGGTCGGGTTTGTTATTTGCGGTCATCTTAATGTAGTGGCGCTTCCCTCGATCATGCCTGGTTAGTTTTCTCTCTTTATCCCTCTCCCTTTGGGAGGGGTTAGGGGAGGGCCTGAGTCGAGCCCAACCAAACTGTTCCCAACGCGCGGCCTCGATGGCCGCGCGCAATTCTGACAGATGCAGGCGGACAATAATCCTGGGGCGTAAAGGTTAACGCGGCAATAATTCTTTCGTTGCATATATGCAAGATCGTGGGGCGCGCGGCCATCGAGCCGCGCGGCATAGCCGCTTTGGTTATCTCTACCTCTCACTTTTTCGCGTCCATCCAGTTGTCGCCCACACCAATGTCGGCAATCAGCGGCACATCGAGCTTGACCGCGGTTTCCATTTCTCGCCGCAGGATTTCCACCACGCGATCGACTTCGCCGGAGGGACATTCGACCAGCAGTTCGTCATGCACTTGCATCAGCATCTGGGCCGGCACACCATCGCGCCGCAGCGCTTCCTCGACGTGCAGCATGGCGATTTTCACAATGTCGCTGGCGGTGCCCTGAATCGGCATATTGATCGCTTCGCGCTCCGCCGCTTTGCGAATGTTGGCGTTGCGATCGTTGATTCCCGCAAGGGGGCGAATGCGGCCATAGAGCGAGCGGACATAGCCGTGTTCCCGCGCGCGCAATGGGACCTCTTCCATGTAACTGCGCACGCCTTTGTAGGTCGCGTAATAATCGTCGATGACTTTACGAGCTTCCTGACGCGAGATGCCCACTCGCTGCGACAAGCCCCAGGGTTCAATGGCATAGGCGATCGCGAAGTTTACGATCTTCGCAAAGCGCCGCGCCTCTTTCAGCTCTTCGTCGGTTTGCGCGCCGAAGACCAGCCGCGCAGTGCGATCGTGAATGTCCTCGCCATTCTGAAAAGCCTCCAGCATCACCGCGTCCTGGGTGATATGCGCCAGCAATCGCAGCTCGAGTTGCGAATAATCTGCCGCGACCAGCTTGTTTCCCGGCGCCGCCACAAAGGCGCGGCGGATGCTGCGGCCCAGCTCGCTTCGAATCGGAATGTTTTGCAAGTTGGGATCGCTGGAGGAAAGCCTTCCCGTCGCAGCCACGGTTTGATTCAACTGACAATGAATGCGGCCATCCGAGGCTATCTGATTGGGCAAAGCGTCCGTGTAAACACTCTTCAGCTTGTCCAGTTCGCGGTATTCAATGATCAGGCGCGGCAGTTCGTAGGTTTGGGCCAGCTCTTCCAGCACGCCCTTGCTGGTGGAAACGCGCCCGGTGGAAGTCTTCCGGCCAGAGGCGATGTTTAGCTCTTCGAGCACTTCGCCAACTTGTTTCGGAGAATTGATCTTGAACTCATGCCCGGCGACTTTGTAGATCTGGGCAGTCAGTTTCGCCAACTCCTCGCCGATGTGACGCGAGAGGTCCGCCAACACCGCGCGATCCACAGTAATTCCGGCGCGCTCCATCTTGTGCAACAGAGGCGCCAGCGGTAATTCCACTTCCCGATAAATTGTCTCCAGACCTTCCTCGAGGATTCGCTTGTGCAGGACGGCCGCTGTTTGCAAGGTCAGGTCGGCACACTCAGCGGTGGACCATTGGGTTTCCGTCCAACCTTCTGCGGGGGCCGGCGCTCGCTCAAGTTGCAGCGCCTCCTTTGCG
This sequence comes from Blastocatellia bacterium, assembly GCA_033856235.1. Classification (GTDB taxonomy): domain Bacteria; phylum Acidobacteriota; class Blastocatellia; order Pyrinomonadales; family Pyrinomonadaceae; genus DASXRU01. Next base: position 1,764 of record JAWVFI010000112.1, on the reverse strand, counting down.
ATATCGGCCAGGTCGTACTTGCTGCGCGCGGGATCGAGCAGGTACGCCGCCAGCAGCGTGTCATCGCTGATGCCTTCGGGTGCAATTCCCAACGGAGCCAGCAACGCCACGGTGCGCTTCATATCGTGGACGGACTTTTCCAGCAGCCCGTTGGCCAGCGCTTCGCGCAAAGGACCAAGCGCCGCTTCCCTGCCCTCTGCAAAGTTTTCCAGATCGATATAGACGGCGGCGCCGGGCGCGATCGAGATCGCAATTCCGTTAGCGCCCACATCATCCCGGACGCACTCCTGCTGGCCCGCGCCGGCGGGGGATGAACCGGCGAAAGCGAAGCCTGCATGTTCCGCCTGCCACAGACTCTCGAGAAATCTGTCCAGATCGCTCCGCTTCCGAATCAGCGTGTACCGGCGCTCATTGTCAACGCCGGAAGTCGCCAGGGCGGCGTCGGCGAACTCGCGCGTGAGATTGGCAAACTCCAGTTCGTTGAAGAGGTTGTAAGCCGCGAGGCGATCCGGTGGACGGGCCTGGATCAAATCAAGATCGAGCGAGATATCAATGTCCGTCTTAATCTCAGCCAACTCGCGCGACTTACGAATCAGGGGCGCATTATCGCGTAACGATTCGCGATACGTTTTGTGTTTGACCTGCTCCCAATGCTGCAGCGCGTTTTCGATCGAGCCGAACTGCTGGATGATTTGCACCGCGCCTTTGGCGCCAATCCCGGGAGCGCCGGGAATGTTGTCGATTGAGTCACCCATTAATCCCAGAAGATCGACTAGTTGACCGGCAGGCACCCCAAACTTTTTTTCCACCCACGCTTCGTCACACCATTCGACCGGCGGCACCGGCTCTTTGCGTTTCACGACCTGGGAGTTTTGCCGCATGCAGACGATCCACGGATCGCGCACCAGTTGGCACATGTCCTTGTCATTGGAAACGATGACTGCCTGCAATCCGCGCGCGGCGACCTGCAGGGCGAGGGCGCCAATCACATCGTCCGCCTCGTAACCGGGCGAATTGATCATGGGAATGTTGTAGGCTTCGCAGAGACGCATGATGTAGGGCATCTGCGAGGAGAGGTCTTCCGGCATCGCTACCCGGTTCGCTTTGTAATCCGTGAATGTTTCATGGCGGAAAGTCTTTTCTCCCGATTCGAAAATTGCCGCGACGTATTTCGGTTTTTCGTCCTGCAGCAATTTCCGCAGCATGTTGGTGAAGACATAGACGGCGCCGGTGACCTGCCCCCTGGAGTTATGCAGCGGCTCAGCACGATTTGCCATCGGCGCATAGAAGGCGCGAAAGATGTGCGACATCGAGTCGATTAGGAAGACTCGATCAGCCGGCCACTCTCCGGCGTCAGACTTTGGTTGTGGCATTCGAGGTCGATGATAGGGTTGGCTTGAGAACGTGTCAAACGGCGCAGATTCTGTAGGAACAAGGAAAGAGCGGGGGTAAACCCGCCTTCCTGACTGCAAGTATTCCCAGCTGAGCTTAGATCTTGGAAGTTTGACTCAAGATTACGAACTTGCAGTCAGGAAGGTGGGTTTACTCCCGCTCTTTCTTTGTTGTTCTGCCAAACCCTCTCCCTGTCCTGGGTGTTGCATTTGCGCGGCGGGCGAGCGTCAATCCGTTGCACCTGCGCCACAGCGATTGTCAAAAACACAATTTTCATTGGAGATGCCCGCGGGCACGTTCATTGCTCCATAGAATAGCGCTCATATTTCTTATCTCCGCGACCAAAAGGCTGAACTCAACTTGATCAAACAA
>JAWVFI010000111.1:0-36828 GCA_033856235.1 Blastocatellia bacterium | reverse complement strand
GAGGTTCATAGTGACGAGGGCGGTGTTCGCTCCCATGCGGGCCGCTGCGGACGCCGCTTCGCAACCGGCGTGGCCGGCGCCGATCACGATGACATCAAATTTCTCGTCGAAGACCATTGCTACTTACCTATGCAGAAAGTCGAAAATATCTCTCCAAGAACATCGTCGGGTGTGGTCTCTCCAGTGATCTCACCCAGCAGTCTCAACGCATCGTACAGGCCAACCACAACCAATTCTTCCGAAAGTCCCCGGCTCAACGAATCGCTTGATGACTCAAGCGCCACTGCGGTGCGTCGCAGCAAATCATGATGCCTCGCATTTGTGATCAGCAAGCCATCTGTAACCACGCCATTCGCGGAAAAGGGTTTTAGTATAGCAGCCTTCAGAGCGTCGAGTCCTGCTCCAGTCTTGGCCGAAACCGAAATCGCATCCGGCGCTTTCATGCGAAGCGCCGGCTCGTATTCGACGAAGGATTGCAGATCGCTTTTGTTCAAAGCGATCACTGTTGAGTTACCTTCGATCTCATCGATGAGATCAATGTCGTCGCTTTCGATCGAATGTGAACCATCGACCACCAGGATGGTCAGGTCCGCATCGGCGGCGGCCTGCCTGGTTCGTTGGATTCCGATACTTTCGATGGAGTCACCTGCAATCCGAAGTCCGGCGGTATCCGTGAATCGCACAGGTATTCCATCGATGCTTATCTCCTCCGTAAGGCTATCGCGCGTGGTCCCCGGAATGTCCGTAACAATCGCTCTTTCGTACTCTAGTAACTTATTGAACAGGCTGGACTTACCAGCATTCGGCCGTCCTATGAGAGTGACAGTCAAACCTTCTCGCAGGACCCGCCCGGCGCTGAATGTTTCAGCCAACTTTTTGACGTCCGTCTGCAGCTGGGCCAATTTCGTTTTCAGGATTTCGGTGGCGGTAGGTGGAAGATCATCTTCGACGAACTCAATGGAAGATTCCAACGGCACAATCACCGCAATCAGTGTGTCTTTGATCGGTTGCAATCGCTGCGACACTTCGCCTAACAGTTGACGAGACGCCTGGCGAGCCGCGGCGCTGGTTTGCGCCTCGATCAAATCGCGGATTGCCTCTGCCTGGCTTAGATTGACTCGTCCATTGCCGACCGCACGCAAGGTGAATTCACCTGGCGTCGCCAACCGCGCATCGAGCTTCAGTACTTCCTCCAACAACAGTTCGAGAAGAATTGGCGAGCCATGACAACTGAACTCAATTAGATCTTCACCTGTGAATGAGTGCGGCGCCCGAAAGTAAGTTACGAGGGCCTGATCCAAAACCTCTCCCGTTTCCAACTTGATCAGGTTGCGCAACGTTACGTGTCCGGGTTCCGGTTGAAACGATTCCTCCGCCACGATCCTGGTCGCGATTTCCAAAGCAGCCGGGCCACTTAGACGCACCACCCCCAAGGCTCCACGACCTGGTGGAGTTGATAAAGCCACGATAGTGTCCGAGGCAGGCACCATAGGTCCGGAAGAACGCGAGATGAAGGGAAAGAAAGAGAGGACGACGACGAGCGGGTCTAAGCTTCGACAGGTTTCAAAGACACCCGCAGGCGGCGCGCATTGCCTTCGCCAACCGATTCGGTGTGCAGATCTTCTTCATTAGCCAGGAAGACGTGGATGACGCGGCGCTCGTTTGCTTCCATTGGTCCAAATACGAAGGCGGCTGCGGTCGAACGAACTTTCTGCGCGGCATGTACGGCCATGGCGCGCAATTCAGCTTCACGTCCGGCCCGAAATCCCTCAACGTCACAGACGATGCGGTGGTCCTTGCCCAGCGCGCGGCCGAACGCTTGATTGAGCAGGTGCTGCAGCGCATCCAATAGCTCGCCACCTTGATTCAGCAGCAGGCCGGTATCCGACCCATCGATGTTCAAGAAGCAACCAGTGGTCGATTCTTCCGCCACTGCTTTGAGGTCAAACCCCGCCTTTTCAAAGACGGAGTTCAAAAGATCTCTGGCACTATTGCATGTTTCCAACATCGCTCTCTTGCCCCACTTTCGGAAGCGGATCTTACTCCATGACGCTTGTTCTTACACGCGCGCCGGATTCAATTTCTTCGCCCCACCTGATTTAGCCTTGCTCGACGCCGGCGGCTGTTCATCATCTTCGGATTTCGTCAAACGGTTAATTATGAGCTGTTGACTAAAGCCAACAATGTTTCCGACCAGCCAGTAGACCAGCAACCCTGCAGGCGCGCCCCACAAGATGTACAGCATAAACAGCGGCATCCCGATCGCCATCATCTTCCGCTGTAGCGGGTCAGCCGATGGAGCGGGCGTAATTAATTGCAGCACGATCATTGACCCTGCCATCAGCACTTCCAGGACGTGGGTCGGATCACCGCCTGATAGATCCGGGATCCACAAGAATGACGCTTGACGGAAATCGATCGAAACAGTGATGGCGGTGTACAGTGCAAACAAGAACGGCATTTGAATCAAAAGCGGGAGGCAGCCTCCGAGAGGATTTGCTTCCTTCATCAATCGTAGCTGTTCTACCTGCAACTCCTTTAGCCGGGGATCATTTTGTTTCATCCCCTTTATCTTTTCCTGCAGTTCCTTCATTCGCGGCGCATACTTCTGCGCTTTCTTCATCTTTCGCGAAGACTGCCATTTAAGCGGGAAGAAAAGCGAATAGATCAGAATCGTAAAGAGGATGATCGCCACGCCATAACTGCCCGTAAGCGCTTGCAGTTTCTTGATGGACCAAAGGATGGGAGAGGAAAGCGGCTTGGTAATCTTGCTAAGCCGTCCGTAGTTCACCACGCCGTCAAGATCGATGGTGCGGCCTAACTGTTGACTTATCTGGCCGCTCTCATTGAACAGAAGTTGATGATCTTTGGGCCCGGCATAAAGTACGGCCTTGCCGTTAGCCGGCAGCGGAACGAATGCGGTGATCAGATAACGCTCTTCCTTTTTTCCCGCTGCATCATGCTGATAGGCCACCGTCTTGAATTCCAGCCCGTAGGCCTTGTCCATCGGAAGCGCCACCATCGTGAAGTAGGTGTCGCCTACACCGGCCCAATCGACTGCCCCTCCAACATTTTGTAGATCCTGGCCTTCGGGACGTTTATCAGAGAACCAGCCGGCGGCGTTGCTGTGAACGGCCGTAGCATAAATTCGATGGACTTGGCCCTCAGTAGAGGAAACGCCCTCCGGAGCTACAGTGTAAAACGTGTAATGCCCCACGCCCTGATCGCCGATGTTGGGTCCCACAGCCAGCTTCGTAGGTGTAACCTGTCCGGAGCGTTTGACCTCAACAGTTACATCCACAACATAACGGTCAGCAAAAAAGGTAATTGTCTTAGTGGCGTCCAACGCCGTAGCGTCGTCGTGGAGAGCCAATTGAATCTGCCGGGAGCCTGTTGGCACATTTAAGGTCGACTCGGCGTCCTCATTGTCAGCGCCGGTGATCTTGAAATTTTTCTGCCCCAGGGCGCTATCTACAGCTTGATCTCCGGTTATGGCAAGCAAAGGCCTGACAAACTGTTCGGGCTTGACGTCTGGGGGCGCTGAGGGAATCAGCTCCAGCGGCTTGGGATTACCTTTCGTGGATGCCGCTGAGAGCAAGTCCTTCCCGGTGTTTCGATTTTTCTGAATTATCCAACTGGTAGCGACCGCTCCCTGGCTATCCAGTGTTACTTTGTAAAGCGGCGTCATGACATGGACGCGCCGGTGGGGCGTATTGTCCTGACTTGGAGGTGTCGCAACGGCGACGGGCGCCGGCGTTGCTGCGGCCTGAGCAGTCGGCTGCGGTGTGGCTCCTGGCTGTGGCGCTCCGGCGGTATTGGAATTCGCTTGCTGTTGAGGCGTTTTAGTTGGGAAAAAATAAGTCCACCCAAAGAGGATTGCCGCAGAGAGTACCAGAGCAATTATGAAACGTTCTTGTCGCATGGAGATTTTTATAGAATTGGAACAACTAAGCTGATTTCTCAGCTCACCGGGTCATAACCGCCCGGATTAAAAGGGTGGCACTTAGACAATCGCCGAACGCTCTTCAGACTCCCCCGCAGGGCCCCGTATTTATCAATCGCTTCGCAGGCGTATTCTGAGCAGGTAGGAACGAATCGGCAGGACGGTGGCAAGAGTGGTGAGATAACTGCCTTATAAACCTTCAACAGCGATACCAGCACAATTCTCATAACCACAGTGCAATCAGTTTGCCGGGTTCGTCGCGACGATCTGCTGAATTATTTTTTTGAATTCGGCAGTTCGAACCTCGACATTTGATACGAGCAAAGATCGCTTTGCGTTCAATACCCAATCGTAGTTTAGGGCCGTTTTCTCCAGCTCCGGCGCGCTCAGCCGAAACATCTCACGCAAAATCCGCTTAGCGCGGTTACGATCAACTGAGCATCCCACCGCCTTGGAAGACGCTGTTACACCAAGCCTGTGGTCCGGCAACCCTCTCGAATAAATGAAAACAGTAAACCACCGCGTATCGTAGCGCCGGCCTTTGGCATAGACCAGGCGGAATTCCTCCGAGGCCTGCAAGCGCCTATCTCGAGCCACGGTTGACCTTCTTAATAATGCGCCGGCGTCAGCCTCTTGCGGCCCTTTGCGCGACGGCGCTTCAGCACCAGGCGTCCGTTCTTGGTGGCCATTCTCGCGCGAAAGCCATGGGTCTTGGCACGACGTCGATTGTTGGGTTGGAAGGTGCGCTTCGACATAGATAAAGTACTCTCCTGCTAAACGAAAAGAGCTAGACTATCGATGCCGTCATCTTCTGTCAAGAAACCAGCCCGGTTTCTGGTGCTGAGGCGCTTCGCTTAAGGTCGGAATTCAGCAACTTCGATCAGAAGTTCGAGACCCCGAGCGACTTGTCCGAAGGTGCAAATGAACCCTTGATTTTGGACAAAGAGAAAATAAAACTCCCGCGCTGTGGATTCCCTTGCGTTCGGCTTTACCGCTATGTTAGTCTCCGCCCGTTTCACCGCACCATGCGCTGTAAATACCTGATAACACAATACTTAAACTAACACTTTAGGGAAGAGGTATTATCCACAACCCTGTGGATAATCTTGTGGAAAAGGTCTTTAACGGTGGTCCTCGGTTAGGCCGGCGGTGTTGTTCTTCGGTCGTAAGGCGGCGGTCCTCGGGCGGCTCCGCTGGACTGAAATTTTGGAACTTGGGGCGTTAACTAATCTTGAAAGAATTAGGGCGTACAAATACTACGACGGATCGTGATTTTTGGGTTAATTGTCAGAGCGAATTCGAAAAGAGATTGGATGGCCAGACCTTCGCTACCTGGTTCAAGCCATTGCGATGCGAGCGGGTCGATCATTCAGAGCGTCAGGTTTATCTGCGGGCGCCGAATCACATCGTTCGAGATTGGGTGAACTCAAAATACAATCACGTTATCGAGCAGTCTTTGCAGGGGCTGAATCTGAATGGCTATACCGTTAAGTGGTCAATAAACGATCAACCGAGCCTGGGGTTTGAGTCTCCACGAGAAGCCGGCGACCCTTTGGCAACAGAGGTCGCGACTCAACCTGCGCGGCGCTCCGAGGCGTCGCTGTCGTCACTGTTGCAACGCTCTGAGCCAAAAGATCTAAGACAGGTATCGGTAGAGACTCCTCAGGACTTATTCGATTCCTGTCTCAATCCCAAATACACTTTCCAAACGTTCGTCGTCGGCTCTTGCAACCAGTTTGCTCATGCGGCTTCCCTGGCGGTCGCTGAAGCCCCGGGCAAGACCTACAATCCCCTCTATATCTATGGCGGAGTAGGTTTGGGCAAGACGCACCTGATGCAGGCGGCCGGCCATGCCATCAAGCAACGCAACAGCAAGCTGCGGGTTCTATACATTTCCGCCGAGCGTTTCATGAATGAATTGATCAATGCGATCAGGTACGACAAAACGCAAATGTTTCGCGAGAAGTACCGCTCGATGGACGTCCTCCTGATCGACGACATTCAATTCATGGCCGGGAAAGAGCGCACCCAGGAAGAGTTTTTTCACACTTTCAATGCCCTTTACGATGGCCAGAAACAAATTGTCATAACGTCTGACTGTCCGCCGCGGGAGATTCCCACGCTGGAGGAAAGGTTACATTCGCGATTTGAGTGGGGCCTGATTGCGGATATGGAGCCCCCGGATCTGGAAACAAAAGTTGCCATCCTTAAGCGGAAAGCGGACCTCGATGGTTTCGTCCTGCCTGATGATGTTGCCCTCTATATCGCGACGAAGGTCAAACACAACATACGGGAGTTGGAGGGCTCGCTGATTCGATTACTTGCGATATCCTCACTCCGCGGTTTGCCTATCTCGACGCTAATGGCGCAGGATGCGGTGCGCAATATAGCCGTAGACGATGAGACCGCATTGATCACTATTCGAAAAATTCAACAGGCCGTCGCGGCGCATTATCATTTAAAAGTTGATCAACTGACTGCCAAAACGAATGCCCGGCTGGTCTCCAATCCGCGCCAGGTAGCAATGTATCTCTGCAAACAACTAACTAAGAGCAGTTTCCCTGAGATCGGCCGGCAGTTCGGGGGAAAACATCACACCACGGTGATGCATTCAGTGGACAAGGTGCAGCGATTGGTGGCCAGCGATGCTGAGTTTCAGAGAAGTGTAGCGAAGCTAATAGAAATTCTGGGGAGTGAAACAACGAATCACTGATGCCTTTGCGCTTTCTTTGATTTCCACATTTACTTTGTTTGCTAATCCACAGCACCAGACTCAGCTGTTGAAAACTTTCTGGCTTGGGCTTTATCAACAGGAGCGATGCGGGGGCGAAAAGTTTTTCGCTGGTCTCTGTTAAAATGATTTCCTGCGATCCCAAAGGGTTAAGTCGCTTTTCCACAATTCCACAGAGACTATTACTACTACTAAGATAAATAGAATTTGTATTATCTTCAGGGGTAACAGTAAAGCCTGTCTAAATTGTCTTGAGTGCTGATAAGTTTTGAAGGAGAGTAACTACAATGCAATTTTCAATTAATAAGAGCGCCCTACAAAAAGAGTTGGGCTTCGTACAAGGTATCGTCGAAAGAAAAAATACGATTCCGGCTTTGTCGAACATACTCGTCGAATCAGTTGGTGAAACGTCGATTCGAATCACCGGCACCGACCTCGATGTAACGATCAGGTGTGAAGCGGAAGCTGAAGAGATCAAAACGCCAGGTGCGATCTGCGTCCAGGCGCGAAAGCTTTTTGATATCGCGCGGTTGCTGCCAGATGCGACGGTAAGCTTCCGGAAAGAAGCTAATGACTGGGTCACGGTCGAGTGCGATCGCTCGAAGTTCAAGATGCCAGGGTTGGCGACCGAGAACTTTCCCGAAGTTCCGAGCTTCAAATCAACGCCCCTGAAAATCAAGGGAACTGTCTTTAAGTCGTTGATAGATAAGACTATCTTTGCGATTACCCAGGAGGAATCAAGATACAATCTCTCGGGGGCAAAATTCCTTTTGGACAAGTCGGGGGCCAGGATGATCACTACAGATGGCCACCGTTTGGCCTACATCGCCTGTAAAGACATCGGAGGCGGAACGACTGAGGACATCGACGCTCTCATTCCCCGAAAGACGCTGGCGGAACTTACGAAACTTACCGCCGACTATGATGGAGAAATGAGCCTGGGGATAGATGAAAACCACATCTACTTTGAAGTTGGATCACGCCTGCTGATTTCCAGAATCCTGGTGGGCCAATTCCCTAATTATGAAATGGTGATGCCCAAAGGCAATGACCGTTCGGCTGTCTTCGATAATCTCGGCTTGAGCCATGCGGTAAGACGTGTAGCCCTGATGGCTGATGATAGATCGCATGCCATCCGATTTCACCTGGAAAAGAACCAACTGGTGATCAGTTCGCAAAACGCTGAAGAAGGCGAGGCGCGCGAGACTGTCATGACGGAGTACGATGGCGATGACGTAGAGATCGGATTCAACGCCCAGTACTTGCAGGACTTTCTCAATGTCATCGGCGTCGGCCAGGTGGCCTTCGAATTCAAGGACGCAAATTCCCAGGCCCAGCTCCGGCCGGTCTCGGATAACGGATGCGAATACAAGTACGTCGTCATGCCGATGCGCCTGTGAATCGACTACCCAGTTTGAAAACAACAACAATAACTTACCTGCCGCACTCTGCATTGCTTCGACTGATCGCTGAACTAAACCGCTGCTGGTATTCCGTGGCGGTAATAAACGAGCAAATCATCCCGCGGAAGTTTCCTGGCTCTCGTTGGTTCAAAACGTCGAGCCAGAAAGCATAACCACCCGGGTCAGGGTCTCGACGCAAGTAAGCGAAGTACTCCATTAGTACAAACGTGGCGTTGAATTCCTTCGCTGTGAATTGCGAATCTGACATTAGCATTCGCAGCAGTTGTGCCCGCGTGCCACCTCTCTGCAGCATCACCACATAGGTGTCCCATGCGCCGGTGTGGGCTTGCAGTCCGGCATTCTCAAAGAGTTTGTTTACCAATTGTTCCGGTGTCAGCGTATCCGGATAGGCCATACGGAAACGGTCCCTCTGCACCCATTCATTCGCCATCTCCTCTTTGCGCGCTTCCAGATCCGCGCCGCCAACAACCTTCGCACGATCGGCGATGAACTGAATGTAAGTGGGCTGACTACCGAACGAGGCTTGGTACAGTCCGTAAACAAACGAGCCCGTTTCCTGGAACTCCTGCGACATGAAAAATGCAGCGCTGACATCGAGGCGGCGCCGGTTCACGCAAGCTACGTCGTTGCCGCAACGCGCGATTTCGCGGTTCCAGTATTCGAGCCCGCCCTGATCGGGTTCGCGGCCGAGGAAATCCAAATAATGCTGCCTTACGAAGTATTCAGTAGTGTCGAGAGGATTCGCTGTTTGCGTCGCATCCGCGACCGCGGTGAAAGCAGCCTCAGTAATATTTCCCAAAGCAGAGAACGCTCGGTTTGCCGGTGTGAAGCTGTAGTTAGCTCTTGACGGCGTGACGATGTACAAGCCATTCGTTTCGACGCCGTCGAAGCGATAATTGCCCGCCGCATTGGTAACGGCGACACGATCCTGGCTGCCGCTCAGGCGCACGCCAACACCGGCAACTGCATTGCCATTCGTATCGAGAATCCGGCCGCTGACCGCGCCGTCAGCGGCTGTCGGTCCTGGCGCCGTCACCTGAACGCACGGTCCGAATTCCGAAGTGTTGCCGTTGGGATCGGTTGCCGTGGTGGTGATAAACAGACCAACCGGCACTGCAAATGGCAACGTGACGTTTATGTTTGCATTGCAACTCTCGCCAGTGCTGATAGTGGTTGAGCCGACGAAGGTGCGGCCTTCTCCGTTACCTGAAACTTCGCAGGCAGGATTGGAAAAGAACTCGATCCGGAACGCGGTGCCAGCCTTGCTGTTTAGTGAGCCGGTGAAGGTCGTTGCCCCCGCTGATACGACAGCCGAGGTCAGGGCCGGATAGTTCTGAAAAACATTCGGTCCGTTGTCCGCGTCGCAAGCGTCATTAGGCGTCACACCGTCATCGTTGAGATCAATCCCGGGATGCCCCTGAAAGGTGTTGACGTCGGTTGTGCCGTTGTCAAAAATTGAGTTACCGAGAATCGTAGCGCGCGCAGTATTCATCACCTCAACTCCGGCAAAGAAATTGTGCGCGATCAGATTGCCCTGGCCCGGTGACGAGCCGCCGACGATGGCGACAGCAGCATTCTCCACTCGCACTCCCTCATATTTGTTTCCAAGTGCCGTGATGCCATCAACCGTCGTTCCGATGAAGTTGCCCTGAACAGTCGCCACGCCTGCGGCGACGTGCAGGCCGCGACCCGGGCAGGAAATCACGTTGCGGGCTGCGGCTGAATTACCGCCAATCGTGATTGTGCCGTCTCCTACCAGAATGCCATCGCCGCCATCGTGAGAGCCTGCGCCCAGTGGTGGATTCGTCGTGCCGGTGATATCGGTGCCGATGAAATTGCCTTGCACAATCAAGTTCAAGTCGACCGCATCCGTAAAGATTCCGTTGATCCGGTTATTGAAAATCACGTTGCGAGCACCCGACTCGGTACCACCGATCCACAGGCTGCCAACTTCGAGAGTTGGATCTGGATTAAAGGTACCGGAAGCCGCCTGCCGAACATGAATGCCACTGACGCCATTAGACAGTGCCTCCGTGCCCGTGCCGTTGAGGCCTATAAGATTACCTTGAATCCTGACGTCGCCGCGCGGCCGGTTGTCGATATAGATGCCGTAGCTGTCCACACCACCATTGCTACTATTGCCGGAGATGACGTTGCCGACGCCGGTACCCGGCGTGTTCGTCAGACCACCGATTGTGATGTCCGCTGAGGCTGCAACGTCCACGTTGATTCCCCTGCCGTTACCGAAGGCCGCGTTCCCTGCCGCGTTGGTGCCAATGTAGTTACCCTGAACACGAGTTCCCGCCTGCGTCGTCTTAATCATGATTCCAACACCGGCTGCAGGCTGAATCTGCGTAGCACTACCGGCGACAACGTTCCGATCCGCCGGCGTCGAACCGCCGATCAAGTTATTGGCGCCTGAAGCGACGGTGATCCCGATAGTGTTGGGCGCCCTGCCGGCTCCGGACGCAGTTGTCCCGATAAAATTTCCCACAACCACGTTATTAGAGGAGGTCAATCGAATTGCGCTGGTGAAGGCGAACGCGGAATTGAAGTTGTTGATGACGAGACCGCGTATCGTGCTGCTGCCTCCGCTGAAATTCAATCCATCCTGGCCGAGGTTGGCACAATTCAGCTCGATTAAGAGCACAGCATCGTTGCCCGCCAACTGGGTGTTGGCGCTCGCGCCCGGCTGAGTGTAGCCATCAATCAATACGGGATCGCTAACCAGCGGAAGGTCAGTTGTGGGCGTGATCGTATGGACGCCCGCACCGGGAATATCGAATACGATTTGGTCAATCCCGTCGGCTCCGTTGGGATGACTGTTGGCATCGAGTAATGCCTGACGTAAGGATTCAACGCCGCTGTTGTTCGTGTTTCTCACTGTGAACGTCAGCGAGATCGGTATTGGGGTCGGTGTTGGTGAGGGAGTTGGCGTGGGTGTCGGCGTTGGCGCCGCCGGCGACACGGCAATCGGCTTGCTATAAACATTATCCGACTCGTTGCTTTCAGCGATCGCTCCATTTACATCCGCGATAATCTTAATGGTGTGTTGGCCGGCGCTGAGTGGTGCGATGGGAAAATCTTCAACGAATATATAAGTAGATCCATTCAACGCATTCACGACGAAGTCATGCATTGCGACATCATCTACATAGAGCGTCGCGGTGAAAGGTTCGGTAGTCCCAACGTTTCCGCCGTTGTTGATTGCGAAGTCAACATAGAGGGAATCGCCTGCGATTATCGTGGCACTGTCCGAATGGGTACCCGTCGTTGTCGAGACGACGAGCTTATCCGACCAGCCCGCAGGTTGATACGGAGTCAGGTTTGGTTGGGGCGTCGGAGTCGGTGTTGCAGTTGGCGAGGGCGTCGGCCCCGGCTCAATTACCGTAACGCTGTGAAGCAGCGGCGCGAGGTTAACGTGGCCATTGCTGTCCGTTACAGTAAGTGAAGCGCAGTAAATGCCCGGTGTCGAGTAGCTATGCTGCAGTGTCGCACCGCTGCCGGTCGAGCCATCGCCGAAGTCCCACGCGTAGTTAACAATCGTCCCGCTGACAGTAGTTGAGTTGCTCCCGTCGAAATTCACGGAAAGGGGGGACGCGCCTGACTGCGGCGAAAGGGTGACCACGTCGTGGGGGGCGGCCAGCTCTTCCGTGAAAAGCGCTGGCGGCACCGCAGCCATGATTTGTGCGGAAGGAAGTTCATCGTTAGAACTATGCTTGGGTCCGGAACCACCTGCTCCCAAGTCGCCGATCCTGCCCCCGCCATCAAAAATGAGGTGGCCCCAGTCGTCAAATCCCTCGAGCGTGTCAGGCGCCGCGGCGTCATTTACCAAACGGACGTTTACCGGATCGAGGGTCAACGCGCTGTTGCAATTCCAGTCGAGACCAGAGCCGGGAAGGAATATTTTGTAGTAGCCGTTTTCGTTCTCCAGACATTTGTTTGGACCAGACGGGTTGACTGATCGCGACGGTCCGTTCCACAGCGTAAGGTATTCTTCGGGATCAGCGATGCCAGCAGCCTCGTCCAGATTAGTTTGATCCAACGGCGGCAACGCCGCCTGCGAATAATCCAGGGCTCGCTGTCCGTCGGAGCTCAGCAGCCCGGTGAATTGAAAATAATAGTTCATGACGCTAAGGTAATTTGGCTTGAACACGGTGTTATCGCCACCCCCATGCCTGAGCCCAAGATTGTGGCCGATCTCATGCATAAACGTTCCGGCCTGTTGCAATGGACTCCCACCGGCCTCGAGGTGCTCCAGGGTCCCTCCAGGACTTACAGCGTCGCGCTCTTCGCCGAGCGAGACCAGAAAGTCAGACGCCGCGTTACCTCTCGAGATGCCGCTGCTTGGCTGATCGGCAAAGGTGTTGCAGAACAAGGCGTAGTGAAAGACCACCTTCCTCCCGCTGGGTTCGAAGCGCTCAGCCTTGACGGCATCAACCTCGCTCCACTCGTAGCCTGCGTCAGCATCAATCGTGCCGATCTCCTCTTGACATTGCGTCTCCCCGGCCATGGAAAGAGCGCCCCATATTTCTCCGGTTACCGGATTCATAATGCTGTCTGGGCCAAGATCAACATGGAGGTGTATGCCTGCCTGGCCATCTGGATTATCGACGGGCGCAACCGCGAAGGCGTCAGTCACAAATTTGATTGCTGTCTCATCAGGCTTGAGAACAACCCCGTCCTCCGTCGGCGCCATCCAGTCGGCATGGACGAAGATGTCTTTGTGCATCGGGTCGGCGCCCATTCGGGGGAGGTCAATGAAAGTTCCCACCCCGAGATCGCCGGCGCCAATCACTACGCCACTGTCGTCGACAGAGATGCCGAGAATTTCCCATTCGTCGGGCAGGGCATCGCCATCCCGGTCAGCTTTTTGAAAGACATAAGCCGCGCCCTGCCGGTCATTGACGCCCACTTGTTCATTGGGCGCACCGGCGATGATTGTGTTGCCGCTGACCGCCACTGAGTATCCAAACGCCAGACCGTGTCCTGGGGTCGGCACGCCGGTGGTGGCGTTGAGCGTGTCTCCCTCAAACCATGTTTCGCCGGTTCGCTCAAAAACGTAAACAGCTCCTAAGTTATCGTCAGCAACGGGAGCGCCGACGACGATCTTGTTGCCATTGATGGCCACGCCTTTGCCGAACCCATCGCCGTTCACGCCATGGAACGCTCTTAGCATTTGTTGTTCCGACCAGGTGGTGCCATTGCGCACAAAGACAAAAGCGTTATCACCATTCGGGCCTCCCACTACAACCGTATCGCCGCTGATGTCTACCGAGAGGCCCATGTAGTACGTGTCCGGGAGTTCGTCTTCACTGGCAGTCAAATAACCCTGCTCGATCCACGCCCCGCCACTCCGCACATAGACATAGGCCGCGCCCTCGTTAAAGAAGTCGGTAGTGTCTATGTCCACATCGGGAGCAGTTACGACCGCGGTGTCGCCTTCAATGGCGACTCTGGCGCCGAACGAATCGAAGTCATTGTCGCCGGACGTTCGCTCGTTAGCCGAGAGTTTCTGTACTGGGGACCAGGTATTTCCGGTGCGGTCGGAGAAGAAGACGGCCCCGTTAGAGTTATCAATGCCGGAAAGTCCGATGATGACCGAGTTCCCGCTGATTCCCAGAGAGGTAGGAAATACCCCTTGATAAGGATCGGGCGGAGGAGGAGCGGGGAAAGTGTGTTGCAGCGTCCATTGCGTGCCGCTCCGCACGTAGACATAAATGTCCCCGATTCGCCAGTCGATTTCGTCCGGGTTGCTCTCAGATCGTTGCGGTGGAATATGATCGCCGAGGAGAATCGTTCCTCCATCGATGGCCACGGAAACGCCGTAGAATTCCAATTCGCGATCGCTGGGCTCGCCGATTGTCAACGTCTGTTGTAGTTGCCACTCATCGCCTTGCCTCACAAAGACGAAAGCCCTGTGTCCAAACGCCCCGATGACCGCCGTCGTCCCGCTAATAGCGACTGAATAGCCGGCATAGTCCGACGCCTCGCCGTTACTGGCCGTGAGTTTGATTTCGTCCAGCGTTGCGCTGACCGCCCGTTTAAGTGATTGGTCCGTCGCCAGTTTAGGATCAACGTCCCGCGCGCTCTTTGACCTGATACCTGGATTTGCGGTCGGAAGTGTTCGCGCGAGTGGATGCCCTCCGCGCGCCTGCGAGGCAGGATCATTGAAGATCCACACCGTAAGACCAACAACGCACGCGGCGACACAAACAGTTAATAACGAGCGAACCGCCAACCGCGAACTGTCAAATATTTTTATAAACATCAGGGCCTTCCTTAATCAATTATCGACTTCTCAGAGAAAAGATGGACCAAAGCTGAACCAGCCAGAGGGCAAGAACTCAAGGCGATCGATTCAATCCGACGCGCGCGACGAGGGCAGGAGAAAGGCAGCGCCGGCATGCTCCTGGCGCGGCAGCGACAGGAGGCAGACGAGCAACCAACCGTTTTCTATCTCTCGGTAATGAGCCTGACCGACCTCCACCCAGCGGTAGACAGTGCGGGGGTTGACGCGCAGCCGGCGGGCCGCTTCCTCCGGGGAAAGCATCACGACGTCCTGGGCGCACTGCCGACACCAAACCGTCGTAGGTGACGATGGCCTTCTAATAACCCAGACCTCGTGCGTCTCAATGGTAGTCTCGGTGCTGCGGTGACTTCTGGTTTTCATGGTTTGGCGTTCCTTCCAAAAGTTGCCAGTACAAACCGGCGAAGGGTAGAATCGGCGCGCTGTCCCCGGCGTTAACAATGGATCCAAAGACTCCGACATTCGGCTTGGCGCAGGGTTCGATAAACTGTAGTGACCCCCACAAGAAAAATCCTGAGATTCATCTCAAAAAAATCTCTGAAAAATCTCTAAGCGGTTATGAGCAAGCAACGGCGGCGTTTATTTGAGTTTGGTGATTACTCTTTGGACACGGGAGAGCAGCAATTGCTGCGTGATGGTGTCCCCGTTCCCCTCACGCCGAAAGTGTTTGAGACCCTCGTGGTTCTGATTGATCGACGTGGGCGTTTAGTAGAAAAGACCGAACTCATGGACGCGGTATGGCCCGAAACCCATGTCGAGGAATCCAACCTGACGAACAACGTCTCTTTGCTGCGGAAGATGCTTGGCAACGCGCCGAACGGCCAGAGCTATATTGAGACCGTGTCCAAGCGCGGCTATCGCTTTGTGGCGAATGTCAGGGAATTGCCGGACAGTGATGATGTGCACGTCATCGTGGAACGACATACCTTTCAGCGCATCGTCACGGATGAAAGGGAAGAGCGCGAGATTTGGGACGCTGAAGCGGCCCAGCCCACCGCCGTTCCCCGACCAACAAAGACAGTCGCGCCCGGGCGGCCCTTCCTTTTCCCTCGCGTCTCCACGGCTCTCAAGATTACGATCGGCGGAGCAGTGATGATGCTCCTGGCCCTGCCGGTAATGTTCTATCGCCTGTCGGCTTCGCATGAATCAACCCGGGCGGCCCCGGTGGCGTTGTCCGCTCGATCAAAAATGCGCTCCATTGCCGTGCTGCCGTTCAAGACGATTGGCCCGCCGGGCCAGGCCGACAACGAGTATCTGGGTATCGGCATGAGCGATGCTCTAATCACTGTCTTAGGGAATATCCATCAGATCGTCGTACGGCCAACCGGCGCAGTGCGCCGCTACGTTGATCCCATGCAAGACCCGCTTGCTGCCGGCCGGGAACAAGGCGTGGAAGCGGTGCTCGACGGCAATGTGCAACGTGAGGGCGACAGAATTCGGGTGACGGTCCAGCTATTACGAACGCAGGATGGTGCGACGCTCTGGTCCGCCAAGTTCGACGAGCGCTCTGCCGATATTTTCGGAATCCAGGACTCGATCTCGCGGCAGGTGATGCGTGAGTTGCTGGTCGAGTTGAACCCTGAAGAGCAAAGACGTCTGCAAAAACGGGGCAGCGATAACGTCGAGGCGTATCAGGCCTACCTCAAAGGTCTCTACTTCTGGAATAAGCGCACGCCTGACGGCTATCAAAAGTCCGTAGAGTATTTCAGGCAGGCTATTCAAATCGATCCGGGTTATGCCGAGGCTTACGTGGGATTAGGGAATTCGTCCTCTTTTGTCGTCGGCCATGATAAGAACTCGGAGGCCGAAAAGTTTGCCCGGGCCCGAGCGGCGGCGAAGAAAGCGCTCGAACTCGACGAGACGCTCGCCGAAGCGCACGCCTCGTTGGGACTGATTGCCATGAACTTCGACTGGAACTGGCCCGAGACCGAAAAGGAATTCAAGCGAGCCATCGAATTGAACCCGAACTATGCGACGGCGCATCAGTGGTTCGGCGAGTTTTTAGCCTGCATGGGCCGGTTCGACGAAGGGATAGCAGAACTTAAGCGGGCCCATGACCTGGATCCGCTGTCGCTGATCATCAATACGGATCTGGCGAAGGCTTATATGTTTGCTCGCCGCTATGACGAGGCTATTGCAGAGTTCAAGCGGACGCTGGAGATGGATTCGGAATTCCAAGTGGCGCATGGGCTGTTGGCTATGACCTACTCAGCCAAGAGTATGCATGAAGAAGCCCTCAGTGAGTTACGCCGGATTAAGAACCTGGAAAACGAACCGCTTTACCTGTCCTATTTGGTTCACGTCTACGCAAGGGCGGGCGAGAGTGGCGAAGCGCGAACAGAGCTTGCCCGGTTGAGAGGATTGTCGCGGCGGACGTATGTTTCGCCTCTCTTAATGGCGTTGGCCTGCGCCGGACTGGGTGACAAAGACGAAGCCTTTCACTCGTTAGAGCAAGTCTTTGAGGAACGATCTTCTGGAGGAGCGATTTCACTCAAAGTGGGCAACGTCTGGGACAATCTCAGGTCCGATCCCCGTTACCCAGGGTTTAAGCAACGCGCCGGCTTCTAAGTCGTAATGTGTCCAGACGTAATTGCTTCGCGGTCTTAAAGTCCGCATCACATGAAACTTCACGGCTACATTGGGATCCTGATCATCAATCTTGCCGAAATCCTGCTCTTCACCGGCAACCACGTGGTCGGGGTCTGGTTTACGCCAATTGTATGGACAGGCTATGTGATGTTCGTGGACGCGCTGGTCTTTAAACGGAGGGGTCGGTCGCTGCTAACAACGGACCGGCTCGAACTGGTTCTGATCGCCGTTATTTCTGTTTGCTGCTGGTGGTTGTTTGAGTTCTACAACGCGCCGCGGTTCTGGAGTTCCGACCTCGAGTTGTGGTGGCACTATCACAATCTCACACCCAACCCCTTTCTGCGCCGCGTGGGTTACGACTGGGCGTTTGCGACTATTTTTCCGGCCTTGTTTGCGACCGCCGAGTTCTTTGCGGTCACAGTCTTTGCCCGGCGTCGCCCAGCGCGTGTGATTCGCATTTCGCGACCGATTCTGTACCTGTTGACGATCGCCGGCGCGGTAACTGTATTACTGCCATTCTTCGTGATATCTGACTGGTTCGCGCCCATGGTATGGCTATCGTTCATTTTCCTCCTCGATCCCATCAATCATCTGCGCGGCCACCCATCAATTGTTGGGGACCTTGGTGAGGGAAAATGGGTGCGACTTCTGTCACTATTGGCAAGCGGTGCAGTTTGCGGAGTGCTCTGGGAATTCTGGAATTACTGGGCGATCGCAAAGTGGAGTTACACCGTGCCGTTCTTTGGCAACATCAAAGTATTCGAAATGCCGGTGCTCGGCTTTCTCGGCTTTCCTCCATTCGCAGTCGAGTGTTGGGTCCTCTACATATTTGCTCGCTCACTACTGGCTTCGGGCCGTACGCTTTCTAAGCCGCTACCATCAGCGATCTGGTTCGGTAGTAATGCTGAACCCAGGTAGAAGTCCGCCGCCGCCAGGCGTGATGATTACGCACTCCTACGCAGATTACCTTTGAGTCAATCTCGAAGCGTTGAGTTGGCGGCGCTTATGTTTCTGGCAACGGCGGAAACAACAACGATATGTTAAGATTCATTCATGATCCTCAGGTCAGTTGAGGCGCAGAATTTCCGCAATCTAGCCGGCAAGAACGTTTGGGGAGAAGGCCTCAATATTCTTTACGGTAACAACGGACAAGGGAAAACCAACTGGCTGGAAGCTATCTATATTCTCGCCCATACTAAGTCTTTCCGGA
The DNA here is from genome assembly GCA_033856235.1 of Blastocatellia bacterium. Taxonomy (GTDB): domain Bacteria; phylum Acidobacteriota; class Blastocatellia; order Pyrinomonadales; family Pyrinomonadaceae; genus DASXRU01. The sequence continues at coordinate 18,621 of JAWVFI010000111.1, read as the reverse complement.
CCTCGAAGCTTCACGAAACAATACAGTTTGGCGCCGAAGCCGCTTACCTCCGAGCTGAGGTTTCGCAAAACGAAACTATCTCGCGCGAATTACAGGTCAGCCTGCAAGGTAAGAACAAGATCATTTCCGTGAACGGGAAGCGGGAGCCGATCTCTCGTTACGCCGGGCAACTCCATACCGTCGCTTTCACCAGCGACGAACTGGATGTGGTGCGGGGCGTTCCGGATGCGCGGCGCAAGTTCCTGGATCGCGGAGTGGTTTCCCTGCATCCCGGCTATGCACAAACGCTGGCGGACTACAATCGCGTGCTCAGGCAGAAGAACCGTTTGCTCCAGGACGCCCTGGACGGCCGCCTAAGACAAGCAGAGGCGATCGAAGCGCTCCGGCCATGGAATGATCAGTTGGCCCAGCTGAGCTTTCAAATACATCGCCTGCGTGCGGATTACGTCGATCAATTGAACGAAGCTCTTGACCATACGCTGTTCGGTGACAACGTCTCGATCCGCTACCGATCGTCGCTTGAAGGCAGGGGCGATTTGGGTGATTACGAAGCACTGATTGTCGAACGTCTCCAGTTTCGCCTGGGTGCGGAGATGGCTTCGGGAACCTCGCTAATTGGCCCTCATCGAGACGACCTGGAGATACTCTTTGACGGCCGCGATTTGCGGTCTTTTGGCAGCTCCGGACAACAGCGTAGCGCATTGATAACACTTGACTTAGCGGCAATTTCGGTGTATTATTCTGAGCATAAAGATTATCCCGTTTTCCTCATTGACGACGTGGACGCGGAATTGGACGAGAAGCGGATAAACTACCTGCTGGAATACCTTGACGGGCGCACCCAAACCTTCGTCACGACTTCGAAGGAAAGTCACCTTCAGCAGTTTTTGCCACGGGCAAGTACGTACCTGATTGAGGCTGGAAGTGTGACGAAACGCAAGCACGAAAAGGGAGCGTCCCTTCCGTCTGCCGCAGCCGTGAATAGCATCTAGGAATGGGCCGCGATCCGGCGGTAAGTCTGAGCAGATTAGCGTTAGTGTGATTTAAAGAGGAGAGCAGTTTTGGTAACAGCATCTGGAGTTAAGCGAAGGGCCGATGCCTACGATTCGTCTTCGATAGCGGTGCTCGAGGGCCGCGAAGCCGTGCGTAAGCGACCGGCGATGTACATTGGATCGACTGGCGAATTAGGTTTGCATCACCTCGTCTATGAAGTGGTCGATAACTCGATCGACGAGGCCCTGGTAGGTTACTGCGACACGATCGAAGTGATGATTCATCTTGATAACTCGATCACGGTAATCGATAACGGCCGTGGTATCCCGGTCGATTTGATGAAGAAGGAAAAGAAGTCAGCGGCGGAAGTGGTAATGACCAAACTGCATGCCGGCGGTAAGTTTGACTCTAACGCTTACAAGGTCTCAGGCGGGCTGCATGGCGTGGGTGTCTCCTGCGTAAACTTTCTTTCCGAAAAACTCCATCTGGAAATCTGGCGCGATGGCAAGACCTACGAGCAGGAATACGAACGCGGTATCGCAGTTACTAAACTTGACGGTAACAAACCCTCGGGCAAAACGCGCCGTCGCGGCACCAAGATTACTTTCAAGCCTGATACCGAAATCTTCGACCATACTGAGTTCAGTTTCGACAAGCTCTCCGAGCGTTTGCGCGAAAAGGCCTTTCTCAACAAAGGCATTCGCATCACCATTCGTGACGAGCGGGAGGAACCGGAGAAGTCGCACGAGTTTTATTACCGCGGCGGGATCGCTGAATTTGTAAAGCACCTCAATAAGAACAAGAGCGCGCTGCACGACAAGCCGATGTACTTTGAAAGGGAAAGCGACGTCCTGGCGATTGAGGTTGCCATTCAGTACAACGACGGCTATGACGAAAAAGTCTATTCGTTCGCGAACAACATCAACACCGTCGATGGCGGCACGCACCTCTCCGGCTTTCGCTCGGCGTTTACCCGCACGATTAACGCCTATGCGCAGTCCTCAGGGTTAGCCAAGAACTTCAAAGGCTCGTTAACCGGCGACGACGTTCGTGAGGGGCTGGTGGCGGTCATCTCCGTGAAGCTGCCGCAGCCGCAGTTTGAGGGGCAGACCAAGGGCAAGCTCAATTCCGATGTGAAGGGCGCCGTGGAATCGTTTTTGAACGAACGCCTGACCGAGTATCTGGAGCAGAACCCGACCGTGGCCAGGAAGGTCGTGGGTAAGTCACTGGATGCGGCGCGCGCGCGGGAAGCAGCGCGCAAGGCACGCGAGATTGTGCGCAAGGGCGCCTTCGGTTCCACGATGTTGCCGGGCAAACTGGCCGACTGTCAGGAAACCGATCCCGCAATGTCCGAGATCTACATTGTTGAGGGCGATTCCGCCGGCGGCTCAGCGAAGCAGGGTCGCGACCGGAAGAACCAGGCGATCCTCCCCCTCAAGGGCAAGATCCTGAATGTCGAGAAAGCGCGTTTCGATAAGATGCTGGGCCATAGTGAAATCAAGGCCCTGATCATGGCGCTGGGCACGGGGATTGGCAAAGAGGATTTCGATCTGAGCAAGCTTCGTTATCACAAGATCATTCTAATGACTGACGCCGACGTCGATGGCTCGCATATTCGAACGCTGTTGTTGACATTCTTTTACCGGCAGATGGCTGCCCTGGTGGAAAACGGTTACGTGTACATCGCCCAGCCGCCGCTCTTCAAAGTGAAAAGAGGAAAGAAAGAAGAGTACATCAAAGATGACACGGCGATGATCAAGTATCTGATGCGCCAGGCCACCAGCGATATGAAGGTGCAATCGGCGGGCAACAAGACGGTGACCGAGGGCAAGGACCTGGCCAACTATCTGGAGAAGATGGTGGACTTCAAGCGTTATTGCGAAAAGACCGCGCGGCGTTTGGGAGGCGATCAAAAACTACTCGATGCTTTGCTCAAGGCCCTGGGCGGCAAGCGGGGATTGATGCTGGAAAAAGGAGCAACCCTGCGCGGCATCTTCCAGGATGGAGAGTTGATGGGCCGCGTCGAAACCGTGCTGACTAAAGAAGGTATCAACGCTGAACTAACTCCGGATGAGGAGCACAGCTTGTGGGAAATCCAGGTCGTTACTAACTCCGGCATCCGTGTTTGTGTCGATTGGGACTTTGCCAGTCACGTCGAGTTTCAAAAGGCTGCCGAGCTTTACATTGAACTGGAAGCGCAACTCGCGGCGCCGTTCATTGCCGGCGAAAACGGTACCAGCGAGGAGATTCCCACGCGTGAGGCTTTGCTGGAACGCGTGCTGGCAGCAGCGAAGAAAGACCTTTCGATTCAGCGCTACAAAGGTCTGGGTGAAATGAATCCCGAACAGCTCTGGGAAACCACGATGAACCCCGAGAAGCGCACCCTGTTGCAGGTCAGAGTTGATGATGCTGTTGAGACCGACGAAATGTTCACCGTGCTCATGGGAGACGCAGTCGAGCCAAGGCGCAAGTTCATCGAAGACAACGCCCTCGATGTTAGAAATCTTGACGTGTAAGTGAGAGCTGAGAGCTAAGGGCAAAGGGCAAAGTGTCGGAGTAAAGCCACCTTGTGCCATTAGAATTCTTCCCGGTATCTATCGGCGCGAAAGCGCCACAAAATAAGTTTCTCGGTGGCGGGGATTCCGGCTTTGCGGGCTGCAATTCCCACTTGCTTCGCAGCGGTATTCACGCCCTGCAAATTCGGTAAGAGCAATCCTCTGCGCCCGCTGTCTTTCCCTTCGACAATCACACCATATTTTCCCGGATCGAGATCTTGCATATTTGCGAGCTCGGGTTGGGACAGCACATCGACTGAATATTTCAGGCTTTTCAACTCTGCTTTTTCAATCGGCGGAAACCGAGGATCACGTGTCGCAGCGCCAATGGCGTTCGCGATCAATTCTTCTGCGAGGGTGTTCCTGGTTGGTTCAGTCGTGCCGATACAACCGCGCAGGTCTCCGTTATGAGTCTTAATTGAGACGAAGCAGGCGGCACGCTGCGCGAGAACTTCGGAATCTCCCGGAGGATTGATAACCACATGCTCCTTTACGAATGTCTCCACCGTGCGACGCGCGAGGGCCGGCAGTTCTCCGGTTTTTGCGACATCAGGAGTTGGCTTGTTTGCTAAAAGCGGTGCGGCGCCCTGGTTCTCGCTCCCGGTGTGATTTGTCTTAACCAATTGAGCTACCACATAGCCCACTCCGAAGGGAGCTTCGTAGTGCAGTACTTCAATAGCCGGGGCCAAACCCTGAGTGACGCCAAATGCGACGAGCATTGAGCGATAACCGCACTCGCCCGCCAGGTGCCGCAAGTCCGGATCGATATGGATAACGCGCGCCGGCGATCCTGCCTGCAATGCCTGCACGACCTCTTCATCGAACAGGTGCGCACCTTTGTTGTACCCGGCCGGGGCGCCCAGTTTCAGCCGATGACTCAGGTCGCCGCTGGCGATGAAAGCCACGCTCCGCCGCAGGGAATCAACGGCAGTTCTAATCGCTTTCCCGAAACTTAAGTGATCTTCATTAGGGAGGAAGCTGTAACCCAGCGCGATCACACGGCCTTGCCAACCATTGCGTTGCAGAAAGTAGAGCGGTACGGCGATACCATGATCGAGGTTCTCATTTCTAATCAGCCGAACTTCGTAACCGTTCGCGGCGGCAGACTGCGTAATAGCGGCGAGCAGTTCATCGTCGAGGTCGGCTGCGACCGTCGCGTGAGGAGCTCGAAAATTCGCAAAGTCACCAAAGACGCGGGGACCTTCATAAGCCACAAAAGCCTTCGCCTCCAGAGGGGCGTGTGGCGATATCAGGATGACAGTTTCGGCGCCGCTCGCGATCACGCGCGCCGTCAACTCGGCCATGGCCTCGATTGAGCCCCGGACTTCCGCGCTAGCTTCGCGGCCCACCTCCGGAACCATAATCGGCGGGTGCGGCGCAATTCCGGCAAACACTATTGAACTGGCACCGTTCATGACGACCTCGGATCAGAAACTTCAGACTGTGGCGGAACAGACTCCATATTATCACCGGCTGAAACCCTCTTGAAGGTTGAAGCCGGTTCCGAGGTTTGCCTCAATCTCTTTACTTGGAGCGCGAGCGTCCCGCCCGCAACGCGCCGCCCGGGGCCCACTTTGACTTCAGCGATGAGAACGGCGGCTTACAGATTTTCGCGCTGTGCGCTCAGTTGCGGGCGGGACGCCCGCGCTCCCAGTAAAAAGGTTGGATTGCTAACACCCATCAAGCTCTCTATGATGTTGCGAAAGTAATGAAAGACTTTGACGTACTCATAGTTGGCGCGGGTCCGGCCGGCTCGTTTGCCGCGGAGTGTTTGGCGCGCGGGGGCCGGCGCGTCGCGTTGTTTGACGGGCGCCCGGAAGGACATCCGAAAGCCTGCGGCGGTGGCGTCACTTCCAAAGCCCTCAAGGCGTGGCCTCATTTGTTGGAAGCAGTGGGCCGGACGGTCGTTGATCTGGAAATGTATTCGCCTGGTGGCAAGCGTCTGCCGTTGAAGTTGGACGAGCCATTCGCGATCTATTCGCGCAACACATTCGATACGTTCCTGCGCGAACGAGCGCGGGCGGCGGGCGCCCACGTCATTGCCGAGAAGCTTTCCTTTCGCAGTCTCAAGCAGACTGACAATGGTTGGATCATACACCTGGGTGACGGCAAAGATCTCCATGGCCTTTGGCTGGCAGCCGCTGATGGTGCGAACAGTCCATTTGCAAAACACTTTGCCGGGCCGCTGCCCCCGGCTGAGATGGAAGTAGCTTTTGGTTATCGCGCGCCGATGCCTGACCAGGGTGCGGCGCCCACTGTCGTTGCCTTTCTGCCGGGCTGGGTTGGTTATGCCTGGGCCTTTCCGCGGCTGGATCATATCTCCTTTGGCATCGCCACTTCCCAGGACGCGTTCGACCATGAAGCCCTGGACCGTCTCCTCTGGGATTTCATGATCGCGTATTACCGGGAAGGTGAAAGAACCAGTGGGCCATCACAGAACGGCCACCAACGGGTGCGACTTTGGTCGAACACCGCGAGCCAAAATCCCAAACGCGATTCTCACTCACAAGAAACCGCGATCGACGCGCGCATCCGAGCGGGCCTCGTTCAGACCGCCGAGAGGTATGCCGCACGAATTCCTGGTCTCCTGCCGCGAACGTGGGACAGCCGCCGCGCCTGCGGCGAGGGTTGGGTGCTGCTGGGCGACGCGGCCGGATTCGCCGATCCGGTAACTGGCGAAGGAATTTACTATGCGTTGCGTTCAGCAGAAATTTTCGCCGACGCTTATCTGGCCGGGAATGCGACCGGCTATGAAGAACTCTGGCGTGCAGACTTCGGGCGCGAGCTGCAGCGCGCCTCGGAAATGCGCCGGCGCTTCTATGGGAATTTCTGGGGCGCTCCGTTCACGGAAAGAATGATCGAGTTTGCTCGCGGCCATCGCGGCATCAGGAAAGTTCTGGGGGAACTCGTCGCCGGCGACCAGGGTTATGTGAACCTGAAACGTAAACTCGCGCGCCGAGCGCTGTGGCCGTTGTAGTTTAGGGCCAGTCTGGGCGCGAATCCCCTCGGGGTTTTCGTTGACTCCTCCCGGATCAACTATTAGTGGAATCCAGATACCAGCAGCGCGAACAACATGTCGCAGATTTTCTTCCTGAATCAAAACCCGGCGAATATGAAGTGAAGGTTTTGCGCGACGGCGATCTGGCGCGTTCGGCGAAGTTCGCGGTCGGGCCTCATGGCCGGCTGGTCGATAACGGCATCACCCAAAAGAACAATTTGGGCGGGCTGGCGATGATCTTGCCGGTGAAGGTTTTGGGGACGGGCGATGGCACATGGGACGCGACCTCCTGGAAGTCGGACGCGTTTTATGGCAATCCCTTGAACGGCTTCGTCGCGCCGTAGCCAGGCACCCGGTCCAACGTGGAGTTGCATTACTGTATTTCCTTTGAGGTTGCGATGAATACGGAACAGGCCTCTAAGAAGAAGAACGGTTGGCTCTGGATTATTCCATCCGCCATCGCTGTCATGATCATCAACGTAGCGATACACATTCTGTATATTGTTGCATACAGCTACGTTATCAACCCGGGACACGATGCAGCGTTTTATCAAGCGCACGCACAGGTCAGCGCACCGTATTCGAGCATTGTTGTGGGGATACCTTTGATGTTTCTGGCGTGCCGATGGATAGGTAGAAAGTTCGCGGCGCGGTTTGTCATCACTGCGGCATTACTTGTCTGGCTTGTGTATTTTCTTATCGATATGACTGTCTTTCTGTTTGCGGGAGAGCTTTCTTCCAGGCTGGCATTATTAGTTATTATTTCAGTTCTGACGAAGTTAGCGGCAGCCTATCTTGGCGGACTGGCGGCGCGAAAGCAGGTTATCGAAGCATAGGTGTAGTGTGAGGTTCATTTCCGCACCGCATCCAGGAAGCGCTACGGCGCCAGGCGGCTGATCTGCCACGCTCCATGGCCCTGCCGTTCATAGACGATTCGATCGTGCAACCGGCTGGGCCGTGCCTTCCAAAATTCGATTCGTTGGGGAGTCACCAGATAACCGCCCCAATGTGCCGGACGCTGGATCGATTGATCGCGAAACTCTTCCTCGAGTTCTCGCGTCCGCTTTTCTAAAATATCTCGCCCACTTATTACTTCACTCTGCGGCGAAACGAGCGCCCCGATCTGACTGTCGCGCGGCCGGGTTTGAAAATAGGCGTCTGACTCTTCGGCGGAAACTTTGGTCACGGTTCCTTCGATGCGCACCTGGCGATCATGTTGGGGCCAGTAGAAGACCACGGCCGCATTTGCGTTGTCGTCCAGCTCGCCGGCTTTCTTGCTGCGATAGTTGGTGAAGAAGACGAAACCTCGCTCATCCACCTGCTTCAAAAGCACTATCCGCGCGGAAGGTTTTCCGTCACGCGTCGCTGTCGCAAGGGTCATCGCTTCCGGCAGCTTGAGGCCATCCGCAATGGCGTCGTCGAACCACTTTTGAAATTGCTTGATGGGATCCGGATCGATGGACTGCTGGTCCAGCTCGTCGTGGATTATTCTTTCGCGAATATCTGTCATAAGCGTGTACGCGCGTGACCGTCAAGCAGGGTTAGTAAAACGCGCCAGCCGGCGCTTCAGTTCCTCCGGCACCGCCACGGTCTCAAAACTGTCACGTCGCACTGAAGCGAGGACAAAATGGGCTTCGGCGACTAACTCGGTTTCGTCTTTTCGTCTGACTTCAAAATTCAGGCGAAAAGATTTCTGTCCGAACTGGCCAACAAAGACGCTGACGACCAGCAGATCATCGAGGCGAGCGGCGCGGCGAAAGTCGCATTCCAGATGCACCCGCGGGAGCCAGATGTCGAGTTCGTCAAAAGCCACGCCATAAGGCAAGCCAACCGCGCGAAACAATTCCGTTTCCGCAATTTCGAAGAAGCGAATGTAGGCGCCGTAAAAAATAATGCGCGCCGCATCGACATCGCCCCAGCGCACTCGCTCTTCAATACTGTATTTCCATTGTTCGCTCATAGAGAGTGGCACAATCCAGTCTGTGATGGGCGACGTTCATTCAAAGCGCCGTCGCCCCTTTGCTTTGCTGGCGCACTCCAAAAACGTCATTCCGGGCCGGCTGACTGCGCTCCCGTGAGAAACCCAAGCAGGATCCGGTTGAATACTTCCGGCTGGTCCAGGTTCGATACGTGCGCCGCATCCTCGATGATCTTCAAACGCGCATTGGGAATCCGGCTGTGCATGAACTCGGCGTCCGTGACCGGCCTGATCTTGTCCTCGCGCCCGACGATGATTAAGGTAGAGGCCTCGATGTTTCCCAGGTCTTCAGAGTAGTCCCGCCGGGCAGCCATGCCAAGTTGGGCGGCCGCGCCCGCGCTCGGTCTGGTGGTGTCGATCATTTGCCGAATGCGGTTGGCGACTTCCGGCTTCGTCGCTAGCGTTTCCTTTGCCAGAAGCTTCGGCAGCGTTTCGGTTGCTATGCCATCCATTCCCTGCGCCAGCATGCGCGCCGCCTGTTGCTCGCGAGTTTGTCTCTCCTGATCGTTGTCGGCCGGCGCGCGCGTGCCGGCGAGAACCAAACCCTGTACCCGTTGGGGAAACAAATGACAATACTCAAACGCGACGTAACCTCCCATTGAAAGACCACAAATAACAGCGCGCTGAATCTGCAGTTGGTCCAACAGCGCCGCCACGTCGCGGGCCATCTGGTCCATGGTGGCAATTTCGCCGGCGGAGGTTGATTCACCCAGCCCCCGCAAGTCAGGAGCAATCAGGCGATATTGGTCTTTCAGCGCGTCGATCTGGTCGCGCCACATCGAGCGATTAAAAGGATAACCGTGCAATAACACGATCGCCGGGCCGCTACCTTCATCGTCGAATGCGGTGTCGATGTCGTTGGTTTTTACCGTTCTCATGGTGGTCGCGATTCTGATTCGGGCGTGACCTGATCGTCAAGCTTTGCCTCGTTTTTGCAAAGCCATGGCAACAGGTGTTCAGAGTACAACCTTCAGGTTGCTCAGGCGCGGGGCGGCAAGCTAAAGCTCGTACTCTAAACGCCTGTACGCAATGTCTGACTCGGCGCAAAGCGAACATTCCCGCTGGCGGCGATACCGGCGCCGAGAAAAATATTTTCCTTGGCAGATGAAACGTTTCGCCAGTTTATCCCATTCACCGCCGAATGAAGGCTCTTCACGATCCAAAACGAACAATCGAAGCGGTGCAGAGCCTGACCGTGAGGGAGGGCTCCCGTATCCCAAGCTGAGCCCTCCCTTACGGTCGGGCTTCTGCGCCGGGAAACGTGGGTAAGAGCCGGCCAAAGCAGCAACGCTCATTTTACAAATAGGAGATAGATCATGACCAGAACAGTTTTCGCTCTCTTGTTCTTGTGCCTCGGCATAGCCGCGTGTGATCCGCCGGCGGCGGACCCTAACGCGAACGCAAACAAGGCAAATACCAACATCCAGGCGCCGGCGACGCCCGCGTCCACCCCTGTGACAACGGCAACGCCGGCCGTTAAGCCGCCGCTAAAAGCCGGTGATAAAGTTAAAGTTACTACCAACGGCTCAACCGTCGACGCCACCATCGTCAGCGTGGACGAGAAGCTGGGCAAGGTTACCGTCAAGGTTCAGGGCGAGAGCAAGGAAACGATAGTGGCCATCGCCGACGTCATAAGCCAGTAGCACTGGCACGAACTCTTTTGGAGTGCGGCGACCTGTTGCCGCTTTGTTCGGTCGCAACCTGTCGCGACCACGTTTAGTAGCGTGTTTTTAGAGCATGCGGCGTCAGGCCGCCGCAAGCCAAAGCGGCAACAGGTCGCCGCACTCCAAGGAATTTCAACGTGCTGCAGCAGGAAGATTTCGATCGGCTAATGAATTGGCTGGCTGCCGACGCCGAGCAGGCGGGGGCAATCTACGAGAAGATCCGTTGGCGGCTGGTTGCCATTCTGGCTTCCCGTGGTTGCCGCTTTCCCGAAGAGTTGGCCGACGAAACTATTGATCGCGTGTCGCGCCGGGTAACTGACATTCAAGAAACTTACGTCGGTGAGAAAGCCATCTATTTTCTGGGTGTCATGAACAACGTGCATCACGAATACTTGAAGCGGCCCCCGCTGCCCGTGGTTCCGCTACTCAATGAGGGCGCTAGAGCCGTCGCCGACACAACGGAACAGATTCACGCGTGTTTGGAGAAATGTCTGAACAAGTTGGCGCCTAATTCCCGGCAAATGATCGAGCAATACTATGCTGCGGACAAGCAGGCAAAAATCGATTTGCGAAAACGGTTGGCGCAGAAGTTCGGGGTAAGCACCAGCAACTTAAGGCTGCGCGCGTTGCGCATTCGAGAAAAACTGCAGGTCTGCATCGCTCGCTGCGTCGAAGCAGAAGCCCGACCTTAAGGAAGGGTTGCATTTCAACTTATGCCCGAACGCGAAGAACAATTTTCAGACGAAACGATTCGCCGTTTTCTGCTTGGCGCTTTGACTGGCGCGGAACAAGCGACGTTTGACGAGCGTTTGTTTGCCGATGATGGGTTAGAAAAGCGTGTTCGACTCGCGGAGTGCGAGTTGGCCGACGATTACGCCTTCGAGCGCTTGAACGCGGCCGACCAGGAACTGTTCGAGCACAATTTTATGGTCACCGCCGCTCGCCATCAGCAGCTAACGGTATCAGAAGCATTGCGTGATCGGTTCGCTTCTGAAACTGTCGTGACGAGTGCCCCGTCCGCAATGACCATCGCGGAGAGACTGAAGGAATGGTTGGGTCTTGGGCAATCTTCATGGAAGTTAGCGCTCAGGGTAATCATCCTCTTGCTGCTAATCGGAACGATGTGGTCAGTGCTGCGTGGGCCACGGCTTGGTCAACGATTCCTGTCCATACGACGGCCTGTCCCTGCTGGGACTCCGGCTCCAAACCTCCAAATGGCGCACCATTCCATATCACCCGAACCGCCGAAGCAGATTACGCCCCCGGACCAACTCGCGGCGCCGGTCACCCTCATGCTGGTACCACAGCACGGATACGACCCCGTCCACATTGCGACCATCATGCTTCCCGATGGCGAACGCGGCGTTTTGCGTCTCCAACTATCGGTCAAAGGAACTCCGGAAACAGACCGGGCCGAACTCCTAACGATCTCCGGTCAATCTGTTCTTGTTGAAGGAGCACTGAAACCTTTGCCGGGCGTTGATACCGTTTCGTTCGATGTACCAGGACGGTTTCTAACGGCAGGAGACTATCAGATGAAGCTGAGCCGGAGGACTGATGGCGTCGAGTCCAACGTCGTCACGTACTACTTCCGCGTGCAATGAACTACTTCACTCGGCTGGTCCGGCGGCGCATAAAATCCATCAGCACAAACTGTGAAAGGTTGCCGGGGTTCGCAAAGTAAGCCTTGCCGTTGGTCATCGCCGTCATTTCTTTCACGAACTCAACCAGATAATAATCGCTGGCCAGCATGAAGGTATTAATCATGATGCCGGCTTTGCGGCAGCCCTGGACCTCTTTGAAGGTTTGATCCATGACGAAAGGATCGCCGCCCATCGAATTCTTATAGAGACGGCGGGTAGGTGGTCCATTGTTATCCGACTTCGATCGCCGGACCGACGAGGATGTCTGACCGGCGGCTTCAACAAAGCAGGCGGTCGGCTTGCCATCGGTGACCATTACAATCTGCTTCATCTCTTTCCGTTGCGCCTGCAGGATGCGACGCGCCAGGCGCAGTCCCTCAGCCGTGTTCGTGTGATACGGGCCGACCTGCGTGGTGGCCAACTTCGCGAGGGCCAGTTCCTCCGCGCTATCGTGGAACAGAACAATCTTCAAAGAGTCGCCGGGGTATTGCGTTCTGATTAGATGAGCCAGGGCGAGCGCGACTTTCTTGGCCGGAGTGAAACGGTCCTCGCCATACAGGATCATTGAATGCGAACAATCCAGCATCACCACGGTCGCACAGGATGATTGGTAATCGCACTGATGCACGTGCAGGTCTTTGTATTCAAGATTAAGCGGGACCTGCAACCCTTCGCGCTGAATTGCCGACAACAGCGTGGTGTTCACATCCAGGTTGACGGTGTCACCGAACTCGTAAGGCTTGCTGGCGGCGGCCGCCTCGACGCCGGTAGAGAGATGCGGCGTATCGTGTCGGCCCATGGAACTCTTCCCCATGCTCCCCAACAGATTTCGCAGCGTCTTGTACCCGAGAAAATCGAGGCCCTTTTCAGTTACTTCAAATTTTACGTTTCGCGGCAGAGGCTCTGAGAATTCTCCCTCGCCATTGCCCCGCTGTTGCTGGCGTTGTGATTGCGGTTCTTCGTGCAGCGTCAGGTATCCTTCTTCGACCAGGCGTTCGATCAGTTGGTTTAGCAGTTCCTCAAGCAGCGAGCCTTTGAACTGCCCTTCATTGTCGGCGAGCATTTGTTTGATCTGATGCTCGTCAATCAGGCCCTGTTCCATCAGCGCTTCCAGCAGCGCCCGGCGCAAAGCATCGAGCGACGTATCCTGCGGCGTCCGCTGCCGCGTCCAATAGTAATCGTCGTCATAACCCGATTGCAGCAACGAGTCGGACAACGCCCCCATCAGGTCGCCAAGATTGATGCCGGAGACGTCGAAGCCTTTGAATTTTGAGTAACGGGTGAACTTCATTCTGATCTTTAGCCGCAGATTAACGCGGATACTCGCGGATTTAAGAATAGAAACTCAAAATAGATGAGTCAAATCTGAGGCTCGGGCAATAGTTGTTTTATCAGCGAGTGCGAATGTTCACCCACCTGCTTTCTTCGGTTATCAAATGCGAGGCGTTTGAACTGTGGTTTAAGACCGAAGTTGAATAGCAAACCAACTTCCACCTCCGTGGCGCGCAGATAGTTGAGTAATTGGGCCTCGTGAGCTGCATCCAGTGTCCTACAAGCTTTTAGTTCAAGGAGAACGCATTCCTTAACCAGCATGTCGGCGCTAAAGTCTCCTACTTGTTGTCCTCGGAACCAAACGGGAACTTCTATCTGTCTCCTAACGGAAACGCCTTTTGCGGTCAATGCTAACTCAAACGCCTTTTCGTAGACTGATTCGAGAAATCCGTGCCCTAACTCGTTATAGACATCAAAGAACACGCCAATGATCAGCTCGGTCAGGGCTTTGTGTTTGAGTCTCTCGTTTACTTCCTTCATTGAGGATTTAATCCGCATTTATTCGCGTAAATCTGCGGCTAAAAACTTAACTGTACTTCCCTGTCTCCGTCAGATCGTCGTAGATCATCCCGCGCCGATCCTTCTTCGCCTTTGTCACCGCGGTGTAGCCGCCTTCTTCGTTGCGGCTGATCTTGTTCTGGGCGTACAGGCCTTCCAGCACGAATTCGCACGCGGACACCGTTTGCGCGTGGTCTTTCCGCTTGAAGTCGAAGGGGATTAACGCGGTTTCGATCAGTTCGGGAGCGGAATCGAGCAGGGTCATGCACTCTTCCGCCGCCGCCGTGTCGGCCAGGCGCAGGTTGTTTCCCTCGTCGAACCAACGGACGGTGTTGGCAAAATCGATTCCCACGAAGTAGCCCTCATAGATTTCGCCGGCGGCGCGCTTGATCAGATCTTTGGCGATACGATTGGCGCCAATTTGTTCGCCTTCGTATTCGAGCTCCATCTTTCCGGTCATCGAGGGAACAGCCGCGTAGATATCTGAAATGCGCGGCACGATGTCTTCCTCGCCGGTCAGTAACGCGCGGCGTTCCGCATTCGAGACCACGGATTCGATGACTGTTATCGGCAGACGTTGCGAGACGCCGGAATGTTTGTCGATGCGCTGGTCGTCGCGGGCTTCGAAAGCGATTTGTTCCACGGTCTCGCGAATGAAATCGGGAACGCGCATCACATGATCTAATCCAGCGCGATCAAGCCAGGCTTCCTGCCGGGTGATTTCAACTCCCAGGCTGATTTCCGCCGGATAGTGGGTGGTGATTTCAGCGCCAATTCGATCTTTCAACGGGCTGATGATCTTGCCGCGCGCGGTGTAGTCTTCCGGATTCGCGGAAAAGACCAGCATCACGTCGAGGGGCAAACGCACGGGGTAACCCTTAATCTGAACGTCGCCTTCCTGCATGATGTTGAAGAGGCCCACCTGAATTTTGCCGGCCAGATCAGGCAGCTCATTGATGGCGAAGATGCCGCGATTCGCGCGCGGCAAGAGGCCGTAATGGATCGTTAGTTCGTCGCTTAGCAAATGGCCACCCTTGGCGGCTTTGATCGGATCGACGTCGCCGATGATGTCGGCAATCGTGACGTCCGGCGTGGCCAGCTTTTCCACGAAGCGCGCGTCGCGTTCGATCCATCCGATGTGGGTCGCGTCGTTATGCAGCTCAATCATCTGCCGGCCATATGCCGATATGGGATGGAAGGGATTGTCGTTAACTTCGGACCCGGCAATCACCGGAATGCGTTCGTCCAGCAAGCCGGCGAGTTGGCGGATGATTCGGCTCTTTGCCTGGCCGCGCAGTCCCAGCAGGATCAAGTTGTGCCGGGCCAGGATGGCGTTTACGAGTTGCGGAATGACCGTCTCGTCATAACCGACGATGCCGGGAAAGAGTTTTTCACGGGCTTGCAGTTTGCGAATCAGATTCGCGCGCATCTCGTTTTTAACCGAGACACCGCGATAACCACTGGCCTTGAGTTCAGCTAAAGTGCTTGCGTGTTCCATTTGTTTTATTCAGTTTCTATTTTTTTGGGAGTGAGTAGATTCTAACCGCAAAGAGCGCAAAGTACGAACGCAGGGAAATGGCAAAGTGGCGGGCAGGGTGAGGTTCTCATTAGCACCGCACTTCGGTGCGGTGACTTAGAGGCACGTATCTTGAATTAACCGTTTCAACGGTTTCCTTTAGGTAAACCGTTAAAACGGTTTCGGAATCATGGTAACGGCTGTGTCACCTGACTGAAGTCAGGTGCTTATGAGAGTTGAGCGAGTTACGCCGGTGAGTAGTTTCCTTCGGCATTCCGCTTTACGCGCCCATCCGCTTCCAGCTTTTCTAAATGGGCCAGCACGGCCCGCTCGGCCATGGCGTGCGCTTTCGGTGAAACATCAGTGTAAACGCGCGTCACGATCTCTTTCGGCGTTGCGGCTCCTTCGCGAACCGCGCGCAGAATGTTCGCTTCCCGCTCTAAACGGTGGCTGATGTATTCGTCGAGCTTAGCCGCCGGATTTGCCATCGCCGGGCCATGTCCACCAAAGAGAACAGTGAGATGAGGCAGGGCACGCATGCGTTCCAGCGAAGTCAAATAATCGCGCATGTTACCTTCTGGCGGATCGATCAATACCGATCCTAATCCGACGATATTGTCCCCGGTGATCAATGTCCCGGTGCGTTCTTCGTAAAAGCAGAGATGCCCACGTGCATGACCTGGCGTGTGCATTGCGCGTAAAGCAATCGACGGAGAGCCATCCAGCGTGATCACTTCTTCGTCGTTAATCAAACGATCGACTGAGACGTTTTCACCGAGACCTGCAGCGGTGTATTGGTGCGCCGCCACCTTAATCTCGCCACGCAGATGCTTTCTCAGCGCGTTTACGCCGCCGACGTGATCCGGGTGCAGGTGAGTAAGGACAATCTCGCGCACCCCACGGCCGGCCGCAATTAACTCATCAACACTGGCCGCGAGTGACTGCTGTTCGTCTTCAAAAGGCGATCCTGGATCGATGATCAGAATCTCGCTGGAAGTGTAAATCAGATAGCAATTCGTATGGGTGGCTGGTGGCCTGGTAGGCGTGCGCACTGGAAAGCAAATGTAGTTAGGTCGAAACTCAATGCCGCGAACTGACTCTCGATGCGCATACGGTACCGAAAGAAATCGCGCCACCAGATTATCCGTGAGACCGTCGCTCAGAGTTTGTAGCGCATGCAGCACGGGAGCCACGAGCAGTATCTCCGAACGGTCCCAGCCGGCGTAAGCCTCGCGGGCCGCAATCCACTCGCCGGACTCCAACTCTGCATCGCCCGCCACCGTAGGATTCTGTTTGGCCGGACAAGTGGCAAGAAAGAACCAGGTATCAAAGCGCTTGGCGCTAAACGGCGGCGTTACCCAGCGGCCCACAAAGGTAAAGTCGCGGGCGTCGAGCTGAAGATCGTAATGGCGCAGGAGCGACGGCCAGGACATGCGCCGCGACTCCAGGTCGTCGAGCAAAGACGCACGCTGGCCAGTGGTCAGCGTTTCCGCGCCGCGAGCCAGCAGCACCCCGGCTTCTTCGAACAACTCCCGCGCCGCGCAACTGATCGCGGCAGCACTCTCCGCATCGCCGGAGTTAGCGACTGGCACTTCGGTATCAGGCGGATCCATCTTGCCGCCGGGAAAGGCATGATACCCGCCGAGGAAACTGAGCTTCTCGCTGCGTCGCACCCAAAAGACTTCCGGATTTGCTGGATCAGTGTTGTGACGGAGGAGGATGACTGCGGCAGCGTCTTTGGGGACGGCTGCCGTTGATAGCGCGTCGGTTTTGGTTACCAGAGGATCATTCTGAGACATTTTGCCTGGGCTCTGCACAACTCATTCGTTCTTTCGTGAGGTTCGTGTAATTTCGTGGATCGTATAGTTTGCGAGCCTAAGCACACGATTCACGAAATTACACGAACCTCACTAAGCAACACGAACCAAATTCTGATCGTACACAATCTTAGTGGTTCGTTTCGAACAGACATAGCTCCGTTTGATCTTCAACTGCCCGCTACCGCAGGCAGTTCTGACAAGGAAATCCTCTGCCTCTTACGACCAGCGGAATCTTTCTCCGTCACCGCCGGTCCAGGGATCGCCGCGCATGTGATAGCCGCCTTCTTCCCAGTAACCCGGCTCGTCCTGTTCCAGAAAGCGGACGCCCTTGACCCACTTTGCTGACTTCCAGGCGTACAGCTGCGGCACGATTAGCCGCACGGGCCCACCGTGATCCGGTGGGATAGGAGCGCCATCGTGCGACCAGGCAAAGAGTGAGTCTTCGTTCAGGAAAAACTCGATCGGAATGTTTGTGGTCCAGCCGGAGTCGTAACCAAAGGCGAGTACAAACTTTGCTCCCGGCCTGACGCCGGCGAGCCGCGCAACTTCGCGCGCCGGCACGCCGCTCCAGACATTATCCAAACGCGACCAGCGCGTGACGCAATGAAAGTCGGCATAAACTTTTACTGCCGGCAGTTGCATGAACTCATCCAGCGACCATCGCTGTGGATGAGTCACCGCCCCATCGACTGCAAACTCCCAGGTTGCCAGATCGACTTGCGGCGTGCCGTGGGCATCCAGCACCGGCCATTTCTTCGTGCGTGTCTGACCTGGTGGAATCCGATTCTGAAGGCGCGTGTTTGGGCTAACGATGATATTCGGCTCAGCGATCTCCTCGGGTTTACGAGGAGCGCCGCTCTGGTATTTCGGATCCTTGATTAGATTATCCAGGAAGCTCATCGTTCACGTTCTGGAGCGCAAGCTTGGAAGCAGAAGGTCACGGGTCAGCAAGCGTTCTCTTGTGGAGGCTCGTCGGAATCTTCACTTGTCGCCGGGCTGCTATAGGTTTGGTCTTCCTCGAGTTCCTTCAGGCCGTCTCTGATTTCAATCTTTGCATCCAGGCGGCGCTG
Organism: Blastocatellia bacterium; assembly: GCA_033856235.1. Lineage (GTDB taxonomy): Bacteria > Acidobacteriota > Blastocatellia > Pyrinomonadales > Pyrinomonadaceae > DASXRU01. The sequence goes on along the minus strand of JAWVFI010000111.1, from coordinate 554 downwards.
TTTGCGCGCGGCGTCCTTTGCTTCTTCCGCATAAACCCAATGGTACTGGTTGGAATGGCCCAGTTTCCCGCCCTGTCCTGCATTCGCTTTGCCTTTAGCTATTGCCACGTCATGTCAGAACCGCCTGCGGTAGCGGGCGGTTGAAGATTTAAAAGCGATCTTGGCGCTAAGATCAACCGCCCGCTACCGCAGGCGGTTCTGACAATTAGCTATGGAATCATGGGAGCAAGTAGCTCACTCGCTAATTTGTCTGCATCGAGATTTCCGGAGCTGGGAAAGATAACGCGCCCACCGGTTTCTTTCGTGAGTTTCTTGAGCAAGCTTTCAGCTTTATCTTTTTTGCCTTTGCTGCCGAAAGGTCCGGAACCCAATTCCGTGGTCAAACCGATCGCATACACCCGGGTGCCTTTTTTTTGTAACTCCTTAATGAGTTCAGTTTCCTTGATGCGGCTTTCGCGGTCTTCCCCATCGGTTATCAGGATGATGGCCCCGTTGGCATAGGTGTCTTTCTCGAGGGCTAATTTGGAGTTCACCTCGCGGGTCATAGCATTAAC
>JAWVFI010000110.1:0-29584 GCA_033856235.1 Blastocatellia bacterium | reverse complement strand
CTCCGGACCGCCAGATGGCCATGTCGGACTTAATGCGCTTCCGGGCCGAACCCGTGACGACGATAGTTTGATCGCCCCGCTTACCTCTGACAAAAGCGTAACCGCCGATGATGGAAGCAATCACCAGTCCCAGGGCGAGGGCCACGCCACCGCCTAAACCTGAGCCAAATCGTCCGTCACTCATAATGGGGGAATCCTTTCGTAAGAACCAAAATTGAAGCGGCACAATACACCAGGGAGGTTCTGATTACGTTTCCAATTCTCCAGTAACTCTGTCCGATGCTCAGAGGCCCATTCGAGCACAAGCGCCACCACTCGTTTCGGTAGATGCCCTTCGATTAATTCCAGGTCAGGAATCGAAAACACACCTGTTTGCCCGGCGTACTTTGCGTGAAAGTGCGCACACCGTGCTCCTTGTAATAGATTGCGATTACAATTCCGAAAAATCGGCTGATTTCAGGCATGTCAAATCGGGCCAATTATACCAGCCCCTGACCCAAAGCCCCACTGACGGTACTAACTACTTCCGATCCTCTGAGCAAATCCCTTTGGCCGACGCTTCTTGGGATAGATGGCCTTCACCGTTGAAATCACGCCCTCGGGTTTCGGCAACTTAGGCTCGCCAAGTTTGCGGGCATCGGCTAAAGCGACTTTTCGAGCCTGGCGAATGTAAGACCGAATCTCGGGGCGCTGGAGGTCGGCGGATGTCTTGATCGTGATGTGACGTATTCGATTGCCCGCGCCTTGCAGGATGGCCTTCGGATCGTCCAGCGTCGCGCCCTCATTGAATCCCAAGTTGACGTGTCTCGAATAGACGGCGATGTGAAAAATCCCATCTTTCAGCCGGTCGCTGGTTCCATATCCAATCGCAACTGCGCTGTACGCGTCGTAAATATTTTCATAACAGGGCGCCATCTCTTCGAGCACCAGCGCGCGCAGCTCTAGCGCCAGATCCTGGATCTCAGGATCGTAGGGTTTTAGGAACTTGATTAGCGCCGTTGGGGGTCCATGTGTCATGGCTGTAGGGGCGTCCCTCCGTGGGCGCCCCCTTTCTTAGCAAACACAGGGTTGAAGGAAACCAAGGGGGCGCCCACGGAGGGAGCCCCGACAGAATCACGAGGTAGTCTAGCTCCGGCTGGCGCGCTCTTCGTCTCGCGCGCTGGTTTCATCGACGTCAGTTTCGCTAGCCGGCTTTTCGCCCAGGACTACGCGAATGTTGTGCGGCTGGCCATCGTCTATCAGCTTCACTTCATCGCCCGGCTGCGGTTTGCCGTCCAACTGTACCTGCGCGATGCCGCGGCTGATGCCGCTCGGGTTCTCAACCTTGATGCGGTAATGCGTCGGGCCGCGCCGATAGTCGATTTCAAACTCGCGCCAGTTGCGCGGGATGCAGGGGTCGATGCGGAGCCTGTCGCCACGCAACTGGAAGCCCAACATTGATTCCAATCCCGCCCGGTACATCCAGCCGGCCGATCCTGTGTACCAGGTCCAGCCGCCGCGGCCGGTATGTGGCGGCACCGCATAGACGTCGCCCGCCGCAACATACGGTTCGACTTTGTATTTGTGCAAACCCGCCCGCGTCGACGCGTGATTGATAGGATTCAAGAGGGCGAACAACTCGCCGGCGCGATCGCCATCGCCCAGCATCGCGTAGGCAATCAACGTCCACAGCGCCGCGTGCGTGTACTGCCCGCCGTTCTCGCGCACCCCGGGCACGTAACCCTTGATGTAGCCGGGATCGAGCGCGCTCTTGTCGAACGGTGGCGTGAAGAGAATCACCAGACCATCACCGCGGCGGATTAGATATTCTTCGACCGCGGCCATGGCCCGCACGGCGCGATGATGATCGGCGGCGCCGGAAATCACACCCCATGATTGGGCGATGGAATCGATGCGGCATTCCTCATTCACCACGGAGCCGAGCGGGGTGCCATCGTCGAAGTATGCACGCCGGTACCAATCGCCGTCCCAGGCCTGCTTCTCGAGGGCGTCCTTCAGTTTTTCCATGTGCGCGCGATACTGATCAGCGCGCTTCGTTTCTTTGTGGCTCTCACAATGAGGTGCGAAGGTCCCTAACAGCGTGTATAGGAACCAGCCTACCCACACGCTTTCGCCTTTACCCTCCGGACCAACGCGGTTCATGCCGTCGTTCCAGTCGCCCGAACCCATCAGCGGCAGGCCATGCGCGCCGACCGCCAGGCTGCGATCGATGGTGCGCGCGCAGTGTTCAAATACCGTCGCGGTCTCCGTCGAGACCACTGGCTGCATATACGATTCGTGTTGGTCGGCGGCCAGCGGCGGGCCTTCGATGAAGGGAACAACTTCGTCCAGTACCGATGCATCGCCGGTGACACTGATATAAAAAGCGGTGACATATGGCAGCCACAGCAGATCGTCAGAAAAACGAGTCCGCACGCCGCGGCCGGTCGGCGGGTGCCACCAGTGCTGAACGTCGCCCTCTTTGAACTGGCGGGCCGCGGCGCGAACGATATGCTCACGCGCTATCGAAGGCATTGCATAAACCAGGGCCATCACATCCTGCAGTTGGTCGCGAAAACCGTAGGCTCCCCCTGATTGGTAGAAAGCCGAACGGGCCCACACGCGACAGGAAAGGGTCTGGTAAACCAGCCACCCATTCAACAAGGTGTCCATCGCCGTGTCCGGTGTACGTACCTGGACGGCGCCGCTGACCGCTTCCCAGTAACCCGCAATCTCTTCGAACGATTCGTGTACGTTGTTCAATTGCCGATAGCGCTCGTTTATTTTGCGCGCCTCATCAATCGACTCTGCCTGGCCCAAAAGGAAAGCAACTTCGCGCGCTTCGCCCGGCGCCAATTCGACTATGGTCTGAATTGCGGTGCACGGATCCAACCCGGCGCCGTCGCGCCCCGAGAGATTGACCCGCCGCAGCGCTGCCGGTCGCGCCGGCGAGCCATTGCGCCCGAGGAATTCTTTGCGATCGCAGGTCATGCTCCGCTTCGTATCGCCGCTGGTGCCGGCAAATGCGATGCGCGCAGCAAACTCATTGTTATAAGGATTGCGCGCGAAAATCCCCCCCGCCTCGCTGTCGATTTCGGTGATCGCGTACGGGGCCGCGGAACTGCGCGACGCCCCCAGCACGAGTTCGTTATAACTGACGACCGCCAACCGGCGCGGACGATCGGTGCGATTCTGTAATCGCAACAGTGAAATTTTTACGGGCGCGTCCAGGGGAACGAACATCAGCAGCTCCTGCGAAATGCCGTGGCTGGTGTGTTCAATAACCGTGTAACCCTTTCCATGCCGGATCAGGTAGGGCTGAGATTCTCGAATCGGTAAAGGAGTCGGGGTCCAGAAGGCGCCGGTCTCTTCATCGCGAATGTAGATTATCTCTCCGGGAGGATCGCTGACAGCGTCATTGGACCATGAGGTCAGCCGGTTCTCGTGGCTGTTCTGCGACCAGGTAAAGCCGGCGCCCGTTTCAGTTACCTGGAATCCAAAATCAACGCGATTGGCAATGATGTTGGACCACGGCGCGGGGGTCCATTGTCCTTCGCCCAGGGCCGTCACATATTCGCGGCCGTCGTGATTGAATCCACCTAAGCCGTTGAAGAAAGATAGTTGCGGCGGTGTCAGTACCGGCTCCGGGTAATTCTGCGATGCGCTGCGCGGCACGAAAGCAGGGGGCAGGGAATCCTCAACCGGGCGCCGGCTCAGTTGCTCTTCCAGCGAGCCGCGCTCCGTAACGAAAACGGCGCGCGCGACGGCATGCAGCAGAATTTTGTCGGCTTCCGGCATCAGATCGGCGCGGCGCAGGTAAACTCCCCCCGGCTTGTCCTGTAACGCCTGCATGCCAGTGGTCCGCACCAGTCCCTGCAAGCCATCCTGAAGCGACTGAGCGTAACTGAACGGATGATCGTTCAGAATCATGAGATCGAAACGCAACCCTTTTAGGTGCAGATACTCATGTGCCCGCGAGATTTGCCGCACCATGCCGACGTCGTCTTCCTTGTTAATTCGCACTAGCACGATCGGAAGATCGCCGCTGATTCCGTAAGGCCACAGGTTGGATTGAGCCTGGGTATTTAGCGCCAACACGTGCGGACTGGGCCGCAGCGAGGGATCGGAGAAAAGCACCCGCCCGGCTATGCGTTGGAACAGATGCGCTTCCGCGGCATCAATGTTCAGATGGCTCATCTCCACCTGTGCCCTGGTCCAGGCGAGGCGGCATTCGCGTTCAAAAATATTCGGGTCGTGATATTTGTCGGCCAGGGAAGTGGCCTCTTCGCGCGAGCGCGCGACCGCGGTGGCAAAAGACACCTGGGCGGTTTCGTTCGGCATCAGCCGCATCCGGCACCGCAGGCTGAAGACCGGATCGAGTACTGCTCCAGTCGTATTAGAGAGGGGCCGGTCTTCCATCACGGCGATCGGATCGGCGGGCGTATGACCGCGGCCGACAAAACGCGCCCGGTCAGTTTCGTATTGGATCACGCCGATCGTTTCGCCGGTGGTCGCGATAACGTGTACTCCCCAGACCGGCTCATCGGCCGAGGACCTTTGTCGGCGGTGGGCCAACAAGGCGCTTTCCGCCGCAAAGAATTCCGTTTCCACGAAAAGGTTACTGAAGGCCGGGTGGGCCGCATCGGCTGCGGGCGGCGCCAGCACTATCTCGCTGTAGCTGGTCAGCTCGATTTCGCGGGGCCGCGTGGAATAGTTGGTGACCGAAACGCGCCGTAGCTCAACGTTGTCTTCCGCGGAAACAACGACTTCCGTGTGGGTCGCGATGCCGCCATCCTGACGCCAGAAATCGACCTTATCCTCTGAGAAGGCAACCGCGTATGACTGTGGCTCGCGGCCCACGGGCTGATAGCCGGTGGACCATACGGCGCCGCTGCGCACATCGCGCACATAGCAGTAGCTGCCCCAGTGATCGCGCGTGACGTCTTCGCGCCAGCGGGTTACCGCCAGTGGGCCACATTGCGAATAGCCGGAGCCGGCGCTGGTAATCATCACCGTGTAGTTCCCGTTGGAAAGCAATTGCGTGCGCGGAGTGGGCAAGTGCGGCGTGTCGTACACGCGCGTGACTAGTCCGGTTAAAGTGCGCACCACTCGTCCAGTGAGGACTTCTTCGGCGCGTGGGTGGGCGGCCGTGACACCGCGTGGAATTCTTTCCTGTAACAACAGCTCGGTCGCCTGCACTAGCGGCTCAGCATGAAACCGCTGCTGCATGACGTCGTTATTGATCAGGTTGTCGAGCGCCACCAGGCTCATCCCCTGATGGTGCGCCATGAAGGCGCGAATCAGCACTCGCTTTTGATTTTGCGGCAGCCGTTCCGGTGTGTAATCAATTGCTTCGTAGAAACCATAGCGCGCCAGCGGTGCTTCGCGTTCCAGCGCCCGCAGGTTTTTCATAGCTTCATGTGGCTGGACAGTCGTAGCCAGGATGGTCGCATAAGGCGCAACCACCAGGTCTTCGCTGAGGCCGCGCTTTAGCCCCAGGCCGGGAACGCCGAAGGGCCCGTACTGATAATTGAGCTGCAGGTCGCGAACGTTATAAGCGGATTCGGAAATGCCCCAGGGCACCCCGCGTTCCCGGCCATACGCCACCTGGCGCGCCACCACCGCGTCATACGTTTGCCCGAGTAAGGTGTCATCGTAATCGCGCATCACCAGCAAGGGCATCAGGTATTCGAACATCGTTCCCGTCCAGGAGATCAACGCGCGGCTGTGGTCCACCGACGTTAGCTGGCGGCCCAGGCGAAACCAATGCTCCTGCGCCACGTCGCCCTTGGCTATGGCGACGAAACTTGCCAGCCGCGATTCTGAGGCCAGCAGATCATAATAAGAGTTGTCGCTCTTTCCTTCCTTGACGTTGTAACCGATGACAAAGACCTTTCGTTCCTCGTCCAGCAGGAAACGAAAGTCCATCATTTCGAAGATTCGGTCGCAGGTGTTCGCCAGTTTCCCCAATCGGGCCGAAAAAGTTCTGGCTGCTTCGACGGCGTCTTCAATCACTCCGGTCAGGACCTGCAAACCGTTCAGCGCAGCTTCGCGCTCGGCGGTTTCCCGCGGTAGACACTGTTCCAGCTGGGCGCGCAGTGCAGCCAACTTTATCAGAGTGTCATCGCAGACGTCGCCAACCTGCGCCAGGCTGGGAACTGATTGCAGGTTGAGGTTGATGTCTTCCCAGGCAGCCGCTATCTCTGCGCCACAGCCTCTGATGATGGGGGACAGATGCGCGGTCAGCGCCGCACCCCAGGGCACCAGCAGATCAAAGTCACGACGGTAGCCTCTGGTTTGATGGACGAGTGATCCAATCCATGATCGCAACTCCATGAAAGCCTCGCTGCCATGCTCGTGGGAGAGCGCGCCGACAATGTCGTCGATGACGTGGACGCGCTGGGCCATTGACGCCAGCATCTGCGCCCACTCAGCCAGCCTTTCCGGCGGTTCCGCAGCAACCAGCGAAGCGCAACCTTCAATCTCATCACGGAGTTGTTTGGTGGTTACAACTTCGGTGCGTTGCCGGACTGCGCCCAGGCGTCCAGCTTCCTCCTGCAGGCAGGAGATGGTGTCGCTTAGTCCGCTGATTACTCTCTGATCGAAGAGTGGCCGGTCCGGTTGTTCGACACAAGCTTGTTTGAGGGCGATCAAATGACCCGCAAGATTGCCGCTGTCCACGGTCGAAATGTATTGCGGCGCCAGTGGTTCCAGCGTGCGGGTTTCGTACCAGTTGAAATAGTGACCGCGGAAAGTTTGCAGCCCGGAAACAGTTTCCAGCGACATTTCCAGCCGCTCTGCCAACTCCACCGAACTGACATAGCCAAAGTCATGCGCCGCCACCGTGGAAAGCAGCAGCAAGCCGATGTTCGTTGGAGAAGTGCGATGGGCAATCACCGGCTGTGGATCTTCCTGATAATTGTCCGGCGGCAGCCAGTGGTCGTCATCGCCCACAAATGTCTCGAAGAAGCGCCAGGTCCGGCGGGCTACTATCCTGGCCGAGTGCAGGTCTCGCGAATCCAGCTCGCGCCGCTTCGTTTGCAGATAACGGCTGGTCCAGTACGCGATTAGAGGAGACAGCATCCAGCCGAGGATAAAAGGCGCTGCCAGGAAGATTGCCGAACGCCGAAAATTCAACACCAGGAAGGTGGCTTCAATGGCCATCAACTCCGCCGGCCACATCAAGCGCAGAAAGTCCGCCACGTCATGCCGCCGCTGGCGCTCGGCCTGCGCCGCCGTGGTCCATTCCAATAGCCGGCGGCCGGAGATCAACTTGCGATAGACAGTCCGGCCAATGGCGTCGGACATCAGCGACGCCTGATGGGCCAAAAACGAAACGCTGAGCGCCACTTGCCCGGTGTGCGTGCGCAGGTCGCCCCACATGCTCCAGAAGTGGCTGGTCCAGGCGATGCCCCGGGGATGTAACAACAGTCCGGCGGTAACGTGAGCGTAGATCGGAAAGGCCAGCACCGATAGTGCAAAGACAGTCCACCACAAAGGATTTCCGGGCAACACCGTCCATCCGGAAATCAAAAGGAACAGCATCGCCAGGGCCAGCAGGCTGCGTCGCAGGTTGTCGAAGATCTTCCAGCGTCCAATCAACGGAATTTGGTTCGGCCGCTTGTTTCCATGCGCATCGCGGACGCGTGGCAATAAATGACTGGCAATCTGCCAATCCCCACGCGTCCAACGATGTTGCCGCATCGCATAAGCGTCATAGTGCGCGGGATAATCGTCCAGCAGTTCTATATCTGAAACGAGTGCCGCCCGAGCGAAAAGTGATTCGAAAAGGTCGTGACTCAGAAGCGAGTTTTCGGGAACACGATCGGCCAGCGCGGCTTCGAATGCGTCCACGTCATACAGGCCCTTGCCGGTGTAAATCCCCTCTCCAAAGAGATCCTGATAAACATCGGACGCTGCAGTGGTGTAGGGATCGATGCCGGTGTTGCCGGAAAACGTGCGGGCAAACCGCGACCGCGAGGCGCTTTCCAGAGACATGCTGACGCGGGGTTGCAGGATGCCATAGCCGCGAGTAACGCGACCGGTGGCGGAATCGAAGTGTGGCAGGTTGAGTGGATGAATCGCTTTGCCCACCAGCCGGCGCGCCGCATCGCGAGGCAATTGTGTGTCCGCATCCAGAGTCAGGACGTAGCGAATCTGCGCCAGCAACCCGGGTTCCGCTGTAGCCACCGCAAAACTGGTTTGACGCGACCCGCGCAGCAGCTGATTGAATTCGTGAAGCTTGCCGCGCTTTCGTTCCCAGCCCATCCATGTCTGCTCGCTCGCATTCCAACGGCGCCGGCGGTGAAAGAAGTGAAAGCGCGCGCCGCCGCCAGACGCGTACTTCTGATTGAGCGTTTCAACTGCCTTGAGCGTGGCATCCAGCACGGCGGCATCGCCCGGCATTTCTTCGGACGGCCCGTCGGCGAAATCGCCCAGTAGGCCGAAAAAGATGTTCTGATCACGGTTGGCGAGGAAGTGGATTTCAAGTTTCTCGATGAGTTCCAGGGCGGCCGCTTCGTTATCGAAGATCGCGGGGACAACTACCATGGTTCGGGCATCAGCGGGAACACCGCGCAGGGTGTCGATCATCGGCAACAGGCGCGGCGCAAAAGTGTGGGTCAGGTCCCAGTTCAAAATACTGAGCGCAAGATCGCTCGCCGGAACTAAAGCTACGAGGACCACTATCACCAGCCACGGCCAGGTTCCGCCAGCGTGCCAGGCTCCGGCGACCAGTAACGCGATAATCAGCGCGCTGAGGAAGCCGATCAGACCGAGATAGATAGGCGTCGGGTGCCGCAGGACAAAGCGGCGCACACTTTCACCGAGCCGGGCGCGGTACGCGAAAGTCTTTTCCAACTCCGGTAAGCCATCGTCGATCAGGAAGTATCCGACGTGCGCGCGAGTGGCGCCCGCAGCGTCGCCCTGGTGAGCTTCCCCGGCCAGGGCAACCGTGGCCCGGGCGATCTCCAGCTCGCTCGTCCTGGTTCGCTTGCTGATGCGTTCGATTACGTGGCGATAGCGGTCGCGGGTGGCAAAATCCATCCGCGAATAAATTCCCGCCGGATCCTGGGCCAGGAGCGGATCGATGAGACTGACCTTTTCAAAGAACTCCTGCCAGTCGAGCGTGGACAACAAACGCATGCTGGTGATGATGTTGCCCACTGTAATTTGCGCTTCAGCCTGGCGCTGATGCTCGGTCTGAACAACTTGCTCGATGTTCAAGCCTTCACTGGATAAATGTTCCTCGAGCCAATCGAAGACCGGCATCACCGCGGGATCCTGCTCGCGCAAACGCTGAGCCAACTGGACCACAAAGGAGCGCCGGATGGCGCCGCGTTTCGCCATTCGCTCGGCCAGCAGTTGCACCAGCTCGGTTGGTTGCCGGCGGGCGACTTCAAGTAAACGGTCGGCGAGCTTGTCAGCTTCCTCGCGCTCCACGCGCGACGAAACGATGCGAGTCGCCAGCCGGCGCAGGTTTTCTACCAGCGCCAGTCTGAGCGTGATGGGGACGGCCCATAGCTCGCCGATGGAAAGCGGTGAAACTTTCTGATATGCGGTGATGAAACGCCGCAGGGTTTCCGTATCCAGGCGGCTGTCGGTATGCGAAATCAGGGTAATCGCAAAAGCGTAGATGCGTGGGTAATCCTGGAACGGACCGTCAGCGAGTTTAGGCAGCTCGTAGTAGTAGCCCTTGGGTAAGTCTTCGCGAATCTCGCGGACCTGTTCTTCGACAATATGGAAATTGTCCACCAGCCACTCCGCAGCCGGCGAGATGGTGCGCTCCCTGCGAATGGCTTCCGCCAGCGCGTTGTAAGCAGCCAGAAGCTTGCGACCGTTTTCTTCCAGGCGGGGCAACAACAGGCCGCGCCGGCGGGGGTTGGCAGCTATCTTGTGTTCGGCTGCAAGGGTGGCGGCAAACTGTTCCAGCCGTTCAATGCTGAAGAGCTCCTCGGAAATCGGGTCGTCGCTCCGGGGATCAGGCGGACGTTGCAGTTTTCCGAACAGCGATGGAAAGAGTTCACCCATGATCTTTGCGCCTTACAACGGGGGATTAGATATGTGAAGGGTCGCGCGTAGGATACCATGAGTGGCTTTTGGAGCGCGCCGGCCGAACGTTGCGACAGCGCTTTGGTTGTAAAAGAAACAGCGTTGGTGTCTACGGTTGCAAATTATTCGCTGTTCCAATTGCGGTTAGCCCAACCCTACTTTGGATTCAAATCTCGAGATTCAGAACTCAAGTTCATTCCCCTCACGGTGGCGAGCGTTAACTTTGCTCGCACTGGCGGAACTGCTGGCGATGTCCCTGTGGTTCAGCGGCTCGGCAGTAGTGCCGGCGCTGCGCGCGGAATGGCACCTGAGCGATGCCGCGGTCAACTGGCTGACACTCGCGGTGCAAATCGGGTTTGTCTGCGGCACATTGCTGAGCGCGTTCCTTAACCTTCCCGACGTCCTTCGTTCTCGATACTTGTTCGCCGTCACCGCCACTGCCGGAGCCATCGCGAATGCCATCTTTGTTTTTTATGCTCATGGTCCAAGGTCGGCGATCGCCCTACGGTTTCTGACGGGACTTTGCCTGGCCGGAGTTTATCCGCCAGCCATGAAGATCATGGCGACCTGGTTTCGACGCAGCCGGGGACTGGCGCTGGGGATACTGGTTGGCGCGCTGACGTTGGGAAAGGCCGCACCATATCTGGTGAACGGAATTGGCAGCGCCAACTGGCGGCACAATCTGCTCTTCGTTTCTTTGCTAGCCGTTGCCGGCGGATTACTGGTGCTGTTCTTCGTCAGTGATGGGCCGTACGCACTGCCGGCCGGGAGATTCGATTGGAAACAGGCGGGAAGAGTGTTTAGCAATCGCGGCGTGCGATTGGCGAGCCTGGGTTACTTCGGTCACATGTGGGAGCTGTACGCGATGTGGACCTGGATCCCGGTAATGATTCGCGCCAGTCTTGCCATCCGTGGCGCCAATCCGGCGTTGGCCGAAGTGGGATCGTTTCTAGTGATTGGCAGTGGCGCCGCCGGCTGTGTAATCGCAGGTATGATTGCCGATCGCGTGGGGCGCACGACGGTCACTTCATGGGCCATGGGAATCAGCGGAGTTTGTTGTTTGCTAATTGGCCTGGTGTTCGGAGCGCACCCGTTGCTTCTCTTAATTGTGGCTGCGATCTGGGGCGCCAGTGTAGTAGCCGATTCCGCGCAATTCTCAACCTGCGTAACTGAGCTGGGCGATCCGCGCTATATCGGGACCGCGTTGACGGTGCAGATCAGTCTTGGGTTTCTGTTGACGACGATTTCCATTCAACTGATTCCTATGCTGGAGAAAGCATGGGGCTGGCAATATGCATTCGTTGCGCTCGCACCGGGGCCGATCTTTGGAATCATCGCGATGATGCGCTTACGAGGCTTGCCGGAGGCGTTGAAGATCGCCGGCGGCCGGCGGTGAACTTTCGGTTGCCTGGTGGTGTTTGTTACGATGGCGTCGTGGTCAAAAAACTTTCCTTGCCGGAACTCAAAGAGAAAACGCGCAAAATAATTCGCCTGCTGAAACGCGAATATCCGGACGCGCATTGCTCGCTGAATCACTCCAACGCCTTCGAATTGCTGACCGCCACGATTCTCTCGGCCCAGTGCACCGACGAACGGGTGAACATCGTCACCGCTGACCTCTTTCGCAAATATCGAAAACCTGAAGATTATTTACGAGTTCCGGTTACGGAACTCCAGGAAGACGTGCGCACCACCGGTTTTTTCCGCAACAAGTCAAAGTCGATTCAGGGCATGGCGAAGATGCTGATCGAGAAATATCACGGGCGCGTGCCGGACACGATGGATGAGCTTTTGGAGTTGCCCGGCGTCGCGCGCAAAACCGCGAACGTGGTGCTGGGGAACGCCTTTGGCATCGCCGCTGGCGTAGTGGTTGACACCCACGTCGGCAGGCTGTCGCAGCGCCTGGGCCTGACCAAGAATGTCCACCCGGAAAAGATTGAACTGGACTTGATCGAGCTGGTCCCACGCAAGGACTGGATCATTTTCCCGCATTTGATGATCGCGCACGGTCGCAAGGTATGCAAAGCCCGCCGCCCGCTTTGCGAAGTGTGCGTGGTGGAAAAACTCTGCCCGTCGTCTTTGCTAAAAACCGCAGCGGAAGTAATCAAGAAAACATCGGTGTAACTCGACGAGGTCTTTGCCTCCATGCGGCCCGATTCTGGTCGTGCTCCGTCAATGTTGTTACCGAGAGTAATACGATTACCTGGATTTTCGATGCGATGACAACTTGCCCTCTCAAATTCTGATCGCCGCTTAGCCAGTTGTTTGCGAAACTCGAGGGTTGAGTGATTCCGATTCTCGATATCAGCTGGTTTGCCCTGAGCCAGGACTTTATTGGCGATAAACCATGAGAGCCCAGTCCTTCCTCGTTGCTCAAAACCGCCTGACAGAAGCAGAGAAAAACCACCACTTTGACATGACAGTATCTAAGCAGTGAGTTATTCTTACGACTACGCAGGAATGCTGACTAACGAACCTTATCCCGCTAACGGAAGGTGACTTATGAGTACACAAAACGCGGTACCGCTCACCCCGGCTGAGGTAGAGCAACTTCGAACCGACCTGGCAAATCTATTGAGGGATCACGTGTGTGGCAACTTGGTTTCTGCTGTTTTCAATCAGTTGAGTAGTAATACAGGCAAAAAGGCTTTCTCTGCTGACGCGATGGAAATCTTCAACGCAGTGGAAAAACAAGGCGGTTTCGGTAGACGAACGCTCGTGGCTACAGCTGAAGGTGGCAGTACCGTAGGAAACGGGAATGCCTTTATCAACATCAACTTTTTCGTTTCACCTGAGCCAATGATTAGCGCCTCGAATGGCAGGGTGATCCTACACGAATTGTTCCATATAGGATCTGGCACGAATAGTGACTACAGTCACTTTGAGATGGCACAAGCAGCTTTCGACGTAGCTCAAGCTCAAGGATTCACAAGTCTGGGCGTTAGACCTTCCGGTGGAGATCCAGGTGGGCATGACCGCGCAAACTCTGAAATCTTCAATAGCATACTATTCAGGGCCTGCCACGTAAGGTGATCTAAAATGACGACTGCGATAATTACTTCGTTCGTCTGCCTTGTTCTCATGAGTCCGACCCTTCTCCCTGGGAAAGGGTTGGTTAAGACCGGAGACGTACACGTAGTAAATGAAGGCTCCCAGGGTAATGGGCCAGGCATTTTCGAGGAGTACGATGAAACCAAAAACCTGCAACAGAGACTCGATCGTCTTGATGGGTTTGCGCAATTCCTGAAATTGAATCCCTCCTTTCAGGCGTATCTTATTTCATATGGCGGGCGACGTGTGTGTCGCGCTGAAGCTTTCAGGCGTGCTCAGTTTGCGAAGAACTATCTCTCTAAGGTCAAGAGCATAGAGCGAAACCGCATCACTGCGTTGGATGGCGGTTATTTAGATGAATGGGGAGTCCAATTGTGGTTTGGAGCACAAGGTGAAGCGCCACCAACTCCCAGGGGGATCACTGGCCGCCCCATGGGACAAATCAGCAAGAATTGCAAACCGAAGCGTACTAAACGCAAGATGCATGGCTCGTAGCTGTCCTTACGGCTCTCAGTCCAGAACCGCCACCGAATCCTCGCAATCATCCCTTATCACCAGCCCGAGGCACACAAACGGGCGGCTCAAATTCCTGGGCCGCCCGTAATTCGTTTCTAACTTGTTGGCTGGGAGACTAGGATTCGAACCTAGATAGCCAGATTCAGAGTCTGGAGTCCTACCATTGGACGATCTCCCAAGGAGAATCGAATTTACGAACGTCTGACGCGATTGTCAAATTGCGCTTTGTCAGAACCGCCTGCAGTAGCGGGCGTGCCCAGTAGTCTCCGGCGTGGCTTAATGTAAAAGGGCCCGCCCGCTACCGCAGGCGGGTCCGAACTGCTATAGCTTGCTCTCTGAACCGAACCAACGCAGAATAGCGCACCCGACAAATAGTATCGTCACCACTCTCTCAATAGTCGCAGCGGGGAGCGTCACCAGAAATGAGCGCAAATCACTCTCACGATCCACAGGCAAACGAAGAACAGTTGCGCGCCCGCGTGGCTGAATTGGAAATCAAGTTGGACGAGATGGCAGCCCATGTGGCCTACGTCCGGCACGAGATCAGTAATCCTTTGACCGGAGTCCTGGGGCAAGCGCAGCTGTTGTTGCGCGGAGATCTTCCCGACAAGGTGAGAGAACGCGTCAAGAAGATCGAAGAGCAGGCGTTGCGAGTTAACGAAATTGCCGCCAGGCTTCGTGAGGTGCCCGGTCCGGTGAAGCCCGTCAGTCTTTGAAAAATCAGCTGCTTTCCGTGCCTCATGACTTTGCACAGAAACTCCGATTTCGTGTTCTTTAGAGTGGTTAGTGTGCTTGGTGAATCGTATGCTCCGATTCCTCAGGGCACGATTCACGAAACTGCACGAAATCTCACGAGGTGACACGAACCAACGCACGTTTATGAGAACCGCCGGGACTTTTTTTGTGCAAAAGCTTACCTCATCGGGAAGGCGATGACCGCGGCATCTGTTTTTACAGCTGCCTGGTAACGTTTGCCCGCGGGAATGTAAGCGTTCGCGCCCCGCTTAAAACCAGCTAACAAAGCGAGCGGAGCTGCTGGGCCCATCAGCGCTCCCATCGCAATATGCGTCGCCACCGTGGCGCCCTTGCTATCGCCGACCGTGTGACCCGTAAACTCCAGCGGGATGCGCGTGCCGTCCACCGCGGTCACTTCTTTCATGGCCCAGGTGATCCGGCCGGCGCGTCCCCAATGTCCACCGCGTTCCGCTTTGGTGACGATGCCGGTGGCTGAAGCTCCCTGAATAATCAAGACCGAGCTGTCAACCACGACCGGGTTAACTACCCGAAAGCTGATAGCGTCACCCTTGCGAAACTCCTGGGAATTGATTGGGTAGCAGGTCTCGAAATCGATCACGGTGCCGGCGGGCAATTTGTACGTTGATCTCGTGGGCGGGGTGACCGACTCGCTGACACTTGGTCTTTTCGCGGCGACGATCATGGCCATGATTATTTCGCCCGGGATGCCGTCCGACTGTAGCTGTTTCAGCGTCTCGGGCGAAGTATCGAAATTGGTCTCTGAGGCTTTGATCTTGGCTACGATTAATTCGACCGCAAGGTTGGCCTTGAGCATTCCGAGGACATCCTGATTAGTCAGCGGAGTGCCCTCGGCGGGCGACTGCTGGATGCTTTTTGCTGCGGGCGATAGGCCGAACACGGGCGCCGCGGTCAGGGCGGCAAATACCAGAATGGCCAATAAACATCGGGGAAATCTTTGAGACACGGCGTTAACTCCTTCAGAAGGTTTTTGCCTTTCTCCTGTCTTCGGGCAATTGCCAGGCCGTGAAGCCGGCGGTGCCTTGCCGTCAACCGTAGGCTCTTGCGGCTCTGCCGCCGCACAGTGCGGAAAGGCTCTGCCTTTCCGCGGCAGTAAGACTCTTGCGAGGCTTTGCCCCGGCCGGAGGCATAGCCAGCCTCCCAGCTCTGATTGAGAGATAACGGAAAGCTGAAGGTTTCTGCCCTGTGCGGCGGCAAGCCGCGACGCTGAGAAATCTAGCTAGTGGGTCAGTTTGAAAATCTCATTAGCACCGCACTTCAGTGCGGTGATCTGGGTGAGAGATGATCCCGGGAACCGTTTTAACGGTTTACCGGGAGAAACCGTTGAAAACGGTTAAGCATCAAGCTTCGTCCCTAAACACCTGACTGAAGTCAGGTGCTAATGAGATTTCAAACTGACCCATTACTGAAATCTAATAAGGGGTGACTTCTGCAGCAAGGTGCTCTATGACAGTTAGACCTCTGCCACAAGCCATAGATCACGAAGCAAAAGTCACAGAACAAGAAAGCAAAAATGCGCGCGGCAACACAGTGCCGCGCGCATTTGATCACATAAGCTAAATTCGTTCTACACTTTAAGAACGATCTTCTTCTCTTCGTCGGTGAACACCTTTATCGACGTTCCGGGCTTAATCTTGGCGTTCTTGCCATGCTTCAGGAATCCCAGAGGGCCAAACAAAACGACAAGGGCGACTGTGGTTCCAGTCTTGTCATCACCTTCTTTACCCTTAGACGATCTGAGTTTGAGTTTCTGGTTATCTACGGTAGTGGTCGATTCGATTCTGATGCCGAGGTTGCCACCTTTACCCATCATCCCTGCCTTTTTAGCGCTGGAAACTACGCCTTTCACCAACGTGTCTTTGGCGATCACAACCTGCCCATTGATCTTAACATCCTCGGCTACTTTGAAACTGAGCGCGTCCCCTTCAGTAGCGGTCTTGCTGGATATCTCTTCAGTAGTAAGAACATTAAATTCGGTACCATCGGGAATGACGAGCTCGGTACCCTGGCCCGTTACGGGCGACGCTGCGCTGGAAAGCACAACTGCGGGAGCAAAGGAAAATGAGACCAGCGTGATCAGAAGCGCGCAGGCAACTGACCGCGAGAAACGGGGGATTAGAAACAGCGAACCTTTCTTCATTTGAATCTCCTTAGTTTTGTGGTGAGTTGGGTGGGGAAGCCAAAACCCAGAATCTATCCTGCCTGCAGCGTTTCAAGCATAAGTGCGTTGGCTGCACGGAGCAATCTACTTGTAAACCGCAACCGCTTCTTCTTCTTCCAGGAGGTACGGCGAGACGACGACGGGCTTCTCATCGGCGTCCTCTGCCAGCACCGCCTGAATGATGGGCAGGCTGAGCGAGTGCTTCTTCGCAATGCCGGGGACGTTATGGCCGGCGGCATAGACTGCGTGGCGGCCGTTCTCTTCGTACCACTCTGCGAGGTTTGCAGTCTTGTGCATGTTCTCGATGATCTGCCGCCAGCCGACTCCCGTGTTATACGCGCAGAAGGAAATCTCACCTTCCTGCGTGCCGTAAGGAATCACGCACATTTCGGTGCGGCGAAAATCGTAGTTGAACAGATCCTGAAACCACATGCCTTCGACGCAGAGCACGCGCCAGACATCGCTGTCCGCTTCCGCCGCCGTTTGCACCTTCATGCGATCGTTGCGATCGGAATTGCTGTTAGTCGAAGACGGCTTGAAGAGATTGATGATTTGCGAAATCGGAAAGCCTTCGGGCGCGCGCTCCGCATGGAAGTTGCGCATGATGGCCATACCCAGTTGCGCGTAGGAAAGTTTCTTGCCGCGGGCCGTATCGGTGATCACCGCGACGTCCTTCATGAATTGCTCGTAATCAAAGAAGTCGAACAACGAAGAGAACTGGTTGGTCTTCTTGTTAACCACGATCAGCGTAAAGATGCCGCAGTTCGGATGGCAATTGCACGAAGACCATCCCCAGGGCGCGTCCGCACCCTGCAGCATATCCATCACACTGGTGAACGCGGAATAAGAAGAGAGCGGGTACCAATCGCGCAGCGCTTTTAGCCGGCCGCCCAATTGATCCTGAAGGTCATGCGCCATACCCGCGAGCGTGTAACGCTGCTTGATACGAACGTCATCGGGCACGTCTTCGTCACGGCCGGTAAATGAAACCGGCTGGAACGCAATCGTCTGTACTTTCTCGATGTTGCGCGCGGCAAATTCGACAATCGCACCGATGCCGTCATTGTTAATGGTATTGACAATGGTGGTGACCAAAGTGACTTTGATCCCGACGCTGGCCAGGTTTTCAATCGCCTGTTGCTTCACATCAAACAGGTTGCCGACACCGCGATGCTTGTTCTTCTCTTCGCTGACGCCGTCAAACTGCAGATAGACTCCGTGCTGCCCGGCGGCCTTGGCAGCTTTGCAAAACTCGATGTCCTCGGCGAAGCGGATGCCGTTGGTGGCGGCCAGAATTCTGTAGAAGCCAATTTTCTTCGCGTAGGCAACAGCTTCCAGATAATAAGGCGAAAGCGTGGGCTCGCCGCCGGAGAAGAGAATGATGATCTGGCGTTTTGGTTTGAACGAGATCGCGCGATCCAGGATCGCCTTCGTATCTTCAAAAGTCGGCTCGTGAACATAGCCGACCTGGTTTGCGTCCATGAAGCACGGATTGCACATCATGTTGCAACGATTGGTCAGGTCTACCGTCAGCACAGCGCCGCGGCCAAACTTAATATTTGAAGTTCCGTGATGATGGACGTGCGAATCTTCAGCAGAGCGAAAGTCGCGGCCAAAGAACAGGGACTCGATGCGCTCCAGAAATGCCGGATCGGTGGCCATGACGTCGGTGAACTCGCCGTGTTTGGGGCAAGTCTTGCGCATGATTACCGCGCCGTCTTCTTCCAGAATCTGAGCTTTGATTTCGCCCGGATGCGCATGCATCAACGATTCGAGGGTGGTTGAACCGCTGATTACAGCGTCGCGCACTTCCTTGACGCAGCGCGGGCAAAGGCTATCCGTCTCGCGCGGGAATCCCAGCGGTGGAGATGTTCGCTCGTAGGATTTCAGCAGCGGACCCGGGGCCCATTTGGGGCGCACGCTCTCACCTTCGGGCAAGAGTGTGTTGACCGACTGGAAAGCTTTCCAGGCGACGTTGGAAAGGTTCGAAATCAACTTCGAGCCCTTTACGCCACTGAGCTTGCCTTCTTCTGATTCGCCGCGGCGAAATTGGTCGCTAAACAATAATCGTTCTCCTCGAGCGGGCGCGAAAAACGAGTTAATGCGCCGGGTGTAAGATTAACCGCTGCCTCATGATAGCTCATGAAAATAACCAAAACTTGGAGGCCGTGGCAGCGGTGCCATGATAGAGGCCGAACTACGCAAAGGCAAGCAGAAAAGGCCAAAACCCTACTAACCTGGTGCAAACAATGGCCGAATCTCAAGTTAAAAACTCGCAAACTCGCTGAGCTTGGCGGCCTTTAAGCATTTACAATTCGGGCATCTCCATTTAGGCTGACGCTACCACCGGAACCTTGCGTAACCGACAGGCTGAAAATTGAACGATAGTCGCACCAGGGCAGAGTAACTCCCGCTCGCCCGCAGGCGCGGATTCAGGAGGAGATCAAATGCCAGAAGACCCACCCTATGCCAGGCTGGCCAGTTTGCTGAAGGATGGAAAGGTGGTGCCGTTCCTGGGCGCCGGCGTGAATTTCGGGATGCGCGAACCGCCCAACGCTCAATGGGCTTTTAAGACCACGAACTTTCTGCCGAGCGGCGCCGATCTTTCACGCTATCTGATCGAACAATGCGAGTTTCCAGAAAAGGATGAGACGGACCTGGCTAAGGTTTGCTCGTACTACGTCGAAGTAGTGGATCGCACTGCCCTCAGCGAAGGTTTGACGCCCATCTTTGACCGTGATTATGAGCCCTGCGAGATTCATCATTACCTGGCGAATGACGTCCCTCCGGAAACTCACCTGCTGATTGTGACTACCAACTACGATGATTTGACCGAGCGGGCTTTTATCAGAGCTGGCCGTCCTTTCGATTTAGTGGTACATCCGACCGACAGCAGTTACGCCGGCTCGGTTCTTTGGTGGCCGTATCAGGCAGAGAAGCCGACCTACGTGCCGCCCAATTCGCTGCAAATCGATCTGGACAAGACGACTGTCATTTACAAAATGCACGGCTCGGTCGATCGGGCCGGGCATCAAATGAACAATTACGTCATCACGGAAGAGGATTACATCGACTTTCTCACGCGCATGATTGGCCAGACCGCTGTGCCCGCCCAGTTCATGGCCCACTTTCGCACGCATCGCTTCCTCTTCATGGGATATGGCCTTAACGATTGGAACTTGCGGGTCATCCTCAATAACCTGCAATCGAAGGATTTGAAATCGTGGGCCATCCAGTACCGGCCGTCCATGATCGAGAAGCGCCTGTGGGACAAGCGAAATGTTGACATCTATGACGTCGACATAAATGAATTCACCAGGCAGTTGCGGGCCCGCGCGACTGGCTGACGCAGGAAAAATCCATGACCACCTCTCCAGGTAATTTCTGTCCTTACAAAGGCCTGCAACCCTACACCGAGGCGGACCGGAAATACTTCTTCGGCCGCGAGCGAGATCAGGGAATCATTGTCTCGAACCTTTATGCGGCGTCCCTGACTGTTTTCTACGGCGCCAGCGGTGTGGGCAAGAGTTCGGTGCTGTTAGCTGGAGTCGTGCCTGGCTTAAGAGAAGAGCCCCGCACGGCGCTGGTAGTCGTCTTCAACAGTTGGCAAAGCGAGGATTTCGTTTCCGCTCTTAAAGCTGAAGTTTCGCAGCAAGCCGGAACTGAGGTCGATCCGGCGTTGCCCCTCGATGAGTTTCTGGCGGCTACGCAGCGGGCCGTCGCCATGCCGATGTTCCTGGTCTGCGATCAATTCGAAGAATACTTCCTCTATCATCCGCCCTCGCCCTCGGCCGACGCATTCGAAGCGGAATTTGCTCGCGCCGTTAATCGTCGTGACGTGAACGTCAACGTTCTGCTTTCCCTGCGGGAAGACGGGCTGAGCAAGTTGGATCGTTTCCAGGGCCGCATCCCCAGTTTGTTGAATAACCTGCTGCGCCTGGAGCACCTCGATCGCGATGCTGCGCGCGATGCCATCACCAAACCACTCGAAGAGTACAGCCGGGAACAGACGGGCCAAACGGCGATGACCATCGAGCCGGCCGTAGTCGAAGCGGTGCTGGACGATCTGAGTACGGTAAAAGTTTCTTCGGAGCAGGCGGGCCAGGGACAAGTAGGCGAAAAATCGCAGCCCGGCGCCGTGCCGATCGAAACTCCGTTCCTGCAAGTCGTGATGACGCGGTTGTGGGACGAGGAAACCGCCCAGGGTTCAAACGTGCTGCGTTTGCAAACTTTCGAAAAGCTGGGCCGCGCGGAGAACATTGCGCGCACGCATCTCGACACGGTCATGAGCAAACTCACTGAGGCCGAGCACCACGATGCCGCCGGCATCCTGCGTTACCTGGTCACACCGTCAGGCTCTAAGATCGCGCAAGAGGCCGCCGCGCTGGTTTCATGGACCGACTTGAAGGAAAGCCAGGTGCAGGCGATTCTGACTCGCCTCAGCGCGCCCGACATGCGCATTCTGCGAACCATTCAGGCTCCCGGAGAGACGACGCGCTACGAAATTTTCCATGACGTATTGGCCCAGGCGATTCTTAACTGGCGTCGCCGAGTTGTGGCCGCGCAACAGGAAGAAAAGATCCGGCGGGAAGAGCAGCAGCGCCGGGCCGAGGAACAACAGGAAGCGGAACGAAAGCAGGAACGCGAAAGCAGCCGGCGGATGAAAGTGGCGCTGACGGTATTGTCGATTGCGTTCGTGGTTATTGTCAGTTCGTTAGGCTTTGGCTACTGGCAAATGCGGAAGGCGACGAAGAAAGCAGAAGAGGCAAATGCGGCAGCCCAGAGGGAAAAGGTTGCTGCTGATGCATTGGAAGCGGAAAAGCACCAACAGGATGAGGCGCTAAAACACGCAAACCTGGCTAAGGCCTACGCCAGCAGCGGAAGATTTCAACTGGCTGCCGCGGAATATGATAAAGCGGTGGCTTTGGATACCGATAATCCCAAGCTGCATAACTCCAAGGGATATGCGCTGATGAGAGCGGGGAAAACGTCGGAAGCCATTGAGACTTTGAAGAATTTGACGACCCTGGAGCCCAAGTATATCTGGGGCCACTACAACCTGTGTCTTGCCTATTGGAAAGCCGGTAAACAGACGGAAGCGATCGCGGAAGCCAAAGAGGTAATCAAGATCGACGACGCTTTTTGTAAAACCTTTAATCAGGATGCGAACTACAACTGGTTCGTGAAGACCCCTGAGTACGCCACGGCGTGCAAGATCAGAGAGTTGACAGTGCCACAACAAAACTAATCCCGTCCGCTGACGTCAGCGTTCGCAACTGCTTTCAGTGAACCTGGAACGGTGGCCCACTACCGTAGTTGTCCTAATTTGATTTTCCGTAACGCAAACTGTTAGTTTGCGCGCTGAGGCAATCTTATTCGCCCATCGCAAACTAGCAATTTGCGTTACACAAATTAGGGCCGATCCAATAGTATCCTGCCCTTCCGTTTGATGAATATCCACTCCACCGCAATTGTCAGCGCCACGGCTCGCGTCGCTGCCGAAGTCGCGATCGGCCCCTACGTAGTCATCGAAGATGAAGTGACTATCGGCAAAGGTTGCGAGATTGGCGCGCACGCGGTCATCAAGAAATTCACCACGCTGGGACGGCGCAACCGGGTTTTCGAGCATGCCGTGCTGGGGGGCGAGCCGCAGGACGTAAAGTTCAAAGGCGAAGCCAGTCGGTTGATAATTGGAGACGACAACCTGATTCGCGAATTCGTGACCCTGCACCGGGCCAGCGGCGAAGGTGAGACGACGCGCATCGGCAACCGAAACTTTTTGATGATCGGCGTTCATGTTGCGCACAATTGCTGCATCGGTGATGACAATATCTTTGCCAACGGCGCGGCCCTCGCCGGACACATCACGGTCGAGGATCATGTGTTCCTGTCCAGCAATGTCGGGGCGCATCAGTTTGTGCGTTTTGGCCGGCACGCCATGGTGGGAGGCAAATCCAAGATCGTTCAGGATGTGTTGCCGTTCTTTATTACAGATGGGAACCCGGCGCGGGTCAGGGGAGTGAATTCTGTTGGTTTGCGCCGCGCTGGTTTCTCGGGTGAAGCGCGGCGCACCCTGAAGAATAGTTTCCAGCATCTGTTTCGATCGGGCTTGCCTTTGGAGGAGGCCCTGGTTGAACTCGCACAGATGCAGGATGAAAACGTGGCCCATCTGGTAAGCTTCATTCGCGGATCGCAAAGAGGGTTTATCAGGGCTGGATCGCATGAACAATCAGCCGCGGAGAGCGGCGTATAGATTCAAGTTTTGGTTTGGGTTTTCTTATCAGCGCAAACTAAAGTTTGAACTCCATAGACCTGTGGGGATCGAAGCCTCAACGCCTCGGACAGGCGTATAGAGTTCAAGCTTCAGCTTACATCTGTAGAGCGATTTCTTATGTCGGAAACCAAATCTCTAACCGTAGCTGAACTCTCGGCCCATGTCGGCGGCCATCTCATCGGCGACGGCAGCGTGCTGATCACTCGTGTCGCCAGCCTCGAAGCGGCAGTCGCTGGCGATATCGCCTTTATAGATGACGAAAAGTTCTTCGGCTCAGCGACGAGTAGTCACGCTTCGTGCCTGATAGTTCCCGCCGGCGCGCCCATCGATTTCCCCTGCCGGCTCGAGGTAGCAAAGCCGAAACTAGCATTCGCCTTAATCGCCGAACTATTGTATCCGCGCCAGCGACGCGATCCCATGGTGCATGACAGCGCGATCGTCGCCGATAGCGCCGACGTTGATCTCAGTGTATATATCGGTCCCCTGGTCACTGTTGGAGATAACACGCGAATTCAAACCGGCACCGAGATTCACGCCGGAGCCAGTATCGGAGATAACGTAGTCATCGGTCATGATTGCGTGATTCATCCCAACGTCGTGCTCTATGACAATGTGGCCGTAGGCGCTCGCGTAGTGTTGCACGCCGGAGTCATCGTGGGCGCCGATGGTTTCGGATACGTGCGCGATGAACTGAAGCATCATAAGTTTCCGCAGATGGGCACCGTGACGATCGAAGATGACGTCGAGATTGGCGCGAATACCACGGTGGATCGCGGGGCGCTGGGCCAAACGCGCATCGGTCGCGGCAGCAAGATCGACAATCTGGTCCACGTCGGCCACAACGTGGATATTGGCGAGCGCGTGATCATCGCCGCGCAAACCGGCATCAGCGGCAGCGTGACGATCGAAGACGATGTAATTATCGGCGGCCAGGTAGGATTCGGCGATCACATACGCGTACTGAGTGGAGCCGTCATTGGCTCAAAGGCCGGCATCCTGCCCGGCAAGATCGTGCGGCCGGGCATGTGGTGGGGAATTCCGATTCAGCCCCTCGATGACTACAAACGCATGAACGCCCACCTCGGCCGCCTGCCGCAGATGCGCCAGGAGATTAAGGATCTGCGCGAGCGGCTGAAGAAATTGGAAGAAACGAAATTAGCCGCAGATGAACGCAGATAAAACGCGGATCAGAACCAGGAAGGAAATAGTCAGCGGGAGCAGACGGCAGGAGCAGGCAGTGGGAGCAGGCAGTGGGAGGCTTCGTCACTTCCTGATTTTCGGCTGCCGGAACAAACTAAAGTTTGAACTCTATACACCGGTTGGGTTGGAAGCCTCAACGTGCGTGACCGGCGTATGGAGTTCAAGCTTTAGCTTGCTCACTTTTCTCTTTCCGCCTCCGGCCACAGGGGCGTTTTCCATTCCTGAACCTTAGCGAGCACCAGCTCGGCGGCGCGTTGAGATGCGCCGCCCGCACCCAATTGCTCCGCAACTTCATGAAGCCGTTCTCGCACCTCGGCGTTTTGATCGTGATCGAGCAGGGCCACGAGTTCGGTTGCCAAACGATCGCCGGTTAGTTCGTTTTGCATCAACTCGGTTACGACGCGCTCACCCGCGACGAGGTTTACCAGGCCGTAGTGGTCCACGTTGATCAGGCTTCCCAGGACATGCCAATTGATCACTGACTCTTTGTAAACGACGACCATTGGCGTCTCCAGCAGTGCCGCTTCCAACGTCGCGGTGCCGCTGGCTACTGCTGCAGCGTCTGAAGCGGCGAGGGCTTCGCGCGATTCAGCGATCACAATGTGCAGGCACGAGGGCAGCGGCTCTGGCAGCGATCGCTGCGCCCGCACGATCTTTCGTATCTCGTCTGATGAACGGCTGGGTGCGACGACCACTACGAATTGAATTTGCGGATGGCGCGCGGATATAAGCGCGGCGGCTTCCAGCATCAGCGGCAGAATGCGTTCAATCTCTTTGCGACGGCTGCCTGGCAGAAGAGTGATGATTGGCAGTTTCGGATCAAGCTTAGTCCGCCGGCAAAACTCTGCGCGATCGAACTTGGCGTGAACTTCGCCGGCCAGAGGATGGCCCACGAATTCAACTTCGTTCATGCCACGCTCTGCAAACCATTCTTTCTCAAACGGCAGAATCGAAAGCAACAAATCGATATCGCGCCGCAGGTTGCGCACGCGATAGGAACGCCAGGCCCATACCTGAGGACTGATATAGTAGATGACGCGCAGACCGTCGCGATGAAGCGCACGCGCGAGGCGCAGGTTGAACTCCGGCCAATCAACCAGGATCACTGCGTCGGGGCGTCGCTCGAAGGCGGCGCGCTTTAGCTGCCGAAAAGCGCGCAGAAACCGTGGGAACACTCGGGCCACTTCCAGGATTCCCATGATGGCCAGGTCGTCGGCGCGGACCACAGACTCCACGCCGGCCTCGCGCATCAATGGTCCGGCCGAGCCGAAGAATTCATATGACACGTCGGGCGCCGCCTCATGGAGCGCGCGCACCAGGCTGGCTCCGTGGGCGTCGCCCGAAGGCTCACCGGCCACAATCATCAGGCTTAGTTTTTTCGGGGTCATTCAGCAGCAGAACGAAACGTACTGACAGGCGCGTTGTGATTCAAATATAATGGGCCTTCTCCCGCGGAAGTGTTTTGGCATGATTAACCCGCAACGGTCAACCCTCAATTCCGATTCGCTGCGCCTCGCAAAATCCAGTGTGAGCAACTGCGTCGTGTCACCGCGACAACGCCTGCTCGCCCGGTTGGTCTGCCTCTTCATCCTGATCGCCGCGAGCCCTCTGTTGAGCAAAGCCCAAACACCAATTCCGATATTGGTGAGCGAGGCCACCTCCACCCGCGCTGTGGCGCTGGAATCGGTGACCTTCACACCGGAGCCTTTTGCTACCATCTCGTCGCATTCCTGGAACGCGGATCATAAAACGCGAGTGATGCTATTTGCCCTTAACCTTTCATTACAGCCGGGCGAGACCCTGTTGGCGGTGACCGCCGACGCGGAGGATGGGGCGCACAGGTTTTACAATCTCCCGGTAGAGTACCTTGGGCCAGTTCCCGATCAACCGTCGCTCACCGCGGTGGTGCTGATTCTGAGTAGCGACTTCAACGACCCCGGCGATCTTCTGGTGCGGGTATTTCACCAGGGCATTGCCAGTAATCGAGTCCGCCTCGCGATAGGTCATAAAGGTGGCGGGCCGGCCGATGATGTTGGGGCGGGCCCGACTCCGGCGCCGCCATACGCAATCTCGGGGACGGTGACGGAAAGCGGTCTCGGCATCAGTGGGGTCATGCTTAGTTTGAGTGAAGGTTTAGGTGGACCACAAAATCAACGGGTAACTGGCGGGACCGGCGCTTACCAGTTTTCCGTGGCCGCGGCGGGGGGCAACTACACGTTGACGCCTGCGAAAACTTTCTATGACTTCAGCCCATCCAGCCGAACTTTCTCGAATCTGAGCAATAACCAGTCAAACAATTTCATAGCCACCCGGCAAGCGCACAACATCGCTGGGGTCGTGCGGGACGAGGCGGGCCAGGGTTTGGACGGCCTGCAAGTAACACTAACCAGCGCCGCTGGAACAAACATAGGAACAACGATCACCGCCAACGGCGGCAATTACTCTTTCGCCAATTTGCCCGCGGGGTTCGGATACACCGTAACGCCGGCGAACACCAATGTCTTCACGTTCGAGCTTCAAAGCACGAGCCCGCTGACAAGTGATCTGACTTTCAATTTCAATGGCTTGCGTCGTAGTTACGCCATCAGCGGGCGCATTACCGACGGTGGGAACGGACTGGCGGGAGTGCGAATCGCCTTGAACGGGTCAACGGCGGCGACCACGACTGACGCCCTCGGCAACTATTCATTTGCGAATTTGCCGGCAGGGGTCGGATATACGGTGACGCCGGCGAACACCAATGTCTTCAGGTTCACACCGCAAATCACGAGCGCACTAACGACTAACCTGACTTTTAACTTCGACGGCCAGCGGCGAGTTTACACAATCAGCGGACGCATCACTGAGGGGGCGAACGGACTGGCGGGAGTGCGAATCGCCTTGAACGGGTCAACGGCGGCGACCACGACTGACGCCCTCGGCAACTATTCATTTGCGAATTTGCCGGCAGGCTTCGGATATACGGTGACCCCGGCGAACACCAATGTCTTCACGTTCGAGTTCCAAAGCACGAGCCTGCTGACGAGTGATCTGACTCTCAATTTCGATGGCTTGCGGCGAAGTTACGCCATCAGTGGGCGCATCACGGATGGGACGAAGGGCCTGGCAGGATGGAGCGTCGCATTCTCCGGGTCACAAGTTCTGATTCCGGCTGACGCTGCAGGTTACTATGTTCGCTATGTGCCGGCGGGTTACAGCTACACAGTCACGCCACAGAACAGCGGAGTCTTCACGTTTACGTCCCAAACTACCCAACCACTGACGAGTGACGTGACGTTAAACTTCACCGGCCAGCGCCGGGCTTATACAATCGGCGGCCGCATCGCTGATGGCCCGAACGGTCTGCCTGGAATAAACGTCGCGTTGAATGGGTCGCAGGCCACGACAACTACTGACGCTGGCGGTAACTATTCGTTTACGAATGTGACCGCTGGTTTTGATTACATCGTGACGCCTTCCAGGGCGCACTACACGTTCACTCCCGGCAGCCTGACCTTCAACAATCTGAGCAACAATCAGCAAGCGGATTTCAATGGCCTGCTGCGTTACCACATTGCGGGGCGCATGGTGGATGACGCTGGACTGGGTCTTGCCGGCGTAACCATGACCATTGGTGGTTCGCAATCCACCGCCACGTTCACATCTGCTGATGGTAGTTACTCGTTCGCGGTTCCGCCAGGTAGCTACACGCTGACGCCTTCGATCGAACAGAACTGGTTTACGTTTAGTCCCGCCAGCCAGACCTTTAACAACCTTACTGACGATCAGACGACTGACTTTCTCGCCACCGCGACGCAGCCGGTGGATGAGGGCTACGTGCTGGAATTTGATGGCACACCGAAAACAGTTTATTACGGCCCTTACTGGGATCCGGACGTCGATCTGGGACACTTCTTCTGGGAGTTCTGGGCGATGCCTGGCAACCATGCCGGCGCTACTTATCTTTTGTCCGACGGCTACGGTGGGGCGCACGCCTTGCTGTTTGGTTTCGCCAACCTGGGTTCAAGTGAGCCAGGTCGTTACGAGTTTATCGGCGACATCTTTGATGGAGTCACGCACCAGAACTACTTCCGAAGTGATCAGGGACCGGCGCCAGGTGAATGGGGACACTTTGCGGTGGGCTGGGACGGACAAAACATCACCACTTATCTGAATGGCGTGCCCGTCGGCAAGACTCCATTCAGGGGACCCCGGCGGACGCCGGGACCCGCCGGCGGCGGCGGCTGGCTATTTATGGGAGGATCGAATCACAACAATTTTGACGGTCGCATTGCGCAACTGCGTGGCTACGAAGTCGCAAACCCGCGCGAAGATCCTACCGGCGTTGATAAGACCCGGGTGGAATCGAGCTTCGCGCCGCAAACCGTTTTCAACCGCGATGGCAATTTGCTCAGTTATTATTTTCGCCCGGCGCCTACAGTCGCTGATCTATCTAACGGATATGCGGGACAATCCCACCCGGGGATACTGCTCGATATGCTCAATGGTTTTTCCTTTTCCTCTCCCGGTAATCCGACACCGGAGTTTGTAATTGATCCCACCGCGCCAAACTTTGCGGCCGGGACGGCCCCAGCGCCGGTGAATGTCGCTAATCCGCCGGCAGTTCCTACTGGCGCCCGCATCTTCGATTCGTTTTCACGCCCGAATGTCACGCTTCTTTTCAATGGGCAGGGCGGGCTCGGCGTCACCGAAGGCGGTTCGGCGGGTACGAAGGCCTGGCAAATAAATCAGGGTAACTCGCTGCCGTTTGGAATTCTGAACGGGCGCGCAGTGATGTTGGGCAACGACATCTCTTTGACGTGGGTGACGACCGGGTCGATTTCCGGGAACCTGGACACGCGCGTTGACCGGCACGCGGGAACAAATGGGAGCGGGCTGGACACGGGTCTCTGCTTTCGCGTTCTCAACGGAGGCAGCTTTTTCTTTGCCTACACCAGTGCCGGGGCGGTCGATTCCGATCCGCGTCGACTAGCAGTCGGTTATTACGTGGACGGGCAGCGCGTGAATCTGGCAAGCGCAATCGTCATGCCCGCTAGTTGGACAACGCTCAGAGCGGTAACAAAAAATTCGGGCGAGTTGGCGGTTTACGCGGATGGCGCCCTGCTCTACTCCACTAGCAATAGCACCCTGGCTCAGGCGACGGGTTCCGGCCTCTACAATAATTCCCGTGGACTGGGGCTAGTGAATCGTTGGGACAACTTCACCGTCTACAACGCCCCCTGACCCATGTAACGCAAACTTCAGTTTGGGATCTTCCCGCCATCGCAAACTAAAGTTTGCGCTACCAAGAGCGGAACGGCACCTTCTCTCCGTTCTTAGTGCGAATTCGTGGATCGTTAACCGTTTATGCTAGCATCCATTCGCTTTCATAATTTGTAACGCAAACTTTAGTTTGCGATTTGTCTTAACGGTTTACGCAAACTAAAGTTTGCGTTACAAAATTCTCCTTCAGGCGCATCGGGCTTTTCGTGGCACAGCTACGCTTATTACTGACGCTCTTCTCGCTGGCCCTGGTTTGCCTGATAAGCTCCGGCGGAGCTGTGGCCCAACAGACGGACCCTGTCGATCGCAAGGTCACG